>CAJXRZ010000013.1 GCA_913060515.1 uncultured Pseudomonadota bacterium | reverse complement strand
ACGAGATTTCTGCCTGTCTCGTGGGCTCGGAGATGTGTATAAGAGACAGCAATTTGACAGCGTGGGAGCCGAGATCGATTCCGATCACACGGGCCATCAGTCCATTCTCCAGTACTTGATTCGTCCGACCTTTTTCGAGGTCGTAAAGTCGTAAACCACCGTCAGCTTGGCAGCCGAAGCCCCGACCAGACCGGTGGATTCCACCAGGAAGGTCTTGGACTCAAAGCTAATGGAGTCCGCCAGCTTCTTGGGGTCATCAATCACCACTCCAGCTCGGTCTTGGGCGCTGGTCACGAACTCTTCGCCCTTGGTCCAAGACTGAAAGGAGATGAGCTCGTTGGACTGCCAGCGTTCGATGAAGCCATCACAGTCGTTGAGCACACCAGGGGTGGTGGTGTGTGCGCGCAGCAGCCCGCACAAGGCCGCGTTGTCGGCGCTGTTCACGTTGATCTTGCCGCCGCCGTAGACGGTCAGGCGCTCGCCGAACTTCTCGTAGACCTCGCCCTGCCAGCCGTCGACCTGGCGGATCTCCTCGAGCGTGTCGAACTGAGCGTTCTTGCTCAAGTAGGAGTCGTCCAGGGTCTGGTAGAGCGAGTCCTCGTAGCCGCCTCTAAAGACGCGGTTGGTGTCCAGGTCGATCCAGTCGGCCATGTTGCCGATGATCTCCCAGCGGTCGATGTTGTGCTCGTAGAACCACTGGTCGTTCTCCTCCCCACTCATCAGCCCGTAGAGCTGCTGCGCGATGGGGTCTTGCTGGAGCTCGGTGATGCTGGGGCAGGTTCGACCGGGGCAGCTTCGGCCCAGACGGTTCACGTTGATGCGCCCGTCCATGTCCTTGATCTCGGCCTCGAAGTCGCCCTCAAAGTCCAAGAAGCCCTTGGAGGAGAACTTGGAGGCCTCCTCGCGGGACTCCTCGCGGGCCTCGTCGCTCACGCCCTCCTGTTGGAACTCCTCGATCTCGCCGTCGTCTACGCTGCCACCGCTCGTGAAGAGCATGCGCATCAAGCCGGTGTTCACGGCGGGCAACATCTGCCAGAGGCCCTGCACGTTCATACCCTCGGGCATCATGCCGCCCAAGGCGCCGGAGATCTGCTGGTCTGCAACCAAGATGAGCCGGTAGATGTTGGCGCCGCTCTCGGCCAGGTACCTGGCGGCCACCTTGTCGCGCTCATGGGCGCTCTTGACCAGGCGCACGCGCCCGTCGTAGCTCAGCTCTACGGTGATGACCGTGATGATGGCGATGGAGGCCATGACCATCAGCAACGCCAATCCACGCTCTCCGGAGCGTCGGCGCCCAGCACCCGCGAAAGGCATCGCCTTGCGCCCGCGAGGTCGGGTCAGCTCGTGCCAGAGGCGCCTCATCGCACCACCTCATTGCCTTCGGAGCTGGAGATCTCGCCCTCGTCATCTTCGCCACCAAAGATCTGGCAGCGGGCGCGCTTGCCGTACTGGAGCACGGTGGTCCCAGCGAAGGTGTAGGGCTTGAGCTTGTCCTCTTTGTCGGGATCAGGGCCCATGAGCGTCAGGGTGAACTGAACCGCCCGAGGCAGACGCTGAAGCTGCTCGGTGGAGGTGCTGTCCCACTCGTCTTCCCACTCGCAGGTGGTCGGGTCCAAGTAGCGGATGGACAGGCTGCGCACGTTGTAGGCCAAGGGGTAGATCACGCCGCCCTTTGCCGGCTCGTGGTCGATGCGCGCGGCCTCGCGGTGCAGCAGAGCGTAGCGGCCATCGTTGATTGGGTCGTCATCGCCCCAGATGGTGATCTCGGTCTGGTCCCCTTCTCGGGCCCCTTGGTAGAGGCGCTGGTGGCTCAAGCTGGCGAACCAGAGGGTGTCCACATCGCCCGTGTCCTTGCCCACAAACACCGTCTGGTAGGTGTTGGGCACGTTCTTGTTCCAGCTCAGGTAGGCCAAGCGCAGCTCGTGGGTGAGCTTAGAGAGGGTGACGCGCGCGTACTGCTGCACCTCATCCTGCTCGGCCAAGACCTCGCGGGCCTTCAGCGTGCTGGTCACGGTGCTCATGGTGAGCACGCCGATGACGGCCAGGATGCCCAAGGCGATGACGACCTCGATGAGGGTCATGCCGGCCCGTGGCGCGGAGAGGCGCCGGATCATTGGGGCGCCGCCGGAACCACTTGGCCCGTTGGGTTGACCACGTGGGTCACGATCTCCACCCAGTCGTCGCTCTTCTCCTCGTCGAAGTCCTCATCGCCCCACCAGACGATCACGCGGATCTCACGGATGAAGGGAGAGATCTGGTCGGTGAGCATGTCGTTGGAGATGCCCATGTCGTTCAGATCCATCTGCTGGCTCTGCTCTTGGGTCGCCGCCGCGGCCTCCTCTCCAGCCATGCCGCTGCCTGCAAAGCCAGCCGCCATCGAGGCGATGTCGCCGCTCAGGTTCAGGTCCACCTTCCGAATGGTGTAGGCCCAGTGGTAGTCCTCGTACTCCTCGGCGTTGGCGTCATCGAAGGTGCCGTCCAGACCGCCAGCTCGGAACTCCGAGAAGATGCCGTCTTCGAAGTCCCCTTCCTTGTTGATGTCGTTCTCCTGGAATCCCTCGGACTCCAAGATGAGCACGCACTCGGACATCTTCTCTTGCGCCAGGGTGGTGGCCACCGTGATCTTGGAGGCCTCCAGCGTCATAAGCACAGCGGTCGCCTGCCCGTCGATGAGCACGAAGAGTGCGACCGAGAGGATGCCGAGGGCCACCATGACCTCGAGCAGCGAGAATGCCTTTTTAAGCGTGCGGCGCATCAGATGTCCAAATCCGGGCCTTCGTCCGGCAACCAAGACATGCTGTCTTCCACCCCAAAGTCACCGTCGTGCATCTCCACCCGGCCCGAGAGGGGCTCCACCTCGATGGTCAGCCCATCGGCAGGGTCATCCATCGCTGCGATGCGCACCAGGGTGTGCTCGACGTGGCCATTGGAGAAGATGTAGCTGTAGACGATGGTGGGCTCTTCGAGCTCCTCCTGGTCCGGGTCGAAGTCCGGGTCATTGAAGTCGAACTGCGGCTCGACGGCCTCGCTGTACTGGGGCGTGTAGATCCACGCGAAGTAGCTGCCCCGCGGCAGGGTGACCTCGGTGTTCAGCGCGGCATCGTCCATGCCCTCAAAGCGACGGGAGCCCTCGAGCAGCTCCAGCTCCTCATCGGAGAGGTTCATGTCCTCGAAGTTCTCCAGACCCTGCAGGTCGGACATCTTCTCGGCCATTAGCTCCTCGTACTCCTCGCGCTTCTCCGGCTCGGTGAACACCAAGGCATCGGGTGCTGCGACCTCGATCTTGTAGCTGCGCTCATCCAAGTTGTAGGCGATGCGGAAGGTCACGTTCTTGAGCGCCGCCTCGTTGGCGAGGAAGCGGTAGGTCTGCGCCAGCTCCTTGGTCGCACCGGTCTGTTGCAGGCCGAGCACGCCGGACATCGAGATGATGGAGACCCCAAGCACCACCGCCATGATCGCGATGACGACCATGATCTCGATGAGGGTCATCCCTGCTCTGGCGGCTCTTGCAAGCACCTACTTCAAACTCCAATTCCAAGAACAATCCAGACCACAGGCACCACCGCCAAGGCGGCACCCAACACGGAGAAGCCCAGGGCCTCCCTCTTGGCAGAACGCCGGTCCATTACCAGTCGCAGGCCTCGTCGGTGGCCCAGCTCTGGATGTCGCTGTCTGCATCATCTCCGCCTTCCACGCCATCTTTGCCGTAGGAGACGATCTCGTAAGGCTTGTCGGAGTGGGAGCCTGGGGAGTTGTACTGGAACTCGTTGCCCCAAGCGTCCAGAGGTACCTCACCGCTGCCGAAGTACTTGGCGGCAGCCTCCAAGCCATCGCTGGTGCTGGGGAACTTGCCCTTCTTCTTGGCCGAGTAGAGCTGCAGAGCTTGGTCTGCGTTCTTCATGGTCAACACGGTGGTGGAGCAGTTGGCCTCGTTGAGGCGACCGACCACGGAGAAGGCCACAACGGACATCAAGGTGCCAAGAATGGCGATGACGACCATGATCTCCACCAGGGTCATGCCCTGCTGGCTGCGCGCAGCCCGAATCAGGCGGCTGGGGGTAGAAGAGTTCATGTTTCCTCCAATAGAAAAGGTTGAAAGCATCATCCAGCCATGCTGGACATGTTGAGCATTGGGAGCAGAATCGCCAGGGCAACAAAGGCCACGATTCCACCCATCATCAAAATCAGAATCGGCTCGAGCAGACTGGTCAGCCCGGTGACCAGGTTGTCGACTTCCGTCTCGTAGGCATCGGCCACCTTGCCGAGCATGTTCTCCAGCTCACCGGTACGCTCGCCGATGGCGATCATGTGCGTGACGATGGGGGGGAACTGACTGCTGGCTTTGAGCGGGCCGGCCAGAGACTGGCCTTCGGTCACGTTCTTGGCCGCGGCGTTGACCGCGTCCTCCATTACCTTGTTCTCCACAACGGTAGAGACAATTCCAAGGGCCTGCAAAATAGGCACGCCGGCGTCCAACAACGTAGACAGGGTGCGGCAGAAGCGTGCGACCGCGACCAGGCGGTTCATGCGGCCAAAGACCGGTACGGCCAGCATCCAGCCGTCCCACTTCATGGTGCCCGCTGGGGTCTTCTTCCAGCGGCGGAAGAAGTAGCCGCCCACACCCATGAGCAGCGCGATGAGCCACCACCACTTGGTGGCAAAGTCCGAGATGGTGAAGAGCATGGAGGTAATCCAAGGCAGCTCTTCGCCGAAAGAGTCAAAGATGCTGCGCATCTTGGGGATGACAAAGACGAACAGCCCCACGACGATGGCGCAGCCCACACCGGTCATCAGCACGGGGTAGATCATCGCGGAGATCAGCTTGCCGCGCAGACGAACGCTGGACTCGGTGTACTCCGTCAGACGGAGAAGGACCGTCTCCAAGGCCCCACTGGCCTCGCCGGCGCGAACCATGTTGACGTAGAGGCCCGAGAAGACATCTGGGTGTCCGGTCATGGCGTCTGCGAGGGTAGATCCCTCGTTCACCTTGTCCCTCACCTCGGCCAGGATGATGCGAAGCTTGTCGTTCTCGACCTGGTCCAGCATGGCTGAGAGCGCTTCCACCATGGGAATGCCCGCGCCGATCAGCGTGGAGAGCTGACTGGTCAAGGTCGCCACGTCTTGAACGCTGACCCGCTCGAAGTACTTGGAGAAGTCGATCTCAACGTTGAGACCGCTGCCCTTGGCGGCCTTGGCGCCCGCTCTCTGCTCGTTCAGGTCCGTGGGAAACAGACCCTGCTTGCGCAGCTTTGAGCGTGCGGTCTTGGCGCCCTCGGCGTCGATGACTCCGGCGACGGACTTGCCGTTGGCATCGAAGCCTTTGTACTCAAAGACGGCCACTATCGGGAGTCCTCAGAGGTCACACGCATGACCTCCTCAAAGGTGGTGTCGCCCTCGAAGACCTTGCGGATTCCATCGTCCCGCAGGGTCTTCATGCCGTTGGCCACGGCGACCTTCTTGATGGTGGCGCCGTCGCTCTCCTTCATGACCGCGTCGCGAATGACGTCGGTCACTTCCAGGAGCGAGTAGATGCCGGTTCGGCCCTTGTACCCAGTCTTCAGACAGGTCTCGCAGCCCACGGCCTTGTAGACCACGCGCCCTTCAAGGTCCGCTCGGGTCAAGCCCAAGTCGGCAAGCTCGCCGTCCAGCGGCTCGTAGGCCTGCTTGCAGTCTGAGCAGATTCGGCGCACCAGACGCTGGGCCAGAATCATCAGCAAAGACGAGGCCACCAAGAAGGGCTCAACGCCCATGTCCGTCAGTCGCGGGAAGGCGCCTGGGGCATCGTTGGTGTGCAGGGTGGAGAACACCAAGTGACCGGTGAGCGAGGCCTGAACGGCGTTGTCCGCTGTCTCCTTGTCACGGGTCTCTCCGACCAGGATGACGTCGGGGTCCTGACGCAAGTGAGCGCGAAGGACGTTGGCAAAGCTCAGGTTAATCTTGTGATTCACCTGGGTCTGACCAATGCCACGGAGCTCGTACTCGATGGGATCCTCGATGGTGAGGATGTTCAGATCCGGGGAGTTGATCTCCGCCAAGGCCGAATAGAGGCTGGTGGTCTTACCGGAACCGGTAGGCCCGGTGACCAGAATGATGCCGTGGGGCCGGGTGATGTACTCCCGGAAGATGTCCAGGTTCTCCTGAGACATTCCGATGCCATTGAGCGAGAAGACCTGGCCCTTCTCCAGAATACGCATGACCACCCGCTCGCCGTATCGAACGGGCAAGGTGGAGACACGAAGGTCCACCTCGCGGCCTGCCATGCGGATGCGGATTCGGCCGTCCTGGGGGATGCGCTTCTCAGCGATGTTCAGGCCCGCCATGATCTTGATTCGGCTGACGATGCTGGCCTGAAGCCGGGGTGGCGGCTTGACGATCTCGTAGAGCACACCGTCAATGCGGAAGCGCACCAACAGCTCTTTCTCGAAGGGCTCGATGTGAATGTCACTGGCCCGGTCCTTGATGGCCTGGGTCAGCAGGGTGTTCACAAAGCGAATGATGGGCGCTTGGTTGGGGTCATCGAGGATGTCCTCTTCCAGCGAGAGGTCACCCGAGATGTCGTCCTGCTCCTCTTCGATCTCGGACATCACGGCCGAGGCGGAGCGGGCGGCGCGGTCAAAGCTCTTGTTGATGGCGTCCTTGAGCACGTTGGCGGGCACCAGAACGGGGTCCACGGGGCGCCCCAGAACCACGCGCAAGTCGTCCGCGCTGGGCAGGCAGGCTGGAGATGCGATGCCAGCCACAACGCGGCCCTTCGCGTCCAGCCACAAGGGCAGGATCTGCTGCTCACGGGCCAAGCCCAGTGGGATTCGCCGGACCAGCTCGATGTCGATGGCCTCCAGGTCGATCTCTTCGATCACAGGCAGACCGGTCAGATCGGCCAGCGCACGGGTCACAGCAATCTGAGAGAGCTCGGAGCGCTGCACGCTGTCCAGCATGCTGATGCCGGACTTCTCCGCTTGCTTGCGCACATCTGCGAGCCCGTCGGCGCTCAGGCCGCGGTCTTGCAACACCTCATCCAGGCTTCGACGGCGAATGGCCATGGCTTAGAGGTCCTCGGGAACGGTGTCAGGGCCAGCCGCAGGACTCTCTGGAGGGTCCTGAGGGAGGGCATCGGGCGCGTCGCCTTCAACAGCCTCTTCTTCCGCATTTCCAATCAGAGTCTCGGAGTTGCTGCCGTTGTCGATCTTCGTGCGGTACTTGCTGGGCTCGTCCGTGATGTTCATCGAGTAGGAGAGCAGCTCGTCGAGGGCCTGCATCTGCTCCACTTCGGTCTTTCCGTAGAAGCGGCGCAGGAACTCCTCACGCTGGGCCACCTTGATCTCGTAGACCTCCTGCAGGTCTTCGGGGGTGTCGATGACGTGGGGGGTCAGGAAGATGAGCAGGTTGGTCTTGCGGGTCGTGGTGCTCTTGGAGCGGAAGAGCACGCCGACCAGGGGCAGGTCACCGAGCAGCGGAACCTTGGTCTCCACCTCGGTCTCGGTGGTGCTCATCAGGCCGCCGATCACGACGGTCTGGTTGTCTTTGACCAGGACCGTGGTGTCTGCGGTGCGCTTGGAGGTGGTGGGACCGCCGCTGGCGACCAGATCGCTGCCCGAAGCAGCGCTCTCCTCGATCTCCGTGACCTCTTGGTAGACCTCCATCGTGACGTAGTCCGACTCGTTGATCTGTGGGGTCACCTTCAAGGTGATGGCCACGTCCTCACGCTGGAAGCTGATGATGGGGTTGTTGTTGGAGTCACGGCCCTGCGAGGTTGGGAAAGGCACGTTGCGGCCAACCACAATCTCAGCCTCTTCGTTGTCCAAGGTCATGATGTTGGGCGTGGAGAGGATGTTCACGCTGGAGTTGGCCTGCAACGCGCTGACGACGACTCCAAAGGCGGGAATGGACAGCGGACCAGTCGGGGTGTCGATGGAGATGCTGTCTCCGTACACACCCATGGCCACGCCCGAGAGCAGGTCGGTGCTGATGCCCAGAGAGCTGGGCCCCACCTGAGAGGACACGATGCCGGTGGCCGAATCCCCAGGAATACCGGTGTGGTAGCTCATGCCCAGGTCCATGGTGTCTTCGGAGGCCATCTCCATGATGACCACCTCGACGAAGACCTGCTTGCGGCGGATGTCCAGCTTGTTGATGACCTGCTGGAGGATCTGGAAGGCCTCGGGAGAGGCGACGATGACCAGGGAGTTGGTGTTCTCGTCCGCGGTGATGCGCACGCCGTCGTCCAAGAGCGCAGTGGCGCTTGTGCCGCTGGAGGGTGTGTCCGCCGGCTTGGCAGCCGCGGGGTTGGTCCGGGTGGTGCGGGTCGTGCGGGTCGTGCGCGCTGGGGTGCGGCTGTTGGAGGCGCCGCCCTCTGAGAGGTTGCTCAGGGTGGTGGCGACCTCGGTCGCGTCAGCGTGCTCCAGGTAGACCACGTGGATCTGGGCCCGGTTGGCCGGATCTACGTCCACGTCCACTTCAGCGATGAGCTTGGCCACCGCTTCCATGGCCTCGTCGTTGGCCAGGATGATCAAGCGGTTCGTACGCTCATCGGCGACGATCTTCTCGATGTACTTGCCCTGGCTGCCGACGCTAGAGGCCGAAGCCGAGCTGGCAGCAGCCGCGGCGTCCTTGTTGCGGTTGCGCCGGCTGCGGCGGGAGCTGGTGGTGCTCGTGTTGGCAGTGCTCGTCGAGGCGCTGCTTGAGGCGTCACCGGAGGTCCCGTAGACCTGCTCGATGATGGTCTTGACCTCGCTGGCGGTCGCGTACTGCAGAGTGACGATGTGGATCCCAGACTTGGGAGAGGCCACATCGAGCTGGCCAACGACCTTCCACATCCGACGGATGTTGTAGGCGCTGTCGGTGATGATCAGCGTATTGGTCGGCACGTAGGCGATGATCTTGGCCTGGGGGCCAGCCAGCTCCTTGGCGATGGAGCTGATGTCCGAGACGGAGGTGTTCTCCAACTGGAAGATCTGCGTGACCACGCGGTCGGTCGCCGGAATGGAGGTGCCCTCGTAGACGGACACTGGCGCCTGGGAGGCCTTGGAGGTCGGGAGCACCTTGTAGGCGCCGCCCACTTCCACCATGGTGTAGCCAGCTGTGGCCAGAGCAGACTCCATCGCCGAGAAGGCAGTCCAGTACGGAACCGGCCTGTGGCTGATGATGGTGACCTTTCCCTTGAGCTCGTCGCCGCCCAAGATCAGGTTTCTACAACTGGTCTCGGCCATGTACTTGACCAGGTCCAGGACCTCGTACTCAACATAGTCCAAGGTCACCGTGGCCGGGGTGGCGCAGGGTGGCTTGTTCCGAGCATCGTTCAGATCCTGGGTGTCCTGGGCAAAGGCATTGCCCGAGAAGCCAGCGAGACCGAGGACCAGGCCCATTCCCAAGCTTGTTGAGATGAGGCCGCGGCTAAAGAGAGAGAGGTTCTGCAAGGTTCTGCTCCTGCGTGAAGTCCTGCTGAGCGGGGGCTCAGCGGACCTCGTACTCAAAGGTCTGGCGCTGGTTGCGACGGGTCACCTCGAAGGTGAACGCGCTCTCGGTCTGCAGCGTTTGAAATGCTTGGAATGCGCCGTCGGTGTTGGTCAGCGGCATGCCGTTGACCCCATGCACCACGTCGCCGTTCTTGATGCCCAACTTGTCGAACAAGCTGCCGCGCCGGATGGCGCTCAGTCGGTAGCCATCCACCGCACCGTCCGAGCCCTTGTGGGGCACGACGCGCATCTTGGTGGCCAAGGTCTCTACGTTGGCCAAGGCCTCATCCACGACGCGGCGCTCGACAATGATCTTGCCGCCCTCGCTCGTGATTCCCGCCTCGGGGTCATCCTTGACCGTTGGCTTTGCCTTGCTGCCGGTGGCAGCTGGCTTCTCTTTGACGGCCGTGTTGTCGGGGTAGAGCCACTCCACCTCGCCGTTGACCTCGAGCTTGACCGCCATCTGCTGGATGTCCAGGATCTTGGCGCCCATAAGCTCGTCGCCAATGCCGTAACCAAAGGCCTTGTCTTCCTTGCCCTTTCCGGAGATCAGGGCGGAGGAGAACTGAGCGGGCTCAGCGACCATCGTGGCGATCAGGATGACGTCCAGGTTGGTCTTTCGACCGCTGCCGTCGTCCACCAAGGCGGTCTCCGCTTCGACGCCGACCATGGTCGAGTCGAAGATGTTTCCGCTGACGATCTTGTCCAAGAAGGTCTGCTGGCTGGTCGCCCTGGGCCGAGGCGCAGGCCCCGGTGGTGGGCGTTCTATGCCCCCACCCTGTGCTGTCAGCTCACCGAGTTCCGGCGCCGAGGCACCGTCCGGAAGAGTCAACAGAGGCTTGACCACGCCAAAGTTCACGCCGGCGGCGGCACCGAAGGACAGCAGCACAATGGCTACCGCTCCGATCCACACCATCTTGTTTTGAAGTAGCTCACGCATCGCTTTGGCCTATCTCACCGTGCCAGTCCAAGCGCATGGTGACTCCTATACATCCTGGGTCTGCAACAAGCGGGCCAAGGCTGAGAAGGTCCGTAGAGCCCCTTAGGGCCCGCGTCAAGGGCCCTCGTCGACAAGGTGTCAGGACCGCCTAAGCGCCCAGATTGGGTCTGACATTGTGTCACTCAGGACGCAAGGTGCCCTGGGGATCGGCTCTCCAGCCCAAGAGAGCGGCCCCTTGTTCCTGGTTCAAGCCCAGCCCGTCTCCCGAGCGCAGCCACGCACCTCCTACCGGGTATTTATCCAAGTAGATCCTAAGCTCTTCAGGGTTTACCCCCTGGGGCAAGAGGTGCGCCTCCACCCCACACCGGTCACTGAGCGACAGCGGATCCGAGGCCAGGTAGGGTCCAGGCCCCTCGGGGCAGATCACGGGCTTGGAGGGCTTGGCCTGGAGGGTCCCCCAACCCACACCCACCGAGATGCAGGCCACACCGACCAGGGCCAGCGCGACCACAAAGGACTTGGGGTAGCCACGCCTCTCTGCACCCCAGCTTGCGGCACGCTCCAGGCCCTGGCCGGCCAAGGCTGCGAGCATGGGTAGAAACACCGCGAGGGATCGGAAGACGCTGCCGCTGGCCGCGACCGCTGGCGCCAAGACCAGCACGGCGATGGGCAACAGAGCCAGGCCCAGCCAGAGCGACTGGACGGCGGGAACCTGGCCTCGTTCTCGGAGCAAGGCCAAGGGGATGAGGAATATGGCGCTGGCCAAGAGCACCGCAAAGGCTGCGCCTGGAAGCGCCTCCAACACAAAGAGAGCGCGCTCCCCAACCAAGGCCACTCCGGGCTCGCCGCGCACCCAAGCGCCGTAGTCCAGCTGGACCGCGACCTGCTGGCGAAGGGTCAGCCAAGCCTGCCCGCCGAAGTGCCAAGAGCGGAGCTGCCACAGGCCCCAGGCCGCCGGACCGGCGCAGCCCACAAGAAGTGCCGGCCCCCACTTGCGGTGAAAGAGAAGGACCAACGCCAGAATGCCCGAGAGCAAGAAGCCCTCTCCTCTACACAGCGCAAAGATGGCCAGCAGCAAGGCGCTGAGCACCCAGCGCTCCTTGAGCAAGGCCAGGAAGATGCAGCCGCCAAGCACCCCGGCGATGGCGATGGAGTCCGGCGTGCTCAGGAAACGAGCCGCGCCCAGACCGGAGGCGGCCATCAATCCGGCCCAGAGCGCCGCGCGGGGTTGATCGGGACGAAGGGTGCGGGAGAGCACCCAGGCCAGCGGTCCCCAGAGTGCTGCCAAGATCACGGTGGTGAGCTGGTCCCCATGGGCCGGCCAGAGCCAGAGCCCCGGCACCAAGACCCGGCTCGGGACCGGACTCCAGTGCAGGTCCGCAGCTTGTGGCAGGCCCAGCTCCGCGAGCCCCCAGAGCAGCCCGGCGTGGGTCACAGCCCCCTCTCCCGCGGCGATGTTGCCCGCCACCTCACGGTAGTAGGCGGGGTCCCAGTCCACGGGCACCGGAATGCTCCAGGCCCACAGGCCGTGCAGGAGCAGGCCCAGGACGAGCAGCAACAGCGGCGTGAGAGATCGGAGCTTGGAGGAGGTCAAGACCGCAGCCTACCCCGCGCCATCAGCTCCGGCGGCGTCGCAGTCCGGCCAAACCCAGACCCAAGAGTGGGATCAAGAGCCAGCCTTCACTGCTGCCCTCGTCCCACACGGTGATCTCGGTCTGCAGAGTGTCCTGCCCATCGTCCACGGTGAAGACCGGGTCGACGGTGTGCACGTCGGTGGGCGCGCGGGTCTCAAAGCGCGTCAGGAAGGCGGACTCCTCGCTGCCGGGAGGGGCACCTGCATAGACGCGGGCGTAGCCCTGGTCCAAGCCGATGGGCAGGAGCGCGCCGTACCAAGCCTCCTCAGGGCTCTGGTCTCCCCCGTCGACAGAGGCCAGATCCACCTGAGTCCAGCCGGAGAGCTGTGCGCGTTCAT
Organism: uncultured Pseudomonadota bacterium; assembly: GCA_913060515.1. GTDB lineage: Bacteria > Myxococcota_A > UBA796 > UBA796 > CAJQPC01 > CAJQPC01. Next base: position 91,280 of record CAJXRZ010000013.1, on the reverse strand, counting down.
CCCCCAGAACGTAGATGGTCGTGGCCATCTCCGAGGCCGCAGACTCACGGGCCATGCGGGCCGGGAAGCTCAGGGGCCCCTTGTACTGAATGCGAACCGGCGGCAGCCCAGCCTCGCCCTGGGTCTCAGCGCGCTCGGGAGCCACGGTGATCAAGACCATCTGGGCACCTTCCTCCAGGTAGTCATCCAAGGTCGCCTGGCTCGCGCCGGCGTCAAAACCAAAGCTGACCAGCCAGTCTTCGAGCACCTGAGCGTCCTGGGTCTCCAACACCACGTAGGCGTAGTTTCCAGTGAAACCCTGCGCGACAACCCCCAGGTCTCCGCCGCCACCAGCGGTGTCCGCGTCGTTGCGCATGCCGCCAGACTTGGCGCCGCACCCGCCTGCCCCACCGTCGTCGTCCCCCACGCTCATCACGCTGACCACCGGGTCGCTGTGCTCACGCAGAGTCTCAAAACGGGCATCGTCGCCATCATCCAGGGCCTCAAACTCCCCGTCCAAGGCAATGATCCACCCGAACTCTTCCGCGTCACCTGTGTAGGCCGCGCGGTACTCGACCACCGAGCTCTCGCCCGCCTTGGCCAAGATGACCTCCTGCGTGCCAGAGGTCGCGATCTCCCCTTCCGAGGTCACCAAGTTCGCGCACGGCCAAGCACTGGCCGCCGTCAACAGTCCAAACACCACAAACATCGTCGTCTCCACACCCTGCTGGGCACAGAATAGCCGACGAAACTCAGCCTGTATTGGCGATGTGCAAGCGGGCTTGCTGGGTCAGCCACGCATCCACGGCGCCCTGCTGATCTTCGGGCAGCTCGGAGATGCGGCGACGGATGCGCTGAACACGTTGGGTCACCGCCGCGCGGCTCACACCATGGCGTCGGCTGTACTCGACCTTGGACTCGGCCTGCAGCAGCGCCGAGAAGAAGTCCTGGTCCTTCTGGGACAGGGGCACATCCGGTACGTGCTCTACCGTCTCCGGGCTGGGACCATCGTGGTGAAACCAAGTCTCCGCTTCCCTTCCGCCCTCGCCCTTGAGCACTTCGCGCTCGCGAATGACCTTGTGGGCTGAGCGCCAGATGCAGCGGTCGGTCACCGTGCGAACAAAGGCGAAGAGCTCGCCCAGGCTCTCGCCGCGAAAGCTGTTCAGAGCTCCGGTGACCAGGCGCCTGAGCACCTCGCCGACGGCCTCTTCGATCTGCGCTTCACAGAGCAGGTCGGCGTAGCATGAACGCCAGACAACCCGCGCACGCCGGTCAATGTAGGAGAGCAGCTTCTCAAAGAAGGCCCGCGTCTCCGGGGTGTTTCGATCCGCCAGAAGCCCGCGGAGCTGATCTTGCAGTTCCGTCATGGCTTAGATCCCGTTGCTGATTCCGTTTGGGTTGGCGTTCTTCCAAAAGTGCCGGAAGGGGCTCTCTTTCCTCTGAGTCTCTTCCTGAGCGGGTGGACAGACCTGTTCCGTCGGCGCATCGCAGGCCTGGACCTGCAGAGGGCCAGAGTCCGTGTGCGGACCGCCGGGGAAGAGAAGCCAGAACCAAGAGAAGATGTTGCTCAGGACGGTCATGCGTCAGGCCTCCGATCGCAGCAGGGCCAAGTCCGGGTCCTGCTCAATGATGCGGCCGAGCTCGTCGACCAGGTCTTCAGGGTAGCTGCTCTGGATCTGGGTCCACAGGCTGCTGGCTTCTTTGAGCTCCTTGAGTCGGAGCAAGCAACAGAGGATGTTGCAGAGGTTCTCAGCACTGCGTTCACGGTCCAACGCACGAGAGAAGTAGTCCAGGGCCACATCGTAGTGCCCCTTTAGGAAAGCGAGGACACCACGGTGCCGATCCACCGAGGCCAGATCGGCGTTCAGGGTGGGTCCGCCTTCGTCCAGCGCAGCCAGCTCTTGCTCACCGACCAAGCGGGCGGCCTCAGAGAGGTTCCCCACCCGGGGATGGGCCGCGATGATGTGCAGGGCCGAGAAGCGGGTGGTGGCCCGCAGGCGACCCTCTTCGTGCAGCCGGTCGACCAGACGCCGTACCCCCTCCGCGTCGAAGTCCGGCTCCGCGAGCGCCGCCTTGAACACCGCCAGCGCCTGCGCTTCCGGTCCCTGAATGCGATGCATTGGGGTCAGATAGGCTTGCTGGTCGACCACCTCAAAGATGCGGTCCAAGATGCTGCGATAGGCCACGCGAGGTCCTCCGGGGATATAGGAGACCTCATCCTTCGCCCCCGTTAAGGGCGACTTGTCAACACGATGTCAAGCCGACATCAAAGCGAGGCATTCTATGTGGTGGTTGGTCTTGGCGATGGGTTGCGAGCACCCAAAGCGTGAGACCAAGCTTGCGGAGGGTTGGGTCAAGATCCGAGGAGGATCCTTCAACATTGGCCATGATGGCGACCGCCGCGCGGGGCCCGCGCACCCCATCGAGGTGCCCACATTCTGGATCCGCCAGACCGAGGTCACCGTGGCGGAGTACGCCGCATGCGTGGACGCTGGCGTGTGTGATGCCGATCCACCCGGCAGAGTCCCCAGCCGCTGCAACTGGGCCCAGCGCGAGAGCCGCGCAGATCACCCAATGAACTGCCTGAACTGGTCCATGGCCAACAGCTATTGCCGCTGGGCCGGTGCACGTCTGGCGACCGAGAGCGAGTGGGAGTTCGCCGCCACCAGCCGAGGCACCCGCTGGCCCTACCCTTGGGGCCAGGCCGAGCCGAGCTGCGAGCTGGCCCACACAAAGGCCTGCGAGCCCGACCTGACCAAACCCACCTGCAGCCTGCCCAATGGCAACACCGAACAGGGCCTCTGCGACATGGCCGGCAACGCCTACGAGTGGACCTTGGATGCCTTCAAAGACAACTACAAGGACCACCCCAACCACGGCGGGGCCACCCTCACGGAGACCGCGCCCGACTTCCGAGCGCTGCGCGGCGGCGGTATTGGCAGCGACGAGCCACTGACCGTGTACAACCGGGCCTTCCACGACCCTGATTTCTACTACTCCGGCATGGGCGCACGCTGCGTGTACGGACCCAGCCGCTCTGAAAGAAAGGTGCATTGACTCCCAGTCATTTGCACCCACGGTCCCTCGAATGTAAGAGCCGCGCCTAAACCAGCGTTCAGGCCATCAAGCGCCCCTTTTTCGGCGCCAGTCCACTCGAGAGGAACCCGTGCAAGCCTTCTTCAAGCGCATCGCAGATGCGTCCAGTTTTCAGAACTTCGTCACCGCGGTGATTCTCATCGCGGGCGTCGTCGTCGGCATCGAGACCTACGGCCACTTGGCCGCCAAGTACGAGGTCGCCCTTCACTGGACCAACCAGGTCATTCTGGGCATCTTCATCGTCGAGATCATCGTGAAGATGGGTGCAGAGGGCAGCAAGCCTTGGCGCTTCTTCAAGGACCCTTGGAACGTCTTTGACTTTCTGATCGTGGCCTTGTGTCTGCTCCCCTTCGGCGGCTCCTTCGTCACGGTCCTGCGCTTGCTGCGCGTGTTGCGCGTGCTCAAGCTGGTCACCGCCCTGCCCAAGCTGCAGATCCTGGTGGGCGCCCTGCTCAAGTCCATCCCCTCGATGGTCTACGTGAGCATGCTGCTCGGCCTGCTCTTCTACCTCTACGCCGTCACCGCGACCTTCATGTTCTCGGCCAACGACCCCATCCACTTCGAGAGCCTGCAGATGTCCATGCTCAGCCTGTTCCGAGTGGTGACGCTCGAGGACTGGACGGACATCATGTACATCAACATGTATGGCTGTGCGAACTACGGATATGACGGAAACGAGGCGCTCTGCACCGCCTCCGAGGGACACCCTCTGGGCGCCGCTGCTTTCTTCTGCAGCTTCGTGCTCGTCGGCACCATGGTCATCTTGAACCTCTTCATCGGCGTCATCATGAACGGCATGGACGAGGCCTCGGCCGAAGCCGAAGAGCTGCTCAAGGCCAACACCGAGGGGCGCCAGTCCCTGGCCAAGGATCTGCAGGAGCTCAACGGCAAGATCGCTGACCTGCAGAAGAGCCTGGCCAGCATCACGATTCGCGCCGAACACGAGGCCACGGACCACGAGACCGCCTTGGCAGCGGCCAAGGAATAGTCACGTTAGAATGAGCGCAGAGACCAGGGGAACCGATGATCTTTGCGCTCATTCTCACCGCCTGTGCACCGCCCTGTGATGAGCGGGCGGGGGTGTACAGCCTGCTGGATGACAACGGGCTGGAGTGGAACCTGCGCATGGCGCCGGACACCACCCAGTACTTCAACGGCAAGACCATGGAGTACACCTTGGGCGTGCAGGTCCCTGCCCAAGACAACGCCAGTCTCTTCATCCTCGCCGACAGATTCGGCCGGGACACCTGCAGGCAGGAGAGCATCACTTTCAGTGGCGACTTCATCGACGGCAGCGATGTGGAGGGCGTCTACTTCAGCAATGGGCAGCTGGAAGCGGAGCTCGACCGCGCCGGCAATCTCTACCTGAACTACTCCGTGGTCCTCGTCACCCCAGAGGATCAGCAGAGTCTCGCAGCCGAGGTCATCGTGCCAAGAGTCAGCACCGTGGAGGACTGGACCGGCGATACCGGGGACTCCTGGTACTGACGCTGGGTCTGCCCCTCAGGAGGTCTGCAACACCAGCGCCTTGAACGCAGCGCGCTCCTTCTCGGTGACCCGCGGACTGGTGGCCAGAGTCTGAATCAGCACTGCGACGTGCTCATTGGCTGAGGTGAGCTGCTTGACCAGGGCCTCGTAGACCGCGCCACGGAAAGCGGAGGCCAAGAGATCGTTGCGCTCCTCCACTTCGCTGTAGAGCTCCCCTGGGAGGCGCACCACCCAGCAGGGCTCCGCGGCGTAGCAGCTCGCGGAACGCACGGCGCCATGCACCAGCGCGACCACACCAAAGAGCCGTCCTGGCCCCAAGGTGGCCACGCGCTCATTGGAGGCGTTTCGGGTGGCCCGATACACGTCCATGCGCCCCTGGGCCAAGATGAAGGCGTCTCCACCGCGGCGGCCTTCCTGAATGAGGATGGTGCCCTGGGGCACTGCCTCCATCGGAAGCTCGTCGGCCAGGGCCTTCATGATCTCTGGGTGAAGGCCTTCCAGAGCGGGGGTGTTCTTCAGGGTCTCAAAGACATCTGGCGGTGGCTGCGGTGGGTTGGGGTCCGGCGGCACAAGCCAGCTCTTGAAGCGCGCGATGAGGCCTGTGGGCGCGTGCTGCTCCAGCTCCGTTCCCTCTGCGAACTCTGTGATTCGCAGGTCCATCTGGCGGAGCCGCTTGCCCATGGTGCGCAGGGCCTGGGCCTCGAGCAGGGTCACCAGCATGTTGCCTTGGGCGCGCAGAGTCTTCAGACCCTCCGCCTCCAACACCAGCAGGGTGCTGGCCGTGCGTGTACGCGTCGTGGCCTGGCGAACGCCTTCGCGGCCGAAGAGCGCCATGTCGCCGATCATCTCGCCGGGGCCCACGGTGGCCACGACCGTCGCGGGGTCGCCCACCACCACGTCGAGCTGCCCGGTCACCACGATCATCAGCGTGGTGTCCTTCTCGCCTTGAACCGTCAGGATCTCGTTCTCGCCCACATCAAAGGGGGTGAGCGCGATCTCCAGGGCATCGTCGAGTTGGTGCTTGGGCAGCATGCGAAACAGGGGCAGAGCTTCGATCTCAGCTTGGCGCATCGGGATCCTCCGGGCCGCCTTTCTACCCCAATGTGGGCACAAGGGCGCTTTCAACGTGTTTCGGTGCGGCCGGATACACGCCTCACATGTCACTCCTCGCCGCCAGTTTGTGGACGAGCCTGCTGGCCGGCCTGCTCCTGGGCTTGGCCGGAGGGCTCTCTCCTGGGCCCCTGACCGCCCTGGTCTTGGGAGAGTCCCTGCGCGGGGGCTCCAAGGCCGGACTGCGGGTCGCCATGGCCCCACTGGTCACCGACGGTCCCCTGATCCTGCTCGCCCTGTGGGTAGGCGAGCTGCAGGGCCCTTGGCGCATCGGACTTGGCCTCGCTGGGGCCGGGATGCTCTTGTACTTGGCCTGGGGCATGTGGCGCTCCAAGCCCCCGGAGCCCGGTGAGTCCAGCGCGGAGGGCGCGCTGCGACGTGCGGTGCTCACCAACCTGCTCAACCCCCACCCCTACCTGTTCTGGTTGGCCATCGGCGGCCCCATGCTGGCCACCACCCCATCCAAGCCCGGATTTCTCTTGGGCTTCTTCGGCGCGCTCGTCGGCTCTAAGGTGGTCCTCGCACTGCTCGCAGACCGGGCCAGAGCATGGATGAGCACCCGGGGCTACATCTGGACGCTTCGGGCCTTGGCTGCGGCTCTGGTGGGCTTGGCGATTCAGTTCGCAGCCGAGGCCATCGGGTTGATGCTGGGTTGAATCGAATCCTCGGAGTGCTGTCCAAGGCAGCTCCCCAAGGCCTCACATGCCCCTTCCTTCTGCTGGGGCTCTCTTGCAGCCACCCCCGCCTCTGGACGCCTTTCGATCTTCTAGGTGCAAAGCCCACCCCACCATGTTCTACCTCCAGCATGCTCACACCAGACCAGCTCGCCGACCTGCCCGTGTTTCCACTCCCGAACATGGTGCTGTTTCCAGGCAGCGTGCTGCCTCTGCACATCTTTGAGCCCCGCTACCGCGAGATGGTGGCTTGGTGTCTGGAGAAGGAGAGCCCCATGGCGGTCGCGATGATTCAGCCAGGCTCCGAAGGCGCCCAGCTGGCCGACCCCGCCCTGGTGCCCACCTGCGGCGTGGGCCGAATCGAGCGCCACCTTCAACTGCCCGACGGGCGCTTCAACTTGGTGCTTCGCGCTGAGAGCCGTGTGCTGCTGGAAGAAGAGCTGCCTCTCCGAGAGGGCTTTCGACGCTTCCGAGTCAGCGAGCAGCCCGATCTGCCCGCTGACCCGCAGACCCTGGCCCGCCACCTGAGCACCATCAAAGCCCTGAGCGATGGCCTGGCCACCACCGTGCCGAGCCTGGGCTACCTGCTCAACGAGCTGCTCGACAAGGGCATGCCGCCCGGCCAGATCGCCGACCAGATCATCGACTTCACGACCCTAGAGCCGCCAGACAAGCAGCAGGTTCTGGAGCAACGCGACGCCATCAAGCGTCTGGCCGCAGTCGAAGAGCTGCTGGCGGGCCTGCTGGCCACGAGCGTGCACGACCACAGCCACGATGGGCACCAGCACTAAACACCGCCCACCCCGCACAAAATGGCGAAATGCCATCAAGTGTGGCGCGATCTGACCGTTCAGAGACTCCTCAGGAGTTTCCATGCAGGTCTACCAAGGCGCCTCCACGTTGACCGACGCCACCGAAGCTGTGGCAGAGGCCGCAGCAGGCATGCCCGCCACCCTAGAGATGTTGTTCGTCTTTAGCTCCACAAAACAAGACCCGGACACGGTCGCAGCCTGCCTGGCGGAGCGCTTCCCTGGCGTGCCGCTGGCCGGCTGCACAACCGCTGGGGAGCACCTCAGCGGCGCCCACAGCACAGGCGGCCTGGTCCTCGCTGGACTGGACGAGAGCGGGCTGGTTTGGTCCAGCGTCAACGTGCCCAAGGTCTCGGAGTTCGGCAGCGCAGAGGCCAAGGCCCTCGCAGAGGACCTGTTCCAGGCCAGCGGTATGGACCCGGAGGAAATGGACCCTGAGACGGCGGTCTGCCTGCTCTTCGTAGACGGGCTCCAAGGGGTGGAGGAGCGCTTGAGCTCGGAGTTGGCGGCGGCCCTGCAAGGCGTGCCCTTGGCTGGCGGCAGCGCAGGCGATGACCTGAAGTTTGAGAAGACGCATGTCTACGGTCCTCAAGGCGCACAGAGCAACGCTGCGAGCGTCGTGATGGCCCGCTCCCTGAATGGGACTCCGATTCAGATCCTCAAGCATCAGCACTTCACGAGCACCCCAGCGAGCGTCGTGGTGACACAGGCTGAGGGCCGCCGGGTCCATGAGTTCGACGGCCTCCCAGCCCTTGAGGGCTACGCACGCGCACTGGCCTGCGCGCCCGAGGAGGTCAACGGCGACGTGTCCTTCTTGAACCCCCTGACCTTCGCCTGCAATGGCGAGCTCTATGTGCGCTCCATCCAAGCGATCAACCCAGACGGCTCCATCGACTTCTACTGCGCCGTAGAGGAAGGCATGGTGCTGGACATTGGGGGCCATGCCGACATGACCCAGTCCCTGGCCGAGGGCCTGGCTTGGAGCCAGCGACCTGCTTTCGTGGTCGGCTTCAACTGCATCCTGCGCGCCCTCGAGGCCAGCGGGGGCTCGCTGCACGCAGAGCAGGGACAGGTGCTGACCCAAGCCTGCCAGAACATGATTGGCTTTGACACATACGGCGAGCAGCTGAACGGGCTGCACATCAACCAAACCCTCGTGGCGGTCGGCTTCGGCCGGGCCGCAGCCTAAGGATGGCCATCGTGGACACTCCAGTTCAGCTCAAGCACGAGCTCCAAGCCGCGCAGAAGACCGTCACTGTCCTAAAAGCGCGGGTGCGCTCCCTCTACAACGAGGGCGCTCAAACAGCCATCCACCAGCAGCTCGCCCTCGCCCAGCGGCGGCAGGAAGACAACCGCCGCAAGCGGGCGGTGATGCAGGCCAAGAACCAGGCCCTGGAGCGCCACTCCGCCCACCTGGAAGCTCAGGTCCAGGAGCGCACGCGAGCGCTCCAGTCCATCCTGGACAACGTGGTCTTCGGCTTCCTGATCGTCGACCAGGACAGCAAGGTGCAGCCAGGCTTTACCAAGTCCTGCGCGGAACTTCTGGGCAAGCCAGTCCAAGAAGGCCTGGACCTCTGCGCGCTCTTGGGTTTGCAGGATCCGAGCCGACAAGCGGAGGTCGAGCTCGGCGTTGAGCAGGTCTTCGACGACTTCATGCCAGAGCAGGTGAGCCTGGACCAGATCCCCTCGCGCTTTCCACTGGGTGAGCGTGTCTTGCGGTGCCAAGGAAGGGCCATTCGTGACCCAGAGGGCCAAGTCTCTGGAATCCTCTTCACCCTCAGTGACGTCACGGAACTCGAAGAGGCCCGCAAGGAAGCCCACAACAACGCCGTGTTGGTGGGAATTCTCCGACAGAAGGCGGCCTTTGCGGCCTTCGTTGACGACGCATTCGCGCGCCTGAGTTCGGCCGAGGAGAACCTTCACCACCAACCCTTCGTTCGCCGAGCCGTGCACACCATCAAAGGAAACGCAGCGAGCTATGGCTTGAGCGAGGTCGCCCAGTCTGCCCACCAGGCGGAGGCTTTCGAGACAATCGAGGCGGCCCAGTTGGAAGACCTGCGATGCGCTTTGGAAGACTTCCTGGCCACCAACGACTCCGTCCTCAACTTGAGCCAAGGAGAAGGCTGCATCGAGCTGCCCCTCTCCGAGCTGGAGGCCATGCGCGCGATGCTCACGCCGGTCAACCGCTCCGGCCTGGCCCGCTGGAGTGCCTTTGTCGCACAGAGACCGGCAAGAGACCTGATCGGGCCTGTAGAGGTCTTCATCGAGCGCCTCGCTGAGCGCTTGGATCGACAGGTCCAGTTCACGGTCACCGGAGCCGAGACGCCCGTCGATCCCGAGTGCACCGGTGATGTGCTTCGCAACGTGACCCACCTGCTCCGGAACGCCATGGACCATGGCCTGGAGCCAGACTGGGAGCGCGGAGACAAGCCAGCGGTCGGGGCCTTGTCCTTGGACTTGAGCCGGGAAGACGAGGGCTGGCAGATCGTCGTGGCAGACGACGGGCGCGGCATCCAAGTGGATACGGTCACCCAACGTGCCACCGAGGAAGGACGAATCAGCGCGGCAGAGGCCAGCGAGATGGGACGCGAGGAGAAGCTCAACCTCATCTTCCTGGATGGCTTGAGCTCCAAGTTCGAGGCCACGGAGATCTCCGGCAGAGGCGTGGGCATGAGCGCGATGCGGGAGGCCGTTGAGCGCGCCGGCGGCGTTCTGAAGGTGGAGACGGAGATCGGCCGCGGCACCCGCATCGTGATTCACATCCCACTGCCCGATCTGATGCGCGGAGCAGCCTGAGGCGGCCCAAGGACTCTCAGAGCCGAAGAGCGGAGCCGAGCACGCTCAGGGAACCAACAGCCTGTGCTCGGCCTGCCAGAGTCCATCCCCTTGGGCCTGCACCGAGTTGGGCTCCCAGAGCTCCAGACGACGCTCTTGCGCGGTCATCACAGGCTGACCCAGCGCTTCGTTGTGGTACTTGAGTACCTTGTCCTGGGCCTGACGTTCGGTGACAAAGGCAGCGTGGCCTCGTAGGCGAGAACGCACCCGCTTTTGTCCCACGTCAACAGCCTGCTCCAGGGTGCGGGAGATGGCCGGCGTCAGAGAGCGCCCCTTCTCCACCCCAAGGCTGTTCCGAGCGCTGGCCAAGGCCGCGGCCTGGGTGGTGCCCGTCCCCAAGAAGGGATCCAAGACCGTCTCGCCGTAGCAGGAGTACATCTGGATCAGTCGGTAGGGCAGCTCGAAGGGGTAGGCCGCTGAGCGGGCGCGTTCGGCCTTGTCCAGAGTCTGACCGGCGCCGCGGATGTCGGTCCACAGGTCGGAGAACCAGTGGTTCCGCTCCTCCCAAAAGTAGGCGCTGCGCTGGCGAATCTCCACTTGCTTCTTGGAGAACTTGCGCTTGTCTCCCTTGCGCAGAACCAGCACATATTCATGCTCATAGGTGACGTAGGCGCCGCCAGGCAGCATGCCGGAGCCCATGAACTTGGTCGGGCTGTTGTTGGGCTTGCGCCAGAGAATGTCCGGCAGGGGCACAAAACCCAAGGCAATCATGCCGCTCAGGATGCGGGCATGGCTGGGGTAGAGCGCAAACTGGCCGTTCACGCTGCGGGTGGCATCGCCGATGTTGATGCAGGCGATGCCCCCGGGGACGAGCGCGTCAAAACAGCGCGCCCAGACTTGGTCCAAGCACTGGTGCATGCGCTCGTAGGCTTGCCAAGGAGAGGACATCAGCCCTGCGATCTCTGGGTCCATCTCGGCAAAAGTGCCGTCCCACATCGCCACCATTGGGTAGGGCGGCGAGGTCACCACAAGGTGCACGGATTCTGGCGGCAGATCCACGCTGCGGGCGTCGCGGATCACAAGCTGGTGCTGGGTGTTCACGGGCGAATCCTACACCCTGTTAGTCTGCGCGCATCAAACGGAGCCTCCATGTTGCCCCTGAGTCTTTTCGTCGGGAGCCTGCTCGCCCAGGACCCCGCACCCGCCCCGCCGGCCTCCGATGAGCTGTCCATTCCCCACGAGGAGTACCAGCTCGACAACGGCATGAACGTCATCCTGCTGGAAGACCACAGCCTGCCCCAGGTGACCATCAACATCTGGTACGGCGTGGGCTCCAAAGACGAGCTGGTCGGCCGCACCGGCTTCGCACACCTCTTTGAGCACCTGATGTTCATGGGCACCACACGTCTGCCCGACTCTGGCTTTGACGACTTGATGGAGGCTGAGGGCGGCTGGAACAACGCCTGGACCTCCGAAGATGCCACCGACTACTACTCGGTGGGCCCAAGCCAGCTGCTGACCACCCTGCTCTGGATGGACGCGGACCGCATGGAGGGCCTGGACGGCGCCATGACCCAGGAGAAGCTGGACCTGCAGCGCGAGGTCGTGCGCAACGAGCGCCGCCAGTCCAGCGAGGATGCCCCCTACGGCATGCTCTGGGTTGAGCTGGGCTCCGCGATGTACCCTGAGGGTCACCCCTACGCCCACTCGGTCATCGGCACCCACGAAGACCTGATGGCCGCCGAAGTCAGCGACGTCGTGGACTTCTTCCAGACTTGGTACGTGCCCAACAACGCCAGCTTGGTCGTGGCCGGGGACTTTGACTCCGCCGAGATCAAACCCTTCATCGAGACCGCCTTCGGCAGCATCCCTGCCGGCGAGCTGCCCGAGCGTCCTGCTGTGCAGACGCCCGACAAGCCGGTCAAGCCCTTGCTGGAGCTCACCGATCAGGTGCAGATCCCCATGACCGTGATGGTCTGGCACAGCCCAGCCGCTCTGAAGGAAGGGGACGCGGACTACGATCTGGTCGCTGCGGTGCTCTCCAGCGGGCGCTCCAGCCGCCTCTACCAGCGACTGGTTCATGAAGACCAGCTCGCCATCGAGGTCAACGCCTACCAGTTCAGCCAGATGCACTCGAGCATCTTCATGGTCCAGGCCCTGCCCACGGAAGGCCACACGGTCGAAGAGATCGAAGCGGTCGTCGCCGAGGAGATCGCCAAGCTGGCCGCCGAAGGGCCCACGCAGGCGGAGCTTCAGCGCGTGGTCAACCAGTACCAGGTCGACGCAATCGGTGGTCTGGAGTCCCTGGACTCTCGTGCCAGCGCCTTGAACCGCTACCACTACCTGACCGGCGAGACCGACTACCTGGCCAAGGACTTGGCCCGCTACACCAACGCCACCGCAGCCGATGTTCAGGCTGCCGCTCAAGCGCTGACCCCAGAGCGGGTGTGCATTGCCCGTGTCCGACCCGAGCCGCCTCCCGCCGAAGCGGGCGAAGAAAGCACCACCGAAGGAGCTGAGTAAATGCTGTTTTCCCTCGCTTTTCTTGCTTGCCCCAAGACCGTTGAGACCCCGGCCCCCGTGGCCGAGGGCCACCCCTTGGACGTGCGCCCCGAGATCGGCGCGCCCGCCGACTTTGTCCCAGAAGCACCCCAGGTCTTCACCCTAAACAACGGCGCGACGGTCTGGCTGGTGGAGCGCCCCGGCCTGCCCCTTGTCAGCGTGCGCATGGTCGTCGGCGGCGGCAAAGCCATGGACCCGGCCGATCAGCCCGGCCTGGTGAACTTCACCGACACCATGCTCACCCATGGCGCCGGTGAGCTGGACGCCACCGCTTTCGCAGGCGCTCTGGAGCAAGAGGCCCTGAGCCTCTGGGCAAGCTCCGGACAGGCGACCACCTGGGTTGGCCTGGAGGCCACGACCGACACCCTGGAGACCGGCCTGGATCTGATGGCCAGCGCCGTGGGCGAGCCGCGCTTTGACGCCGAGGAGGTCGACCGGGTCCGCGACCAGCTCATCGGCGATGTGCAGATGAGCCTGGACAGCCCGGCGACAGTCGCAGGCTGGGTGGCCGACAGCATCTACTTTGGCGAGGGCCATCCCCTGGCCCACCCAGGCATCGGGAACGAGGAGAGCCTGGCCTCGATGACGGCCGAGGATCTTCAGGCGTCCTGGAGCGCACGCTTTGCCCCGGAGCGCGCCACCTTTGTGGTCAGCGGAGACGTCACTCAGTCCGACCTGAAGGACCAACTGGAGGAGAGCTTCCGCGACTGGACCGGCAAGCCTTCCCTGCTCCCTGAGATCGGCCCGCCTGCCCAAACCCCGGGCTACTTCCTGGTGGACAACCCCGGCGCAAGCCAGTCGGTGTTGCGCATCGTGCTACCCGGTTGGCAAGCGGACGACCCCTACTACGTGCCGGCGAGCCTGGGCAGCGTGGTCTTGGGCGGCACCTTCACCAGCCGCTTGAACCGCTTGCTTCGTGAAGAGAAGGGCTACAGCTACGGAGCCCGCGCAGGCGTGGGTGCAGGTCCTGGCTACGGCCGCATGGTGACCTCCTCCAGCGTGCGCGGCGACGTGACTGCACTGGCCTTGGTGGACATGCTGGGCGAGGTGGCACGCATCACCGAGGGCATCACGGGCGCAGAGCTGAAGAAGGCCCAGGGCGCAGCAATCACTGACGCAGTCTCCTCGATGGAGTCCCGCAGCAGCATCGCCGGCAGCTTGGCTGGCGTGGTGGCCATGGGCCAGAGCCCCGACCGAATGGCCATGGAGCTGCAGGCGGCCCGAAGCGCCGGCGTCCAAGACGTCAACACCGCGATGGGCATGCTGGACACCGACCAGGCTCTGATTGTGGTGGTCGGCGACCTGAGCGTCATCCAGCCGCAGCTGGCCGAAGTGCTGCCCTACATGAGCTGGACGGTGGTGGAGAAGTGATTCTCCTCGCCCTGGCTTTGGGCGGCTGTTCAGGTCCTGGCGTGGACCAGGTCGACAGCCTTCGGGTGGAGTACATCTACGGCAACCTAGAGCAGGCCTTGTTTGCGCAGGTGGTGGTGGACGCGCACAACTGTGAGTCCTTCAGCCACCTGGAAGGCAGCACCCTGGAAGGGGTGTCACCGAGGCGTATTGAGAGCGTCCCAAACACCAAAGTGCCTGACCCCCACGACGACGGCTGGGGCTTCTCCCCCGAGATGACAACAGACTGCGGCTACTCCATCCTGCACTTCGATTTGGCACTGCAGGACCGACTCATCAACCGGGCAGAGCTGGTCCTGAGTGGGGCTGAAGAAGACCTGAGTCTTGAGCTCTTTGGGAGCCCTTTCCGAGAACTGGTGCTCACATCGCCAGAAGAGGGTTGGACACAGCCCTGGGTCGAGGAGATCGAGCTCACCTTGAACCAGGACATCCTGAACACCGAGCGAGCCCTCATCACGGCCACCCTGGTGGAGGAGGAGACGGACAAGGAGAGCCAGAGTGAGCCGCTGGTCTGGGGCTTGGAAGAGAGAACCCTCAGCGTGAACCTGGGCGAGGCCTTGGAGACGATGACCGCGCTCCGTGTGTCCCAGCTAGAACTGTCCGGGTTCGAGTACTCCTATCTGTCCTGTCCAGAGGACATCGACTGCAGTGTCCGTGGCTCCTACGCCGTGGCGGCACCATGAAGAGTCGACTTGCGTGGCTCGGGCTGACCCTTGCTACAAGTCTGTCAGCTTGCACGAACAACATCCTGGACACCGCCGCAGTCCAGGTAGACCCATTCCCAGGGCCAGAGCCCGTGTTCAGCCTGGTGACCGCCACCTGTACGGAGGAGGGAGAGGTCTTTGTCAGCGCTCAAGAGGCGGCGCCTCAAGACGAGAGACGGGCTCAAGCGGCGCTCTACCGGGACAGCGAATTCCTGGGCACCTGGGAGCTACGGAGCCAAGACAACGGGCTCTATTTGCGGGCCTTGTCCGCCGACCTGGTCGGAGCAGACTGCCGCACTGAGACGCTCTACGCCGCGGTCACCAGCTCCTCAGGGGGAGGCGAAACTGTCCACGTCATCGCTGAATGAGACCCGCTCAATGACCAGCGCGGCGAGGCACTGAGCGTGGCCCGCGTGCTGATGCCCTTGCCCGACCGCGACTTCGACACGACGGAGGCCGCGGTCACCTGGTCCATCCTCAAGGCGGCTGGACACCAGGTGGTCTTCTCAACGGAGAAGGGCCAAGTTGCCGCTTGCGACCCCCTGCTGCTCACCGGGGTGGTCTTCGGACAGCTGGGCGCAGATCCAGGGCCCAAAGAGGACTACCAGCGCATGCTGCAAGACCCGGCCTTTCAGGCGCCGAGTCGCTGGTCTGAGCTGGTGGCCACGGACTTTGATGGCTTGATGCTGGCCGGCGGGCACGCCCCTGGCATGCGCCAGTACCTGGGAAGCGCCGTCCTCCAAGCCTTCGTGGCCCAGTTCTGGGCGACCCAGCGCCCGGTGGCGGCCATCTGTCACGGCGTGCTCCTGCTGGCCCGGTCAAAAGACGCTCAGGGCCGATCTGTCCTCGCTGGCACCAAGACCACCTGTCTGCCGGCCTACATGGAGTACCTGGCCTGGGGACTGAGCTTCTGGAAGTTGGGTCGCTACTACCGAACCTACCCCCTCTCCGTAGAAGCCGAGCTGTGCACCCTGACCCACGCCTCCGACTTTGAGCGCGGCCCGATAACCCTCGGCACCCGCGGCACGCCCAGCTCCGATGTCGACGCCTTTGTGGTGCGGGACGGCCGCTACGTCTCGGCACGCTGGCCGGGAGATGCCTACCTCTTTGCGCGCACTTTTTGCGAGATACTCGACCAAGCCGAAGGCGACAGGACAGACCCAGCATGATCACCCCACTCATCAACAGCATCCTGGCCCAGGCCCCTCAGACCGGCCGAATCGAGCGCATCGCTCTGCGTCCCGGCAAAGGCAAGCCCCTGGTGGAAGTGCAGAGCTGGGATCTGTCGTCCGGCCCAAAGGACTACGGACCCACCAAGGAGCGCGCGGTGACCCTGATTCAAGCCGAGCACCTGCCCGTCATCGCCAGCCTCTTGGGCCGAGACGACTGGGACTACACCCACTTGCGCCGAAACATCTTGGCCTCTGGCATCAACTTGCGGGCGCTCATTGGCTGGCGCTTCCAGATCGGCTCAGCCATCCTGCGCGGCACCGATGAGTGCGACCCCTGCGAGCAGATGGAGGACACCTTGGGTCCCGGAACGCTCCACGCAATGATTGGCCACGGCGGCCTGTGCGCGGCCATTGAGACCCCCGGCAGCTTCAAGGTCGGGGACCCCATCACCCGCCTGGAGCGTCTCTCGTGAGGCTCCTCGTCACCGGCGCCTCCAGCTTCGTAGGCGCCCACGTCTGCCTGCTGGCGCGTGACCAAGGCCACCAGGTCTACGGCGTGCATTGGTCCACGGCCATGACCCTTCCCGGGATTCGTGCCGCGCGAATCGATCTGTCCCAAGACGCCGCCGCCGAGGAGCTGGCTGCTCTCCCCAAGCCCGACGCCGTGCTGCACCTGGCCTGCAAGGTGATGGGCACTGGAGATGGGTCCAAGCGCACGCCCGCAATGGATCTGGACCGCAAGATGATGGATCGGGTCTTGGAGTTGGGTCTTCCCACGATCTACGCCAGCTCCACCTGCGTTCACTGGGACGGCGACTCCGGCTATGCCAATCAGCGCATCGAAGACGAGGCCAGACTGGCCGCCTCCGGCCTGCCCTACGCCACCCTGCGACCCAGCGCGCCCTTCGGCGCCCGCCTCGTAGGCCACACCCCTGGTCACGCCGAGAGCATGCACACCCTGGCCGACCTGGTGAAGAAGAGCCCCGTCATTCCCATGGTGGGCCGCGGCACAGCGCTGCGCCAGCCTATCCACGTGGACGACTTCGGCGGCGCCATGCTGGCGCTGCTGGAGCAGGGGGAGCTGCCCAACGCATCCTTCGACGCTGGCGGCGCCGAGGCCCTACCCTTCAAAGACATCGTGCGCCGCATTGGCCACCACCTGAACACCCACCGCCTGCGGGTGCCCGTCCCCCTGCGCTTGCTGACCTTGGCCGCGCGTCTGCGCCCGGACATGGACGCGGACCTGCTGGCCACCGCTGATCAGGATGACCTGGCCGACCCCAGAGCACTGGAGCAGGCCACCGGGCTGACCATGCGGGGCTTTGACCCCGCTGTGCTGTTTGAGGAGCGGCGCTAAGTCGACCCCAATCCTGGGACAGTGTGAACCCAGACTCCCCCTTGTTTCCACCATTCAGCACAATACCTTCCTGGGCACAAGGGAGGCCCCCATGGGCATGCTGATCGACGGAGAGTGGTCCACCAAGTGGTACGACACCAAGTCCCGCGGCGGCGCATTCAAGCGCTCCGAGGCGCTTTTTCGCAACTGGGTGACCGCTGACGGTTCCGCAGGTCCCAGCGGCGTCGGCGGCTTCAAGGCTGAGTCCGGCCGCTACCACCTGTACATCTCCCACGCCTGTCCTTGGGCCAACCGCACCCTGATCTTCCGCCACCTCAAGGGTCTGGCTCCCCACATCCAGGTCAGCGTGGTGCACCCGGACATGCTGGACGACGGCTGGACCTTCGAGAAGAGCGAGCGCTGGCCAAGCGTCGGAGACAAACTCTTTGACCTGCCCTTCATGCGGGACATCTACAACAAGAGCCAGCCCGGCCTGACCACCCGAATCACCATTCCGGTGCTCTGGGACACCAAGACCGGTGTGATCGTGAGCAACGAGAGCAGCGAGATCATTCGCATGTTCAACTCGGCCTTCAACGGGCTCACTGGCAACAGCGATGACTACTGGCCCGAAGACCTGCGCCAAGCCATCGAGCCCATCAACGCGCGCATCTACGACACGGTGAACAACGGCGTGTACAAGGCTGGATTTGCCACCACGCAGCCGGCCTACGACAAGGCCGTGCACGCCCTCTTCGACTCCCTGGACTGGCTGGAAGAGCGCCTGAGCACCCAGCGCTACCTGATGGGCACGCGCATGACCGAGGCCGACTGGCGTCTGTTCACCACCCTGGTCCGCTTCGACTTGGTCTACCACCAGCACTTCAAGTGCAACCGAAAGCGCATCGTCGATTACCCGAACATCTGGGCCTACACGCGGGAGCTCTACCAAGTGGACGGGGTGCGCGAGAACGTGCGCCTGGACCACATCGTGCGGCACTACCACTGCAGCCACGAGTCCATCAACCCGCACCGCATCGTGCCCATCAACCCCATCATTGATTGGGATGTGCCCCACGGTCGGGAAGCTCTAGGCTAGGCCCAGCGGAGGGCCTGATCAACGGGTCAGCGCGCGCACAGCCTTGAGCAGAGTGCCGTCCGTCAGGGTCGGCAGCAAGCGGTGACCGCCTCCGGGAACGGAGGTCAGACCGATGCGCCCTCCCGCCATGCGCTGGCTGTCCTCAAATGGCACCACATCGTCCTCTGGGGCGTGGAGGACGTGGATGGGCGCGGAGAGTGCTTGAAGCCGCGCGTAGACCGCCGGTACGCGCTCGGCGTCGATGCGCTCTTGGACCTTCTGCCAAGCCGGGGCCAAGAGCAGCGTGGGTCCAGACCAGTGGGCCGCAATGAGCAGCTCAATGCTGACCGCGCCGCCCCAGCTTGAGCCCACGACCACATCGATCTCATGCTCGGCCAAGGCCCCGCGCTGAATGTTCACGCAGGCCGCCAAGCTCTTGGAGATGGCCAGAGCCACCCAGCTCTTCCAGCGGATGCGGCCCCAGACGATCGCGCCGACCCCCATGGCGACGCCGGACCAGGGATTGGCCCAGAGCGAGACCGGGAGCGCGCCGAGCAACAGGACGATGGCCACCCAGGGCTGCCAGAGACGCAACACGCTGCGCATGAAGCTGTTCTTCTTGTCCAGGCGCCACTGAGACATGTGCATGTCCATGGCGAGCACCTCCAAGCCCAGCTCCTGCATGCCCGTGACCTTGCTCCCGGTGGGACCGGACTCTAGGCCGTGGATGAAGAGCACCCGCAGAGGGCGCTCCCCAGGCGGCCTTCCTGGAAGGCCTTCGCTCACGGCTGCTCGGCGAAGTGGGCGCTGCAGGCCTGAATGCGTGCGACGCACTCGGCCTGGGGGAGGATGGCCAGCGTCTCGCCAATGCCGGGGGAGACGGGGCCGCCGGTCAGGGCAACCCGCAGGGGCTGAGCCAGCTTGCCAACACGGCCCTCGTACCAAGCATCTGCTGCGGCCTGAAGTCCAGCTTCAATGCCCGCTGCTGTCCAGTCCTGAATGCCTGCCACGATGGCCTCGGATGCGGAGAGGCGCTCCAAACCGTCGCCCTTGAGCAGGTGCTTCTTGATGGACTTCTCCGGTCCATACACAGCTGGCGCGCTCTGAACCCAAGACGCGCTCTGCTCCAGCTCGGCGAAGGTCTGAAAGCGCTCATGGAAGAGAGAGATGACCAGGTGAAGTCGAGCGGGATCCAGCCCAGCCAGCAGCCCTTCTGGGTTTCGCACAATGTAGTCCGCGCTGGCCTCTACCAAGCGCTCCACGCTCGAGGCCCGTACGTACTGACCGTTCATCCAGAGCAGCTTGGCCGGGTCAAAGCGCGCCGCGGAGGCACCGATGCGCTTGACGGAGAAGGCCTGCTCCAGCTCGCCTTGGTCCCAGATCTCCCGGTCATCGCCGTTGGACCAGCCCAAGAGGGCCAGGTAGTTCAGCAGCGCCTCGGGCAGAAAGCCGCTGGCGCGGAAGTCTTCCACGTCGATCTCAGGCAGCACCACGCCCAGCTCGGCGGCGATGGGGATGGCGATCTCCACGTCGTTGTTCTTCTTCTTCAAGAAGGCGGCCGCAAGCTCCGGGGTGATGCCCACCTTCTCGGCCAGGGTTCCAGCGTCCCAACCCGCTGCCTTGGCGGCTGTGCGCGCAGCCTTGGCCTTGTCCCGCTTGGACATCTTGCCGCCGCCGATGGAGTTGATCACTGGCATGTGACCGTGCTCCGGCATCTCCCAACCAAAGGCTTGGTAGAGCAGGATGTGGCGCGCGGTGTTCATCAGGTGCTCTTGGGCACGCAGCACGTGGGTGACCTGCATGTGGTGGTCGTCCACCACCACGGCGAAGTGGTAGGTCGGGAAGCCGTCGCCCTTTCCGATGATGAAGTCGTCCAGATCATCGGGGCCAACGCGGACCTCGCCCAGAATCAGGTCATGGATCAGAACCTCCTGACCTGCCGGGGTGGCGAAGCGCAGGACCGGCACGCGCCCCTCTTCCTTGAAGCGCGCCAGGTCCGCGGCGCTGTACTGGCGACGACGGTAGCGGAAAGAGGTCTTTGCCGCCTCGGCCAGCTTGCGCTCAGCGGTGAGCTCGTCCCCCGTCTCGTAGGCGTAGTAGGCCCGACCCGCGTCGATGAGCTCCTGCATGTGCCGGGTGTAGAGCTCCAGACGCTCGGACTGGCGGTAGGGCGCGCCGGGGCCACCCTCGTTGGGGCCCTCTTGCCAGTTCAGGCCCAGCCAGCGCAAGTCCTCGCAGATCCCACGCTCGCTCTCCAGGGAGGAGCGCTGGCGGTCGGTGTCCTCGATTCGCAGCACGAAGTTGCCGCCGGTGGACTTGGCAAACAGGTAGTTGAACAGAGCGGTGCGCGCCCCGCCAACATGCAGTCGGCCGGTCGGTGAAGGAGCAAAACGACAGCGGGTCTTGGACATGAGAGAGCCTCCGAGCGGGCGCGCCTATAACCCAGTGTCGGCCCATTGGTTGACTCACGCCCAACGTCGCTTGAACGCGTCTGCTAAACTCCCGCCCCGAGCCCAGGAGGCGACGGGTGGCCACCCGCACCAGAACAGTCCTGTTTACGGACATGGCGAACTTTACGGCCAGCGTTTCACGCGCTGACCGTCAGGGTTTGCGCAACCTGTTGGCAGCCCACGAAAAGTTCGTGCACCCCATCTTGACCCGCCGTGGCGGACGCATCGTCAAGAACCTGGGGGACGCGTACATGGCGCTCTTCGACAGCGCCACTGACGCCGCACGCGCCGGACTGGACGTCGTCGAGAAGGTCGCCGCAACAGGCACTCTGATTATTCGGGTGAGCTGCGCGACCGGCGACGTCGAAGAGATCGACGGGGACGCCTTCGGCGACGCCGTCAACCTCGCTGCGCGCATCAACTCCAAGACACCAGCCGGCGAGTTTTGGTTCTCCGAGTCCACAAAGATCTGCATGAACCAGGCCGAGCTGCCCTGGGAGCCGGTCGCCAACCTGAACCTGAAGGGTTTGGTGGGCAACTCCAGCTGCTACCGCGCTGTGGGACGCACCCGCTGCTGGTTGCCCCAGAGCATCGTCGGTGCGGTCAAGAACAACACCCTGGTGCGCGTCTCCAAGGGCGAGCCCATGCCCTCGCTGCCGCCCGACCCCATCGTCCTGCTGGAGGGCTTCCGCCCCGGTGGACCAGCCCTGGTCACCGCAGTGGACTCTCTGCCTGTCTTGGACCCCAACCGTCTGTTTCTGAACGCGTACCACATCGCGCCCCAGGACCGGCACACCTGGATCGAGTCTGGGCGCGGCCTTGTGATGGGTACCCCAGATGCTCTGGAGAAGGCCATCACGGAAGTGAGAGCCATCCAGTCCAAGCCCACCGGCTCCAACACCATCATCTTGGACATGGGCCAGAACTCCGAGGTGGACTTGGTCATGGCGGGCTTGGCGCTGCCGGCGGTCCCGATGGCCGAGGTGGTCGCTGGCTACACCTACGACTTGCTGCCCGACGGACGCTGGGTGAACCGCAGCGACCAAGCCGTGGTGCGCGTGGACATTTCCCGCGAGGGTGTGCGCATGCAGCCCATGCAGCACGGCATCGGCTTGAACGGCAAGACCGTGCCCGCCGGCACCTCCCTGCCCTTGGAGCACGGCGCACAGATGAGCACCCCTGGCGGTGTCATCACCTTCTACAGCCTGGACAACGGTCCCTACGCTGGATTGATGGTGGCCGATACCCCCCTGCGCATGGGCGTGGGCATGGGACAGGTCACCGAGCTGGGCCGCGAGCCCAACCACCCGGGCATGGCCCTGCCCGACCGCCGTGGACAAGACAACATCCGGTGGTGCTCCGGCTCCCGCGCAGCCCGCGCACGTCAGGGAGGATTCACCCTGGACCGGGCGCTGGCTGGACGCCGCCAAGCCGCTGTCGAGGTGGGCCCCCAAGGCACCATCATGCTGCGCGCCCTGCACGAGCGCTGCCCCACCTACATCTACGCGCCAGGTACGCCCTTGCGTCGGGTGGAGCCCATCGCCCCCGTTCAGCTGGGCGAGTTTGTGGTGACCGGTACGACCGTGGTCGCCCTGCGCACCCCCCAAGACTGAGCACAGCGGCCCCGGGCAGCCCCAGTCTTGGGCAGCCAAGCTTTGGGCGCCCCCAATCCGGCACACACCGGAGCGGGTCCCCGCGTTAACCGCCGGGCCATGCTCTCCCGCCTCGCTCTACTACAGGGTCTCTCCCTGGCCATGCTCGGGGCAGTGTTCCCCTACTTAGCGCTGGAGCTCAAGGCGTTGGGGGTCACCGGCTTGGCGCTGACCTTCGCCATGACGGCCACCCCTGCCATGCGTCTGTTCCTCGGACCGGCCTGGGGCGTGGCATCGGACAAGACCCAGGGCTCCCCCCTGATCCTGCTCTTGGCCGCAGGCTCCGCCTTGGTGGGCTGCTTGGCCCTCCTGGGTCTGCCCCCCTCCCTGGCCCTCCTTGGCGTCCTGGCCCTGGGAATCGGACGAACCGGAAGCGGCCCCTTGGTGGACGGCCTGACCCTGCGCGCCTTGGGCAGCCAACAGGACCGCTACGGCCGGGTCCGCATGTGGGGCTCCGTTGGCTTTCTGGTGGCCGCCTTTGGCGCCGGACTGGCCAGAGACAAGGGCATCTCCCCCCTCTGGTTTGGGCTGGCAGCCGGCATCGGCATGGTGCTGGTCGTGCTCACCATTCCTCGACCTCCTGCCCCCACAAAGGCCCCCGCCAAGCTCGGGCCCGCCCTGAAAAAGCTCGGTACAGACCCGGCTTTCGTACTGCTCTTGGTCGCCTCCGCCTTTCACTTTGCCGGCCACGCGGTCTACGACAGCTTCTTCTCAGTGCACCTGGACACCCAGGGCTTTGACAGCGTGTGGGTCGGGGTCGCGGTGACTCTGGGCGTCGGGGTCGAGGTCGGTGTGCTCGCCTGTGGATCTTGGCTGCTCAAGCGGGTGGGCGCGCGCAAACTGCTCATCGGCGCGATGCTGCTGGCCATCCCGCGGTGGCTAATCAGCGCCAGCGCCACCAGCCTCTTCTTCACCGTGGGGGCCCAAGCGGTCCACGGGGTGACCTTTGGGGCCTTCTGGATCGCCGCAGTGGCCCTGATTGGGGAGCGCGCGCCCAAGCACCTGCGCACCAGCGGCTTGGGCCTGCTCTCAGCCGCCGTGGGCGGCGTGGGCTCCGGCCTAGGCAACCTGGGCGGGTCCTTGATCGTGGACAGCGGCATGGACACCCACAGGCTCTTCTGGCTCAGCTCGGTTCTGGCTGTGGCGGCGAGTCTGGCGGCTGCGGGCTGTCTGGTTGCAGCGCGCCAGCCGGCACCGGCTCTGGAAGAAGAAGCGGCGCACTAGTGGGCTCGCCGATGGGCTCGGCAGATGGCTCTGCGAGTTCCCAGACCTCCAGCTCACCCGGACGCTCATCTGGACCCAGCAGGTCCTCCAGGCGTTTGCCGTCGTTGTAGGGCTCATAGAAGACCTCCACCGGAGGCCTGGGGGGCGGAAAGAAGCCCAAAGCACGCAGCAACTTGACCACGCTGGTGGACACCAGAGCGCCGACACCCAGCATCAGGATGATGGCCAAGACCAGGGCCTTGCCATTGATACGCAGGGGGCGAGCGCCCGGTGTCATGTGCTTAAACACCCCTCAGGGTTATCCCTTTCGGAGCCCCGGAGGAAGCATGCCCGACGCGACGCTCTTGCTCAGCCGCCTTCGCGGTGAGCCACAGCACATGCAGGACCTGGTGAGTCTCGTCCTGGAGGACCTGCTAGAGCGGCCACTGGCCGAGCTTGTAGACCCCCAGCTGCTCGGCGATGCAGTGCTCAAGGGCCTACGCAGCAGCTTGAAGAATCCTGGCACCAAGGATTGGATCAACGAACGCCTCCAAGCGGGCATCACGCAGCTCAAGGCCGACAACCAGTCGCTGCTGCGCCGGGTCCCCCGGGACGCCGTAGAGCCCGTACAGGACCTCCTCAAGCGCCCCTACTCCCCTGATCCCCAGATGCTGCGCGCCATGGTGGACCACCAGGCCATGCGCAACCTGATGCGCGATGTGCTCACCCACAGCCTGACGGACTTCGCCTCCATGCTCAAGCCGCCGACCAAGGCCTTGGGCACCGGCCGCTTGGCCCAGTGGGCCGGAGCCGCGACGGTCGCCGCCAAGATGGTGGGCTCCGAGGTAGAGCGCCAGCTCGAAGGCCGCATCAAGGTGTACGTGGACGGGGCCATCAGCCACGCCATCGGCATCGCCGTGGACAACGTCTGCGACCCCAAGAACGCCAGCGAGTACGGCAAGATGCGCTCCGACATGGTGGACGTGGCCTTGGCATTCCCCGTCTCTACCTGGGGCGAGGAGCTGGCCAAGCTGGAGCCCAAGGCCCTGGTCGACGACCTGCACCAGATTCTGGGCGCGGCCGCCGCGAGCGAGGAGCTCGAGAAGGAGCTCCGCGGAATGCTGGAGAACATGGTTCAAGAGCAGGGACACCTGAGCGCGCGCGCCTTCTTGGAAGGCTCCGGCCTGGAGGAGAGCTGGCGTCCTCCTCTGCAGACCCTGATGCTCAGCCACACCCGCCATGTGGTCGAGAGCCAAGTCTTCGCCGACTGGCTCCACAAAGTCTGCGAGTAGCCATGCGCTGGCTGGACCGTCTGCGGGCCCCCTTTCCCGATCTCCCGGAAACCGACGCCGAGGCCATGGTCCTGGCAAGGGTTGAGCGAATGGCCGCTGCATCCGATCTCTCGGAAGCAACGCTGGAGCTTCGCGAGATGGTAGAGACAGACTTGTTCAACTTTGCGGCCGATTTTCGGGACGCACTCCCCATCCCGGATGAGGAGCTGGCGATGGAGCTCTACCTCTACGCTGGCGTGGGTGCGCTCCTGGGTGCTCAAGATGCCGGCTGTCCTGGGGAAGAGGCGGTGGAGAGCTGGCGCGAGATCTCCAAGGAGCTGCGAGAGTACGTGGCGTATGGCCAGCGAGAGCGCTTCGACTTGGGCCCTGTTCCCCTCCTCATCACAGCCGAGAAGATCAGCCCCGAGGCCGACCCCGCTCAAGTTTGTTTGGGAATGCTGCCCATGCGTACGGGGCTCTCCTATAGAAGAGGAGCCAGCGCCGGGCTGATACGCTTGGCGGCCCTCTCACAGCTTGGTGGTCATGGCCTTGGACAGCACTGGAACCGCAAGCGAGGCCAACATGCGTAGCCCTCTGCTTCTGGCTGTGCTCAGCCTCGCGACCGCCGTCGTGGCCTCGGACTTGCCCACCACCAAGCCCTACACCAGCCCAGCGCCGGTGCCCGACATCGCCGCCCAGGTCTACGTGGAGTCCAAACCACGAGAGCTGCACACCTGCGAGGTGACGGCGATGGTGGACCGCTTCGGCGAGATCAAGGATGTGGTGGCCACCGCCTGCCCCGACTCCCTGCGCACCAGCTCCGTTCAGGCCGTTCGGGGCTGGGACTTCCATCCACCTGTGCAAGACGACATGGCGGTGGACGGCCAGGCCCATGCCACCTTCGGCTACATCAGCCACACCGTGCGCACACCCGTTCCACGGGAGAGGGGCATTCGCTTGGTGCGCATGGAGCCCACCGCGCGACCGGACTGGCCGAGTACCCCGCGGACCACCCGTGCCATGAAGACCTGGATGGAAGCGAACTGGGCGCAGAACGTGACCTGCGTTCTGGACATGCAGGTCTCCAAGCGCGGCACCCCAGATCAGGTGCAGATCATCGACTGCCCGCAGCTCTTTGGAGAGGCCGCCTTGGAGCGCCTGGAGCGCTACGGCATGACCCCGCTGGGCGCTGAGCCCGGAGATGGCACGGTGTACCGGATGTACCTGGAGTTTGGGCTGGAGTAAGCCGGATTAATGGATCCTCAGGGAATCGAAAGAGCCCCTGTGGCATCCTGTGGGCACATCTCCGGAGAGACCCAATGCTGTTCCCCCTGCTGCTCGCTTGCCTGAACCCCGCCCTCACTGCCCCCGAAGCGGCAGCGGCACCAGGCACCTACAACCTGGGCGGCTCGCTCTACATCCAGGTCTACAAAGACCCCAGCACCGTCGCCGCCGCCTTGGCCCACGACCACATCATCCAAGCCAAGGGGTGGAGCGGCACCGCAACCATCGACCTGGCGGACCTGAGCACCTGCTCGATGGACATCAGCGTGCCGGTCGACACGCTGGTGGTCGATGCGACCCCCATTCGCGAGAACCTGGGCTACACCACCTTCCCCAAAGACTCCGAGCGGGAGGACATCAAGAAGGAGATGCTCAGCGAGGACCAGCTCAACGGCACCAAGTACAAGGACATCACTTGGAAGACCACCAAGTGCGAGATGATGGGCGAGCGGGTCAACATGACCGGTGATCTGACCATTCGCGGCAAGTCCAAGACCCTGACCTTGCCCATGAGCGTCAAGCAGGACGAGGTCAGCTTCCACGCCAAGGGCGCCGTCGCCATCAAGGCCACCGACTTTGGATTCGAGGCTTACTCCGCAGGCTTTGGTGCCCTAAAGAACCAGAACCGCATGCTGCTCAGCGTCTCGGTGCACGGCAAGCCATAGGCATCTCTTTGAGGGGGTGCCCGGCACCCCCTTGGTGAATTCAACGCAGTACGGCAGGGCGCTCGCCCTGCCGTACTGCGTTGAATTCACCACCCCCTGGAGGTCTTCGGGGGGCTCGTGCGCAGTTGCGCACCTCGCTCCTTTGAGTGCCGGGTCGTGCTTCTGAGTGCCAGGTTCGGCCCCTAGAGCCCGTGCAGCAGCGCCCCATTCTTCCCAGTGCCCATGCTGTGGGTAGCGGAAGTCGCCACAAGCTCCGCGATGTAGGCGATTCCCCCTTCGCAGGCCGCGGAGAGCGATTGACCCTTTGCCAGCCGGGCTGCCAGAGCCGAGGACAGAGTGCACCCCGTCCCGTGGGTGTTCTGGGTCTTGATGCGCGGGTGCATGAACACCTCCTGGGGAAGTCCGGGTTGGTAGAGCACGTCGCGCACCACCTGGTCCTCTCCGTGTCCATCCTTGAGCAGTAGAGCCACGCCGAACTGCTCCACAAAGGCCTGGGGCTCGGCGCCGTCCAGCAGCAGCTTGGCCTCGGGCAGGTTTGGGGTCAGCAGAGTGGCCAGGGGGAGCAGGTCCGAGACCAGGGTCTGCACTGCGTTTGGAGCGATCAGGGCATGACCCGAGGTCGAGACCATCACTGGGTCCAAGACGATGGGACCCTGAAACTCCTTGAGCGCCACAGCCACGGCCGAGATGATTCCGGCGTTGGCCAGCATGCCCAGCTTGATGGCGTTGACCGGCATGTCGGACAGAAGCGTCTGGACCTGCAGCGCGACGAACTCCGGCGGCACGGGGTGTACCCCCGTGATCCCGTGGGAGTTCTGGGCTGTCAGGGCCGTGATGACGGCCATGCCAAAGACCTTGTGGTCGACAAAGGTCTTCAGGTCGGCTTGGATTCCAGCCCCCCCAGAGGGGTCGGAGCCGGCGATAGAGAGAGCGGTTTGAGGCATGGAGACTGCTTAACTGGGTGGTGAAGGGCTCAGCCCTTGACTGCAGAGGGACTGCGCACACCTTTTGCGAGATGCACCTTCGACTCCTGCTCATCGCGGCCGCTACCGCGCTCGCGACCGTGACCCTGCTCCCGACGCTGGCCCCGGAACACGCCCCGGACTGGAGTCCTGGATCGGCGCTCTTGCTGGACCTTCCCGTTCAGACAGGAATCCAAGTTGTGATGAACGTCGAAGTCGAGGAGCTGGTGTGGGCTCGGGTCCACAGAGAAGCCGCGATGCTCCGGCCAGTCCTCGGAGGGCTCGTTGATGCGCCTGCACCGTGCAAAGGCCACCACGGCCCTGCAGTCGATTCGCAGGCCGTCAGGATGCCGGCCCATCCACCGCCTCAGAAAGAAAGCCGAGACGCCGTAGGCTCCCTCCTCGGTGGCGTCACACTCCGGCTCCGACCAGAGGGCGCTCCCCAGGCAACGCACGTGTCCGGACCGCCGATGGCTGGCCTCATGGACCCAGACCAAGGCCGGCCCGATGGGGTGAGAGATGTCCGCCAGGCCAAAGTTCCCAGGCAAGCCGCGGTCAACCGAGACCGACCCATTGCCATAGCGGGCCAGCGCGCCGTCCACCTCCTCCACGCGAGTCTCCTCAATGGCCAGCGCCACATAGGCATACCAGCCCTCGCCCGCGGGCCCCCACAGGTCCAAGTCCTGCGCGTTCACGGCATCCGCCATCCCCTCCAGGCCAAGCTGGGGCAACTCCTCGTGGCCCATGTCGCTGGCCAGCTCCACGGAGCGCTCCGCCCACAGCAGGTAGAGACCGGCGAGCATCCACCCTTCGGTACGCTCGGGATCCAGGCTCATCTCCAAGCCCACGGGTGCCGCGAGCGCCTCCGCGCAGTCCAGGTCCAGCTCGGCCAGCAGCTGGGGAACGCCCACCGCGTCGGAGATTTCCTGGCCCCGACAGGCCGCCTCCACATCCAGGGTAGAGGGGGACGCTGCGCAGCAAAGTGCGCTTTGAAACAGCAGAAATGTGAGCACTATGTCCCCCTCACCCCAACAGTGCGGCCGGCTGCTGAGAAGGATCATTCGGCGGGGCCGCTCCCCCGCTCGTCGACGCCGTCGTTTCGACCTTGGCGTGACAGCAAACCCAGCGGGCGGAGGGAAGGACTTTCTCTGAACAAAGGAGCCGCCAGGCGACGACTGAAGCGAAAGTTCTTCCACGAAGCGAAGCCCGCTCGTCGACGCCGGAGGCGTGACAGCAAACACAGCGTTAGCTCAGGCCCATGGCACGACGCAGACGACACACACCGCCCTTCGACCTTCACCTTGACCGCATGGGCCCATCGGGCTGCAGCATGGGGGAGCACGAGGGCAAGACCATCCAGGTGCGCAGCGCGCCTCCCGGAGCCACCGTCCACGTGGCCCCTTTCAAGGTCAAGAAGGGTGTGATGCACGCCCGCCGCGTGCACATGGTGGAGCCGCCTCCCAACGCGCAGACGCCCCCCTGCGCGGTGTTCGGGCTCTGCGGCGGCTGCGCCTTCCAGGAGATCTCCCTGGACGCCCAACGCCAAGCCAAGCACGAGCGCGTCCTGCGCCTGGTCCCTCCCGGCCCCAAGACCCAAGTGCTGCCCGTGGCCGGTGCCCCCGCCGCCTACGGCTACCGCAACAAGGTCGAGCTCTCTTTCGGGGTGCGCTGCTACCTGACGGAAGCGGACAACGACGCCGGCAAGAGTATCCACGGTACCTTCCTGGGCTTTCACGCCCCAGGTCGCTTCGACCGGGTGGTGGACGCGGAGCGCTGTGAGCTGGCCGACCCAAAGATGAACGCGGCCCTGGCCGGCGTTCGCACGTGGTGGGCCGAGCACCCCCTGGCCCCATGGGACGTGCGCGAGCACACCGGCTTCCTCAAGCACCTGGTCTTGCGGGCCAGCACCCTGGGCCAGGTGCTCATCGCGGTCTACACCGCCGAGCCCACCACCCCCGAACAGCAGGCCGCCATGGAGAGCCTGGCCTCGTTCGTGGAAGCCGATTCGCTGCTCTGGTACGTGAACCCCCGTGTCGCGGACGCGGCCATCGGTGACCTGCGCCAAGTCCTCGCTGGAAAGACCACCATCGACGAGGCCCTGGGGGAGATGCGCTACCAGCTCTCGGCCACCGCCTTCTTCCAGACCAACACCCCCGGCGCCGTGGTGCTCTACGACCTGATCGGCGAGGCCCTGGGCTCGGGCGAGCGCCTGCTGGATCTCTATTGCGGGACCGGCGCCATCGGCCTGTACCTGGGGGACCGATACGAGAAGGTGCTGGGGATTGAGATGAACCCTGCCGCCGTAGAAGACGCCGTCCAGAACGCCCAGCGAAACGACCGCACCCAAGTCCGCTACATCGCCGGCAAGGTCGAGGACAACCTGCCCGTGATTCAGCCCGGAGACGTGGCCGTGGTCGACCCACCCCGCGCAGGCTTGCACCCCAAGGTCGCCAAGTTCCTGGCCAAGTCGGCTCTGACCAGCCTGGTCTACGTGGCCTGCAAGCCCGAGTCCTTGGCCCGCGACCGCTTGGTCTTCGAGGAGGCCGGCTGGGAGCTGGAGCTGCTTCAGACCGTGGACCTGTTCCCACAGACAGGCCACATCGAGGTCATCGCGCGCTTCGTGCGTCCCGCAGAATGAGCATCGCCACCCTGGACACCCTGAGACACGTCTGTGCGATGTGCGGCGGCAGCTGCCAGGGGGTCAACGTCAGCCTGAGCAGTCAGGAGGAGCTGACCCAGGTCTTGGCCCAGGCAGAGCAGCTGGGCATCTCTGACCCAGCGCCAAAAGGTGTGCTGCGCAGGGTGCACGGACGCTGCGTGTTTCTGGGAGACGACGCGCTCTGCCGCATTCACGGTGCCTGGGGCATAAGCGCCAAGCCCAAGGTCTGTCAGCAGTACCCGATGATTGCCACACGCGTAGGCGATGAGACCCGCGTGGGCTTGGACCCAGGCTGCTTTCACAGCGTGAAGAGCTGGCAGACGGGCCCCGAGGTCCCTGGGGGCTCCCTGATGGTCTCGGTCTCCAAGCAGCCAGAGGCCCTGCTCCCCCACGAAGAGCGCGTCATGGCCGTTCTGGAGCAAGCGGAGGGCATCGAGCAGGCCCTGGCCATGCTGGTTCCAGGCGAGCTGGAGGGCTTCCTTGGACGCTGGATTCAGACCCTTCAAGAGGTGGACTTGGCCGACCTCTTGGCCGACCCAGACACCTCCCCCTCCCTTCGCGTCAGCCTGGGTCCACTGGCCCAGACCATGCCGGGCTGGAGCGCCATCCCCGGTCCGCCAGAGCTCTCGGACAACGCGCGCGCCTTTGCCCTGCACGCCGCCAAGCGCATGGTCTGGTTGCGGCTCTGCCCCAAGATCCCCTCCCCTGCCGTCGTGGCCCTGCTCAGCCTGGGCGGCGCGATGGCGTGTGGCTGGACAAACACGGACGATGCCGCCTTTGGGCAGGCGCTCGCGGGTTGGATGCGTGCGATTCGAGCACCGGCCGTGCTTGGCCGCCTGCTGCCCTCTCCTCAGTCACTGCAGACACTGGTGGAAGGATGAACGCCCAGGAGCTGGAACAAGCGCTCATCGAGACCCAGCACTACGACCCTGGCGCCGTGCCCCAGGCCAAAGAGCTCTTTGAGAGCGCCGACCGGGTGCTCTGCCGCATGCAGGGCCTGAACTTCTCCGTGCTGGCCATCGTCGATGCCACGGAGCAGGACGCCCGACGCTTTGAGCTCTCTCGCGCGCAATCCAAAGCCATGCTCGCCGAGTGCACCCAGCTCTACAGCGGCACTCTGAAGGGTGCCAAGATGCCCTCGGCCTTGGTGATTGTCGAGTTGCGCAAGGGCGTCACAGACGCCGACGCCGAAAGACTCAAGGCCTACTCCAACGACTTCTTCGACAAGGACGTCATCCACGCCTTCCTCATCGATGTGGACACCGGGGATGTGCGCACGGCCACGCGCGGGTCCTGGCTCAGTGGCTTTGGGTGGCGACGCTTCTTGAGCAAGTGGGCGGCCAAGCACTAGGCCGCCTGTGCCTCGCCCAACTCCTTGGCGCGCTCCTCGACCTCGAGGGCCAGAGAGCCCAGCTGGCCCGGGCGTAGCGCAGACCGGGCGTCCTTCAAGAGCGTTCGGGCACGCCGAGTTTCGCGCGTCTCGCTGCTGCCTCGGCGGCGGCTGGCGCCTCCAGTGGCCGGTTTGCGCCCGCGACCGCGATAGGATCGGCCCCTGCTTGGAGTGTAGATGACCCCATGGGCTCGAGAGGGCATCTCTCTGCATCGCTGGCTCATCTGGATCTGGGCCTGGATAGTTCTCCGGCTCACGCTGGCCAGCGTGTTGCGCGTCAAGTTCAAGGGTCAGGACCGGATCCCCAAGTCTGGCGGCGCGATGATGCTCGGCAACCACACCACACTCTGGGACCCGCTGATGTGCTTCTGGGGGGTCAACCGGCCGCCTCACGGCATCGGCAGCGAGCAGGTGTTTCGAATCCCGGGCGTTGGCTGGATGTTGCGGCAGCTCAACAGCGTGCCCTACGCCAAGGGCGCAAAGGACGGCGCGGCCGTCCGAGAGCTGGTCGCGGCCTATGAAGGCGGGGGCGTGATCGGCATGTTTCCCGAGGGCCTGCGCTCGTGGACAGGCGAACCGCTCCCGATCAAGCGCGGCACGGGCCGCTTGGTGAAGAGCTTGGGTTCGCCGATCATCTTCTGCCGCGTCTACACGGGCTTCCTGCAGCATCCGCGCTGGGCCAAGTGGCCGCGCATGGTGCCCTGGCGTGTGGAGTACGACAGCACGCCCTTTGACCCAGCCTGGTCGGTGGACGACATCAACGAGGTCATCGCAGAGGGGCTCAAGATCGACCCCGAGACGGTGGAGCTGCCTCCCGGATCCTGGGGATTTCGCCTGGCCGAGGGCCTCCCTGAGTTTTTGTGGGCGTGTCCTCACTGTCTGGAGATTGAAGGTCTGGTGGTTGACCCGCGGGACAAGGACTGCGTGCAGTGCTCCGGGTGCCAACGTCGCTGGCGGCTGGACCTGCGCTGCACGATGCAAGCGGAGACCCCCGATACCGAGACCTTCAGCGTGGCGGCCGCCCGACGGCAGCTGGAGCGAATCCCAGTGGACATCGATCTGAGCTGTGCCCACATGGCCATCAGTCGGGTCCAGCGCGGCAAGTTCAGCAAAGAGAGCGTGGCCGTGGGGGAAGCCCGCACCACCGAGCACGGGGTCGAGGTGGTGAAGGACGGCGAGGTCTTGTGGTCGCTGCGCTTCGAGGAGATGCAGGTGGTGCTGCTCCAGGTCCGCAACAAACTGCAGATCCGGGCAGAAGGCGCCAACTACCAGCTGGATCCGCAGGGTCAGAGCACCCTTCGGTGGCACCACTTTCTGGGCCACCGCACCGGCGGCCGGGCTCAGTAGCCGCCGCTAGGCGGGCCGGGTGGATGAGAGGACGATGCGCGCTCGCCCAAGAGCAGGGCCGCCGCGCTCTGGCTCTTGAAGCTGGCCCACAACAGGTAGGGCCCCATCAGGCACAGCCCGCCCAGGGAGACGATGACCGCCAGGGCAAGGCCTTGCCCTGAGAATCGGTGTCGCCACGCCACCCACAGACCCGAGAGCGCCAGGTAGACGGTGAAGTCCAGAGTGAACTGACCATGCCAGCCCATTCCAGCGACCCCGGCGGCATAGGCCGGCAGAAAACTGATGCCTTCGTTGACCATCGCAACGCCCGTGTAGGCCACCAGAGCCAGGGTGCTCAGAGTGAGGAAGGCTTGGAGTGCGCGCATCTCGTGCTCCGTTCAATGGGCACAGTGTCCCCCATCCCGGCTCGCCAAGCACCTCCGTCGGCAGCTAAAGAGAAGGCGGAGGCCCCACCATGCTCTGGCTGCTGCTCGCATGCACCAACACCCCCGAGACCCCGGACTCGGGCGGCGAGACCGACACTGAGCTGCCCGAGGACACCCAGATCTACAAACCGGACGGGGCCTTTTGCAGCCCAGAGACCCGCATCGGACACATCGCGGTCCAGCGCTATGGCGGCTCAAACGCAACCTTCTACGCTCAGATCTACGATACACCCAGCCCCTGGATTGGCAGCCCTGCCCAAGAGAGCGAGGACTGCGCCCACTACAGCTACGAGTCGGTGCTCTGCGAGGGCTGCGAGGCCGGCCAGCAGTGCTCGGTCGACGGTGCGTGCGTGGACGCGCCGCGCACCCTGAAGGACTTGGAGCTCTCGGTCAGCGCCGATGGCCAGAGCACCAGCCACAGCGCCGATGCCCAGGGTCTAATCTGGGGGCAGCTCGCCTTGGAGAGCACCTTCAGCTTTGCCCTAAGCGGCGCCGTGGAGGTCCAGAGCGAAGAGATGGTCTTGCCGGAACCCATCACGCCCGTGGTGACCTCGAACGGGGACTATGACAAGCCCGGTACCCTGAAGGTGTCCTGGCAAGGGAGCACGGAGGGGTGGGTGCAGACCGTGATCCCCATCAACCACCACGCCAACTCCCCGACCTTTACCGCCTGTCACAGCCCAGCAGACCAGTCCGAGTTCGAGGTCCCGGCGGCCATGGTCGACCCCCTGGCTGTGAGCACCGGGCTGGAGTTTCAGGGCCTGGAGCAAGGCCAATTCGCAGCCGTCGAGACCCCGGCCGGCTGCGTGCAGATCTCCGTGGTGAACCAGGTCTACAGCAACGTTCAGTTCGAGTAGGCCATGAGATGGCCCAGGGCGCGCTGGGCTTCCGCCAACAAGGCCGCATCCCCGATGCTGTGGGCGAAGTGCACCAAGGTCAGGGCGCTGTGTACCCCGCGCATGCGGGCCACGGCGAGGGTCTGTGAGGAGACAGCACCGTAGGCCTCAAAGAAGGCGGGCAGCGCTCTCGGCGGCAAGATGCACAGAGCCCCGGCGATGTCGATGGCGGGATGGCCCAGGTGTACGTCCCCCCAATCGATCACCCCAGCGAAGCCTCCCTGCTCGTCCAGCAGCACATGGCGGCAGTACAGGTCGCCATGGCAGAGCACGGACGTCCCGTCCGCCTGCACAAGCGGCACCTCAGGGGCCCTGCCAAGCAGCCCTTCGCCCACGGCCCAGGCACCCTTCTCTGCGATGGCGGTCCCCAGACGCTTTGGACTCAAGCGGCCCCAGGTGTCCGGCTGTGCTCCTGTGGGTACCTGGGCATGAAGCCGCCGCATCCAAGCGCCCAGCTGCGGAGCCAACGCAGCTCTCTGGGCATCAGTGGGCCGGACCAGCTCCACGCTGCGTCCGGGAATACGCTCTTGAAGCATGATCTCGAAGGGATGCTGCGGTGAGCGACCGCGGCCCAAGACACGGGGAACCCCAGGCAGAGAGATGTGCGGCAAGACCGCCAACTCCGCGGCCATACACCGGGCTCCAGGCTCTCGATGCGGGATGCGGAGCACCTTGTGCCCGCCCAAAGAAAACACCAGGTTGTCCCACCCTTGTCCCAGGGTCTCGAGCGCGCCAGGGTGTTCTGGGAAGACCGCGTCTTTCAAGGCTTGCGCTTCCGGAAGCGTCACGGGATGCGTGGGCTCCCAAGGCGGAGTGAGCCGCCGGGTCAGCCCAGCAAAGCTGCGTACGTCCACCCCAAAGTGCAGAGCCTTCAGTCCAGCGGCGCGCGCCCCTTCCACATCACAGCGCAAGGAGTCTCCGACATGAAGCGCCTCGGCCGGAGCCACCCCCAAGGCCTTGCAGGCCAAGGCGAAGATCCGGGTATCGGGCTTCTCTACCCCCAGCTCTCCAGAGCAGTACACACCGTCCACGTCCAACCCCAGACCCGCCAGGGTGCCACGCAGCCGGGTGTCCCAGTTGGAGACGATGCCCACCTTCACCCCGCGCAGACGCAAGCGGGCGATGAGCTCACGGGCTCCGGGGGCCACGCGCCAGGCCTGGGCCTGGGCAAAGTACTGATACAAGCTCTCGAAATAGGCGTCATCCCAACACCCCGTCGAGCGCCCCACCACCTGCCGCCAGAAGGGCCGCCCGTCCATGAGCTGGCGCCCTTGGGCGGCCCCAAAGCCCGCCGCAAAGTCCACGGTCTGCACCCCGTAGGCCGCACCCAAGCGGCGGTAGGTGTGCGCGACCGCCTCGACGGGCTCGAGCAAGACCCCACCTACATCCAGGAGCAGCGCCTTGGGGTGCATCACTCGGGCAGAGCGTAGGTCACCGTGACCTCGCTGGACTGCTTCTCGGACCCCAGCGCCCGTACGTCCACCCGAACCACTGCGCTGCGCTTTCCAATGCGCAGCAGCGTGCCGACGGCCTGAACCGCCTCTCCCACACAAGGGCGGAGAAAGTGGATGTTCAGGTTGCTGGTCACCGCCATGGGGGTGACGCCCAGCATGGACATGACCACCATGTACGCAGCCGTATCGGCCATCGCCATCTGTGTGGGGCCGCTGATGTAGCCGCCCGGACGCAGGTGAGTAGGCCCAGCCTGCAGCGTGATCAGAGCGTGCCCACTCTGCAGCTCCTCCACCTGGATTGTGGTGTGGGGAAAGGCTTGGCTCAGAAAGTCTGTGGCCTGGGCGGCGGAGAGCTTGGACATGCCCACAGAGTAGCCTCTTTTTCGGCCTGTATACTGAGGTGGATGGCACACACGCTCTGGATGACACTGGCCTGCGCAACGGCCACACCGGAGACCCCGGTGGCCCAGGAGACAGCCTCCTCCCCGCATCCCTACAGCATCGAAGCGCTCCCCGAAGAGGACCAGGAGGCCCTGAGCCGCTCCTTGGAGAGAAGCTTCGGGCAGGTGCTGAGCTTGCACCCCGAGCCTGTGCTGGCCTCCTACCAAGCCGCCATGCGCTACGGCAGCAAAGACTGCCCCCGGGTGGACACCTTGAGCCAAAACGGGACCACCACCGCGCACTGGCAGGATGCCTGCTTCAGCGAGGAGAGCCAGGCCTGGCTCAACGGCCCGATGACCACCTGGCAGTGGAGCGAGGGCTTCATGGATCCCCAGACCCTTCCGGCCTTCGACGACTTGTACCAGCGCATGGAGCCGATGCGTGCCCTGCGCTGGCAAGGCGAGGGGCTCAATGGCCAGACGGACATCATGGCGCCCGACGTCGACTTCAACTGCTCCTGCTTGGCCATCGCTGGCAAGGCGGAGGACGCGGGGAAGAGCTACTCTTTCATCGCCCTGGATGGCCCCTCTCACTGGTCCGGCCCCCAGGCCCAGGGCACCTGGATGGAGGAGGGACTGCAGGTGCAGCTCAGCGGCTTTGCCAGCCAGGCCGGCGCGCAGCGAGAGCTGTTGATGCTGGGCAACATCTCTGGGCTGGACCCCGACTTCGACAGCCTGAGCTTTGAGCTCTCCCTGAAGGAGTCCAATGGCCAGTGCGCGCCCTGGAACACCACGGAGCAGCGCATTGGCGCCCGACAGTCCAGCACCGGTCACTGGGTGGAGCTGCTTCTGCCCGAGTTCGGAGAGCAGAGCTGCATGGCCTGCACCGAAGGCGGCGATTTCTGCGTCGACCTCTCTCCACTCATGGACTGGCAGGCCCCACCGTGGTGATGGCATCGGTCGGCCTGTTTTGGCTGCTCGCCTGCGCGCCGGCGCCTCAAGACTCCGCTCTGCTCACTCCAGAGGCCCCCATCGCCTTGGACAACGCCGCCTTGCTACGACGGGCGAGCCTGGACCTGCGCGGTCGCCCCCCCACTCTGGAGGAGCTGGACCGTCTGGCCGAGGACCCCAGCGTCCTGCCTGAGCTGCTGGACGAAGCGGTGCAAGACCCCGCCTTTGGTTCCACCTTGATGGACCGCTACGCGCTGATCTACCGCACGCGCTTGGACGCCTTCGTGGTCGGCGTGGACGGCGACTACGACTTGCTCACGGACCCTGCAGCGCATCAGCGCTTCGTGAGCGCCGTGGGCCTGGAACCCCTGCAGATCCTGCAGCGCGTGGCCAACGACGACTACCCCTACACCGCCCTGGTCACAGCAGACTGGACCATGACCACCGAGCGGCTGGCCCAGAGCTGGCCCATCGAGGGCATCGAGCCCCCCAACGAAGAGGGCTGGATGATGGGGCGCTACACCGACGGCCGCCCCGACGCAGGCGTACTGGTCAGCAACGGGCTGTGGTGGCGCTATACCTCCACCTCCGAGAACCGCAACCGAGGTCGCGCCGAGGCCATCGTGCGCATCCTGCTCTGCGACGAGCGCTTCTCGGCAGGCGTGGACTTCTTCGAGGGAGACACCACGGCATCCGGCCTCCAGGAGCGCGCCTCGAGCGAAGCGGCCTGCCTGGGCTGCCACGCTGCCCTGGACCCCATCAGCAGCTACCTCTGGGGCTTCTGGCGCAACCACCCAGAGAGCTTCACAGAGGCCGCAGGCTACTACCCCGCCCGAGAGCTGAAGTGGCAACAGCAAGGACCGGAACCCGCCTTTTACGGTCAACCCGGCAGCTCCCTCTACGATCTCGGACAACAGATCGCCGCCGATCCCCGCTTCGGCGAGTGCGCCGTACAACAGGGATTCGAGGGCCTGTTGGGACGCCCTGTGGCCCTTGAAGACACCGGCTCCCTGAGCGCACACCGCGAGGCCTTCATCGAGGGGGACCTGACTCTGCGCGCCCTGTACCGCTCTCTGGTGGACGACCCGCTGTACCGCTCCGCCGACCCCAACTTCCCTGGCACCACACCCAAGCGATTGATGTCTCCAGCGCTGCTCGCCCGCCAGACCCAGGCCCTCACGGGCTTCTCTTGGACTTGGCAAGGGGGCGAGATGCTCTCCAACGACACCACCGGCGTGCGGCTGCTGGCCGGAGGAGCCGACGGTCTGATCGCCGTGAGCGAAGCTGAAAACTACAGCCTGACCAGCGTGCTGGTGCAACAGCGCTTGGCAGAGGGTGCAGCAGCATTCGTGGTGGAGCAGGACAGCTTGGCCTCGCTTGGGGACCGCCGCCTCTTTGGGCACGTCACAGACCTGCGCTCCGCGCCCGAGGACAGCGTGCTGCGCGCCCAGATCCAAGACCTCTGCAGGAGCACCTGGAGCCGCGGTGCCACGCCGGAGGAAGAGCAGAGCCTCGTGGCCCTCTGGGAGGGCCTCTACCAGAGCTCCGACAGCGCCGAGAAGGCCTGGACCATGCTGCTCTCTGGGTTGATGCGTCACCCCGCCTTCGTGGAGTACTGATGGCCACTCTGACCCGCCGCGAAGTGCTCGCCGCTGGGCTGGCGATCGGCGGCACCGCAGCCTCTGCCCTTGCACCCTGGCCCGCCCGGGCGGCCACGGCGCCGAGCGCCCGCCGCTTCCTCTTCATCTACGCCAGCGGCGGCTGGGATCCGCTGTGCGCCTTTGCCACCCACCTGGAAGGACCCGAGGTTCAAGCGGAGCCGGAGGCCACCGTGGCGATGGCAGGGAGCATCCCCTACGTCTCCCATCCACGGCGTCCCTCCGTCGACCGGTTCTTCGAGCAACACCACCAGAGCCTGGCGGTGGTCAACGGTCTGCACGTGCCCTCGGTCTCTCACGCCGTCGCCCTGCGGCTGATGACCACCGGGAATGTCAGCGCGGCGGGCGGAGACTGGGCCACACGCATCGCAGCAGCACAGGCCGAAGACTTCTTGGTGCCGCACCTCTTGGTCGGCGGCCCCGGCTTCTTTGGAGAGATGGGCATGTTCGTGGCCCGGGCCAGCACCTCCAGCCAGCTCGCCGACCTGAGCAGCGGACAGATTCTGCTGAACTCGGACTTGGCCGTTGGCTTGCCCGCCCCAACGGACTCCAACGCGGTGGACGCGTGGCTGGCCGAACAAAACCAGAGCCGCGCTCAAGAGACGGCCGCCCAGGCACAGCTGGTCCAAGGCTACGGCAGCTCCCTGGAACGTGCCGAGCAGCTGGGCGCTCTGGGCGCGGAGCTGAGCCTGAGCGGCGGCGAGGCCTTCACCGACCAGCTGCGCCTGGGTGTGGACGCCCTGGCCTTGGGCCTGAGCCGCTCGGTCACTCTGAACCACCCGGAGCGCAGTGCCCTGACCCGCTGGGACAGCCACTCCAACAGCCACATGCAGCAGTCCGAGCTCTTCGAGGACCTCTTCGCCCACCTGCTCACCCTGGCCCAGACCCTGGCCACGACCCCGGGTGTGCAAGCCCCCACTCTGGCCGAAGAGGTGGTGGTGGTCGTGCTCTCCGAGATGGGCCGCACCCCGCTGCTCAACAGCGCTGGCGGCAAGGACCACTGGCCCTACACCTCCGCTCTGCTCTTCGGTCCGGGTGTGCGTGGCGGGCAGGTTCTGGGTGGCTTTGACGCCGGCCTGGTGGGCCAGAAGCTGGATCCGGAGAGCGGCGCTGTGCACTCGGACGGCATCCTGGCGGGTCAGGACACCCTGGGCGCCACCTTGATGGAGTTGGCCGGCGCGGACCCCTTTGATGCTGGCTACCAAGGCCCCCTGCTCTCGGCCCTCATCGACTAGCCTCAGCGTCTGAGCGCCTTCCAGTCCACATCACAGGACAAGGAGACATTCGTGAGCACCGTTGGGTAAGGGTGAACCGTCGCATGTACGCCGGCGCCGACCGACAGACAGGTCTCACTGAGGCTCCAGATGGCCCCTGCGCTCAGCTCCACGTAGTTCTCCTGCTCCTGTTCAAAGTCCAGGAGTCCGTAGCCAAATCCAGTGCGGCTGTGCGCCACGCGCACCGCCAACGGCACGCTGAGCTGAGGGTTGGGTCGCCAAACGGCCCGGGCCCGAAGGCTGGGGGCCATGATCCAGTAGGCGTAGGCGTACCAACCGGGATCACGGGCGGTGAAGCTGGGGTTGTCCGAGGGCTCCACGTAGCCCCCAGCGGTGTCCACGTAGTCGTCCCGAGGCACCTCGAAGCGGCTCTGGTAGCGGGAAGCCGCCAGGGCGGCGTCGGCGATGAAGTCCCACTTGCCAGCGCTGGGCAAGCGATAGCCCACGCCCACGCTGCCCTGGCGTGCCAGGAAGTGCTGACCCACCAAGACCCGAAGCTCCAGGCGCTCGAGTCCGTGGTTTAGGCCCAGGCTCCAAGGCGGCGCCAGCAGACTGGGGTCCCAGGGTTCCACCGTCCAGCCTTGATCCGAGCCGATGTTCGGAGTCACCGCGGCCCCGACGTTCCCGCTGAACTCCGTCTCCCCAGCTTGGACCACGTCCAAGCCTGTGATGGGCTCCCGCGGCGGCTGGAAAGGAATGACGAGGGGCCCGCTTGGTGCACAAGCCGCCACAACCCCAGTGAGTGCGCAGATCAACCCAGAGACCAAGACCCAGTTCGGCCCGACTCGCTCCCCACTTCCCAGAGCCATGGCTCCTCCTCCTCCCTGCGTGCTCATTGTGGCCTCGCAACGCGGGAAAGTAAAGCAAGGACAAGCGCCAGAACGCCTAGGAGCCCCGCTGGCCAGAGCCCACGAACTTCTGCGAGAATGCCGACATGATTCTCCTCCTCAGCTCCCTGGCCTCGGCTCAGTCCTACACCTCCATCGGATCTGGAGTGGACTACGCCCGCTGGAGTGACGGCAGCTCCTGGATCAGCGCCACGCGCATCAACCTCTGCACCTCTGGCGTTCGCATGCGCGCCACCGCATCCAGCGAGCGCAAACAGAAGACCAGCGCATGGGCCAGCTCCGTCGGCGCCGTGGCCGCCGTGAACGGGGGCTTCTTCTCCTACTCGGACTACGGCCCAGACTATGGCCGGGCAGCCGGCAACGGCAGCGAGTGGCCCGAGTCCGACTACAGCGGCTACCGGGGCGCCATCGTCTTCGGCGAGCACCACGTCGAGCACTTCCCGGCGCCGAGCACGACGACCTTCCCAAGCTGGGGGGAGGAGGCGGTCAACGGCGACGCCACGGTGGTGCTGCATGGCGCTGCAGTGGACTGTGGAGGCTGCGGCGGTGGACGCGCGCCGCGCACATCGGCGGGCTACTCCGAGGATGGCGGGACCCTGTACCTGGTCACCGTGGACGGCCGGACCACAGCCAGCCGCGGCATGACCATCGACGAGCTGGCCGTCCTGATGCACAGCATCGGCGCCTATCGGGCCATGAACCTGGATGGCGGTGGTTCCTCGACCATGTGGACCTCGAGCGGGGGCGTGGTCAACAGCCCATCCGATGGCTCGGAACGCACCGTCGGCAACCACCTGGGTGTGCTCACGACCAGCGATCCCCTCACCTACAACTGCCCAACGGGCTGGCACGCCACCTGGGGCACCCTGGACTTCCCCGGCGCCAGCGGGGCCACCCTCACAGCGCCCGCCGGCAGCGTGGTGAGCGGCAAGATCTCGGTGACCAACACCGGCACGACCACCTGGGACCCGGCCTCAACCCGCTTGGCGCCCCTGCCCCGAGACGTGGCCAGTGCAGTCACCGCCAGCGACTGGATCACAGCCAGCCGCGTGACCGGAGTCGACGCCATCACTGCACCTGGCGAGGTGGGCACCTTCTCCTTCTCCTTCACCATGCCCGCCGATGTGGGCAGCACGACCCGATGGGAGTTCACCTTCGTCGAGGAGTTCGTGAGCTGGTTTGGCAGCTCCTGGGGGCCAGAGGACGGCAGCTTCTACCTGACCTTGGTGACCACAGAGCCCATCGAGGACACGGGGGAGACTGGAGAGACTGGGACCACTGAGACCGGCGACTCCGAGCCCCTGGACTCTGC
This sequence comes from uncultured Pseudomonadota bacterium, assembly GCA_913060515.1. Classification (GTDB taxonomy): domain Bacteria; phylum Myxococcota_A; class UBA796; order UBA796; family CAJQPC01; genus CAJQPC01. The sequence continues at coordinate 49,006 of CAJXRZ010000013.1, read as the reverse complement.
GCCCGAGAACCAAGACAATGACACCGGGCAGCGAGGCCAGGCCACCGATCCCGATCCAGGGGGCTGCGCCTGCTCCGCTACGCCGAGCCTTGGCAGCCTGTGGGGGGGGCTGGTCCTGGGGATGTTGGTGCGGCGTCGGCGCCAGGGACAGGCCGTTTAGCCGCCCCAGCTACAGCCCGTCATCCCCACAGGTTCCGTCCCATCCAAGCATCCCAGACCGAGGGATAAACATTGCCGAAGCTCCGGTCTCCGAGTCAGTAGCCCGTCAACACCACGGCACCCTCGGGCACTTGGAAGGCCTCATCCAGCGTGTTCTTTCTGGACTCCAAGCCGCTCACGGTGATGTCCGTGACCTTGTCTCCCAGCCCCTCAGGCCCCCAGGTGAAGGTCTGGTGACTGGCCGCTACGGTGACATCGCCGATTTGCAGCTCGCCGTTGTAGGCCATCCACTTCTCTGGACTGTGCCCGCCGTCGGGGAAGAAGCCGGGGTAGCTGACCACGTAGCGCAGGCCGCCCACGCGGTGGGTCTCAGGGTGCAGGTAGACCACGTACCAGTCGTCCGGCGCATCCCCCACGCCGCTCTCGTAGCTCACCTTGACGGTGTTCCAGAGTTGATCCCGCACGGTCTCATCGGGCCCCAACTCCAACACGGTGCCCGGGTCGGCGAACACAAAAGGAACGCCCACAAAATAGGCCGGCGTCATGGACCAAAAGCGCGGATTGATCTCCAGAACTTGGCCCTCGGGCTCTATCTTCCAGGCCTGGCTGCCGTCCCAACCAAAGCGCAGCTGCTCGTTGCCGCTCACCCGATGTGTAGCCCGGGACGACCAGGTGTCCACGAGCTGCTCGCTGTCCCGAACCTTCTTGGTGGGATCCACCGGCCGGTAGTCGAAGCGGAAGGCGATGGGGCTCACCGCGTACCAGTTGCCCAAGCCGCCATGGGCCTCCATGGACAACCAGAGCAGCTCTCCGGCTGGCGAGTCCGCCAAGCGCTTCTCTGCCTTCACGGTCCGGGCCGTCATCGAGCCCAGATCTGGCGCGGCCAGCTTGGGGGCGGGCTCCGGCGCCACCGGCTCCACACCGGTGCAGGCCAGCAGAAGCAAGAACATCAGTCTTCCCGCAGAATGGGGCTGGGCGTTCCCACACTCGTCAGCCAGAGTTGATGGGCGGCACGGGTCGCGCCGACATGCATCAGGCGACGGGCATGAGAGTTGTCGGGGTAGTTGGCAGCGCTCACTTCCACCAGCACCACGTAGTCGAACTCCAAACCCTTGATCTCCGAGACCTCGACGACCTCGACTCCGGGAGCGAAGGCAAACTTCTGGTCGTGCACCTGACGCAGCCTGGGCACCTCGCCCTTGTCCAGCCCCTCGGCGTAGATGTGGGAGAGCGCCCGGGAGGGCGTGAGCACCGCGATGCTGGCCAGCGGCTCGCGCCGCACCAGCTCCGAGAGCGCCTCGGAGAGGAAGGCCACGCAAGCGCCGTGGTCGGTGAAGCGGAAGAGCTCCACTGGCGCGCCAGGACGGGTGGTCGTGGGCGGAATGTCGTCCTCTGCCAAGTCACCGAGCACCTTGCGGGCAAAGCTGGTGATCTCGTGGGTGGAGCGGTAGCTCACGCGCAGGGTGCTGACCTCGGAGGAGCCGGCGACGCCCAGGCGCTCCAAGAAGGACTCCCAGTCGGTGAAGCCGGCCTGCTCGATGATGTGCTGCTGGGTGTCTCCACTCAGGGTGATGCTGCGGCGCTTGTCCAAGGTACCGATGAGCACGGCGACCTCGAGGGGGGAGAGATCCTGAACCTCGTCCACGACCATGTGGGCGTACTGCAGCGCATGGCGTCCCCGAGCGCGCAGAGGGCCCACCCGCATCTGCCAGAGGCGCAGCAAGAGCGCGTCGTCTTCCGGGTCCAGCCAAGCCCCCTGCTCCTTGTCCCCTTCCACCCAGTCGGTGAGCGCGCTGCGCTGACGCCGGGTCCAGTCCCAGACACGCTCGAGCTCCTTGCGAGAGAAGACGCCGGGGCAGTTGTGGGCCAGGATCTCCTCGAGCTTCTCCAGGTCCATGAACATGCCCAAGAAGTCCTCGAACACACCGTCGGCGGTGGCCGGGTTGGGCACGGTCTCGATCTGGTGCTCCATGACGGCCATAAAGCCAGGATGAAGCTTGAGCCTGGAGACGATCTCCGGGGTGTCATCGGCGATCTTGTTGGGCAGGAAGGGGAAGTGCTTTCGGGCCAGGTTGCGTGACCAGTTGTTCCAGGTCTCCACCTTGACGCCTTCGACCCCCAGGCCGGGCAGCACCTTGGAGATGTAGTCCCGAAGGGCACGTCCCCAGACGACCACAATCATGCGGTCCGGACGGAAGTGCTTCTTCTCCTTGAAGGCCAGATAGGCCACGCGGTGCAGCGCGACGGTGGTCTTGCCGGAGCCGGCGATGCCGCGAATGACGACCAGACCGGAGTCGGGACGCGTGATGAGCTCGAACTGCTCCGGATCGATCAGCGCGGCGATGTCAGGCAGGTACTTGTCGCTGCGATGCTGCCGGTTGGCGTTGCCCATGCGTCCCTTGGCCCCGCCCTTCTCGTGCTTGAGCAAGCTGGAGCCTTGGCCCCCGGCCAGCTGCGCGTGACCCGGCTCCCGGTGCGTCCATTCGCCGCTTCGGCTCTTGCTGAAGGTGCCTTGGGGGGAGTCCACCCGCTCCAGCTCTCCCATGGCGATGGCCACGGAACGACGCGCGACGATGTCCCCCTCCAGGATGCGGTCGCCGACTTCTTCCGCGTAGTCATCCCCTTCCCGGTAGCGGTAGAAGATGCGCGCGATGGGGGCGTTGCGCCAGTCGATGATGCGCAGGCCGTGGTCGATGCGGGTGACCTTGCCCAGGTAGAGATCCCGCTCCTTGCCGTTCTCGCGCAGGCGCATGTGGGCGAAGTAGGGGTTGTCCGGATCCACGCTGTCGTTGTTGCGGGCCGAGCGGATCTGCTTGAGCAGCGCGTGCAGGGAGTCGAACTGCTGAAAGAGCGCGCCCAGATCCTCCTGCTTGGCGTTGGGCATGTCCTCGCGAAGCCGAAGGAGCTCGGCGACGATCTGCTTCTCAGAGGCGCCGCTCTCGGCGGGACGCTCTTCCAGCTTGGTGCGAATCTCGGCCAGAAGAGAGATTTCTTCCTGAACAATTGGGTGCTGCGGGTCGGACACGGTCCATCCAGTCAGGGGGAAGCACACCCTCTTATTGCAGACCTGAATCGCCGCAAGGACTCACTCAAAATTCAGTCGCCAGCCGCCCCAAAGAAACGCTTCCAAGGCTGATCTCGCCAAGCGTAGCGAAGGGCCGCCTGAGCCCCCATCATGCCGCCGACCACGGTCAAGATGTCTCGGGCCGCGTCCATATGCGCCAGCGCCGCCATCATCGCCACCGCGATGCACAGGGTCGCCAAGCGGCCCTCGGGCAAGGGTGTGGGGTGCGGCTTGCGCTGGTAGGCGTAGTCCAAAGCCACCACAGGAACGATGGCCCCCTGGATGATCTCTCTCAGAAACCACAGCCAGAGGTGCCAGCCCTCGACGTAGCCGGCCATCTGCATGGCCCACGCGAAGTTGATGAGGAAGATCTTGTCGGCCCAACCGTCCGCTACGGCGCCGGCTCGGGACTGCTTCCCAGTCCAACGGGCCACCGGACCGTCCAGCACATCCGAGGCCATCGCGAGCAGGAAGACGCCCACAAAGGCCCAGTGGTTGTGCATGAAGTGGTTGGTGACCACCGCCAGGGGCAGCCGCGCCAGGGTCAGGGCGCCCGCCAGGTTGAAGAGATCTGTGAAGCGCAGGCGCTCGGGCTCGAGAACTGCGCTCTGGTCCCCAGCGGCGTCCCCAGAGGGGCCGTCAGAAGGAGGCGTCGCGCTGGCAAGGGGGGCGTTCACCGGCACCTGCTAACCCGGACGCCCAAGCCCCCTGTTAGAGGCTGACACCGAAGGACCGCCCCATGAAGATGGACCCCCAAGCATTTCTGGCCCGCTGGCACGAGCTCGGCGGCCTGGTCGCCACCATGGGCATGGACTTTGAGCTGAACAGCGATGGCCCCAGCGCAGTCACGATGACCATCACCTCGGCCATGTCAGGCTCCCCTGGCATCTCCCACGGCGGCGCAGTCATGGCCCTCCTCGATACGGGACTTGGGGTGGCCGCCATCGAGTACGCCTTGCCCAAGAACAAGGCGACCTCGACCCTGGAGATGAAGGTCAACTTGCTCAAGCCGGCCAAGGTGGGCGCGCGCCTGCGGTGCACGGCCAAGGTGGTGCACGCCGGACGCTCCCATCTGGTGATTCAGGGGGAAGCGGTGGACCAAGATGGGCGGGTGCTGGCCATCGCCGTGGGCACCTTCAACCTCTACCCCATCGACGACTTGGCCAAGCGAACGGCTGAAGCGTTCGGGGGAAAAGGCAAGTAGAAGCTACTTGCTCACGGTCGCGCTACCGACCCAACCCAGGGTGTAGTAGGCACCACCACTGTAGTAGTCGTCGTAGGCCAGCACGTCGTACTCAAAGCGGCTGCCGTCGAAGCTGGCATCTCCCATGCGTCCCCAGCTGCTGCCATCGGCGCTGTACATGACGGTAGCCCCGTAGCTGGAGTAGCTGGGATCGAAGCCGTAGTAGAAGCTGAGGTCGGCCGCCGAGGCAGTGCAGAGGCCTTCCGGGTCGGAGGAGCCACTGGTCTGGTAGGTCATGGCGAGCTCAAAGGCGAAGTCACAACCGCTGCAGGAGGCCGTCGAGAGCTCGGCCGCGTTGTACTTCAGGCTGCACTGGTAGGTGCCGTCAAAGACCGTCTCCCCGCCGTAGAACTGGTAGCGCTCGGTCCCGCGGTACGTGGTGTACTCGGGATCGGCGTCGGCATCGGAGTCTGCATCGCTGTCGGCGTCGGAGTCCGCATCGCTGTCGGCATCGGAGTCCGCATCGGAGTCCGCGTCGCTGTCGGCGTCGGAGTCCGAGTCTGAGTCTGTATCTGAGTCCGAATCAGCATCGGTGTCCGCGTCACCGTCGATTATCCAGGTGTCGCCGGTGACCTCGTCGTCGCCACCAATGCAAGCGAGTGCAAAGCCAGCAAAGGTCACCAGGGTCAGGGTCAGGGTCAATCGGCGCATCTTCTTCTCTCCTTTCGGACTCTCACAACGTCAGCCCGCCACCAAAGCTTACAAAGCGGCGGGGGCAAGCCAAGTCACTACTTCACAACAGCCGTGCCGGTGAAGCCCTGGCTGTAGTAGTAGCCATTAACACCCCGCCAAGGTAGCCCATGGAGACCAGACCCGCCGACCTCAGTTGCCGCTATTCCAGGTACGCCGGGTGAAGCGGGGCCCGAGCCCCGGAACGAATGGCGGCCCAAGCCCGAAGCTGAGCGCCACGGGCCAGGTCCAAGGAGATGAACCCTACGCTACTCGAAGACGGAGGGATCCACGGCGAGCCAGGCCCGGCCGCTCAGGAAGGAGCGCGGAGGCAACATGGTGTCGCCTCCGATCTCTTGGGTGATCAGGTTCCCGTCGTCGTCCGTCATGATGTTCATGCTCGCGTCCACCTGAGATGCGAAGGCGTAGCCATAGTCCTGCGCATCCGCCCCAAGGTTGGCGCCGCTGCTCTTGGCAAAGCCCATGTAGTAGCTAAAGACGCTGGGCTCCCAGTCGGCCTCCCAGTCCAAGCCTGCATCGTAGACAGCCGTCTCCAGCTCAGATGCCACGTTTGGCCCAAGGGGACCAAAGCCCAACCCAACGCGGGTGCCAGCGATGGCCTTGGCTGGGTCGGTGTCTCCCCAGACAGAGGTGTCAAAGCCGGAGCAGTCGGTCGCGCCAGCGTCGCTGATCTCCAGCTCCGCGCCGTACCAGAGACCGCTGATGCCCATGTCGTCTTCTCCGACACCGTTCAGGTAGCCGTACCAAGTACAGGCGTAGCGCGCGTCACCGGCGTTGAAGTACTCCTCCTCGTAGAAGGTGATCTCGACGTAGGGATCGACCGCCGTGCCGTCCGTGTTGATCCACCCCAGGTATTCGCCGTTCTTGTACCCAACGCTCCAGTTGAAGGCCATGCTCACGGGAACGAAGGTGACGTCGGCGTCGGCGTCCGAGTCCGCGTCGCTGTCGGCGTCCGAGTCCGCGTCGCTGTCGGCGTCCGAGTCCGCGTCGCTGTCCGCGTCGGTGTCGGAGTCCGAGTCACTGTCCGCGTCCGCGTCTCCCTCGCCAAAGAGCCAGGTGTCTTCCTCGGCAGGCTCAACATCACCGCCGCATGCCAAGGCCAGACCGGCAGCAGCCAGCAAAGAGAAAGAGAGAGAGAGGCGGCGCATCAGGGACTCCAGTACAGCTTGCAGGTCAACATGACCTCACAGTCTTGGGATCGCTTCGGTATCCAGCGTTCCCTGTGGTGCCAAGGCCCAAATCAGCATCTCCCACTCCAAGGCAATCTCTGGCTCGCCCAAGGCCCGGTGAACCGCAGCGTGTGCCCGAAGCAGGCAGAGCTCCTCCCGATCGTCAAAGCGGGGCTGCTGCAAGACCATCAGCGCCAGAGGTGCATCCCCCTCTTCGATCAGGATGCGCACGCGCAGACAAGCGGCCTGGGTGGGTTGACGCCCTCGACCTCCAGCCTGACGGGTCAGGACTTCAGCCTCCTGCCAGGCGCCTTCGTGCGCCAAAGAGCGGGCCTGCGCCAACAGCAGCTCACTGGGTGCCCGACCGGGCAACGCCTCACTGAGCGCCAAGATCCCCTGAGCCTGCACCAGATCACCTTGGTCCAAGGCCAGCTCGACCCAAAAGGCCAACATGCGCTTGGACTGGGGCTGGAGAGATGCAGCTTTGAGGCCCGCTTGTTCCGCGCCAAGCAAGTCACCGGCCACCCGCAAGTCCTGCGCCTGCCCCAGGTGGTGAAGGAAGGGCGTAGCCGAGGCCAGGATCTCCGCCTCCCGAAGTGCGGCAGCCTGCCGCGCCTGACCCTGCTCCCGCAGGCAGTTCGCCCTGGCCCCGTTGGCCAAGTCTGCTCCCAGATCAAAGTGTGGCTCCGCCTGGACGCAGCGACCGGTGCTGGAGAGACCTGTGGCGTACTCAGCGTGCACACCGGGGTCTTGCTCCCCCCCAGCAATGAGCCGCTCCAGCAGCACCATGCGGCCCGGCGCAAACCCTGGGGGCACCCCCGCCCACGCTTGGGCTCCAAAGCCCAGCAGAAGCGAGAGAAACAAGGTGCGAGCACGAGTAGCCATGCCCCCGACCTAACGGGTTAGAGGCGCCCTATGACTCCCCTGATTGCCCTCCTGGTGGCCTGCAACTTCTACGGCGGTGAGACGCACAGCACCCAAGGTGTGGTGCTCGAAGCCGGCGGCACCGCTGTGGTGCTGCAACACGAGGGCGTCGCCGACGTCCTGGAGCCAGGTCAAGGCTCCTTCATCGTGGACCCCAACCTGGCCCGCCAGGTCAAGCCCGGTGACGTGGTCCAGGCCAACCTGATGAACACCGAAGAAGGAATGCGGGCCATCGGCTTTCGCGTGACCGGACACGAGCCGGTGGGCAAGGCACGCATCGTGGAGATCGGACAGCCCTTCCCCAAGTATGTCCTGCCCAGTCTGCAGGGCGACAAGGTCGTGGGCGTTGGACAACAGGGCACCGTGGTGCTGACCTTCCTGTTCACCTCCTGCCCCCTGCCCGCCTTCTGCCCCCTGCTGAGCTTCAAGCTGGCAAAGGTTCAGGAGAGCCTGCCGCCGGACACCCAGATCATCGCCGTGACACTGGATCCCGCCAACGACAGCTTGGAGGTTCTCCGCGGCTACGGACAAGAGAAGGGCGCCGATCCGGAGAAGTGGACCTTTGCACGCCTCGAGCAGGCGCAGCTTGAGGAGCTGCTGACCTACGCCGGGGTCACCCGGGAGCAGCAGGAGAAAGACATCCTGCACAACCTGCGCACCTTGGTCATCAATCCCAAGGGAGAGCTGGTCTGGACTGCTTCGGACAATGAGTGGAGCGAGGCGGAGCTCAGCGAGCTGCTCAACAAGCTCGCGGACTGATGGGCTCTACTTGGCGACCCCGATGGCCTTGAGACGTGCATGTAGGAAGTCCCTGGCACGAATGGGCTTGGCGTCGCCCTCGCGGAAAGGCATGAGCACCTTGTCCGGGTGAGGATGCAGGAAGAAGGGCATGGAGAGCCGCCCCCCATCGTCGTTCAAGGGATTCACGACGCGGTGCGTGGTGGCCGGGACCTGGCCATTGGTCAGCAAGGCCATCATGTCGCCGGTATCGCAGATCATCACATCTGGGGGCGTGGTCACGTCCATCCAGGTGCCCTCGCGGGTGAGGATCTGCAGTCCTGGGTTGGAGGCGTAGGGCAGCACCGTGATGAGGTTGATGTCCTCGTGGGCAGCGGCCCGCACCATGCCTTGCAGGGAACCCTCTGGGAGCGGCGGGTAGTTGATGATTCGAACCACCGAGTTGCCGTCCTTGACCAAGCGCTCAAAGTAGCCCTCGGGCAGCCCCAGGTAGCTGCCAAAGCCAGCCAGCAGGCGGTTGGCGAAGCCTTCCATCTGAGAGAAGAGCTCGGTGAAGGTGGGCTCGAACTCCGGCACCTGGCTGGGGAAGTTGTTCGCCGGCACATCTCCGGAGACCACCAGCGGGTGGTCACTGGGCAGAGTGCGGCCGACGTGCCAAAACTCCTTTAGATCCGGCGCCTCCACATCCTTGGCGTGCTCTACACCAAAGCTGGTGTAGCCGCGCTGACGCCCGTTCTCGGGGGTCTCATAGCTGCGCTTGACGGCGTTGGGCTGGCCGAAGAGCGCGACAGCGGTCTCGTAGCCCTTGGCCAAGAGCGCCGGGTCGATGCCGTGTCCTTGGACCGCCACAAAGCCAACCTGGCTCAGGGCATCTCCCAGGGCGTCGACAAAGGCGCCGCGACGCTCCGGATCTGCCAAGTCGCGCATGTCAACGACGGGGATGCTGAACTGGGACATGGTGTGCCTCTGATTTGCCGCCTTGATAGCCCGCTGGCGCGCTGGCGGCGATAGAAGGTCCACCCACAAAGCGGAGCTGCAGGACCATGCGCGAGCAGATGCACCAGCGGGTGAAGGACGCCCAGGACGAGATCACCGGGGCCTTGAGCACCATCGACGGCCACAACTTTGAAGAGATCCACTGGGAGAGACCCGGTGGCGGTGGCGGCAGAACGCGGGTGATGGAAGACGGCGGTGTCTTTGAGAAGGCCGGCGTGAACACCTCGGCCGTACACGGGGTGCTGCCCGATGCGGCGGTGGCCAGCATGCGCGGCAAAGGGATCGACAGCGACGAGCGCCGCTTCTTCGCCACCGGTCTGTCCTTGGTGCTGCACCCCAGGAACCCACACGCGCCCACGGTGCACTTGAACTACCGCTACTTCGAGCTGGGCGAGGCAGGAAAGCCCGTGGCCTGGTGGTTCGGCGGGGGCGCTGACCTGACGCCCTCCTACCTCTACGAGGAGGACGCACGGCACTTTCACGGCCACCTAAAGACGGCCTGTGACGGCGTGGACCCAGCCTTCTACCCCGACTTCAAGAAGCGCTGCGATGCCTACTTCTGGCTCAAGCACCGAGAGGAGGCCCGCGGTCTGGGTGGCATCTTCTACGACGATCTGCGAGACCGGGAACCCGAAGCGCTCTTCAGCCTGGCGGACCGCTGCATGAGCGCCTTCTTGCCCAGCTACTTGCCGATCTTGGAGCGCCGCAAGGACATGCCCTTTACCGATGCCCAGCGGGACTGGCAGCTGCAGAGACGTGGCCGCTACGTGGAGTTCAACCTGGTGTGGGACCGCGGCACCCTCTTTGGTCTGCGCACCGGCGCCAGGGTGGAGTCGGTGCTCATGTCCCTGCCGCTCAATGCACGCTTCCGGGCCGACTTTGCTCCAGCACCTGGGAGCCCTGAGGCGGAGATGCAGGCAGCGCTGCGTGCGCCCAGGGACTGGGTCTAAGAGGCTCTCGACCGAGAGAGTTCAGGCCGGCAGGGCCTTGGCGGCGAGGGCATCTTCCTTGGCGGCCAAAGCCTGACCTCGCATGAGCCAGAGAGTGCTGAGAATGCCGACCAGACCGCTGGCGACCAGACCCGCAGCCGTTCCCCAGAAGAAACCGACCAGACCTCCCATCTGACTCCCCAAGTAGGCGCCACCACCGAGTAGAACGGGCGTGCGCAGGAGGGTCAAGGCGGTCGCCGGCAGGGGCCTGCCCATCGCGTTCAGAGTGTTGCTGGCGATGAAAAACCCGCCGATGACCACATGGGCGATGGGCAGGATCCAGAGGTACTGCTCCAAGATGGGCAGCACGGTGGGGTCCTCGGAGAAGACCGTGGACAGCGGCGCCCGGAAGATGGCCAAGGTGGCGTAGGAGAGCATGCCCAAGCCTATGCTCCAGAGCAGGCTGTGCTTGAGCACTTCAGCCACGCGATCATGCCGCTTGGCCCCATGGTTCTGGCCAATGAAGGGCGCCAAACCGATGCCCACAGCGATGGTGGGCAAGAGCGCGAACATCTCGATGCGTCCGCCCGCTCCAAAGGCCGCCACCGCCGCATCTCCGTAGCCCGCCGCCAAGCCCGTCAAGAAGCCGATGGTCAAGGGCTGAGCCAGGTTGGTGAAGGCCGCCGGCCCGCCGATCTTGAGCACCCGCCCCCAAGAGTCGGGAATGAGGCGGAGCTCTGAGACGGAGAAACGCAGCAGGTTCTCTCGCTTGTGCAGAATCCACATGGCCACCACCAAGGTGATGGCCCGCGAACCAACGGTCGCCAGTGCCGCGCCGTCCATGCCCATCGCTGGAATGGGCCCGAAGCCGAAGATGAAGATGGGATCCAGGATCCCGTTGGCCACGCCCGCAGCGGTCATGACAATCGCCGGCGTCCTGGTGTCTCCCGCCGCACGAATCGCGGACATGCCCAGCATGGGAACCACGACGGTGCCTGCGCCTGCGAACCAGATGCGCAGGTAGGAAGCAGCCAGCTCCAGCACCTCCCCTTCCCCGCCCAAGGCCCGAAGCAGCGTCTCGACGTTGAACCAGCCCACCACGCTCACCACGCCGACCAGGGCCACACCCAGAAAGAGGGTCTGGGTGGTCAGGCGCTGCACTTCTTCTTTGTGGCCGCCACCGATGGTCCGGCTGAGCACCGAAGTCGCCCCGATACCCAGCCCCATCGCGACGCTTCCGACCACCATGACCACCGGAAAGGTCAGGCTCATCGCCGCCAAGGCATCGGTGCCCAGCAAGGACACGAACCAGGTGTCCACCAGGTTGAAGGCCATGACCGCGAAGAGACCCAGTCCCATGGGTCCAACCAGCTGCAAGAGCGCTTTGGGGACGGAACCTTGGGTCAGATCGCGGGAACTCATGTCGGCCTAAGATTCAGCGGGGAGGTCGACCAAGCGCCGGTCGGCGGGACGAAGCACATAGGACCCCACGGTCAGCGCCAGGAAGACCATAAGGGGAATGGTCTCCGCGATTGCATCGCCGTTGGCCAAGTGAGAGAAGAGCGCGCCTGAGAATGCGAAGAAGAGGCCGGCGTAGGCCCACTCTTTGACGCGCCCAAGCTTGGGAAGCAGAAGCACGATGACCGCGCTGACATACCAGAAGCCCAAGAAGCGGATCAGGTAGGTCGGGTAGCCCAGGTGCTCGAAGTTCTGGATCATCTCGGGGGGGCTGAGCAGCTTGAACACGCCGCTTCCGGCGGCCCCCAGGGACAACAGTGCAGTGGTGAGCCAGTAGCCAATCTTCTTGCCGTTCATCTTGAACTCCTTTGCTGCAATCAACCTACGCGCCGGCCCAACCTGCGTCGATTGTGGAATACTGAGCACCAGACGACAGGATTTCGTACAGATGGATCTCGCCATTCCAGACACTCATGAGCTGCAGGCCCTGGTCGCTGTGGTCGACGCCGGCTCACTCTCTGCCGGGGCCAGAGCCTTGGACATCCCCCGGGCCACCCTCTCGCGCCGCCTCGCTCGCTTGGAAGAGCGCCTGGGTGTGCGGCTGCTGCACCGAAACACCCGCTCCCTTCGCATGAGCCCAGCGGGCACTGAGCTCTACCGGCACGCGCGCGGCATCTTGAGCGCGCTGAAGGACGCCGCCCAGGCTGTTCAACCCCAAGATGCGGTTCCAAGGGGGCTCTTGCGGGTCTCCGTTCCACCGCTCAATGGCGCCGGCTCTCGGAGAATGCTGCTCGACTTTGCCAAGAAGTACCCCCAAGTCCAGCTCGAGGTCATCGCCACCACGGCCCACCAGGACCTGCAACGGGACCAGATCGACGTGGCTTGGCGGGCGGGCCCGACCCTGGACCCTGGATTGGTCGCCCGGCGCCTACACAGCACCAAGATCACCGCAGCTGCCAGCCCCGAGTACCTGCGTGAGCATGGAACTCCAACACACCCCTCGGAGCTCTCCGAGCACCGCTGCATCGTGGGTTTTGCGCGTGGAGAGCGGCCTAGAACCGCTTGGCCAACCTTGGACGGGGGCTCGGTACGCATCAACCCCGCGCTGGCCTTCAACGACCTGATTCTCTCTTACGAGGCCACCTTGGCCGGCCTGGGAATCGCGCTTCTACCTGCAACCTTCGCCCAGCAAGCCATCGACGAGGGAAGGCTCGTGGCCGTCTTGCCCGAGCACTTTGGGAACGAAGCACAGGTCTCCCTGGTCTTCGCCGAGCGCCACCTCATGAAGCCCGCACTCAGAGCCTTCTTGGACCACGTTGTGGCCTGGACCAAGGACAAGAGCCTTGGGGATCTGGTCAAGGACCTCTGAGGAATGGCTGACTGACCCCAAGTCAGGTAGCTTAGGCCGGCCTACTGGGCGCCCCCCACGGGCGAGCCACTGGGCGAGAGGAGAATCCATGCTCTGGCTCTTGCTGGCCTGCACCCCAGAAGAATCCATCGAGGCCGCACCAGAGCGCACGCTCCCGGCGGATTGGGGGCCCTACACCGTCGGCGTAGACACCCAGTGGTACACCGATGCCCGCGGCAAAGAGATGGTGGTGGACATCTGGTACCCCGCCATCGACGGCGGAGAAGCGCTGCACAACTACGACCCCTTCGTGCTCAAGGTCAGGGGCCTCAACGACGCCAAGCCCGACATGCGTGGCGGCCCCTACCCCTTGATCGCCTTCACCCATGGTTTGGGCGGAATCCGCTTTCAGTCGGCCAACCTCAACGAGTTCTGGGCCAGCCACGGCTTTGTCGTGGTGGCACCGGACCACGTCCACAACACCCTGTTGGACTTGGACGAGTCGCTGTTGGGAATCGTGGCCCTAGAGCGCCCAGGGGATGTCACCTCCGCCATCGACTTCGTGCACGCGCACGAGCGCTTTGGGCTGATGGTGGATCCCGAGGCGCCCATCGGGGTGGCCGGCCACTCCTTCGGCGCCGTGACCTCCCTGAGTGTGGGCGGGGCCGAGATCAACGTCGAGCAAGCCCTGGCCTACTGCGAGACCCACAACGGCGACGGCTGCAGCTTCTTCAAGGATGACCTGACGACGGAGGGAGCCATCATCGGCGCCCCGGATCCCAGAGTGGTCGCGCTGGCCTCGTTGGCGCCAGGGGCTTGGTTCTTGTTTGGGGACAACGGCGAGAACCTCCAGAACACCGTGCCCGCGCTGATGATCGGCGCCACCCAAGACACCGTGCTGGAGTACGAGACCGAGTTCCTGCCCACGGCAGAGCGGGTGGCCTCTCCCAAGCGGGTCATCACACTGACGGACGCCGGACACTGGGGCTTCTCTGATATGTGCCTGCTGGTGCCGGTCTTCGAGGACTGCCAGGGTGAGGAGAGCGGGTACATGAACCCCGACCGCACCATGTCCCTGACCCAGTTCGCGACGACCATGCACTTGGGCTGGTACCTGACCGGGGATGCGGCCTACGCCCCCGAGCTGTGGGAGAACTGGACCGGCGAGGACTTCCAGGTCCAGAGCAGTAACTAGACCCAGCGCTACTTCGCGCCGCCTGCGACGGTCTGGTAGGGAAAGAGCCGCTGACCGCCGTTGCGGGGGTCATCTCGGGATGCGTCCATCACGCCGATCAGGCTGTTGTAGGGCACGCGTCCATCGGGCACGAGGATCAGGTCCTCGGTGTAGGGGTGCTCGTCCTTGACCAGGGCCAGAACGCGCGTGAGCTCGGTGTAATCGTAGCTGTCGTCGGCGACGCAGTTGCCCGTGGTGCAGGGGATGAAGAAGCCCTGCTCCTCCTCCTCCTCCAAGACGCCCTCGGTGCCGTGTACGTACAGCCCGGTCTTGGTCACGGCCACGCTCAGGTTCAAGCGCGGCTCGTCGATCTCATCGCCGCAGTTGCTCGCACAGATGGCCGGCAGCGTGGTGTCCACAACGGCCAGTTCCACAAAGCTGGCCCCCAAGAGCAGGAAGGGGATCAGGATCGAGACCAGGTTCATGATGGGAACCAAGTCCAGGTTGGCGGACTCAGAATCGCGGCGCTCCATGGCGGCTCCGGGCGTGGGGGGCTCGGAGGTGGACCGCAGACCGGCGTGCGGGTTCCCAGCTTTTGCCGGTTGACCCACCCTTGACCCTGGAAGGGGTCCAGCCCAGAGCTCAGGAAGCTCCCTCTCGCAGCGCCTCAAGCTGGTCCTGCAGCCCCTCGATCTCCTTGGTGAGCTCCGCGAACTCCCGCAGCTTGCCATTGCGCTGCAGCTGCATGGCCTGCTCTTCTTTGGAGGAGATCTGCTTGCGCAGCTTCTTGATGGGGTCGCTCTTGAACCAACCGAACATGTGCTCTCCAAGGGTGTGCCCCATTGGGCCAGCACCCCGCCAAAGGTGCGCTCAACACAAGCTCAGAGCACAGCCTCAGAGCCCCCGCACCCAGTCCGCCAGACCATCCACCCAGGGCTGGGTCGCGTTGACGCAGGGCACCCGCAACAGGGTCTCCCCGCCGGCCTCCAAGAAGTCCTCACGGGCCCGGTCGCCGATCTCCTCGATGGTCTCCAGGCAGTCCGCTGTGAAGGATGGCGTGAGCACCGCCAAGGTCTTCACCGTCTTGGCCAGCTCCGGGATGACCTGGTCGGTGAAGGGCTGGATCCATGGGGTCTTGCCCAAGCGGCTCTGAAAGCTCTGGGTGACCTGCTTGGGGTCCAGGTTCAAGGCCTCGATCAGCGCGTTGGTCGTGGCCTGGCACTGGGCCCTGTAGCAGTGGCGGTTGGCCGGCACGATCTTGGCGCAGCAAGCATAGTCCTTGGCCAGACAGTGCTTGCCGCTGTGGTCGGTGGTGTTGAGTTGGCGCTCAGGCACCCCGTGGTACGAAAAGAGCACGTGATCGGCCTGGGCCACCGCCTCCCGGGCCAGCTCGGCCTGGGCGTGGATGAAGGCGGGGTGATCATAGAAGTCCTGAATGATCTGCAGGGGGGGCGGTACGGCCATCCCGGCGGAGATCTCATTGACCTGGGCCAAGCTCGAGGCCGTGCTGGCGCTGGCGAACTGGGGGTAGAGCGGCAGCACGATGATGCGGTCACACTCGGCCAACTCGGCCATCGCACCCGGCGTCCCAGGGCTGCCGTAGCGCATGCCAAGGGCCACTTTGTATCCCTGCCCCAAGGCCTCTTGAACCTTCTCCTTCAGGGCCACGCCGTAGACCAGCAGCGGACTGCCCTCTGGCATCCACACCGTCTTGTAGGCGGCGGCCGACTTGGGCGAGCGGAAGGGCGCGATCACGCCGTTGACCAACAACCAACGGCCTAGGCCGTTGATGTCCAGCACCCGGGGATCCATCAGGAATTCCCGCAGGTAGCGGCGCACATCTGGCGTGTTGGGGGAGTCGGGGGTGCCCAAGTTGAGCAACAAGAGTCCGGTCATGGGGTCCACTGGCCTCGCTTGCGGGGTGGTGTGGTTAACCGGCAGGCATGCTCTGGCTTGCGCTCGCCTGCACACAAGTGGACCCGGGAACCAACCTGGCCCGCCTCCCTCTGGACGCCATCACGCTCACCCTGCCTGAGCGCTCGCGGCCAGAGCCCAAAGACGCACGTCTGCCCCTGGGACCTTGGACCCACATGGAGGATGAGCGCTGCTGGTCAGCGGCCTTTCCGGGGCAGGTGCCCGTCGACTTTTCGACCGGGCGCAAACCCAAGGGCGTGCGCATCGAAGGCCCCGTTGGCTTGGCGTGGTCCAGTCGGGGGCGCAGCAACTCCTGGCAAGTCCGAGACGGCAAGGTGCAGCTCTGCTTGGGGCCCAAAGAGATTCAGGAGCACACGCCTCTGGCGGGGTGGACCGTCGCAGACCCCAAGTCTCTGAAGAAGGAGCAGCGCCTGAATCTGGCGGAGTCCGAGCTGGACCCCCAGAGCTTTGTGCGCGGCAGCATCCCCGATGGAGATCGGCGCCACCGAGGCCTGTACTTGCCCGCGCCAGCCACCGCCTCGATGTTGGTCACGGTGCCCAAGAACGGCGTCCTGGGCCTGGATCTGGGTCTCATCGCTGCACCCTTGAGCCCAGGGAAGAGCGACGGCGCCTTGCTACATGTCGAGGTGGAGACCGCAGCGGGCCGCACCCGAGTGGCCAGCCTGGAGGTGCCCAAAGGTGGCCTGGAGCCACAGCGCGTTGACCTCTCGGAGTGGGAGGGACAGCTCCTGACGCTGCACCTTGTCACCGATCCAAAGGACAGCGCGGACCTGGACTACGTGATGCTGCGTGAGCCAGCTCTGTACACCCCAACGCGCAAGCCCAAGCGCTTGGTCTTGATCTTCGTCGACACCCTTCGGCCGGACCACCTGGGGGTCTACGGCTATGCCCGGGACACCTCGCCGGCCATCGATGCCTGGGCCAAGGACGCCCGGGTGTTCACCCAAGCCCGAAGCGTGGCCCCCTGGACTCTGCCCAGCGCCCGAGCGGCCCTGAGCGGCCGCATGCCGGAGCACTGGGACCCCGAAGAGAGCCTGCCCAGCCGCTTGCGCGACGCCGGCTTCCTGAGCCACGCGGTGATTGGAAACGCCTTCCTGAGCCCCGGCTTTGACATGGGCACTGCTTGGAGCGGCTACGAGCTGGGCTTTCTGCCCCAAGCCAGCGACCAGGTGGCGCGCACTCTGGAGATCCTGGAGAAGTGGCCCGACCGGGACGTGGCGGTGATGGTGCACCTGATGGACCCGCACATGCCCTACCGGGAGCCGGAGAGCCACACCAAGCTCTGGGCTGGGGAGCGGCCAGAGGGCCTGAAGAAGGTCGGTCTGGGACGGGACGGCCTGCGCAAGCTCAAAGACCCCGATGAGAAAGTCCAGGGCTACGTGGTCGACCGCTATGACCAGAACATTCGCTGGAGCGACGACAGCCTGGCCCTGCTCTTTGAGGCCCTGGACGAGCGCGCGACGGTGGCCTTGTTCTCGGATCATGGCGAGGAGTTCTGGGAGCACGGCGGCGTGGAGCATGGCCACAGCCTGGGTGAGGAGCTCCTGCGCGTCCCCTTCATCCTCAAGGGCCCAGGCTTCAAAGCCGGAGAGGACAGCCGCCAAGTCAGCCTGCTGGACCTGAGCCCCACCCTGCTCGCAGCAATGGAGCTGCCCTTGACCCAGGGCTCTGGGCGAGACCTGAACAGCAGCGAGGGCCAGCCGCCCCTGGGCCTGGGCTACACCCTCTACGGCGCTGACTCTTGGGGCGTTCTTCGGGGGGAAGAGAAACTCGTCCTGGTCGAAGGACAGGGACGAATCTATGATTTGAGCCAAGAGGACGCCTGGACTCTGGCAGACGACCAAGCCCTTGAAGGCCCTTGGTCTACCGCCGCGGAGCAGGCCTTTGGCAGGCCCATCGTGCGGGCTTGGCGGGTGCACGCATCGGCCGGCGACGACAAGAAGCTCGCCTACAAGATCCACGCTGAAGTGCAGGTGGACGGCGTCCAGGCCACCTGGAAGGCCTACGACCCGCTGGGCATTCTGGACGAGCCAAAGGTCACCATCAAGGGGGCGACGCTCTCGGCCAAAGCCGCCAAGAGCAGGGCCCCACGGGAGTGGTACGTGCAGACCCTGCCGGCCTTGGCCCCAGGCCTGCTCGTCGTGGACACAGGCAGTCGCCCAGCAGAGGTGGCCTTCTCCGAGCAGGACAACGGCAAGGGCGCGGGCTCCCTGGGCCGGCGCTACAGCATCTCGCCGGCGTGGACCATCCCGCCGCCTCAGGAGGCCTTGGGCACCGTGCCGGAAGAGCTCGAAGAGATGCTCCGGGCGGCTGGGTACTTGGACTGACCCCGGATGGGCGCAACTCCAGCTCACTGCTAAGCTACGCTTCCGTAACAAGGGAGAAGACATGCCC
The DNA here is from genome assembly GCA_913060515.1 of uncultured Pseudomonadota bacterium. Taxonomy (GTDB): domain Bacteria; phylum Myxococcota_A; class UBA796; order UBA796; family CAJQPC01; genus CAJQPC01. Next base: position 30,785 of record CAJXRZ010000013.1, on the reverse strand, counting down.
CCACGCGTTGGCTTGGACGACATCGCCGTCCACATTCCTGCTCTGTACCTGCCCATGGAGACCTTCGCCGAGCTCCGAAACCAAGACTTTGGAAAGCTCTCCAAAGGCTTGGGGCTGCTCGGCATGTCGGTGCCCGACGTGCACCAAGACCCGGCCACCATGGCGGCCATGGCGGTGGCCGAGCTCATCGACCGCAACCGCCTGGACCCCCGAGCCATCGGGCGCCTGTACTTGGGCACCGAGAGCGCCCTGGACGGCGCAAAGCCCACGGCCACCTACATCCTCCAGATGCTCACGATGCGCTATGCCCCCACCCACGGCGCGGACTGCTTCTCACGCTGCGATGTGGTGGACCTGACCTTCGCCTGCATCGGCGCGGTAGACGCCCTGCACAACACCCTGGACTGGGTAGCGCAAGACCCGGAGCGCATCGGCGTGGTCGCCTTTGCCGACAACGCCAAGTACGAGCGCGGAAGCCCCGGCGAGTACACCCAAGGGGCCGGTGGTGGCGCCATGCTGGTCACACACAGCCCTCGACTGTTGAGCATCTCCCCAAGTGTGGGCGTCTCTACCCGGCCAGTGCACGACTTCTTCAAGCCCCGGCGAGAGCTCTCCACCCGCACCCTGCTCCAAGATGTCCTTCAAGCGGCCGAGGCCGAGGGCGCGCAGCTTCCTCCAGAGCTCTTGGACCGACTCCTGGCGCGCCTGAAGGCCCAGGAGCACCCGCTGGTGCAAGACGACGTGCTCTCCCTGCACAAGGACACCCCCCTCTTCGACGGCCCCCTGTCCAACCGCTGCTACCGCGAGGCCGTCAAGCTGGCCTTTGGTCACTTCCGGGAGCAGGCCATCGCAAGCGGTCGCTTCGATCCCGAGCGGGATCCCGTGCTCACCGAGCAGTGGGCCCGCATCGTCCTGCACCTGCCCTACGCCTTCCAAGGCAAGCGCATGTTTCCGGACCTCTACCACCACGACCGCCAGGATCTGCCCGAGTACGCCGCCCTGAACGCCGAGCTCGGCCCGGCTCCCCAGCCAGAGGCCTTCGAGCAGGTCCAGGAGTACGAGCGGGCAAGCGAGGACTACCGCCGCCGCCTGAGCAAGACGAGCGCCTACCGGCAGTTCGTGAATCAGCGCATCGAGCGAGGTCAGCGGGCCAGCAGCCTGGTCGGCAACCAGTACACCGGCTCTCTCTTCCTGGCCTTGATGAGCACCCTGGAGTGCGACTTCCACGAGGGCAACGAGATGGTCGGGGAACGCATCGGCTTGTGCGCCTACGGCTCGGGCGCCAAGTCCAAGGTCTTTGAGGGCACCGTTGAGGCCGGCTGGCGCGACATCGTGGCCCGCTTCAAGCTCTTTGAGGGCCTGGAGAAGCGCCAGGCCCTGGACGGCGTGCAGTACGAGGCACTGCACCGGCGCGCTCAGCTCTCCAGCATCCGCTCCCCCCGCCAGGAGTTCGTCCTGGAGCGGGTGGGAAGCGGAGCGGATGAAGGCCAGAGATTCTATGGATGGGCGCCTTAGGCCTTGACCCCTGAGCCCGGAAACTGAATCTGGTCGTGGTCCCAGACGGCCAATTCAAGGGTGTTTCCAGCCGGGTCACTCACGTAGAAGGCCGTGCTGTGGGGGTGCTCATAGGCGCCGCCATAGTCGACCGACACCTGATGCTCGGCCAAGGAGGCTTCCAGCGCGGCCCGGTCCGTGATGCGCAGACCGATGTGGTTCATGGCCCCCTTCTCGCGCGACTCTTGGGCCTCGTAGAGGCAGAGCAGAGCGTCACCTGCCCGAAGAATGGTCCAGGGCTGGCCGTCTTGAATCCCCCCTTCTACCTCCTCAAAGCCCAGGACCTGCTTGTACCAGAGCACGGTCGCGTGGAAGTTGGGGATGCTGAGGTTCAGGTGGTCGAGGCTGGAAATCATGGGAGGCTCCTCTCTGGTGTTCACACCCTAAATGCCTCGTTGTTGACACCATGTCGTCAGAGGTGTCCTTAAACTGGACAGAGTGCTATCCTCTGGCCATGTCACTCCCACAGAACCTGGCCGCCAACCTGAAAACCCTCCGCCAGCGCACCGGCTTGACCCAACAGCAGCTCTCCAAGCGCTCCGGGCTGCCGCGCTCTACGCTGGCCAACTTGGAGACCGGCAGCGGAAACCCCACTCTCAGCGTGCTTGGAGCCCTCTCCGCGGCGCTCCAAGTGGGCCTGGATGAGTTGCTCTCTGCCCCCAGAGGGCTGGGGGTGCTCTACCCAGCAGGCTCCCTGCCCAAGGAGCACCGCGGCCAAGCGACCATTCAGTCCCTGCTGCCGGATCCTCTGCCCGGAACGGAGATCACCCGCATGGAGATTCCCTCGGGCGCACGCATCCGTGGGGTGCCCCACCTTCCGGGAACCCGGGAGTACCTCTACTGCGCACAAGGCGAGGTAGATCTTCGAGTTGGCGGGCAGAAGTTCCTGGTCAAAGCTGGCGATGTTTGTGCCTTTCAAGGCGACTTACCCCACAGCTACGGGAACCCGTCCTCCGTTCTAGCGCTGTGCACAGGCGTGGTGGTCCTGGCTCCAATGGCGTGAGCCTCCAGTCAGTGTTTTGTCAGGCAGATGTCAGCGCGGCCCCGAAGCTGGCGAACTAGGCTGTCAAAAGAGGAGAACTTCCCATGATTCTGCTGATGGCCTTGTCCGCAAACGCTGCTGCCCCCGACGTCCCCACCCTCTCGGCGCCCCTGGACGGCACCGTCGTGGCCGACCACACCCCGGAGCTGCGCCTGGACCAACCCAGCGACGCGGACGGCGACGCTCTGACCACCACGGTGTTCTTGGAGGCCTTGGACGGCACCCCGCTCTACAGCCTGCCTGGCATGGACGGCGGAGCTTGGGTCAGCGTACAGATCGTCGAGCCCATCCTCGAAGACACCTGGACCTGCTGGTACGCAGAGGTCAGCGACGGGGCCGAGACCAGCGTCTCCGAGACCGCCTGCTTCTTCGTCACAGTGACCAACGACGCCCCCAGCATGCCCCAGTTCTTGGGAGATACCTGGGTGGGCACCTCTCCCACCGTCGAGATCCAGAACGGCGTGGACGCAGAGGAGCGCGGAGAGTTCCAGATCTTGGAGCTGCGCGACCGCCAAGGTCGCCTCTTGGAGTCCACCGAGCTGAGCACCAACGGCGCCGGCGTCAGCACCTGGTCGCTGTCCCTGGAAGAGGACACCCCCTACATCCTGCGTGCACAGGCCACCGACGGCCTGCGGCGCTCGGAGTGGACCGAAGTGCGCCTCTTCGCAAGCGCTCAGAACAACGCCCCCGAGGCGCCCCGTGTCCTCAGCCCAGCCCAAGACCGCTCCGCGCCGAGCCCGCTGGTCATCGAGGTGCGCAACGCCGAGGACCCCGAGGGCGACGAGCTCACCTACCGGATGGAGCTCATGGACGGCGCCGGTGAGGTGGTCGACAGCGTCGCAGGACTCTCCGAGGGAGAGGGCAGCACGGAGTGGGCCCCCATCGCGCTGGAAGACGGCCGCTACTCGGTCGTGGCCTGGGCAGAAGACGGCGAGCTGGAGAGCCCGGCCTCGATGAAGCGCGACTTCTACATCGGCGCTGCAAGCCTGACCGGCGGCGGAGCTGAAGAAGGAGCCGGGAGCGGCCGTTACGCTGGCGGAGGCGGCGGCGGAGCCGGTTGCAGCACGAGCTCTTCTTCCTCGAGTGGCCTGGGTGGTCTGTTGATGGCCGGATTTGGACTGCTGCTCCTTCGCCGCCGCGACTGACACCTTTTGAGCCGACGAAAGAGCCGGCTCAAAGGGAGACGGGCTAGGGTGCACCCATCAACCGGAGACACCCATGTCCATCTTGCTCGCCCTGTCCCTCTTCGCTTGCAAGGGTGAGGCTTACAGAGACCGGGGCAACGGCGGCGACGACAGCGGCAGTGCAGGCCAGAACACGGCCCCGCTTATCGACAGCGTCTCCCTGAGCCCTGAGCTGGCCCTGACCGCCGACGCGGTCCTAGCAACGGTGCAAGCAAGCGATCCCGACGGGGACACCCTGACGACCACCTACGAGTGGACCGTCGACGGGGCGGCTGCGGGAATTGACTCGGACACTCTGGCGGCAGAGTTGAGCGCCAAGGGCCAGCGCGTTGTGGTCATGGTGACCGTAGACGACGGCACCGAGACCGTGAGCATGGAGAGCAGTCCTCTCGTCATCGCCAACACCCTGCCGGTGCTCGAGAGCGTACGCATCGGTCCAGCTGGTGCCACCACACGCGAGGACTTGCTCTGCAACGTGCCCACTGACCCAACGGACGCAGACGGTGACACCCTCAGCGGAAGCATCATCTGGACGCAGAACGGGAAGCCCGTGAGCCCTCTTGGCGCAGACCGAAACTACCCAGGCGACACCGTCTTGGCCTCGCAGACGGAAGGCGATGATGTGTGGTCCTGCGAGGTCACCATCTCCGATGGACAGGCCCAGGTCGCTCAGAGCGCCCAGATCACTCTGCCTCCCTCCAAGAAGGTGCTCATCATCTGGGACGACCTGGGCCTGGGCACCCCCGACCTGGTCCTGGCCTTGGAAGATGCCGGACTGACCGTCACCCTCTCAGAGACCGACGAGAACAGCTACGACGGCACCAACCCAAAGCTGAGCTCCTTCGATGGCGTGGTGCACTTGAGCGGCACCACCTACGATGATGCGATGGGCAAAAACGGCCAGCAAGCGCTGGTGGACTTTGTGAACGCGGGCGGGGGCTACATCCACACCGAGTGGAGTGCCTACGAGGTCGAGTACTCGTCTCTGAGCATCCTGGCCGAAATCCACGCGTTGACGCGCGTCTCCGGAGGCGAAGGGGTGGGTCAAGACTACTCGGTCACCACCCCCCATCCCGTGGTGGACAACGTGCCCAAGAGCTTCACCACGCTGGGCTACTGCGGCGGCAACATTGGGACGGCCGTCAAGGGCGCCACCACGCTGGCAACGGAGACCACCTTTGGCGATGCGGTCGCCGTGCGCGAGATTGGCCCAGGCCGGGTCGTTGGCTTTGCCCACGCAGCCAACTACCAGAACGAAGAGATGGACCCCTCTGAGTACTGCCTCGCAGACCCCAACCTGGTGCAGATGATGATCGACGCCGTGCTCTGGACCACTGAATAGGCAAATTGACAGAAGAAAACGGCAGTTTCTTCCAGATCTTTCACCCACTGTAGGATACTTGAGGGGTCACAGAATAGGGGAGCGGGGCTAGGCTGTGGTCATCGGAGATTCCCATGCGCCATCAGAAGATTGCAGTGTCCATCCTTCTCGCCCTCTCACTCGCGGCCTGCAAGGGCGGTGGCTCGAGCACGGACGACACCCAAGACAGCGCCGCGGTGAATAGCGCCCCGGTCATCGAGAGTGTCTCCCTGAGCCCAGATCTGGCCCTGACCGCAGACGCCATCGTGGCCACGGTCACCGCAAGCGACGCCGATGGAGACACCCTCACCTACAGCTACGCCTGGACCGTCATCGGGCAGCCGGCCGGAAGCGACTCCGACACTCTCCCAGCCGATCTGAGCTCCAAGGGCCAGAGCGTGTCGGTCACGGTCACTGTGGACGACGGCACCGAGAGCGTGAGCATGGAGAGCAGCCCGCTCATCATCGCCAACACCCTGCCCGTGCTTGAAGAGGTGCGCATCGGCCCAGCCGGCGCCACCACCCGAGACGACCTGAAGTGCAACGTACCCGTCGAGCCCACCGACGCGGACGGAGACTTCCTCACTGGCAGCATCATCTGGCAGCAGAACGGTGTGGAAGTGAGCCCCCTGGGTGCGGACCGGCAGTACCCCGGCGACACCGTCCTGGCCTCGCAAACGGAAGGGGATGACGTCTGGGCCTGCCAAGTCACCATCTCCGATGGAGAGGCCGAAGTCTCTCAGAGCGCCGAGGTCACCCTGCCACCCTCCAAGGAGGTGCTCATCATCTGGGATGTGGCCGACACCGGCACCCCGGGCCTGGTCCAGGCACTGGAAGACGCCGGCTTGACCGTCACCCTCTCAGACACGAACGAGAACAGCTTTGACGGCAGCAACCCCAGCTTGGCCGCCTTTGACTCCGTGATTCACCTGAACGGGACCACCTACACCGGCACCATGCCGGAGAGCGGACAGCAAGCGCTGGTGGACTTTGTCAACGCGGGCGGCGGCTACCTGCACACCGAGTGGCTCGCCTACCAAGCGTCGAGCCTGACCACCTTGGCGCCAATCTTGGCGCTCAGCCGCGACAGCGGACATGAAGGCGTAGACCTGGTCTACACCGTGACAGGTGCCCACCCCGTCGTCGCGAACGTGCCCAACACCTTCACCACCAACGGCTACTGCGGTGGGAACCTCGGCGTCGCGACAAATGGGGCGACCGCTCTGGCCACCGTGCCCGAGTTTGGCGACGCAGTGGCCGTCAACGAGGTCGGAGACGGCCGCATCGTGGGCTTTGCACACGCAGCCAACTACCAGAATGACGGCCTGGACCCCTCCGAGTACTGCATGGCCGACCCGAACCTGCTGCAGCTCATGGTCGACGGGGTGTACTGGACCCTGGAGTAGCTGCAGGCTGGGCCCCCAGCTGTAGGACATGCGAAGGGTCACAGGCCAATCGATCTGGGCTAGGCTACCGTCATCAGGAGATTCCCATGCGCCACCAAAAGACCACACTGTCCATCCTTCTCGTCCTCTCACTTGCCGCCTGCAAGGGGGGTGGCTCCGACGGAAACACGGACGATACCGAGGGCCCCAACGACACCCAGGTGGAAAACAGCGCACCGGTCATCGAGAGCATCACCCTGAGCCCGGAGCTGCCCCTGACCGCCGACGCCATCGTCGCCACGGTCAGCGCGAGCGACGCCGATGGGGACACCCTCACCTACAGCTACGCTTGGACCGTCGACGGCCAAGCCGCCGGCAGCGACTCCGACACCTTGCCCGCCGAGCTGAGCGCCAAGGGCCAGAGCGTCGCTGTCACGGTCACCGTGGACGACGGCAGCGAGAGCGTGAGCCAAGAGAGCGCCGCACGGACCATCGCCAATACCCTGCCTGTCCTGGAAGAGGTGCGCATCGGTCCAGCCGGCGCCACCACCCGCGACGACCTGAAGTGCAACGTGCCCACCGATCCCACCGACGCGGACAGCGATGCACTCACTGGCACCCTTCTCTGGCGGCAGAACGGCGTGGAGGTGAGCCCTCTGGGCGCCGATCGCAAGTATCCCGGCGACACCGTCCTGGCCTCGCAGACGGACGGAGATGATGTGTGGTCCTGCGAGGTCACCATCTCCGATGGCGAGGCCGAGGTCTCCCAGCGCGCCGAGGTCACCCTGCCGCCCTCCCTTGAGGTACTCGTCATCTGGGATGTGGCCGACCTCGGCACCCCGGAGTTGGTGCAGGCACTGGAGGACGCTGGACTGAACGTGACACTCTCGGACACCGACGAGAACAGCTTCGATGGCAGCAACCCCAGCCTGTCCAGCTTCGATGCGGTGGTCCACCTCAACGGCACCACCTACTCCGGCAACATGGTGGAGTCCGGCCAACAGGCCTTGGTGGACTTTGTGAACGGCGGCGGCGGCTACGTGCACACCGAGTGGAACGCCTACGAGGTCTCAGACACCTCCGGTGCCACCACCTTGGCCGGCATCCAGCTCCTCGCACGGGACAGCGGAGCAAGCCAGGGGCCCAAGGACTACACGGTGACCTTGACCCACCCTGTCGTCGCAAACGTGCCCACCACCTTCACCACCACCGGCTACTGCAGCGGGAACATCGGCAGCGCCACCAATGGAGGCACGGTCCTCGCGACCACCCCGGAGTACGGAGACGCGGTCGTGGTGAACGAGATTGGAGACGGACGGGTGGTCGGTTTCGCCCACTCAGCCAACTTCAGCAACAGCAGCGACACAGATGTTTTGTGCCTCTCGGATGCCTACCTTCTCCAGATGATGGTCGACGCGGTCAGCTGGACCCTGGACTAGGCCGCCTATTGGTCAGTAGGGCAAGAAGTCGTCGATCTCCAGGGTCTCCACCGGCCCGATCGCCGCCAGTTCCTGCAGGTCCACGCCATCGGGGTCCCCAAGCACGGTCAGGATGCCGGGAGTCCGACGCAGCGCGTCCCACATGGGGGTCAAGCTGTTGGCGTGGGCCTGTTCGGCCTGTGCGAGCCACTGGGGTCGTGGATCCTTCTGCAGCCCACGTCGGTGCCAGGACCAAGCAGCCTGCGCCACGCTGCGAAAGCCAGTGCGCTCTGCCCGAAGCGAGGCCACCACGTTCTCTTTCGCGCGAAGCACAGCCTCTGGACTCAGGGCTGGACGGCGCAGGATCTCAAAGAGAAGCTGACCGACCTGTGCGGCCTGATCTGGACGCACCTGGGCGCTGAACACCAAGGCACCGTCGTCTCCCACCAGAGCGCCGCGGTCGTAGCCAGCGCCAGCGGCGTAGGCCAAGCCTCGCTGCTCGCGTACCTCCTGGAAGACCAGTCCGGCCGAGCCGCCCAAGACCTGGTCGAGCAAGCGATAGGTGGGCACATCGGCCGGGTCGTACTGCCCATGGGGCACCACCAGCTGAAGCTGGGTCTGGGCCCCCGGGAAGGGCATGAAGAGCACCCGGTCTTGACTGTGCTTGACCAGGCGTCGGGGGGGCTGCCCCGGTCCGGCCACCAGGGCCTTCTCTGGGGTCAGCATGCCCAGGTCGCCCACATCCAGGTCTTGCGCGATCAGGAAGAGGATGCGCTCCAGATCCATGAGCTGAGCGACCCGCGGGGCCAAGTCCTTCGGGCCCAAGGCCGCCATCTCGGCATCGCTGAGGCGCTTTAGGTGCGGGGAGTCTGGTCCAAAGCGCGCGACGATGGACATCACCCAAGCCCGCACGCCGCTGGTGGCCTTTTGTTCGCGCCTGCGCTCGACCACATCGGAGAGGAGCTGCCGTACATCCTTGTCATCGAGCACCGGCGATGCGAGCCGCTCGATGGCCAGCTTCAGGCCCTCCAGGAGGTGCTCCTCGGGTCCGCTCACGCTCAGGTTGGTGCTCCAAGCACGACAGCCCAAGCCCACGGAGAGGCCCTTGGAGAAGAGGGCGGCGTTTACTCCGCCCAGGTCCAAGTCGCCCACCCCACTGCGACCCCAGACCCGGGCGGCTTGCTCTAAGACCGGGTCGTGGCGGTGCCCCAGGGGCATGCGAAGGGTGAGCTGAGCGACCTTGTTGCGGGTGTTGGGGCCTCGGTAGAGAGGGCCGCCTGGACCCGGTACACAGCTCCAGTCTTTCCCTGACTTGAGGTTCTGAACCTGAAGCGGCGGAACCTCCTGCTCCAAGAGCTCCCGCACAAAGTCGCTGGAGGCGTCGATGGCCTCCAAGGTACGGCCGCCCTCTGGGGGCTCCGGCAGCTCCGGCAGCTCGGGGTCTCCGCGGTGCCGCTGCAGCACCACGTGGGGGCCAGCAGTCCAGCGCGCCAGCGCCTGGGCGATCTCGGGGAGGGGCACGTCCGCCAAGCGCTCCCGGCGGGCCACCACCATGTGCGGATCCAGTCCACGGGCCAGAGCGTGCACCAAGGTGTCTGCGCGTCGGTCGTTTCGCTCCAGTCCGACCTCGTGGCCGATCCGGAATGCCTGAAGGGCCTCCGCGACCTGATCGGGATGAACATCGGCGTCGATGAGGGCTTGGAGCTCTCCCCTGAGCAGCTCCTCCACCTCCTCCAGGCTCTGACCGGGCCGTGGGCTTCCCCACAAGATCAGCACACCCGCTTCCCGCATCGAGCGCAGAGAGGTGCCGGCAGCCTGGAGCTTCTGAGGCTGAACCAGGTTCTTGTCGATGCGCCCCGTGGCCCCATTGGCCAAGAGCACGTCGGCCAGGATCAGGGCCTCCAGGTCGGGGTGGTCCCCAGGGGGCAATCGGTAGGCCAACCACACGGACTCTTGGGCCTGGTGGGTGGTGTGGACGCGCTGGGTCTCCAGCAGCGGGGGGACGTCGCGGTGGGCCCGCTCCGGTGGGTCCTGGGCCGGAAGCTGGCCCAAGGTGCGCTCCAGCAGCGCCAAGGTCTCCTCGGGATCCAAGTCCCCGGAGAGGATGACCGACATGTTGCCGGGCACATACCAGCGCCGGTGGTAGGCCACCAGAGCGTCAAAGTCTGGGTCCAAGAGCTGCTCGAGCTCTCCGAGCACGCTTCCGGCGTAGGGGTGCCCTGGGAAGAGCGCCGCCATCGAGGCCTGGTACATCGAGCGCCCAGCGTCATCGAAGCTGCGCAGCTTCTCCCGCACGATGGTCTGCATCTCCGTCCGAAAACCGCGGAAGACTGGGTGCCGATAGCGGTCAGCCTCCAGAGCAGCCCACTGCTCCAGACGGTTGCTGGGCACGTCCACCAAGTAGACCGTTCGGTCCATGGAGGTGGTGGCGTTCAGGCCCTTGGCCCCCAGCTTGGAGAAGGCCACCTTGAGCTCATTGGGCAAGGCGTAGGCATCGGCCTTGCGCTCTATCTCTTCCAGCTCGCTCAGACGGCTGTGTACCCCCTCCCCCAACAGGGCGGTCTCCTGCTTGCGCAGCGGAGCCTCGGCCTTCCAGTCTTTGGACCCCAGGCGCTGGGTGCCCTTGTTGGCCATCAGGTGTTCCAGAGCGTGGGCAGTGCCCAGGAAGCTCTCGGGATCCAAGGACGCCCCGGCCCCCACAACCACCCTGGCGGCCACGCGGGGTTGCTCATGATCCACGCTCAAGAGCACCCGCATCCCGTTGGACAGGGTGGTGTCCAGATCGATCATTCGGGATCCGCGAAGTTGGGCTTGCGACGCTGCAGACGGGCCATGGATGCCTCCATCTGGTTTGGGCTGCCCAGCACCCCGCGTTGCAGCTCAAGCTCCAACGCGAAGGAGTCCTCGGCGTTCATGGTCGCGGCGGTGTCGTAGAGCCTCTTCGCGGCCTGAACGGCGTGGGGATTGCGGTTGGCGATCTCCTGCGCCAAGAGCAAGGCCTCCTTGAGAGGGTCTCCTTCCACGCGGGTCATCAGCCCCAGATCGGTGGCCTCCTGTCCGCTGATGGTTCGGCCCGTAAAGGTCAGCTCCTTGAGCACGTCCCGGCGAACCCATGGAAGCAGAGTCTGGGTGATGCCCATGTCGGGGATCAAGCCCCAGACGATCTCCAGCACGCTGACCTTGGCATCGGGCGTCACCAAGCGGATGTCTGCGCCCAGTGCGAGCTGCAAGCCGCCTCCGTAGACGTGACCGTGCAAGGCGGCGATGACGGGCTGAGGCATCTCGCGCCAAACCCAGGCCGTCTGCTGGACCAGGTTGGCCGGACCGACCTTGTGGTCGATCATCTCTTCCATGGTCTTGGGACCACCGGCCATCACGCTGGCGACGTCCAGACCGCTGCAGAAGCTGGGGCCCTTTCCATGCAGCACGACCACACGGACATCGCGGCGCTCCGCCAAAGAACGGCCCGCAGCCACGATGGCCCGGAACATGGGCATGTCCAGAGCGTTGTACTTCTCGGGACGGTTCAGGGTGACCTGAGCCACCCCATCATTGATCTCAACGGTCACGCGCTCCACGGGAGGCTCCTTCACAGTGGAAGGAGCCTAACCACCGAAGCTCAGCCTTCCACGACCAAGTCACCGGACCAGTCAAAGGACTCGCCGCTCTCATCGGTGCAGGTACCGCCGGAGCTGTAGCTGTACATGTCCACGGACTGCTCAATGAGCTCGCTGGACCAGAGGCAGGTGAACAGGCCGTTCTCGCCAAAGACGGTCATGGAGGCATCGAAGACCGAGTGGGTATCGGAGACCCAGGTGGCCTCGTAGTCGAACTGCAGGTTCAGAGACTCGGTCAGCTCCTCGTCGGTGAAGGCGAGCACCTCCAGGCTGGCCGTCTCACCGGTCTCCGTCTCGGCAAAGGTGGTGCGCAGAGCCGCTGTGGCGCGGTGCTCGGCGACCACGCCGCTGCGGAACAGGCCCGACGCGGTGGGGTCGGTCTGCTTGTTGAGCATGTCGATGCTCATGATGGTCTCGGCCCGGTTCTCCAACTTGTAGTCGGTGTACTCAAAGGCCAGGATGCCGTCCAAGTGGTCGATGATCTCTGGGCTGCCCACCGTGGTCTCCCACTTGTCGAACTCAACCTGCATGGTGCCGCGATCGATCTCCTCGCTGGTCTCCTCGCTCAGGGTGAAGTGCAGCTTGCCGCTGGCGTTCTCGTCCCCGTCCTCCCCCAAGCGCAGCACGCAGGCATCGATGGTGAGCTCCGCCTCGCAGTCGCCCTCGTTCTCGCAGGAGTCAAAGCTGGCGACCTGAGCCACCAGAGTTGTGGCACAGAAGATGTCTCCGGCCGTGTTCTTGGCCAGAGGAGAGGCCCCCACCATGCCGGCCATACGCTGGGCGTTGCCGCGTGAACCGCCGCCCTGATCCGACTTGACGAAGAAGGCCAAGTCCTGGGCGTTCATGCCCATCTGGGCATCGAAGTAGTCATCCGCAACGTTTCCCAGGGAGCCCGGGTCCACGCTCCCACTGGGGTTGTCCAGGTGCTCGCGCACCTCGTCGGGGGTCAAGTAGCCGGGGCCGCAGGCGACAAGGGCGGGCAGTGCAAGCAACAAGGTCATTGGATCTCCATCTCCAGCAGCGAGAACGCGGCGAGACCCTGTTGTATTCGATGTTCGATGGGATGCGCCATTGTCAGCGGCCCACAAGTCAGCATTGCACCGGTGCTACGCTGGCCCACGGATTGCCACGAACCGCCCCAAAAGGACCCGTCCTTGAGCGCCCACGACAAAGCCCCTTCTCCCCTGCGCCGCTGGCTCTCCACCCTGCCCATCTTGGTGGTCTTGATGGCCGTCCTGGTGCAGTGGACCGGCTCTCAGCTCCAGTCCAAAGTCATCCAAGCAGGCGAGGGTTTTTGGCCCGGCTACGGCTCTGAGCTGCGCCGCGAGCCGGTTCAACCCACCCCACCGGTCCCGCCCAAAGAGACGCCTGCCGCAGGGGAAGGCGTAGACCAGGATTTGATCGGGGATCTGCTGGGCGATGACACCCCCTCCGATGCCCAAGACGATGGCGTGGACCAAGACCTGATCGGCGATCTACTCGGCGACGAGGCCAGTGATCCCACGGCCAGTGATCCCAAGGCCAGTGATCCCGGAGGCATCGACGAGGACCTGATCGGCGATCTGCTGGCAGACGAGCCCGAGGAGGCTGCCGCCGACGGCATCGATGAGGACCTGATCGGCGATCTGCTCGCCGATGCGGACGAGGACGCGGAGGGTGTGGACCAAGACCTGATCGGGGATCTGCTCGGAGACTCCGATGAGGGGGTGGACCAAGATCTGATCGGAGACCTGCTCGGCGAACCAAAGGTTGATCCAGCCCAGGAGCGCTACGCCCGCCAGCTGGAGAGCTACGAGCGCGAGCAAGAGCGGGTGAGCTCCATCCTGGAGCGCCGCAGCGAAGGGGTGCAGCGCTTCGCCGTCGTGGACCTGGCCCTGGAGTCCTTCGTGGGCTGGGTCAACGCCCACATCAAGCACCTCTTCGTGCTGCTCTTGGCCCTGGCCGCGGTCACCACGACCTGGACCCGCCACCACATCGCTCTGCGCAACATCCACGGCCCCCGCGGCGACCGCATCTCCGCGGCCTCCCAGCTGGTGGCCAACGTCCTGGTCCTGGTCTCCCTCTTCGCCCAGCGAACCGCCTGGGAGGCCTCCGGAATTCTGCCGGACCACCCTGGCTTGTCCTGGATTTGGATCGCCACCTTCGTGATCATGAGCGTGGGCAACGTCTACCACTTGGCCAAGCCCATGGAGGCCGACGGCAAGGAGGAGGACTCTTGGGGCACCGCGCTCTTGGCCGTTCCCCTCTACGCCACGATGGCCCTGCTCTCCGCCGGCTGGTTCTTCATCGGCGAGGGCTACTTCGCTGGCCTGGCTGTCTACCTGGACAAGCTCACCGAGCACGCCCAGCTCTACCTGCAAGTGGGGCTCTACGTGTGGGCCGGCATGCTGCTCAAGCGCACCAGCTTGGCCCACCGAAGCTTCGATGTGCTGCGCCCCTGGGGCCTTCCGCCCGAGCTGCTGGCCATCGTGGTCGTCTTGGCCTCGGCCATACCAACGGCCTACTCCGGGGCCTCCGGCATCTTCGTGATCGCGGTGGGTGCCATCGTCTTCCAGGAGCTCAGAGCCGCTGGCGCCCGAAGGAGCCTGGCGATGGCTTCGGCCGCCATGAGCGGCAGCCTGGGCGTGGTCTTGCGCCCCTGCCTGCTCGTGGTCATCGTCGCCTACCTGAACCCGGTCTCCAGTGACGCCTTGTTCGGCTGGGGCCGTTGGGTCTTCCTGCTCACCGCAGGGCTCTTCGCCCTGGTGGCCTTCCTCACCCGCCAGGGCCCCTGGACGCTGAAGAAGGTGCCCGATGCGGGAGCCAAGACCCTCATCGCGCTGAAGGGCTTGGGCCTCTTCGTGGGCCTGTTTGTGGTCGTCATTCTCGGCTACCTCGGCGTGCTCCAGGTCGGACTGGACCAGCACTCCGCTCCGATGATTCTGCCCGTCATTTTGGTGCTCATGCTGGTCCTGGACCGGGTGCTGCACAAGCGCGGACAGACCGCCACAGGCCAGGCCAGCGCCACAGCTGCAGCCACGCCTACAGCGGCCCCCAAGGTGCGCCTGCAGCTGGAGGCCGCCACCTCCGAGGCTGCGGTTCACATCGGCGCCCTGCTGCTCTTGATGGGCATGAGCGTGTGCTTGGGAGGCTTGGTGGAGCGCGCCGAGCTGATGAGCGTTGTGCCCGCCAGCTTTGACTCGCCATGGGCCGCCATGGCCTTGCTCGTCGCCCTCCTGGTCGTGGTCGGCATGACCATGGACCCCTACGGCGCCGTCATCTTGGTCTCCGCCACCTTGGCCGACGTGGCCATCGCCAGCGGCATCGATCCAGTGCACTTCTGGATGGTGGTCTTGGTGGCCTTCGAGCTGGGCTACCTGACCCCGCCGGTGGCGTTGAACCACCTCTTGGTGCGGCAGGTGGTCTCGGAGATCGAGGACCCCGGTCCCGAGGACCCGCCGCCGAGGAACTTCTGGCAGAAACACGAGCGCATCCTGTTGCCGGTGACCGTCATGGCCATCGCCCTGGTGCTCGTCGCATTCGTTCCTTTGGCACTCGCAGGATGAATCCCATGCACACAGACACCCTGTTGACGGAACCGAAGATGCGCCCCCTTGTCGGAATTCCCATGCTTCTTCTACTCATCGCCTGTTCGAATCAAGCTCCTCCAACCAGCGCCATGGAGATCCCGGCGGACCCTGTGGCCGACAGCGCCGCCGCCGCAGACATGCTCTGCCGCATGGTTCAGCAAGCCAAGCACCCCTGCACCCAAGAGGGCAACACGCTGACCCTGGAGGCACACAGCCTGGTGGTCAACATGAAGGCCGAGCCGGGTACCTGGTTCCCCGGCCGAAACATCGGCATGGGGAAGAGAGCCACGGAGCTCCCCGGCAGCCTGACGATGAACTTTGTGATCGACGTGCAGGTGGACGGAGCGGCGATGCCGGCTGTCTCCGCCAAGGGACGGGGCGCGGGCTCCGATCTGGAGTCGGGCGCCGCACGAAAGCAGGCCATGGAGAAGGGCCTGCAGCTCTGGGGCATCACCACCGGCGTCGCTCTGGTCGACTACCTGCACCAGGACGACGCTGGACTGACCTCCCTGGGCGAGGGCGGTGGCGCTTTGGACGCCGCGGGCTTTAGCGTCTCCCGCGGGGTCGCTGTGCAGAAGTCCCAAGCGGGTCTGGTGGGCCAGGAGCAAGCCGGACGCATGGTCTTGGACCAGGGCAAGATGGTGACCTCGCTGGCGCAGCTGGTTCCTCAAGATGGCCAGCTGCACGGACTGCGTCTGGACGTGGGCTTCGACCCCAATGGGGTGGGCTGCCCTCTTGGAGAGACCTTCCTGACCGGTGATGTGGAGATCGACGGCGTGCCAAGCGGGCGGCTCTGTGAGGTGGCCGGTGACTATCCTTGGCCCAAGGTCAGCGGTGTGCAAGGTGTGGAGGTCTTCTACCTCTTTGCACCCGCTGCGCCTCAAGATGCAGACGCGGCTGATCCCGCCGGCTGAGCTTGTGCTTTCAATGCACCCTGCCTGCGGGTTACAACTTGCCCACTGCAGGAGCCAGCCGTGTCGCAGACCGCACCAGAGCCAGCGCGCTACGAGAGCTTCGAGGCCTTCTGGCCCTACTACGTAGCCGAGCACCGCAACCCCACCTGTCGCACCTTGCACTACATCGGTACGACCTTGGCGATTCTGAATGTGGGCGCACTGCTGGTGACCTTGAACCCTTGGTTCTTGCTCAGCGGAATGGTCGGCGCCTACGGCTTTGCTTGGACCGGGCACTTCTTCGTGGAGAAGAACCGTCCTGCGACCTTTAAGTACCCGCTCTGGTCCCTGGCAGCGGACTTCAAGATGTACAGCCTCGCGCTGCGTGGCCGAATGACCGATGAAGTAGCAAAGGTCTGCGGTGCGCCGCTGGCCGAGCAGGAGGCATAGAGCTTCATGAGTGCCGCCCTGGCAGTGGACTCCCGGGATCTTGCCCTGGAGCTGCATGAGCTTCTCAAGGATCTGGACCCCGCGCGCTGGAGTGCGGACCTGCACCTGGAGAAGCGCTTGGAAGAGATCCAAGCGCACCTGGCCTCGCTCTTAGACACAGAGGTCGACACGGCCCTGGCGGCCCTCAATGCGCAGCTCGCGCAGCTCGCCCTGCTCTTGGAAGAGATCGCTCCGGACACCGACAAGGCAGGCGCAGACCTTCGCAGAGAGTGGCAGGCCTTCCGGCTCAAGCTGCAACCCCAATACGAGGCCCTTGCGGCCAGCTTGGAAGAGCTGGACATCGACGTGCCCACCCTGCGGCCCACCAACAGCTACCGAAGCATCTTCCACATCTTCTCCGGATTGGCGGTGGTGGCCTTGATCGAGTTGGTCCTACCCAGCTCCTGGCTCACCCCCATCGCCGGTACCATCGCTGGAATGGCCTGGGTCTTTGAGATCTCTCGGCGCTACAGCCCAGCCTGGAACAAGATCCTGATGTGGGCCTTCTCCGCCGTGGCGCACCCCCACGAGCAGCACCGGGTCAACAGCTCCACCTGGTACGTGACCGCGCTGCTGCTGCTCAGCCTCACCGGCGAGACCACGCTGTGCGCAGTAGCCGCCGGCGTTTTGGCCGTCGCCGACCCCGCCGCCGCGACAATCGGCCGCCGCTTCGGCAGCATCAAGCTGGTCAACGGCCGCTCTCTCCAGGGCACTCTGACCTTCGCCGTCACGGGCGCCTTGGCCGCCTGGGCGATCCTGGAGCTCTTCAACCCGGAGCTTTCCGGCTGGCGCGCACCCGTTCTGGGGCTCTTCGCAGCCGTACCCGCCGCCATCGCTGAGCTCTTGAGCCGACGCATTGACGACAACTTCAGCATCCCGATGACCGCAGCCGCGGGACTCTGGGTGGGCTTGTTGTTGCTGGGGTGAAGGCACTCCTGAAGAGAGGAGCGCTCCATGCCCATCACAGACTGTGAAACGCACGGGGAGTCGGGCTGCCTTGAGATGTGCGCGCACCTCAAAGACGCCCTGAAAGGTGGGGTATTCTTGCCGTATCACACGCTCCCCGTCTACACGATTCGCATGTGCAGCGCCTGCTTCTCAGATCACCGGGTCAAGGAAGTCCTGGACCAAGTGCGCTTGGACAAAGGGCAGGTATACGCCCTACGCGCGGCAGCACAGGGCCTCCAAAGCATTGGTCCCGACTACCTCTTCGAGTCGGCGCTCTTGGAGCGAGACCACCCCGAGGTGCTGGCCGAGATCGTGCGCATCTACGGCGTCCTGAACGCGCACAGTGGGCTGCGCTGCGTGGGCTGCATCGACCAGATCCAGCTGGACCACGCCAGAAACACCCAGGCTGAACTGCCCTTCGAGCCCTTTGAACACACCCTGCTGCACAGCGAGGACACCCGGATCGATGCCCTGCGGGCGCTGGTGCTGGACCACATGGATCCGCGGGGCAACTACGGGCAGCGCTTCTACGGCTGCACGGTCTTCAGCGGCTCGGTGCGGCGCCCCCTGACCCTGAAGATCTACGGCATCGAGCCGGCCCAAGCCCGGACCCAGATGCTCGCGCGCATCGCCGGCTTCTTCGAGAAGATCCCGGAGCGCCAGCGCCTCGTTCAGTTCTACGGGCCCATCCAGTGGACCGAAGAGACCACCGCGCAAGGGACCCAGAGGACCCGCATCGCCGACGTGCTGTTGGACGAGGTGCTGGTGCGCTGAGCCAGCCTGGCCCCATCAGAAGCGCAGGGTGAGACCCGCCTGTGCGCCCTGCTCTACCAGCGCCAGTCCGAAGCGAAGCTCCGCGCTCTGCGCCCGTCTCCCGTGCTGAACCGCCCCAGCTACCAACACGCCCCCGGCGAGCATGGGCAGGGCCGCGCCTGGGATCAGGAGCCCCACACCGAGCGGCCCATTGCCCCCCGCGAGGGCGAGCACCCCGAGCCCGCTGGAGACCAGTCCGGCGATCGACATGGCGAGCCCAGCCACAGCCAGCTGGGGCTTCTCCAGACCTGCGCCCTGGGCTGCCCGCAACAGCAGCACACCCCCCACGACCCCAAGCACCGGGGCACCGATGAAGGAATGGGCCCCAGCGAGCAGCAGAGGACCGAATCCGAACCAAAAGACGTTGGAGAGTAGGGCAAACAACCCCGGCCCAGCGCTGGCGACCAGCCCAAGCAACAACGGCGCCGGCGGGACCTCCGACACCCAAGAACTCTCCAGGCGCCCCCGTACCCCGCCCGGAGGGCCCTCGAGAGCCTCCATCTCCTCCAACTCCACCAACTCCGCATCCACGCCCAAGGTTGAGAAGGCCGAGGCCCCCACCAGGTGCATCGGCTCCGAAGCTCCGCCGAATTCGTAGGCTTGGGTAGGGGCTTGGGCAGCCAGGGCGGCGCCGAGGATCAAGGTCCAGAGCATGGGTTCTCCTGTTGAAATCAAACTATTGCAAGCAGGATGCCAGGCCGACTGTGCCCCGGGCAGCGCCTCAGGCGGCGCTTCTCGCGTCAGTGCATGACGCGTTGCGTCCGGGCAGCCCTCACTCGGAGCAGACCACTGGCTCCTGAATCTCACAGGACGCGACCAAGGCATCCCCAGCGAACATGCGGGCGACGAAGTCCAGCTGCTGCCCCAGACTGTCCACAGCGCCGTCCACATGGCTGGCGCCCGCGCACTCCAGGTGCTCGATCTCATAGCCCTGCGCGCACAGCGCCGTGATGTCCTCTCGGGCGGGCGGGGCCCAGGCCAAGTCATCGTCTTCGGCCAGGATCATGTACACGGGGGCGGTGGAGACGCGCTCGATGGTGCTCTCCCGAATCACGCCCTGCTGCAGGTAGCACTCCCAGGGCTCCAGACCGCTAAAGTCCCCGCTCTGGGCTGCATCGATGGCCGGCTGGGTGAAGACGTCCTCCACGCTCTCGATGCCCTCCAGAACCTCGAAGCCGCTGCACTTCTCGGCCATCTCACCGGGCATCAGCTCCGCCAGCTCAGGGGCGAGCACGTCGCTCAGGGGGGGACCCTCGTAGTACTGCTGCATGCTGACCATCGCTGCGGCCACGCCCCAGGTGGTGTCCGACCAGACGCTGGTTGCCCGCTCGGCCAAGGCCATGGGGTCCGAGGGCGGAATGGCTGCGATCACGCCCACGCTGGTGTAGTCGGGCAGGTAGGCCCCTTGGTAGCGGTCGGTCCAGAGCGCCGCAAAGCCGCCTTCGCTGGCGCCCCAGTGCAGCAAACGGCTGGCGTCCAAGCGCGCTGAAGTGTCCCGCTCGATGGTCAGAGCTTCCATCGCACGCACCGCGTCCAGGGAGGCGATGGCTGTGGCCTCGGCCACGATGTAGGGGTGCAGCTCATCGGAGCCGGCCCCAAAGCCGCGCATGCCCAGGTAGTCTGGAGAGACCACCGCGTAGCCCTGCGATGCCCAGAGAATGCCAAACGCGGCGCCCTCCAAGCCCAAGGCGGTGGGCGCACAGGAGTCGGCGAAACCGACGGTGGGGTGCAGCCAGAGGATGACTGGCACTTCGGTGCCGGGCTCCACGATGGGCAGAGTGGCAAAGGCGGTGACCTCGACCAGCTCTCCGCGGTCTTGGGTGGTGTACCGGAGCAGGTAGGTCTCCACGTCCACCTGGGCCTCGACCCCGAGATCGTAGCCATTGAGCAGGGTGTTCACCGTGCCCGCAGTCAAGGACAGCGTGTCCTCGCGCGAGGAGAGCACCACCTCACCCATCTGCTCCAGAGGCAGGAACGGCGCACCGGCTCCACAGGGATCCGGCGGAAGATCCGGGATCGTCAACACCTGCCCGCTGTCTCCCGCATCCTTGGCGCACGCCAGCAGAAGCCAGATCATTCCAGATACCCCGCAGCCTTGAGCATCTCCGTGACGGTGATGTCGGTCTTGCTGTCATCGCGCCCATCGCGCTTGCCGGACTTGGCCAACTTGGCCAGCTCGTCCGTGGTCGCTGCAGCGCTTCCCTGCAGCTCATTGGGGTCCTTGCTCAGGTCGTAGGCGGTGACCTGACCCTCGTCCCAGATCAGCTTCTCATCCCCCTCCCAGATGGCCGCCTGCAGGTTGCAGAAGGCGGCCCCGTCCAGGTTCGCGCAGCGTCGTGCGTGGGGCCACGCGATGACTTGTACCGGCGGCAGCGGAGAAGGCAGGCGACCTGTGAGCAGCACGTCGTGAACGACCACGGCCGAGATGCGCTCGGGTAGGTCGATGTCCTCCCATTCCAGCTCGGGTGGACCGCCGAGCTGAGCGACGATCAAGGGCACCTCTACGTTGGCCTGGTAGGCGTAGTGGCCATGGTCCAGGAGGCCTTGGTCTCCCAGCAGCTCACCGTGGTCCGAGGTGATGATGACCCGGCAACCGGCGGCATCGCAGAAGCCCTGCTGCAGCAACTTGTCCAGAAAGTACGCCAGGTTCTCGTCTGCCTTAAACACCGCAGCATCGTAGGCCTCTACGACCTGCTCCTCGAAACGTGGTGCCCGAAGCGGGTCCATCTCACCGCGCAGGTAGGTCGAATAGTCCCCCTCTCGGTTGCCCTTGCTGTACGAGATGCCGACCCCATACTCCGAGGCCCACTCCAGGCTTGCGGGCGGGGCGCCCCAGGGTTGGTGCGCGTCGGCGATGTTGACCGCCAGGAACTGCGGCACAGTGGGGTCGCGGTGGTCCAGGAACAGGTCCACGGTCGGTTGCCAGCGGCTGGAGGTGTAGCGGCCAAACCGGTCCGCCACATCCAGGCTGTCAAAGCCCCGGTCCAGCCCCATCGAAGGGCCCACCACGGGGTTTGCGGACACCAATGCGGTCTCGTAGCCCATGTCCCGGAAGCGCTCTGCAATGGTGGGCAGCTTCTGGTCCAGGGGCCGGGCGCGGTTGCCTCCCCCCTTGAAGCTGTCAATGCCCGTGCTGATGCTGTGGGCGCGGTGCTCAACCGGCATCACTCCAGTGAAGAAGGAGGCGTGAGAGGGAAGCGTCCAGGCACCGGGGGAGATCGCACCGCAGCTGATCTGAGCCCCATTGGCGACCAGGGCCTCCAGCGTGGGCGAGGTCCGGCGGCCGTAGCCGCACACGCTCAAGTGGTCGGCGCGCACCGTATCCAGCACCACCAACACCACGGTCGGCTGAACGGGTTCTGGTGCAAGCAGCCATGTACCGGCCACCACAGCGGCCAACGAGACCGCTCCAGCGGCAAACAAAACCTGAATCTTCTTAGACATGGATCGTAGCTATCACACTCAAGCCTGAGGTCTATGGGTCCGAAGGGCCACCTGAGTCGAGTACGCATGCCCGAGTTGTTGACCATCCTGCCGCCACCTGAGCAGCGAAAACGCCTGCACAGAGAGCTGCGCGTACCGCTCGACGTGCGCTTGCCCAGCCCCCCGACGGCTCTGCTCAAGCTACAGCGGCTCTTCCGCGACCCCAACGTCAACTTCCGCAAGTTGGCAGACGCGATCGCGTTGGATCCTGCCATATCAGCCTCCGTCCTGCGCCTGGCACGCTCCCCTCTCTTTGGCTTGGCCCGACCGCCACGCACCTTGGTACAGGCCGTCGCCTCCATCGGAATCGCCGAGTTGGAGCGCATGGTGCTCACTCAGCTGGCGGTGCAGACCCTCGCCGCATCCCCTCCTGCCCTGGAGCTCTTCCTTCAGGAGGCCTACGCCACTGCCCTGATCGCCCGGTCTCTCTGTAGGCGCCATGAGCCCCTGCTGGATCCGGGACTCGCTTGGCCCGCCGGCTTGCTCTACGACATCGGCAAGCTGCTGCGACTCACCCTCAAGCCCGCCGAGGACGAAGAGATTCGCCGAGCGATGCTGATCGGCGCCTGCACCTACACCACAGCCGAGGCCTCGCTCTCCCTTCAAGACCAGCACCTCTTGGGCGCCTCCCTGCTCTACAAGTGGCAACTGCCCCTGATCTACGTAGACGTGGCCCTCTACGGCGAGCGAGAGGATCCCATGGCTTGGCCGGGCACCCAGGAGAGCCTCGCCTTGCGCCGAATCGTCTCCGCGGCCTCCAGTCTGCGGGGCGTCACCCGCGAGCGCACCTCCGCCGAGGAGCGGGCCAAGAACCAAGCCCGCGCCCAGGAGCTGCTCAAGCTGGGAGAAGAGGCCTTCTTGGCCGAAATGGCTGTGGTCTACCAGCTGCTCCCATCGGTAAAGACGCTTTTAGGCTAGCCCCGCCCACGGTAGATTGGGCCCATGCTGATCTCCCTGCTGCTCGCCTGCAACAACAGCGTCCTGGCCCTGGACGAATATACCCTACTCCTGGACCGGGACACCCACTCCCTGAGCGTGGACCACGACGAACACGGGATCGTGCTGCGCCGACTTCAAGTCGTCTCAGGAACAGGCAGCGCCGACGTGGACTTTCGGGTGGGCTCCTTTAAGTTCGACCAGGTCAGCGACAACGCCTCTCCCGTGGACTTCGGCAAGCCCGAGCGCCGTGATGGGATGTGGGCGCTGCCTTTGGAGAGAGAGGGCGAGGAGATCGGCGAGCTGCGGGTCGTGAGTATCGATGGCCACCTGGAGCTCTCGGCGGAGACCGCAGGCAGCAACCGCATCGGCTTCTCAGCGGAGTGCATCGAGAACGAGGCCATGTTGGGCATGGGCAGCCACGCCTTTGACGTGGACCATTACGGCGAAGCCTTTCCTCTCTGGGTCTCCGAGCCGGGCATCGGCAAGTCTGACCAAGACGTCTACCCCGATGACTGGTTTCTGACGGGAACGCGCCATTCTTCCAGCTTCCCCGTCCCCTTTCTGTTGCGGCCGCAGGCCTCCAGCGGCCTATTCCTGGACGTGAGCGAGCGGGTGGAGGTGGACCTGTGCAAGACGGATCCCGAGCGTTTCACCCTTCTGGCCTGGTCTGAGCGGGGCGCGGATCTGCACCTCTTGCCCGGTGCGCCCTTGGCTGTTGTCGAGGACTTCGTCCAGCACCAAGGCGGCTACACCCTTCCCCAGCCCTGGGTCTTCGCCCCCTGGGTAGACGCTGTGCGAGGCGTGGACCGGGTCATGCAGGTGGCGCAGGATCTGCGCGCCGTGGGGGCCTCGGGCACGGTCATCTGGACCGAGGACTGGAAAGGCGCCGAGCTGGGCAGCTTCGGGTACCACTTGACCGGGGAATGGTTCGTCGACGAGACCCTCTACCCCGAGGTTGAGGACGTGGCCCAAGACCTGGAAGACCTGGGATTCAAGTGGTTTGCCTACTTCTCCCCCTTCCTCTACGAGGGCACACAGACCTGGGAGGAGGCCGAAGAGCTGGGCATCATCATCCAGGATGAGAACGGTGAACTGGTCACCTTTACTGGCCCCACCTTCGATACGATGACCATGGTGGACATCTCCAGTCCCGAGGGCCAGGCCTTCGTTCTCGACCACATGAACACCGCCTTGGACCTGGGCTTTGACGGCTGGATGGCCGACTACGCCGAGTGGCTTCCGGTGGAAGCGCAGGTGTACAGCGGCAGCGGCTGGACCGAACACAACACCTGGCCGGTGCTCTGGCAGGAGCTCAACGCTCAGGCGATGGAAGGCCGCGACGGCAGCTACTTCGTGCGCAGCGGCTGGGCTGGGTCCGTCCCGCACACCCCGGTGGTCTGGGCCGGCGACCAGCGCACCAGCTTCGATAGCGACGACGGCTTCCCCACCGTCCTTCCCTTGGGCTTGGGACTCTCCCTGAGCGGGCAGCCCGTCTACACCCACGACATCGCCGGCTACCAGAGCATCGGCAACGACCCAAGCGACTTTGAGCTCTGGGCACGATGGGCCGCCCTGGGCGCCTTCTCCCCGGTCATGCGCACCCACCATGGGGCCTTCGCCGAGGAGAACCACCAGTTCGACCAAGACGAGCAGACCCTGGCGCTGTGGGCCGAGCTCACCCAAGAGCACACCCGCCTCTTCCCTTACCGCTACGGTTTGGCCAACCAGGCCGCCGAGCGCGGCACGCCCATGATCTTGCCCACCGCCCTGCTCTTTGAGGGAGAGGACTTTGGCCGCACCGACGTGTGGATGCTGGGCTCAGGCCTCCTGGTCGCTCCTGTGTTGGAGAGAGGGGCCACCACCGTCGAGGTCAGTCTGCCCGCCGCTGTACGCTGGCTCGACTACTGGACGCTGACCCCTGCTGCCTCAGGCACCTACCAAGCCGCCCTTGGGGAGATCCCAGTCTTCATCCCAGAGGGCACGATCCTGCCGCGCCTCGCCACCGCTCCAGACACCCTGACCGGCAACGCAGAGGGGGACCTCACAGACTTGGCGGATGTCGATGGTGTTCGCATCCTGGTGATCTTCGGTGAAGGTGGACGCTTCACCGAGGCCGACGGCACGCGCTACACGCTGATTTCGGGCGGCGATGCCCCTGCAGAAAGCACCCAGCGCCTTCGCTCAGGCAGCGTGCAGCTTGGGTCGGCGACCCTCGAGATTGAAGGGTCCGTGGAGCGGGAGTACCAGGTTCACTACATCCCCTGAGAAGAGCCGGATACGAGCGCATTTCAGCACATTACAAGTTCTGGTCATCTCGCTCGGCAGATGCTAAAAACCCTGTCGTGACGCTTTTTCTGCTCTCGGCCTGCGCGCTACCCCTCGCAAATGGGCCAGAGGACTCACCCCAAGACACCGGCCCTGCCGTGTCCGCAGAGGGCGGGATCCGCACGCCGGGCACCCAGTCCACAACGCCGATGCTGAGCCACCCCAAGGCAAACCCTGTGGGGCGGCTCGCAGAAGTGGACCAGACCACGGAAGCGGAACTGAAACAGGCCGTCCTCTGGGGTGACCCCCACGCGCACAGCGGGATGAGCTCCGACGGATGCGAGACCCCGGACGCTGACTGCGTCGCCGAGATGGCTGGAGCCCCCGGCAAAAACATGGCCTCCAAGGCAGCCGACAATGGACTGGACTGGTTCGCGCTCACCGACCACGTGGAGTTCGGCGAGTACGTGGACCTAAGCACCGGCGAGAGCCTCCCCATCTGGGACGGCATGCTGGACTTGGTCAGTCGCTCCAGGGATGAAGGAGCCATGCTCTACGCGGGCTACGAGTGGCGTGACTGCTCTGCTGGCGGCACCCACCACCGCACCGTGATCTTCGAGTCATCGGCCGCCTGCTCCACACTCCGGCCGCCGGCCTGCCCCCTCGCCAAGTCTCCCAAGACCGGTTTTGGCATGGAGGGCTACTTGCGGCGCGAGGAGACCGGCGCGCTCTCGGCAAAGGAGCTCTTCGAGTTCCTGAACGCGGCGAGCGACACCCCTGGCTGCGAGACCCGGTGGGTCGCCTTCGCGCACCACAGCGCCTACACCCGACCAGGGGAAGTGAACTGGCAGCGCAGCGTCGACCGCATGGACAACGAGGTCCTGCTGGAGATCTTCAGCGAGCACGGCAGCAATGAGTGCCAGGACCTGTCCAAGGACGGCTGCGAGTTCTACACCTCCAAAGAGGTGTACTCATCTCAAGGCTCCGCCCAGGCCGCCCTGCAAGCAGGGCTCTTGGTGGGCTTCGTGGCCGGCACCGACAGCCACGACGCCAACCCCGGCAGCACAGAAGACGGGCCGGGCCCAGTGACAACCCTGCAGGTGGTTGACGGAAAAGGGGTCCCAGAGGTGGGCTACCAGCGCGCACCTGGCGGCGTCACCGCCGTGCTTCTGCCACCCGGCCAAGCGCCAACGGAGCAAGCCGTCTTCGACGGGCTCTTGGCACGACATACTGTGGCCTCGACCGTGGTCTTGGATGGCCTTGAGCTGTGGGTCGAGGACCCCATGGGCCAGACCTACCTTCCAGGTGACCAGCTGCCAACGGGGACCTACAGGCTCAACCTGAACCTCCCCTACACCCCCACCAGCATCCTGCTCGTCGACCAGTACGGCGAGAGCGTCATGGCCAATGACTGGTTCACAGTCCAGCTCGGAGAGCCCCGCTATCTGCGCATCGACCTGGAGATCGACGGAGAGCTGGAGCGCCTCTGGGCCTCCCCCTTCTTCGCCATCTAAGGGAACCCTTAGAGCTTCATCGCCCGGAGCCGCCTGGCCCGCTCCTCGATGGGCGGGTGGGTCGAGAAGAGCTTGCTCATCACCCCGCCTCCCGCAAAGCCGTTCACGATGTAGTGGGTGGCATCGGAGCCGGTGGACAGAGGCTGACGCTTCACGCCGCCAGAGAGTCCTTCCAGGGCCAAGGCCAAGCCTTCTGGGTCGCCGGTGAGCTCAGCAGCCCGCTTGTCTGCTGCGTACTCACGGGTGCGCGAGACCATCATGCGCAGCATCAGAGCCGCTGCCGGTGCAGCGACCGCGATGGCGATCATGAGGAGGGGGTTCCCTCGGCGAGAGCGCCCCCAGAGCATCATGCGGGCGGCGTAGCTCACAGCCCCTGCCATGGTCGCTGCCACAGCCGAGGTCAGGGTGTCGCGGTGCTTGATGTGGCCCAACTCATGGGCCAGCACGCCCTTGATTTGGCGACGGTCCAGGTTGTTGATCAGCCCCGCCGTGACGGCCACGATGCCCTTGGAGGGAGAGCGACCCGTCGCAAAAGCGTTGGGGCTCGCCTCGTGGGGAACCCAGTACAGGCGCGGCTTGGGGATTCCGGCCTTCTCTGAGAGCTCCTCGATGTCCTCGTGCAGCCAGGCCAGCCTTGGGTCGTCCAAGGGCTGAGCTCCACTCGTTCTCAGGACGATTTTGTCCGAGAAGAAGAAGGCTCCAAAGTTCATCAACCCCGCCACTCCGAGCATGAGCAACATGCCGTTGGAGCCGCCAAAGGCCTCTCCCACCAGCATGAGCATCAAAGTCATGCTGGTGAGCAAGCCGAAAGTCTTCATCCAGTTCCACATGAGCAGAGGATAACCCCCCCGCTCAGGTGGAAAAGCACCAGAGCCTTACTTGGCTGCTGCAGCGAAGTCCGCGCGGATCTTGTTCAGGGCCGAGCCGGACTTGAACCAGATGAACTGATCCATCGAGAGGGTGTTGGTGGTCTCGATGCGATCCACGCTTCCGTCGGCGTGGGTCAGGACCACGGTGGGGCTGCCTCCGTCGGCGATGCGCGCGATCCCCTCGATGGCCACAACGTCGTCACCCTTGACCTTGTCGTAGTCGCCCAGGTCCTTGAAGAAGAGGGGCAGGACGCCCTGCTTCTTGAGGTTGGTCTCGTGGATGCGGGCGAAGCTGCGAACGACCACTGCGCGGCAACCGTTGTGACGCGGCTCCATGGCAGCGTGCTCGCGGCTGGAACCCTCGCCGTAGTTCTCGTCGCCGAAGATGACCCAGTCCTGGCCGGCAGCCTTGTACTGCTTGGCGATGTTGGGGTGGGTGTCCTTCTCGCCGGTCAGGAAGTTGATGCCGTTGCCGAACTCACCGGTGAGCTCGTTGTGGGCACCAGCCATCAGGTTGCCGGAGATGTTGGTCAGGTGACCGCGGTACTTCAGCCAAGGGCCAGCCGCCGAGATGTGGTCGGTGGTGCACTTGCCCATGGCCTTGACCAGGACCTTCAAACCCGAGAAGTCCTTTCCGTCCCACTCAGCGAAGGGGGTCAGGCGCTCGATGCGATCGGAGGTTGGGGAGATGACCACGTCCACGCTGGAGCGATCCTCCTGAGCGATCGGCGCGATGTAGCCGTCGCCAGGGCCACCGAAACCACCGGGAGGCAGCTCGTCGCCCACAGGAGCCTCGAGCATGAACTCGGTGCCATCTGCAGCGGTCAGGGTGTCGCGTGCTGGGTCAAAGCCCAGATCGCCGGAGAGGGCCAGCGCAGTCACCAGCTCAGGGGAGCCGATGAAGGACAGGGTCTCGGGGTTGGCGTCGTTGCGACCGCGGAAGTTGCGGTTGAAGGAGTTGATGATGGAGTTCTTCTCACCCTTCTTCACGTCGTCCCGCTTCCACTGCCCGATGCAGGGACCGCAGGCGTTGGCCAAGACCACGCCACCCATCGCGGTCAGGTCGGCGACCTGTCCGTTCTTCTTGATGGTGTCGAAGACCTGGTCGGAGCCGGGCGTGATCATGAACTGGATCTTCGCCTTCACGCCCTTGGCGGCAGCCTGACGAGCGATGTGGGCGCTGCGGGAGATGTCCTCGTAGGAGGAGTTGGTGCAGCTACCGATCAAGGCGGCGGTCAGGTTGCGTGGGTAGTCGTTCTCAGCAGCGTCAGCGGCCATCGCGGAGATGGGGCGCGCCAAGTCTGGGGTGTGGGGACCTACAACGTGTGGCTCGAGGGTGTTCAGGTCAATCTCGACCACGCGGTCGTAGTACTTCTCTGGGTTGGCCAAGACCTCGGGGTCGGCCTGCAGCTGATCGGCATACTTGTCGGCCAAGTCAGCGATGCCAGCGCGACCGGTCGCGCGCAGGTATGCGCCCATCTTCTCGTCGTAGGGGAAGGTGGAAGTGGTCGCGCCGTGCTCTGCGCCCATGTTGCAGATGGTGCCCTTGCCGGTGCAGCTGATGCTGGCGGCGCCAGGACCGAAGTACTCCACGATGTGGTTGGTACCGCCCTTGACCGTCAGGATCTCGCAGACCTTGAGGATGACGTCCTTGGCGCTGGCCCAGCCCTGCAGCTTGCCGGTGAGCTTCACACCGATCATGCCGGGGTTGAGGACTTCCCAAGGCATGCCAACCATGGCGTCGACGGCGTCAGCGCCGCCTACACCCACAGCGACCATGCCCAATCCACCAGCGTTCACGGTGTGGGAGTCGGTTCCGATCATCAAGCCGCCTGGGAAGGCGTAGTTCTCGAGCACGACCTGGTGGATGATGCCTGCGCCGGGCTTCCAGAAGCCCAAGCCATGCTTGGCGGAGACGGTGCGAAGGAACTCGTAGACCTCGGAGTTCTCGTCGTTGGCGATGTCCAGGTCCGCGTCGGCGCCCACGTGGGCGCGGATCAGGTGGTCACAGTGAACGGTGCTGGGCAGCGCCACTTCAGCGCGGCCAGCGACCATGAACTGGAGCAGGGCCATCTGGGCGGTGGCGTCCTGCATTGCGACCCGGTCGGGGTGCAGATCCAAGAAGCTCTTCTTGCGCTCAAAGGCGGCGTTCTCGGGGTCGACCAGGTGGTTGAAGAGGATCTTCTCTCCGAGGGTCAGGCCCCGTCCCAGGCGGCGACGGCCAATGGCAGCGCGCTCGGCGGCTCGGGCGTAGACCTTCTCAATGGCAGCAACGTCGATCATGGGGAGGCTCCTCAGCTCAAAAAGTTTGGGGGTTCACTAACCGATGGACACTCAGGATCTACGGCACCGGGCTGGTATCCGTCCAATCGATTCTTATACCCAAACCCATCAGTATTGTTTATATCTTAACTCTGACCATAGACCGGGACCACGGATCCGGTCTGGCAGAGGTTCTGGGGAAGCACCAAATCGGAGATCACCCGGGCAATGCCCGCTGGCGCAGCCCACTTGCTGTGATCTGCATCCGGCATGGCCGAGCGATTGGCCACGGTGTCGATGATTCCCGGAGCGATCGCGTTGACCCAGATCTTCTCCGGCGCCAGCTCAACCGCCAACGAACGCGTCAGAGCGCTCACGGCGGCCTTGGACATGGAGTAGGCGACCATCTCGCCGGCGGGGATCTCCACCGGTCGCGCGCTCACGTTGATCAGGCGCCCACCAGGGGTCTCTAGGGAGGAGCGGATCTTCTCCAAGGCGGCCTGGCAGCACAGGTAGGCAGTGGTCGCGTTGAGCTCCATCAGACGACGCATCTCCACGACCGAGGTCTGGCCGAGCGGCCCCATTGAGAACCCTCCAACCAGGTGAATGCTGGCCCAGAGCTCCGGAAGGGACTGGTAGTAGGCGCGAACTTGAGTCTCGTCCCGAAGGTCCACACCTGTGGTGGTGTTCACGGCGAGCCAGTCGACATTCTCCAGCTCTTCTTCCTTCCAAACCGGCGCGTGCACGATGGCGCCGCATTGCAGCATTCGAGCGACCACACCCTGTCCCAGGCCGCCAGTTCCACCGGTCACGACCACGTGTCGGCCGCGGATGTTCTCTTGAGGAAAGTCAGGCAACATGGGGGTCTCCGGAAAGGGACGGGGCCGACGACAAATCGTGAAGCCCACACGCCTCCTTGGCACCTCCAGCGTGCCCGCGCAAGTGCTAGTATTTGGGGCTCTGACAAGCCCTGATCTTGGGCTCGACACCACGCGCCCCGCGTCCTACAAAGCGGGGGGTCACCAAGGTGACTTTGAGCTGGCACGCTCCCAAATCGCACCCAGGGCCACATTGTGCCCATTTTGCGGTGTACCCCCCAGATGTGGTGTTGACCTGTAAAGAGCACCCCCATATCTGTCTCTTATACACATCTCCGAGCCCACGAGACAGGCAGAAATCTC
>CAJXRZ010000012.1 GCA_913060515.1 uncultured Pseudomonadota bacterium | reverse complement strand
GGGCGGGGTGGGCTCCTACGCCGCAGAGGCCATCGCGCGCAGCGGTGTAGGCCGCATCGGGCTGGTGGACTTCGACGACGTCTGTCTGACCAACCTGAACCGGCAGCTCCATGCCTTCCGGCGCACGGTGGGTCTGCCCAAGAGCGAGCTGATGGAGCAGCGTGTCCGGGCGATCAACCCCAAGGCCGAGGTCCAGAGCTGGTACCGCTTCTTCAACCACGAGAGCAGCGCCGAGATTCTGGAACCGGGCTGGGATTGGGTCGTGGACTGCATTGACAACGTCACGGCCAAGCTCCACCTCTTGGAAACTTGCGCCAATGCCGAGATACCTGTCGTGGCCTCGATGGGCGCGGGCTCCAAGATGGACCCCACCCGGATTCGTGTTCACCCCCTCGACAAGACCAAGATCGATCCCTTGGCCAAGGTCGTGCGCAAGAAGCTGCGCCAGCGGGGCGTGGACATCACGCGAATTCAGGCTGTCTGGTCGGATGAGCCTCCTGTCGTTCTGGACAACGACGTGGCCGATGCCTTCCGCTGCATCTGCCCTCAGAGCGACAACGACGTGCACTCCTGTGAAAGCCGGAATGTCATCCAGGGAACCGTCAGCTTCATCCCCTCGGTCTTCGGGCTGATGGCAGCGGGCGCCGTGGTTAACGGCATCGTGGGGCGTCCACTGGGGCAGTCGTGACAGCAGCCCAGCGCCTTCGCGGGCTCTGGGGATTGCAGGAGGGGATGCACTTCCTCAATCACGGCTCCTTTGGTGCCACGCCACTGGTGGTTCAGGAGGAGCAGAGCCGGATTCGGGCTCAGATGGAAGCCCAGCCCATACGCTTCTTTGTTCGGCACTTGCCGGGTGCCTTGAGCCACAGTGCTGCTTTGGTTGCCGAGCTTGTGGGGGCTCGCCCGGAAGACCTGGTGCTCGTCGACAACGCGACCGCTGGGGTCAATGCCGTCCTTCGCTCGATTCAGGTAGGGGAGGGGGATCGACTGGTGACCCTCTCGCACGTCTACCCCGCGGTTCGAAACAGCATGCGGGCCATCGCAGCCCGCTCGGGCGCCTCCGTCGTCGAGGTCAGGCTGCCATGCCCGGTCTTAGATGATGCTTGGCTGGAGGAGCTGGATCAGGCGCTGGTTGGAGCGCGCGTGGCCGTCCTGGATCACGTGACCAGCGCAACGGGCCTGGTGTTGCCCATCCAAGCGATGATCGCCCTCTGTAGAAAGCACGGTGTGCCTGTCTTGGTAGACGGTGCCCATGCTCCGGGCTTGTTGCCCCTGCAGGTCCAGGCCCTCGGCGCAGACTGGTACACCGGGAACCTCCACAAGTGGGTCTGTGCACCCAAGGGCACCGCATTTCTCTGGGCCGCGCCCCCTCTGCAAGGCAGTCTGCAGCCCCCGGTGGTCGGGCACGCCTACGGCCAAGACTGGCGACAGACTTTCCACACCCTTGGGACGCGGGACTACAGCAACTGGTTGAGCGTGCCGGCCGTGTTGGACTTCTGGCGGAGCATCGGAGGGTTGGAGAGAGCCAGAGAGCACAATGACGACCTGGCCTCGCAGGCGATGAGCTTGTTGCAGGATGGCCTGGGGGTGCAGGCTGCAGGACCACAACAAATGCGCGCAGCAATGGCGGCCTTCCTTCTCCCTCAATCCATCGCTTCAGCGACCCCTCAAGGAAGCCTGGAGTTGAACGATCTTCTTTGGGAAAAGTACCGAATCGAAGTGCCGATTACGCCGCATGAAGGTCGCCTTTGGTTGCGTATCAGTGCTCAGCTCTACAATGAGCTGGACGACTACCGTGCACTGC
The DNA here is from genome assembly GCA_913060515.1 of uncultured Pseudomonadota bacterium. Classification (GTDB taxonomy): domain Bacteria; phylum Myxococcota_A; class UBA796; order UBA796; family CAJQPC01; genus CAJQPC01. Next base: position 102,267 of record CAJXRZ010000012.1, on the reverse strand, counting down.
TTTCTGCCTTGGTGGCCATTCAGGGTGAATAGACCGCGAGGTGCCCGCGTCCATGGGCACAACGCTTGGAGTCCACATGTCCCTTCTCATCGTCTCCCTACTGGCTTGCGGAAACTTTCGTCGGAACGAACGCCCTGACACACCGCTTGTTGTGGGTGTGGACTCGATCAGTCCGGAGTACGCGACCACCCTGGGCGGCCAGGTCGACATTCTGGGTGGTCCCTTCGATGACTCTGCTCGCGTCTTTGTGGACGAGATGGAGGCTGAGGTCATCTCGGTGGAGCGGAACACAATCCGCGTATCCCTGCCGGAGCTCGACTTGGGCTGGGCCGATGTTCGTGTCGAAGTCGAGGACGGCGAAGGCAGCCTGGACGAGGCCCTGCGCATCTACCAGGACGGTACGGGCTTGGCTGGCACCATGGGGGCTTTGGAGTGGTACGAGCTGCAGGGGAACTTCTGGACCGAAGAGAGCCAGGACTTCGGCAGCGCATGGTGGGGCATGATTCAGCCCCAGGACACGCACTACTGGTCGCTCTTTGGTGTGCAGGACAACAACTGCATCTCCAACCCCCAGTTCCCACAGCTGCAGGTGATCGCCACGGGTGCGGACGAGGTGGTGGTGGAGAGTGAGCAGAGCAGCGTGACTCTGGTCGCGGCCGACGATGAGATCTTCGATGCCTCGCTTCGCAGTCAGGACTACGTGGAGTGGGCGGACTACGCCGTTCCTTCCTTGGCTGGAGCGGAGCTTCCCGAGTTTGGAATCGAGCGTCTCGCGGCCACTCCGGGGGCCTTTGACCTGTACACCCCCGACTTCTCTGGCGGCAAGCCACCCAGCTTGAGCCAGGACGAGCTGCTCTTCGAGTGGGGAGAGGTCGATGCGGACCGTGTGATCATCCAGGTCGAACGCCGCGCACAGGACGACATCGAGGACATCCAGGAGACCGTTGTCTGCGTCGTCGACAACGATGGGTCCTTTGAGATTCCCGCTGATGTCTGGGGTGCGTCTTGGCAATCGGATGAGTGGCTCTACCTTTACGTTGGCGCCGTTCGGGAGGATGGGGGGATCATCCCATTGAACAACTCAGAGTCCCGCGTGGCTGGAATCTACTGGTTGTTGGGCGCCGCAAGCACCGATCTATAGGGGATCCTACGGGGGGCAGGCCTTGTCGATGCAGCTAGCCGCTTGCATCGGCCCCCCTTGCCCCTTTCAACGCTGCTACACTGCTCGGCGGAGTACCCTTTTTGGCAAAGGGGTGTGCTTCGTTTCCACCGACCTGGACTGGGTTGGTGGCACTTAGGAGAGCAGGTATGGCACAACGCAAGTTCCTCAAGCCGATTGTTGGGGGAGCCATTGGGCTCGGGATCTTGGGGATCGCAGGGGCGGTCTTTGCGGCGGGGGAGACGGCTGTCATCACGGCCTCGGGGACGGGAAGCGGCACGTCTACGACTGCCGTGGTCTACGCGGACAGCACTCTGACCTGTCTTGCGAGTGGATCAGGCGGCAGCACAACCGTGACCGCAATTGATTGGTACGACGATCTTTCCAAGACGACCCTGCTGGAGTCTGACGCGACGGGCTCGGCCGCGACTTTGAGCGATGCCTTTGTGGCGACCTTCGTCAAGGGCGACAGCATTTTCTGCCACCCGACCTTTGCCAATTCTGCAGTCGCAAGTGACTCCGTCACGGTCGTCAATGCGCCGCCAAGCGCAGATTCGGTCACCTTGTCTGCCACCGGTGCAGGTGGAACTGCGACCTGCTCTTGGACCTTCAGTGATGCCGACACGGTTGACGCTCAGAGTGCAGCCACAGTCAACTGGTACTACGTGTCGTCCGGAACCGCTGTCAGCAGCGGAACCCTCTCTGGCACCTCGACCGTCACGAGTGCGTCCAGCGCAACGATAGACCTTGACCTGGACGGGACAGGCTCTGGGATCGCAAGCGTGAGCGGGGGAGGCTCGCTGCTGTGCGAGGTGACCGTTACCGACGACGACGCCACCACGCCTTTGGCCGGTAGCCCCTCGGAGTCCTCAGCCGGGGCTATTCCAGATACAGCCCCGACCGTCACAGGCGTTTCGGTGCTTCCTGTAAAGCCAGCAACGACCGATACGATCACCTGTGACTACGCCTACGATGATGTTGATGGTGATTCTGAGGTGGGGAGTACCTTTAAGTGGTTCGTGGGCGGCGTTGAGTTTAGCGGAGTCACAACGGAGACCACGACCCCGGCCTCCATCTCGGCAGTGGCCGGGAACGTCATTGACTGCGAAATCACGCCGGTCAACTCCAATGACTCCGGAACGGCCCGGAAAGCCTCGGACGATAGCGCAACAGCCACAGTCAACACCCCTGGCGTGACCAGTGCCGTTGGCATCACCGCCTCGGGCACCGGCCAAACCGGCGACACGCTTACCTGCGCATGGACCTTCACGGACTCCGACAGCGGTGACAGCCAGGCTTTCGCGAGCGTCGAGTGGTTCGTCGAGACTGCTTCGGTGACCACGACCACCGGAGTGGGGACGGCATCCAGTAGCAGCATCGTGGCATCCGCCATTGGCGCGGCGCGTGGTCAAGACGTCTACTGCTCGGTCAGCGCCAGCGATGACGCAGGCGGCGCCAGCGCCTCTACAGCAATCTCTAGCGATTTCACCATCGTGGACACGCTTCCCGTTGCTTCCGCCGTCACTTTGGACAACATAGTTCCGCAGGTCGCAGACACGCTGACCTGTGGCTACACCTACACCGACGCCGACAACACGACCGACGCAGCTGTTGACGCTGAGAGCGGAACCACCTTTGAGTGGCTCGCAGGCGGGTCTACGTCGAGCTTCACTGGGAGTTCTGGCACTGTCGGAACGAACATTGGTGCAGTCAAAGGCAACGCGGTTCGCTGCAAGGTCACGCCTTCAAACACGGCTGGTAGCGGGACCCAAGTGACCTCGACCAACACCGCGACCGTTGTCAACACAGCGCCAGACACTCCTAGCGCACCCACCATCACCACGACGGGAGGGGCCAACGGTACCGCGACTTGCACCTGGGTCTTCAGCGACTCGGACACTGCGGATACGCAGGCGACCGCGGACGTTGCTTGGTACAAGAACGGCAGCAACGTCACCACCACGACGGTGACGGGTACCGCGCTGACCGAGACGGCCACCCTGTCATCCACAACGGGGGCGGACTTGAACCTGGTCACGGGCGGGGACGCGCTGACCTGCGCCGTAACTGTGAACGACGGGTCTACAGACTCTGCCCAGAGCAGCCAGTCTTCATCGGTCAATGTCGCCAACTCGGCGCCAACGGCTGGCACTACGACGGCCACAGCCTCCGGCGGTGCCAACGGCACGGCCACCTGTTCTTGGACCTACGCAGACGCCGATGGAAACGCCCAGGCCGGCTACGCTATTGACTGGTTCTACAAGTCGCCAAGCGGGTCATACGGATCGGCCAACGCGACGAGCAGTGGCACGACCGCGAGCAGCGACACCATCAGCCTGAGCTCGAGCACCGGTGGAGACATCAACAGTGTCTCTGGTGCCGGTGACGTCAAGTGTGAGGTGACCGTCACCGACAGCATCGGTGCATCCTCTAGCTCCGCAGGACTCTCCGGCGATGCCACCATCGCCAACACGGTGCCTACTGTGCATCAGAGCGCCAGCCAGTCTACGACTGGGCCACTCCTCTCTCCGAGCGTCATCGCGACAGGGGACACGGTCACCTGTGTCGCCTTTATCGAAGAGATCGACATTGAGACCACGACCTGGAGCATGGCGTTCACAGACGTGGGTGGCACGGCGCTCTCTGGCGGTGGTAGCGGCGCGACGGCCTCAGGTACGGTGAGTGCGGGAACCGTTGCCACCAGCACGGCGACCATCAGTCGAAGCGTGAACTCCTCGATCGATGACTACTACTGCACCGTCATCGTGACCGACACCGATGGGGCGGTCACAGAGGTTGATTCTGTAAGCCGAGTCAACACAGCACCCGATCAGCCCACCGTCACCTTGAGCAGCAGCACCCCGAAGGTCGACGACTCCGTCACCTGCACGTGGACCTACAACGACAACGATGGGGACGCCCAGTCGGGCACCGTCGTTGCTTGGTTGGTGGATGGCACCACCCAGACCTCGGCGACCTACTCCGGTGCGACCACTTCGGAAGCCCAGACCATGCGCACAATCACCGCATGGAAGGGGTCCAGCGTGGTCTGCGAGGTCACCCCCAGTGACGGTTCCTCCAGCGGCACCGCTGGAAGCTCAAGCGCTGCGACCGTCGCCAACACCCTTCCCGTGGCTTCAGCCGTCGCGGTGACCGAAACGGGCAGCAGCACTTCTGCCGCCCCCGAGGTCAATGACAACATCACGTGTGACTACACCTGGACCGATGCAGACGACGGCGGCACCAGCGTCGATTCCGATTCCGGAACTTCCTTCGAGTGGTTCGTAAACTCGACCTCCGTTGGCGCTGTCACCAGCCAAGACACAACTGCAGCAGCGCTGGGTGCTGACCACATCTCCAGTGGCGACGTCATCACCTGCGAGGTCACACCCAACGACGGCACGGCCCCAGGCACGACGGTCGCCGGCTCATCGGCGACCGTGGCGAACTCCACCCCCGTTGCGACGGCCAACATTCCGATTGGTACCTACACCACCGGTACGACGGTCACCTGCAATGTCAGTGGTCAAGACGACAACGCACAGTCCATCTCTGGCTCGGTCGAGTTCTTCATCGACAGCGTCTCGGTTGGAACGACGGCACTGACCTCCTTTACCGGTGGAAGCGGCACGGCCACCAGCTCCTCGGCCTCCTACACCCTGATTCCGGCAGACGGCGGCAAGCCAATCTCTTGTACGTCCACCTACACGGACGCACTCGGCCTGACCCACAGCGCAACCGCGACTGCTAGTGCGACCAACAGTGTTCCGACGGTCACAGTGTCCTCGTTGACGCCTAGCTCCATCTTTGTTGGTGACACCTTGACCTGTGTCGCGGATGTCACTGACCTGGACGCGCAGAGCATCACCATCAGCCGCAAGTGGTACTCCGGAAGCATTGGCGGAAGCCCGGTGCAGACCGACAGCTCGGTCACTTGGTCTTCCCCAGGTGGTAGTTCGGCGACCACGGCAGTGACCGGTACCTACGTCATCGACCCTACGGACGTCTTGGACAGTGTGTTCTGTGTCGTCACGGCGGATGACGGGACGGACAACGCCACGGCCAGTGACTCGGTCAGCGTCAGCAACACTGCGCCAACAATCACAGCTTCAGTCTCTTCCTCGAGCGGTGGAGCAACCACTGGCGCGACCCTGACTTGCTTGGGCACCGCCAACGACCCAGACAGCCAGACCCTCAGCTACACCGTGGACTGGACCCAGAGTGGTGTTGCGCTGGTGACCAGCCCATCCAAGACGGGCTCGGTCGCAGCGCCTGCAGGTGGCACCTTCACCGACACCTACGTGGTGACCGCGGCAGACGTCGCGGCTGGAGTTCCGCTGCTCTGCGAGATTGACCTGGATGACGGCACCACCGTGTCGAGCACGACCGGATCCATCTCGACCACCAATACGCCTCCAGCTCTGACCGGTGCGCCGACGCTCTCCCCGAGCTCTCCCACGATTGCTGCGCCGGTGAACTGCGTCGCCTCCGCCACTGACATCGACAGTGACACCATCACCTATGGATATGCGTGGACCTACGACGGCACCGCGCTCTCAACGCTTTCTAGCAGCACGACCGCCACTTCGGCGGCGTTGGACTTGACCACTGGTGCGTACACCAAGAGCAAGACTCTGCGCTGCACTGTGACGCCCAGTGATGCGGACGGTAGCGGAAGCTCCAACAACGTCCAGGTCACTATTGCGAATGCGCCGCCCACCCTCTCGGCAGCAAGCGAGGCCTCGAGCAGCAGCTCCGGAGACCTCTATGCGACCAGTAGCATCATCTTGAGCTACGCCAGCGCCAACTGGGATGACCCTGACCTCGGCGATCCCAAGAACCTTCGCTACACCATCTCGCAGCAGGTTGGTGGTACCGGGAGCACGTCAGCACTGGTTGCCGGGACCATCACGGCCGGCAGCTTCAGCGCTACAGAAGTGCTGACCACGAGCATGGTCACCAAGGGTGATGTCCTCACCTTTGACTACACGCCCTATGACGGAACGGACACGGGCACTGGCCCAAGCACCACCTCAATGACTGTGGTCAACAAGCCACCAAGCGTGCCCACCAGCGTCACCATGACGCCGACTGTCAACGCTGCCTTTACCAGTGCGGCGGGTGCTTCGGCCCGTGCAGGCAAGGACGACATCGTCTGCTCCGGTACCGGTAGCTCCGACGATGATTTGGATACTGTCTCTTACTCCTACACCTGGTACTTGGACGACGGTGACGGCCTCTTTGACTCTGGGCTCGATACGGTCGTGGACTCCGCCTACCTGATGAACGACGGAGAAGTAGAGAACCGTTTGGACGGTGCTGCGGTGAACAGTGGCGTGGGTACCATTGCTGCAGAAGTCTACTGGTGTTCGGTGTTGGCCTTTGACGGAGAGGACTACTCCGATACTTCTGTGGAGACCTCCCACACCGTTGGGGTGGACTGCGATGTTGATGATGACACCTACGACTCCACGGTTTGCACAGGTGGAACCGACTGCAACGACTCGGACCCGGACATCAACCCAGGCGTCACAGAGACCCACGCTTTGGGCTTTGTCGGCGATGGCATCGACCAAGACTGCGACGGCTTTGATGAGTGCTATCTGGACAACGACGCGGATGGCTTTGCAGGCTCAACGACCACAACCTTGCCTGGCTCAGACCTGGCCTGTAGCGGTCTGAATGAGACCTCGGTCGCTCCAGACTTTGCCTCGGGAACCGAGGACTGCGACGACAACGCTGCCCAGGCCTACCCAGGCTACGGCTCCGATCCCTGCGATGGCTTGGACAACGACTGCGACACTCTGGGTGTCCCGGATTCTACCGAGATTGACGGGGATGGAGACGGCTACGTTGAATGCGGGATCGAGGGTGTGGACTGCGAGGACTATGTCGCTCACGATGCGATGAACGCTGTGTGGTCTACGACCTGGAACAAGAACACCGGCGGCAGCCTGGATGACTACAACGGCACGACCATCTTCGGCGGCTGTGACTGCAACGACGTGGGCACTGACGGCAACGCTGTCACTCAGGCGCCTGGATTTGCAGAGATCTGCGAGGCGCTTGGAACGCAGTTGGATTCGGACTGTGACGGAGACGCGAACACCTCCAACGGTGTTCCAGTGACCGGTAGCGCCGTCTACTACAAGGACAAGGACAACGACGGCTTCGGCTTCGAGGATGACTTTGCATCCTTCTGCAACCAGCCCGATGGGTACTCTGCCAACAAGGAGGACTGTGATGACCTGAACCCAGACATCAACCCTCTGGCGGATGAGACCTGCAACGACACCGACGACGACTGCGACGGCTCCATCGACAACGATGACTACCAGGACCTGGGAGACACCTCGGGTTGTCTGGACCTCTTCCGCGACTCTGACCGCGATCTCTATGGCGATGAGGAGAACATCGTCTGCCTCTGTCCCACCGACGACAGCTCGGACGACACCGGGGATGATGAGACCTCTGGCCTGATCATCGTTGAGCTCGGCTCCGAGCAGTACATCTCCCGCCAGGGAGACTGCTACGACGTCAACCCCGACATCTACCCGGGCTCCGGCGATGACGAGGGCTTGGACGCCTACCTCGGAGAGGAGGTGGAGTACAACGAGAACTTCGACTCCATCGCAGAGCGCCGCTTCGAGGTCATGGACGGCCATGACAACAACTGTGATGGCTACGTGCCGCTCATTGAGCTGGACTGCGATTCGGACGGTTCTTTTGTGAAGCTGCCTGAGGACATCATTCCGGATGAAGTGAGCCGCTATGACGAGGTCGGACTTGCTCCGTGCTGGGATACGGTCGCAGGCTTGGACCCTGAAGCACCCCAGCTTGGGGCCGACGGCGAGGCTTTGGACCTGCCGACTATCAACTGTGCAGGGCAGAACTTGGCCCTGGAGTGTGACCCCTTCACCCGCCTCTGGGTGATCGACCGTGACAGCCTCGAAGACTACAGCGGCGGCTTCCGTGAGAACCGCCCCGGCAACGTCGCCCATGGCGACTGCGACGACATCTGTCCAGACCGTTTCCCTGGAAACGGCGAGACCTGCGACGGCTTGGACAATGACTGCTCGGACTACGCGCCGGACAGCGAGGACCCCACGCCCTACTACGCCGACTCCTACAACCCAGATCTGCCTGAGCGTCTCTGGGATGAGATGGATCGCGACGGCGTTCCAGACGGTATGGACGCCGAGATCGAGCGCATTGGTACGGTCACGATCGAGGAGTTCGACATCGATCAGGACGGCTACATTGGTTGTGGAGACAGCATCGGCTCTCTCCGTGAGCAAGTTGTTCCGACCTCACTCTCCTGCACCATTGACGGATTCGATCTCGAGTACGACGAGGAGCAGAAGGAAGACTGCAACAACACCTGCGCCCTCACCACGCCAGTGGCCATCGAGGCCTGCAACGGTTTCGCTGACACCTGTGTCGGAGACACCGAAGGCACGGATGGTGACGCCGACGATGCCGTCTCTTGTGGAATCGGCTCGCTGAACTCCGGCGCCTCTCTGGAAGAGGAGGTCTTTGTGCTGACCTACTTCCAGGATGTAGAGGAAGACCCTTCCACAGGTAGCGCGGGCCCAGACAACCTGAACTCAGCGCCTCAGAATGGAAATGAAGCCGTAGATACGGGTTGGTTCCTGGGGAGCCGCCGCGGCAACTTTGACACGGTGGAGTGCGATGCCGGCCTGATGAGCGTCCCGCTGGCCGTCAAGGACGTCTCGACCATGGTGCCCATGTTGCTGCCACGTGCAGTGCCGCCATCTGACGTGGCTGACTGGGAGCTTGGTCCCGACGACATCGTCGTTACCGACCAGCTGCTCAAGCAGCACCTGAACGCCTTGGTGGGTGATGAGTCTGTGGACCAGGCTGTTCGTGAGCTGGAAGACCGTCTGGCAGGACGCTTGGAAGAGCGGGACCCACTGCTCGACTTCTGTGCCTGCGTCAACGGCTTTGAGAGTGGCGAGCGTGACTGCGATGAGTGGCGTGACCGAGGCCGCTGTGCCGTGCTCAAGGTCAGCCTCAGCAGCACCGCCGACGAGGACATCGACCTGCTGGTCGATGAGAACGGATGTGTTGCTGACTACCCGGAGCAGGTCGTGACCCGCTCCGTCTGGAACCCAGTGCGCATTCAAGAGGCCCGCCAACGGGTGGTCGAGTGGGAGTGCTTGCAGCTCTACGGCAAGACCTGCTCTGAGATCGCCGCAACGGGTACGCCTGACGCCATCAACATCGGTGGCGCCACCGAGGACTGCAGCAACCTGGTGGATGACGACGGTGATGGCCTTGCGGACTGCGACGATCCTGAGTGCACGACCTCCGAGTGCATCAACACCGAGCTGGGGACTACCCCTGCGACGGATTGGTGGCTCGAGCTTGGACGCCACAACGTGAGCGTTGTCACCGAAGGCAGCCTGATGGGCTGCTGGGGTGACCCCACAGACGGGATCGACCAGATTGATGCAACGACCGGCGGCGACTGCGACAACGCAGACCCCCTGGCCACTCGCTACAACCCCGAAGGTCCGGGTGACCTCTATGGTCGCTTCTGGGACCTGGAGCTGGACTGCAGCACCTGCTTGGACGGTGTGGACAACAACTGTGACGGTCAGACCGACTGCGCAGACCCCGGCTGTGCAGCATGTTTCGTGGGCCAGGGCTTTGGCGTAGGAGGCGGCTCTGAAGCTTCCTGTGCGCAGCTTGGTTGCTCCAGTACTGGGCTCAGTCGCAGTCAGACCCTCGGTGGTCTGGCCATGGCGTTCTTGGCCTTGGGTTTGGTCGGTGCCGGTCGCCGTCGCCGTCGCTCCGTCGCCTAAGCGAGACTGTTGAACCCATTGGCTCGATCGACTGCTAGCCCCTGTTGTGCGCCGGCCTTTAAGGACATCTAAAATATGCGCTTCGTTGACCTTCTCGATGAGCGGCTGCGGCACTGTGTGAAGGTCTTGGACCTGCCTGAGCTTGCGACGGGTACGCTTCAGCTGTTGGCCCGTATCGATCTGGACGCGGAGTTCGCATCTTCCCTCCAGGAGCGTGACCCGCATCGACGGTCCGGGGTTCTGAGCTGGGCGGCCCTGCTCTCTGACTTCCTTGAGACCGACGGAGATGTCGCTGACCTGGAGGGCACCCTGGAGGCCCTGGAGGGGTGGGGACTCGTTCAGGTTGTCGGCCAGGATCCCAGGGACCCCGTGGTGCCCGGACCGGCGCCACTGCGATTGAGCTTTGCTGGCCGCGCTTGCATGGGCCTGGCGCCTGGCCGTCGCAAGTCCTTCGATGTCCCCGAGCAGCCCTTGCCCTGGGAGATTTTGCACACCGCCAGCCAAGAGCGTGCCTTCGTCGAGGTCCGGAAGATCGACCCAGACGCGGCACAACGGAGCATCCTGATCTCAGGAGATGAGCGGCCTTCTCATGTTGCAGGTCAAGTCGCGACGGAGCTCTGCTTGCGTGGCATCGCGGCCATTGACGCCTACGCTGCGACGGAGAAGGGAGCCGGTCTGCTCAACGATTTGCTGAAGCAGACGGCTGGAGCCAGGGGCCGACGCATGTTGTGCCTGCCTGATCCAGGCATGGTGCGAATGGCCGCAGTGCGCTCTGGGGCAACCCTCCGTTGGCTCGAGCCCGAGGTCGAAGCCAGACGAGACAAGTCCATTTTGGACGCAGAGGTCAGCCGCCTTCTCGGCGCCACTGGGCTCAATGATGGTCGCTTGATCGGCGTGCCTGACAGCACACTGGCCGTCCCGCGTCGTGTGCAGACCAAGTGGGAGGACTTGATTGTCCCGCAGAAGATCCAGTGGGAGCTGCGGCAGGTCCTCATCCACGCACGCTACCGCTTGGGAGAGACCCACCAGCAGCCCGGACGTGGCAAGGGCTACCGCCTTCTGCTCAGCGGCTTGCCTGGTACTGGCAAGTCCATGTGTGCCGAAGCCCTGGCGACGACCCTGGACCGACCCATCGTCAAGCTGGACCTCTCGAGCGTGCTCAGCAAGTGGCTGGGTGAAACCGAGAAGCTCCTGGCACAAGTCTTTGATGTTGCCGAAGCGGCCCGCGCCGTGCTGGTGCTCGACGAGGCCGAGGCCTTGCTCCGGCAGCGTGACAGCGGTGGTGGCGGCGGCGGCTTGGGGGCCTTGTCCACCGGTGTTGCCTACTTGCTCACCCGCTTGGACCGCTACACCGGCGTCTTGGTGGCGACCACCAACCGAAGCAGAGACTTGGACGAGGCCTTTTTCCGCCGCTTCGACGACTTCATCGTCTTGCCGATTCCCGATGCGACGACCCGAAAGGTGCTCTGGCTCGGGCAGCTTGGAGAGGACTCCGCCGTGGACGTGGACTTCGTCAGCAGGCAGTTCGCACTCTCTGGTGGTCTAATCCAGGGCGCCGCCATTCGAGCCAAGGCCTGGGCTGAGGGCTTGGAGCGACCACTGGACACTCCCTTGCTGTTGGCGAGCTTGGCTAGAGAGCTGGACAAGAACGACCGATCTACGCTGGAGGTTCTCGTCGAGCCCTACCGCACCGAGGTCAGGTCGCTGTTGGACGGGCTGGAGAGCAGCACGCCCTAAGCGCACGGCGTTCGCCAGAGCAAGAAAGGCGCCCCTTTGCAGGGGCGCCTTCTTTGGTTTCCGGGTCCAGGTCTTAGTTGGAGTCGGCTGAGCCGTCCTCTGACCCGTTGACCTTGGCCATGTGCGCTACCGCACGCAGAGCGGACTGCGCGCTGTCTTCCATGCTGCGCTCCGAGGGCCATGGGCAGCCTGCGGTGGGCGTAGGCTGAAGCTTCAGCTCACCGTTGGCGACCTTGACGATGTCGGGCAGGATGGGCTGGCCGGGCTCGGCTGGGCCGGAGAAGCTGAGCTGCTCCATCACCAGCGTCTGTGCACACTGCTCAGCAGAGGTGTTCATCACACCGCCGACAGGGGAAGACATCTTGTTGTACTGGTCCCAGATGGTCAGCATCCAGAGGTGTGCCTGGCCCGGCGCAACGGCTGGGCGGTCACCCGTTGGTGCGGTCAGGATGCCTTCCTGGATGGCGCGCAGGCCTTGGCTGTATGCGTTGGCAGACCAACGGTCCCGCATACGTGGATCAGAGAGCAAGTTCGAGATGCCGTCAGCTGGGGTGTCAGGATTGGACGTCGCCTCTTCTTGAACACCGAACTCTCGTGCGGCTCGGTCGGAGAGTGCCCAGCGCCCCATGGCGGCGATTCCGTTCTCGACGGTCGCGTACTCCGTCGGGCAGACCAGCTTGACGTCGGGATGCCAGAGCAACACGTATCGGGGCAGGTCGTTGCCGAGCTGCTCTTCTTGCTGGAGGCAAAAGGTTGCCGTCTTGGCTTCGCCACGGAGGGAGCTGATCACAGCGACCACCTTCTCCTTCATGTCGTCGACACGGTCAAAGCCGATGGCGTCCTCGCTGCCGTACCGACCGCCGCCCTTCTCAGCCGACAGGATTCGGGTTGCAGACAAGGCCAGCGCGGCCTCTGCCAGGAGCTCGCGCTCCTTTTGTACGTCACCCAAGGCTTCCACCAAGTCACGCCGTTCGACGAGGCATTGGGCCTCGGCTTGGAGCGCTGCGTCACGGGCGTTCTCGGCAGACTGCATGTCTTCGATTGCCGCCGCGGTCTCCTCTGCTGCATCTTTGGACTTGATGTAGGACCAACCGGCGACCGCGATCGAGCTTCCCAAAGTGAAGAGCACGGCGACGAGAGAGCCAATCATCCACGGGGACAAGCCGAGCTTCTGCGCCTGGGCCGTCAACCACTTCAGCACGGCCATCTGAGGCACGCGCAGGGTCGCGACGATCGATGGAATCATGTAGGAGGCGCTGCCGCCTACTGCCAAAGCGGAGCTGCGGCGGGTTCCGCCACCACCGACCATCGACTTGGCACCCTTTCCGCCGGAAACCGAAGGGGCCTCCAAGGTGAAGGAGATGGTGCGTAGGTCCCCGAAGTTGATCTCGAAACGGGAAGGGGAGGGGATCTCGATGTTCGACGTCACGCGGCTGCGCGCGTCTGGACGAATCATCTCCACTGTGATCTGGCTGTTTACCAGGACAGTGCGAATCGCGGACCGGTCGCCGGTACCGACCAGCGTGGCCTCGAAGAGGAGCAGCGATCCAGGGGGTGGGGTGTTGGTGCCCTTCCTCAGGATCGTGGCACGGAGAATGCTTGTAGACGGATCCGCATCTTCGATGACGTAGATGCTGAAGTTGTCGCCGGACTCCAGGTCAACCGAGGCGACCAGCGGCCGTCCTCCCGGCTCAGTACAGAGGATACTTTGGCTCACGAGGGCACCTCCTGGGCACCGGAGCGGTCGCGTCCACCAATGGGGTCGCCGGTAGCGAAGCGAGGTGCGACGCTCGGCTTCAGGTCGACCGCGGCACCTAGTGGCATGCGGACCGCGAGGTTCAGAGCGGGCTGAAGTGGACGCTGGAGCGCCTGCATCAGGTTCGCGAAGTCCATGTTTGTGAGGTCGTGCACGGGCACAACCTGGACGTGCATTTCATTCTCTTCTTGAAGAGACTTGGCGCTCTTCTGGATGTTCTCGCCCAGCTCTCCGCCCACGCTCTTGGCGTATGCCTCGCACATGGTCCACAAGGCTGGATCCACCGGGAGGGGAGGCAGCCGCGCAGTAAAAGTGCGCTCCAAGTGCAGGCCTGCCGCGATGACGCTCAGCCCCGGAAGGGCAATTGGGGCGTCCATCGAGCTGCGCTCGGAGGTCCCTCGACCACCATCATTGGCGACGGCCATGTAGTGGGTGGTCATCGTGAATGCAGGGCGCCACCACAGCGAAGGAAGGCGCGCGAGGGTCTCCTTGCCTTTTGGCGAGGTCCAGCTGTCGTTGCCGTTCTCAGGCTGCGCCTTGTACCACTTGGCAAGGGGCTTGGGGAGCAGTGAGATGACCGGTGCCGGGTGCGGACGGGGGTAGCCCTTGCTTGCACCTACGACGGGGAAGGTCAGCTTCATGGCCTCGGCGAGGTTGCGGCCCAGCTCTGCCCAGTGCCACGGCACGCCGGAGCCCTTCTCCGGAATTGCGCGCTTTGGGCCCAGCAAGGACATACCCTGAGAGGTCTCGACCACCTTCGGCGCAGGGCCCAGGCGGTAGGGAAAGAGCACGACATAGCTGGATGTGGTGCCTTCGGGGGGGAACTGGCCGTAGACCTCCAAGGTCTCCAGACCGGCGGCACGAAGGATGCCTCTAGACCAGCCAACGAGCTGGTCATGGACTTCGCTGACCACATGGGCGACGTGGGTGTAGCGCTCACTCATTAGGGCAGCTCCGTGGGGACTTCAGGCTCTTTGGATCCGCCCTTGAGGCGGTATTGACCACGCAGGCCGATGAGCACTGTGTGGCTCTTGTCGAGGTCGTAGTAGCGGTCGCTGTCCGCCGCACCGGCATCGGTCACGCCGCTGAGCAGAGCCCCACGCTGGTACCGCACATAGGGCCCCAACACGAAGTTGGGGTGGTAGGGCGTGAAGCTTGCTTGGGCACTGGTCTTGCGACGCACGCCCCAAGCCATCCAAGCCTCTGCGCTCAGGGTGTATTCCATGCCGTTGTAGCCAGGGCCGACCAAGAAGCCGCCGCGTAGGCCGTACTGGGCACGGCTCAGATCGCTGCTTCCGTCTGCGCGCTCAGCACCCCAGGGGTATCCCAGGGCCAAGCTTCGACGGAGAGGGCGTGGGTCTGGTGCATGGCGGAGTCCTACAACCATTCCAATCTGCGGCCGCAGCGCCCAAGCGAAGTTGGGGTTGTTGGCGTCACAGTCGTCAACGAATCCTCGACCGCAGACCATCGTCCCGCCTGGGGTCACAGCGTCCAGCCGAATCTCTGGACCGGTCTCGATGGCCAACCTGAGGTCCTTCTGGAACCAGATGGTCGCGTAGACCGCGAAGTCCATGCTGATGCCGTCGGAGTACAAGTTCGGGAGCGCCTTGCCTGGAATACATGGCGCCACAACATCCAGGTCCAGGACACTGGGGCTGCAGTTGTAGCTGACCTGGCGGTACGGGAAGTAGCCCAGGCCGCCGACAAGGTTCACGTCGGTTGTCTTTGGACGTCGCCAACGAGGCGCCTTCGCACCTGCCTCAACGGACTCGGTGGCTGTGTAGGCCGGCGAGACTTGCCTGCCGAGCTTGGTCTCACTGGCAGAGCCCTTGACGTACCAAGCCCAAGCAGCCGTGCGGATCATGCCCACACCTCGCGCTCTGGACTGGGTTCGCGCGTAGGCCGTTCGAGGCCTTCGATCCATCAAGGGTTTCCACCTGGTGGGTGCGCCGTTGTCTACGACGACCAACACCATTCCTTCGCGCTCTTGGTCAGTGGCGATCTCCCGCATTCGGCCACGAATGAGCTCAGCGAGGTAATTGTAGGTTCCTGGAGCGACCTTGTCGGGGGGCTCATCGCTGAACTTCTTGGGCACAATGCGCTTGGCAAGTTGGGCGATGATTGGGGGATAGGCGGTCAGACGGTCTTCGAGCTCCAAGTCGCGGCGACGAACGTGGTCGGTGTGCGCAAACTCGCCGTCCAGCAAGGCTGCCCGCACCACCGTTGGTACGATGTCGCGGGGGGCAAGAACAGTGTCCTCGCAGATGGCAGCGGTGCGGAAGGAGAGGCGCACGCCACTGGGCATGTCGTCGACGGCCGGCATCTCTTCAATGGCCCAAAGGATGTGCCAGCCGGACCAGATCCGCCAGCGGATGCGGTACAGGGCCTGCTCGCCGGGAAGGCCAACCAATCGCTCAACGACAGGCTCGGTGACGAATGGGTTGTCCAACATGGAGAAGGGGACTTGGCTACGGCTCTCCCAGAGCACACGGTCGCGGCCAATGCCGGTCTTGCGGTCTGCAGAGTCCGGCGCTTCCACCAGAACGTCCAAGTTCACTGCGCCAAAGCTCTCTTGCTTGAGGGCCTCGGTGCCGTTGGCTTGGGAGCAGACGGATGTCGGGTCAATCGCGCCGAGGCCTTGGGGGATTGGGGCCGCGGAGTACCGGTGGGTCGCGAGGGTTCCGGCCCAAGCTCCGGCCGTTGTCTCGACCACGTCACCCGGCGCCGAGAACACGCCCTCGGTGTCGTCGAAGGTGCTGGCCATGGACTGGGAGGCGTGGTCCAAGAGCAACCAAGTCTCTCGTTGGTCCCTCTCGTCCGGCGCCAGCTCGCGCATCAGCACGGCGAGCACAATTCTCTTGACCCGGTTCTTGACCACGTCGTGCTTGGAACCGTCGAAGTTCTGCTCGGCCCAGCTCTCGATCTCCCATAGATCGACGCTGGCCAGCGGAGGGACGCCGGGGCGCATGAGCTCGACCAGCGACTCGTAGATGCGGTCGTTGATCTCGAGCAGAAGCTCGTCGGTCATCCGCACGCCGTACAGGGTGGTCAGGTCACTGATGTACTTTTCGACCAGGCGCGTTGGAATGGCCTCGTAAGTGAGGTCAAAGCCTCCCTCTACCGAGTAGAAGGCGTTCTTGGTGCGGGCCGCAATCTCCTCAGCGGTGTCCGTCTCTCCCTGAGAACCTGCGTTCAGGCGTCGGCTGGACCGGCTGCCAATGTCGTCGGCGCCCGGTGGGTAGATCATGGCAGACAATGCGGTCAGAGCACGCATCTGGTTGACCGTGAACTCTTCCATCGCGAACTGGGCGATCTGCACCTGCAGGAGGCGGGAGAATGCGACGAACTCCGCGGAGGCGTAGGCCTCGACCTCCATGAATGCGGGCGTTCCCAAGATCTCGATGCTAGGGCGACGCTCCTTGAGGTCGACCAGCTCTGTGCGACTGGTGTTTCCCTTGCCGCTGTCGGCGAGCAGCGGGCTGGTGAGCATGCCCTCGATGCCGGCCGAGGCGAAGGTGCCCGGGCTCTCGTAGGGGTACATCTGCTCAAAGAAGGGGCCAGATGACTTTGGGTCCCCTTGGAAGATGTCGTATGCACGCAGCTGCCCGCGGTAGCCCAAGCGGTCAGCGAAGCGTCCCTCGAGCAGGACGAGTTGTGGTGCGTCGTCCAGAGAAACGCTGGAGCTCTCGGCGAAGTAGCGGAGGTCAGGGTACAAGGCCGGCGTTCCGCCAGTCTCATCCATCCAGAAGTTCTGAGACAACCAAATGTCTTGGTCTGGAAGGGCGTACTGGCCGCCGCGGGTTCGTACGCTGGCGTCCCATTGCTCATTGGTCGCGGGGAGAGCGGTGAAGCCTTCGCGTTCAAAGGCTTTGCCCAACTCATCTTTGGGCCAGCGGTAGGCGATGTCTTCCCAAACCTGGGCGTAGAGCTCGCCGGTGTTCCGCCAATGGGTCCGGGTTGCATAGGCTTGATCGACGCGCTCGGGCAGGTCAGCATTGGTCTCAGGGGAGGCTTCGGCGGCCTTGCGGGCCTCCCGATGTCCCAGCTCAAAGCTGCGCTCAGTCTCCCAAGCGCTGTCCGTGTCCATGAATTCGACACGCTCGATGCACAAGCCGTAGCGGGCTTCGGTGGCTGGGCAGTCGTTCTCACCGTCGGCGTCCTGGAAGCCCACGACACGCACAGCTGGCGCAACGTTGGGATTCTTGTCAGGATCCTCGAGAGAAGGGCCTTCCATGCCTCCGGCGGCATCTCTACCCGCCTTGAGGCGGTCGAGGGCCTGTGCATTTGCGGGGGTGCTCTGGAAGCTCAAGGCCAACAGGGCGGAAGTAACCAAGCCTGCGCTCAGCCAATGGGGACGGGGATGCATCAGAATTTCCTCATGATGTCCATGGCATGGAGGCGCTCTACCTCCTCCAAGATCTCTTCTAGGAGCTCGCGGGCTTGGGGGCTGCTCGTGGTCAGCTTCTTGAGTACATCCACCATCTGTTCTTCTGCCAACTCTTGGAGAAGGTTCGGTGGCGGCCGATAGGGTGTGGACTCACGAGCAGATGCAGAGGCAGGCCGCGTGCCTTCTTCTACGGTCCACTCGATGTCAGGAAATCCTCCCGACGCCCAAGTTTCTTCGTCCGCCACAGACGAGTCGGCATGGTACCCCTTGCTGGCACTACCTTGCACACGCCTTGCATCGCTTTTTGCGCGCCTACGCTGAGCAGCTTGTGGTGCAGCTCCTTGAGTGATCGAAGGAGGGGGTGCCTTGACCGGGGTCTCCGACTCCGGCTCAGGTGGCGGGGCGCTTGGACGCGAGATGAAGGTCGGCGAGCCCTGGAAGCGCGTGAATTGGGCAAGAGGTGCGGCCTGAGGGGTGCTGGCACGGCCCGTTTTCGTGTCTCTGCGCTGCTGTGGTGCGAGTCGACCAGAGGAGGGGCTCTGATTTGCCCGAGCTGCGCTTGGACTGGAAGCGGGCTGGGGGCTCGAAGCGCGAGACTTTGAGGGGAGGACCTGGTGATCATCCGACTGGATCGGCGCGCGTCCGGGGATGCCCGTACTGGGAGCTTGAATTGAAGTCGTGCGCGCAGTCGAGGTCTCCGGTGGCGAGCGAAAGTCCACCCCTCTTCCGCGGGCCGCGAGCGATCCACGGGGCGCTGTTCCGCTGAGTCCCCTGATCCTTCTGGCTGTCGGAGGTCTTGAGCCCGCTTGGCCCGTACCCGTCTGCCGTCGCCGTGCCGAGGGCGCCGAGGTCGCGCTCTCTTCGGCCGAGCGCGCGACCTTTGGAGCCAGAGTTTGTCCCATGTAGGCCGCTTGACGTGCCAACACGGGCGCTTGTGCGGCGAGTTTCGCCGTTCCAGGGGCGCTTAAGCGGGGAGCGCCTGCCGCCAGCGGGGCGTCCGGGGCCCACGGGTTTCCAGGTGCTGGAGGCGCAGCTTCTACGGCGGCTTGCATCTCAGCAGGGGCAGCCCGCCAGTCCATCGCCTCTTCGAAAGAGTCTCTAAGGTCGCGCCGCGGTGCGATGGTTTCTTGCTGTGCTTGGCGAAGT
This sequence comes from uncultured Pseudomonadota bacterium, assembly GCA_913060515.1. Classification (GTDB taxonomy): domain Bacteria; phylum Myxococcota_A; class UBA796; order UBA796; family CAJQPC01; genus CAJQPC01. The sequence goes on along the minus strand of CAJXRZ010000012.1, from coordinate 83,254 downwards.
AAGGGCTGAGCTGGGCCGCTCTGTACAGCTCCTGCACTTCGACCGCGGTTGCCTGAAGCCGTCTTTGGCCTGCGCCAGTCCAAAATGGGGCGGGCGCTCTGCCGCAGGTTGGCCGGGGCGCTTGGCTGAGGCGCGACGCCAGGCCTGGGCGCCGTCGCTCTAGGGCTGGGCGCCGTCGCTCTAGGGCTGGCTGTTGGACCGGGCCGGGCTGAGCGGGCCAAAGTCCCTGTCGGCGGGGTGGCCTGGCTCGGCGGACGAGCCCGGCCAGGCTGTTGGGTAGTCGCCTGGGCTTGCTCTGGCCGGCGCCGTCTTGGGGCGACGGTCTGACCCACGTCTGCCATTCTCGCCAAGAACGGGGTCTGTACGTCTCCTGCCCGAGTCCAGTCGATGCGCTTTGAGAAGCTGCCTAGCAGCCCCACTGCTCCGGTCCCGGCCAAGGTGGGTGCCGAGGGAGGCGTGCGAAGCCCTTGAGGCGCGAGCAGTTGGCCTCGGTCCCGACGTCGAGGTGCGCTCACCGCTGTTGGTGTGGAGCGCGTTGCTCGGACTTGTTTGAGCGGCGCTGCCGCTGTTGCCTCGGCCGGTGTTCTCCCGAGACGGGGCCCAGACTCTGCGACGGCCTGGCTGCTTGGTGCAGATAGGGGCGCATCCGCTGGGAGTTTGCTTGGGGCCGTTGGCCCCTGAACCACTTCTGGCTGTCGGGATTGGGTTTCAGCAGCGGGGGCTTTGGCTCTGCGAGGTGCGATGACCTCGGTGAACCCGGCCCGCAACGGGGCGGGTTGAAATCCGGCCCGGGCCCAGTCGATCTGGTCCCCAAAGCTACGGCTCAGAGTGCGGCCAGGCACCGATGTAAAGCTCACCCGCTGGGGGCGATTGCTCGGCGCCGCGCTAGGTGGTGCCGCGGCTCCAGTACTCGGACGGGAACGCTGAGCGATGGGGGTGGGGTCGGTCAGACTGGGATTGCGCCAATCTATGGCCGCAGCAGGCCGAGGTTCAGTGCGGCGTCCGCGTTGCGGCGAGGCAAGGTGAGGTGCCTCCGCTGTCGGAGGCGGGCCGCGGCGGGCCTGCGCGGGGACTTGTACCGAAGGGCTGGGGGGCCTGAGCCCTGCGCTGGGCCGAAGGCTTGGGGTTGCCGGGCGTTGCGGAGGCCGTGTCGGAGCGGCGCTTGGTGTCTGAGGACTCGCAGAGCGGGCCCGTTTCTGGGGCGAGGGAGGAGCAACTTCCGGGGCGGGGCTTGTCGTTGGAAGCTGTGGAGCCGGTTCAGCCTGTTTAGCTCTGCGTCTCCCAACAAACTCGGTGCCGGGTGAGCGGAGCGGCGCTCGGGCGAATCCGCCAGAGCGGGCCAATGGCGCCTCTCCGATGGGAGAGAGCCCCGTGGTTGCCCCTTCTCGCAGAAGCCCACCGCGCCAGTCGACGGGGGCACCGACCTGGCGCATGCTCTCTTGAGGCAGTGCGATCTCGACCAAGTCGCCGTCTTGTCGCAGGATCCGCGCGCCGGCAGGAAGCTCGGCGAGCAGTTGCTTCAGGGTTGGGAGAGCCGTTTGGGCTTGGGGTGTCGCTGCGAGGGGGCTCGCTTGGAGGCGGCCTGCGGTCGGCGCACTTTGAGGGCTGGCTGCGTCCGCTCTTGCTGCTGGTGCTCCAGCTCCCGTTGGTGTTGCTCCAGCTCCCGTTGGTGTTGCCGACGTTGGTGCAGCTTGACGCGGGCGTGCAGCGGGTTGCTGGGCTGGGCTGGGCTGGGCTGAGGGCTTTGTCTTGGCGCTCGGCGCTTGAGTTGGGAGGCCCGAGGGCTGCTTCTTGGAGGAAGCTGGCGGCTGGGGTGCGCTCGGCTGTGTTGGCCTGGTTGCGCTTGGTCTGCTTGGACTCTGCTGAGGGTCCGCTGTCTGTCGTGCCTGGGTGGGCGTAGCAGGCTGCGGTGCAGGACTTGTGCGGCCCTCCGCGGCCTTTGCAGCCACCGGTTGAGGCGGGGGTGCTGGCCGTGTCTTTGGCGGTGGTGCTGCTGGAGTGGACGCTGGGGGTTGGCGCTTGGGCGCGGGTTGTGGAGCGCTGACTGGAGCGGGCTGGGGGCCGGCTTGCTGAGCGGGGGCAGGCTCTTCGGGCTGGGGCCGAATGCGTCGAATGACCGTGCTCTGCATCCCCTGATAGGCGAGCATCGGCCGGCTTCGGGCTTCGGGCTGGGCTGGGCTGAACTTTGGCCGTTGAACCTGGGTTCCACGCCCTTGAGGAGCGAGTGCTCGAGGCGGGGTCAGTTGCCCTGACTCCGCCACCGAGGCCATCTGAGGTGCCGGTGCCCGTCCTGGGCTTGCTGGACCGACGTGACGGGCAGCGCTGAAAAGCGCCTCGGGCGTGGGCCCACGCAGCAGGTTGCCCTCTGGGCTGCGTCTCGCCGCCAAGGGGAGTCGGTCCAACTCGGGAGGACGTGGAGGCCGAAGTCCGCTCTGACGAGGTGGAGTGAGCCGTGGCGCCTCTGAGGTGGAAGCCTGGGGTCTTTGAGTTGCTTGCTCTGGGGCTTCCGGAGTGGTCCGTCGCTTCCGAGAGGCGAGCTCTTGTTGTTCGGGACGGCGGAGTGGAGCCGGCGCGACCGGACCGACTCGGGATGGTGCTTGACCAGGACTCTTGCGAGGCCGGGGGCTGATGGGGGCCAGCCCTGTAGGTGGCCGAAGGGTCGGGGCGTGGGGGGCAACGGCCCCTTGCCCTGCTGGACGCTTCCACGGAGCGTCCAGGCCGTGGGCGCGCGCTGCCTTGTTGACAGCCCTGTGTTCGGCCGGCGTGAAGACAGGGGTGCTCGACCAGGGCATGGGCACGGCTGTTGGGGCGCCCCCAATGCCAATGAAGTCCATCCCAGTGTTCTGCCCCCAGTAGGACATATGCCCACCCCAAGGGATGGCGTTCCGCCACATCAAACCTGAGAGCCAGCTCCAAGGAGTCAACAGTCCAGTGCGCCAGCCCAGCGGGCTGCGCGATAGGCGCTCGGGCCTCACCGGTGCAGGTCCCTCAGTCGGGCAAGCTCAACTTCATGCTGCCGCTTCTCTGCGATGAGTTCGGCCAAAGCGCGAACAAGGCGTTGGCGTGCAGCGCCAGTTGGCAATGGAACATCCTTCTGGTTCTTGGCAGGCTTGGAGCTCACTCTGCAGGCGGTGCCTCCATGCCCTCGCCCTCACCAGCTTCGGCCTTCTCCAAATCCTTGCCTGGCCAGTATGCGACCCGCTCTTCCGGCAGGCGTGCCCAAAGATGATTGAGTCTCAAGAGCCCAGCGCCTACCAGAAGAAGTAGGGCGGTAAGGCTTCCCAAGAAGATGCCGTGGTGAGGTGCGCGCTGACCTGAAGCGGCTTGAGAGAACGTGGGCGCGTCTGGGCTCACCAGTGCAATGGGCTTGCGCCCTGAGAGCAAGCCTGTGGTGTAGCCCCAGGCACGAGCTTGGCCCGTGTGACCGGCCAAGGATGTGCTCAAGTTCGGCCATGCCGCGTCTTTGGCGCTGCCTTCGCCTGGTGGGGCAACCTGGATGAACAGGGTCTCTGGATGCTCCATGACCCAGCCAACGCCGTCGAAATTTCCTCTCAGGGAGGTTCGCATTGAACTTCCGAGAGCATCCGCCTTGGCCTCGTCGCCTTGGGCTTGCTCAGCTGCGTCCAGGCGCCGGATGGCCTCAACGAGCTGCCAGTTTGGGATCAGCAAGACCGTGTAGCGCTCGGAGTCTTCGGGCGGTCCGACCTGTGGATAGCTGTGAGGGACCATCGCCAGGATGTCCTTGATGCCGTACTCTTGGCCGAAGCTCTGCTCGTCCTCGCTTGGGGGAAGAGGGTCGTAGAGGCGACCGGAGTACAGGGTCTCCTCGCCAAAAGTGACCTCCAGGCCAATTTCTTCGTCCTTCTCTCCCTCGCCGATCAGCACACTGAGCACGTTCCAGGTGGCACTGAGGGCACGGGGGGCGTCCCAAGGGAGCTCCGAGCTGAGGCGCAGCGGCAGGAGCTTGTGGAAGCCTCGAACGCTGTCACCGATGGCTTGGTCTGGGTTGCAGATCCGAAGGTCCGCTCCCCACACGTCAGCTGGAACCAAGCCGAGACTGCTCTCTCCCTTGCCGCTGCCAGCGCCAGTGAGCTTGCGCCATCCGTTCAACTCTTCTGGAGTGTTCGGGACAAAGCAGGCATCCGAAGGGCCAGCCATTGCGGGAACAGGGTGACCCTGACCGCCAAAGTACTTTCGGTTCCGTGGAACCCGGGCGTTCTCGCTGCGGTCGTCGAGCAGGAAGGCTTGACGCAGATCGGGACCGGAGCCGCCTGTCCACCCTCGGCCGGTCTTGTGCTCCATGCACAGTTCCATGGCCAGCTGGGTGCGAACAAGCTGCCGATACCGTTCCTCGCCACCATCGACCAATGCGGCGATGTAGCGGGGCATGACCACAGGCTGAAGCTTGACAGGGGCCTCGTCGCCGTTGCCCAGTCCGACGGACAGCTGACCGTCCATCAATGGGCCTGTCTCGTCTTCGCCTCGCTCAAGTACGATGGCGAGGGTGGGGGTGAGGCGGTTTGCAATCGCAGTCGCCTCAAACACACCGAGTCCATCTGGACGCTTGGACGGTCCACAACTGGCGTTCATGCCAGTGGCGGCTTGCCAAGCGTAGTCGGCAGCGGTCTCCGACTCCATTGCTGTCACGGAGGAGGCGTCGTAGACACCGACCAGGGTCCAACCGGAGCCTTCGCCGGCCAGGGCAGCGCCAATGAGTGCGAGCAGCATGGTCTAGACCTTCACGTAGTCTTCGAGCTGCGGGGGCCGGAAAGCCTCCGCCTCGTAGCGGCTGTAGATGGGCGCTCCAATCTCAATTTCGTAGGCTCTGGCGACGCCTTCGCTGGACGAAATCAGGATGTCCCCGTTCTGTAGGGTTGCGGTGTCCACGGATGCGTCCAAGATCTGCATGGTGCCTTCTGGCACCTTCTGATCCCAACGGTAGGTGGCTTTGCGCTTGCTTCGACGAAGCTTCATTGGCACGTAGGCGCGCAAAATGACGAGCCTACGGGTCTGAACGTCGCCGGCGTCGAGCTGTTGCACGTCTTGCCCAGATTGCAGGCGCACCGTGATCTCTTTGTCCTGTGTCTGCAGAGTGATGGGGTCGGGCTCAAAGCTGGCCTCTCCCAACACGTGCTGAGGAACAAAGGGGGCGCGCTTGGGCCAGAGGTCCCGAATGGGGTCGTCCAAGTCACCGATGCGGGCTTCACGAACTGGAACGACCCAGGCGTGCACCAAGTTGATGCGGCGGGTCTTGTTCGGGTTGAAACGCAGTGCACCCTCAGTTGGCTTCTCGAAGCCGACTGCCTCGCCGTCTGTGGTCTTGTCGCTTCCGCCGGTGGGAACGACCTCCCAGAGCAGGCAGGCGCGTGCGACGGCTACTGGTCGGGGCCAGATGACCGCCGCCCAGACACAAACATGGGCTACGCCGATGAAGGCCTGGGTGAAGTCCAGGGGACGCACCATGTCACCCAGCACTTTGAAGAGCAGGATGAGCAGGGCCATTCCGAAACCGGGGCCCAAGAAGGCGAGCAGGACGGGAAAGCGGTCCGGCGTCCAAGCTTGGCCATCCTTTCGGCCTGCTGCTCGGCGCTGTCGCGCGTCCTGTGGGCGTCGAGCGATGGTGGCGGTCACCACGAAGACCAAGCCGACCAGGATGCTGGGCACGGTGACTTCGCTGATGATTGGGATTCCCAATTGGCCAACGAAACCGAGAGCCAAGCAGAACAGTGGCAATGCGAACAGGAACAAGACCCACCGCATGATGCCCTTGGGTCCCGGAGGACTCCAAGCGGTGCGGCCCTCATGGCGCGCCATCGCGAGCATGACTGGGGTTCCCAGGGTCACGGCCGCTGCGATGGCCAAGTACAGGGGCTCGCTCAAGAAGGTCGCGTCATGCCAGAACAAGCAGGCCAAGGGGACCAGCAGCATGGCGATAGAGCGCATGAATGCGCCCGTGCGGGTGTGTTGCCGAGTGAGCTGGGGGTGGTGCGTGCCACCAATGGGGAAGCCGCGAAGGAAGGTCGCAATGCTTAGGGTGACCATCATCCACGGGAGAAGATCGTCGCGCCCCACGGGGTTCCCGACGGGAACGAGCGTCTGAGCACCCGTCATCGCCATAAAGAGGAGGATGAGGCTCAGGTTCTCCGCAACGCCGCTCTTGACGCGGCGGGTCAGTCCAGTGAGGGCTCTCATTGGCCTGCCTCCGCGGAAACGTCGCTCTCATAGAGGGCCAAGGTGGACTCCACTGTGCGAAGCGCCTCGTCCACACCCATGGCGCATGGGTAGTCGATTTGACCTTCTGGCAAGTTGCCGGATGGGCTCATGTAGGGGTGAACCACTGCACACCAAGGTCCGTACTCCGCAGCGACCTGTCGCAGCGGCGTGGCGGCCAAGTTCTCGATGGACATGGACCAGACCTCGCGCCACTCGTAGCGCTGGCTGTTGTCTCGACCCATCGTCTGGAGCATCAGGCCCGTGAAGCACTGTGCTGCGGCATGACCGCAAGTGTTCTTGGAGCGAGAGCGACCGTAGCTACTCAGGTTGTCTGCGGCGGTCGCGGCCAGGCCCTTGCCTGCGTAGCCGCCTGCAATCTGGCTGCTTGTGTTGGTCTCGCCAGCCCAGGAACGGGGAGACCGAGAGCCGACCAGGTAGCCCGTGTCGCCAGCGGGCATGTAGTTCTGTGCGATGAGGTTGAAGGCGCAGACTTGGGCCGCTGTGGGACAAATCCAGACCTCGTCGTTGCCGCTGCCGCGGGCGCCGCCACCGTATGGGTAGGGGAGCCAAGCTCCAGGCTTGTTGCCCGAACAGCGCTCAACCTTTGGAGTCTGCTCGCTGTCTACGAGCCAGCGACTGCGGCTCTGGTTCCAGGGAAGCAGCAGTCGGTCGGTGCTACCCCGGCGAGCGCGTGGTGCGGCGCTGGGATCCGGGTTGGTCGGATCCCTGCGGATGCAAGACCCCAGGTCGCTGTCTTGTGTGACCCAGTAGTCCTGGTTCTCACTGGTCTTGACCTTGTAGCGGGAGGCACAAACCTGTGCGCACAGCTGCTGCTCGGCGCTGACCCAAGAGCCTTCGTCCAATTCACCCAAGAGCGGATGCACCGGCTGGTAGGCACCGGCTCGCTTCTCGATGAGCTCCCAACACACGCCAGGCGCAGTGTTGCTGTTCTCATCGATATCGCGGAAAATCGCGTCGAAGTTGAGTTGAGTTTTGACGGCCCGTTTGCCCGATGGGTCGTAGCCTGAGCCGCTGATTTCCGGCGCGTACTGCGACCAGAGGACCATGCGGCGGTCAAAGCTCGGCTCACCGGTGTTGAGCTTCTCGTGGCACTGCCAGACCTCGGGTGCGCCACCCATGCCATCGGTACCGAAGCGGGCTTGGGCGTAGCGCTGGACCAGATCTCGGTCTTCTGCGGGATCTCCGCTCAGAGCTTGCCAGACCTTCAGGCCATTGAAGTAGCTGTCCCGAGCGTCCACTTCACCGCAGAGCTCTTGGTAGCGGTCACCGCCGACGCCTTCGGAGCTGCCATAGCGGAAGCACTTGGCCATCTTCTCAGGGAGGTCGGAGGTTGCCGAGGCCACAACGGCACGACGCAGCTTGGCGGCCTCAGACTCTTTGGTGAGCTCTGGATCCTCAGCTGTGGGAGAGCCAACGTGGCTGGCGATGACGCCGCCCTCGATGGTGTACTCCAGGCGGCTCCGGTAGGTCTCGCATGCCTGGTCCAAGTCGCCCATCAAAACGATGAGGGGCTGAATTCCCAGGGCCTTGTCGGCCAGGAAGCGCTCAGGGTCAGAGACCGGGGCCTCCAGGGACATGTCGTAGTCCCACTCTTGAGCGTAGGCGTGGGGCTTGTCCAGAACATTGAAGCAAGCCTGCGCGGCAGCGAGCTGCGCGTAGTTGTACTTGCGGTCAGCGTCGTTGGGAGGGAGCCAAGGGTAGTTGCCAAGCTGGCCGTCTTGCTGCCGGTCGAGCAGGCCGCAGTAGCTCGCCTGTAGATCGTCAAAGCTTGGACCCGCGCTGGGGCCGATGTCTCCGCAATCCGGATCACTTGGGTCCGCACCGTCCGCCATGCGGCGAACCTGGCATCGGAATTCGTTGACGAATGCAGCGTGGTCAGCCGAGCAGAGACTCAAGGCAGGCTGAGGCGCCAGGGTGGGCGCTGGGGGCGTGGCCTGGGGTTTGGGCTTGGCCAAGAAGGCCACTGCCACGGCCATGAAGAAGATCAACGCCAAGTTGCCTGCAGTCAACGCAAAAGCGAGCGTGACTTTCTGACGGATTGGATTGCTGACGTCGCGTTCGGTCAAGGCGCCTGCAGCGATCTCACCGGGCTGTGCCGGCCATGCCTCGAGGTCCCGGGTGAGCCAGCCTGTGATGGGGAATGCGACCCGTCCGCCTGGCATTTCCAGGGGGGAGCCCCAACCGTGAGACTCTGGAGCCTCGTCCAGGCCTTCGTCGTCCATCCAGCTGGCCATCGGGGTCATCTGGCGAGGCATGCCGTCGCGCCAGACGCCCCAGTTGATGACGTCGAAGGTGCCGACGTGGGCCTTCTGGTCGTAGGTCAGCTTGCCCTTGACGACGCAGACCAAGCCACGCTGCAGTGGAAGGCCCTGCCATGGGTCTTCCAAATCGGCGCTGGTCTTGGTGGCGTTGGTCGGTGCATCGGGCTCCGCATCTGCGTGCTCCGGCTGAACCTCATCACCCCAGTAGTCGCCGCTATCGGGCGCACCGTCGTCTCCGAAGAAGCCACCCGCCTCCCCGTAGAATCCGCCGACCTCCTCTTCCATGAAGGAGACAGGGTCCATCCAGCCTTCCGCCTCACCGCTTCCGGCTTCTTCGTCGGAGATGGTCTTGGTCGGAACACCGGGAGGGGGAAGTTGGCTGCGCGAGGCCAAGAAACCTGGCCACTCCAGCACGACACGGGGTCGCCAAGTGTCCCCAACGCGTCCGGCGACGAGCAGGTTCTTCCACCAAACTTCCTCCGTGGCGGCATCCAGCAAGTGGGCCACCAGTGGCGGAACCTTGTCTGGTGGGCCTGCGGGGCCTGTCTCCAGGTAGTTTGGTCCGTGAACCAGCCAAAAGCCGCCAATGGCGGGCTCATCGCGCAGATCGACGATGATGTAGATGCCTGCTTCCGCGCCCGAAGAGGGCTGATCCAGAACACCTCGACCTTCACGCTCTTTGAGCGCAATGTTGACCTCAGAGAGGGCATTTCGAGCGCTGGAAGTGGCGTTCTTCTCATCGAAAGGGAAGGGGCCAGCCAGGATAAAGGAGGCCATTAGCTGCGCTCCACCGGGGTCTCAACCAAGACGAGTGCCTGCTGACGGATGAGCTCAATCTGCTCCCACTCCAGCCAGGCCCACTCAGCGATTGAGTCGCCCACGCCGCGGTCCATAATGGGCTCGGCGCCGGCTTTGTTCATGGGGAGCCGAACCAGGTCCAAAGAGCCCTCGCTGGGCTTCATCTCCTCGGGAGGCGTCAGGTCCTCTCGAGCGGATTGGCGGTTGGCATATGCGAGGGGGATGGAGCCAGCGGCTTCTTCGTCCTCTTGCTTGAGGCGATCTGTGGAGATCCACGCGCGCAGTGCGTCACCCTCGATGCGGGGAACCCAAAGGCCCTGCCGCTTCTTGGTGGCCTTGGGGGGGCTCACGGGAATCCACATCGTGAAGTGGCTGTTCTGGAGCGCCGGTGCGCGATTGTCGGAGAAGCTCATCTTGGAGCCGGTCCACAGATCCAAGGGCAACAGGCCGATGTCGAGCTGGAGGGTCAGGTCTTCCCCGATGTGGGGGACCAAGTCCTTCAGACGCATCGGTCCAATGGCCAGGTTGGCGCGCCTTGTGGGCGTTGCGTAGGTCAGCAGGTGGTTCACGCGACCAAACCAGATCCACGCCGAGATTCGGCTGGCTCGGGTCATGGCGAGCTTGGCTGCTTCCTTCTCATCGCCGTTCGCGGAGCTCTCCCAATCCTTGAGCTTGTCGTGCACCAAGCTGAGGGCTTGGGCGACGGTGATCACCGACGGCAGTGTGATTCTGCCCAAAGTGACCCAGCGTTCTTGGCCAGAGATGCGACCGTCCGGAGGGATTGGCCCCCCGCGTGCCCAGGCGTTGGTGTCCATGCGCTCAAGGCCGTTGAGCACGTCGACGTCACCGTTGAACAGAGTCACGACGGTGAATGTCAGCTCGGCTTTGCACTTCTGGAAAGGCTGATGGCAGCGCACGCAGCGCTCACCGGGCAGCCACTTCTTGTCGCCGCTGTAGAGCTGGCCGCAGGCCTCGCCCCAGAAAGTCGCGTTGTTGCATGCCTGAACGCTGTCGGGCTCCGCCTTCGGCTTGCCAGCGGAGGACTTGATTCCCATGGCTGGTGCGAGTCGGAGGCTGTCGAAGAGACGGCTGCTCAAGGTCGTGGGCCGAAGGCGTTTGTCGCGGAAGCCCAAGACCGACACGGCGGCAATCAAGATGAAGATCACCCACAACAGCGGTGAAATGCTGTCCGGGAAGGGAGGGCGGAAGAAGACGCCCGGCAGGTAAGGGTTCCCTGGAACACCACCGACTTGGCAGACGGTCGCGCCAGCCAACTCAGTCACGATGTCCGTAGAGGCCAGAACAGCGCCGCCGAGTTCTGCACACTTCTCTTCAAAGCCACTGGCAATACGCCTTGGCAGCGCAAACAGGATCACGCCGTTGAAGATGATGGAGACCAAGATCATCTGCCAAGGGTTCCTGCGTCGGAGCAGGAAGAACTGACGGGAGATGGTCCAACCGGTCAGCGCTACTGCTGCACCCAGGACAACGCCCAGCTCCACCATCGTCGGAGGACGAATGGGAGATGGAGTCGTGAACAGCTTGGAGATCGTAAACCAAGCCACGCCCGTGAGGACGAGAGGTATGCCAGCTTCATAGCCAGCTTCTACGGCACGCCAAGTTCCCAGTGCCTTTACGGGATCCGGCCCACTCACTTGGAATCTCCTCCAGGCCCTCCGGTAAGCGCGGAGTAGGGACTAGCTTCCTCGGTCGCCCCGGCGAACTGCAAGAGCTCGTTGGCTGCACGCTCTACCGATCGGTTGAGCTGGTCATACAGTGCGGTCAACAGTCGGATCCGCTCGAGAGTGGTAGAAGGCCGCATCTGGATGTTCATGCGTGCGGACTGAAGCGCCGCTGCAGCTACCGTTTGGTAGCGAACCCAGTTGCGGCCCAGGACTTGTCGGTCCCAGACCGAGCCTTCCGGCTCAGCACGCCAGATGGTCTGTTCCAGCTGCTCGAACTGCTTGAGCAGGTTCTGGATTGCGGTGTGGTCTGGTGGCCACACACGACGCAGGTCGGTGATCCAGTCTTTGCCATTGCCAAGGGAGATGGCGAGAGGCAATAGGTGTGGATCGTCCATCCGGTCGGGCTTGACGAAGCCGAGGCGGGCCGAGACGACCTCGCGCGCGACATTGGCCTTGCTCTTGGAAGGGGCGTCAACCTGTGGGACCAGCGCCAAGACACCGCGCACTGCGGAGCCTGCTGCTGTAGGCCACTTGACTTCGAGCGCCTTGTCGACGGACAGCAGGTAACGGCGACCGCTCCTGCTGGTGACGATGGCTTGACCAGGACTGACCACAGCAGTGTCTGCGCGGGAGTCTGGGCGAACGGTGCCAGGAGGACCACCGCTGGTCCACTCTCCATCGAGCTCAAGGCCCGAGAGGACCAAGCCGCTGGAGGAAGGCCAAGCCCAGTCCAAAAATGTGGACATCAGGCGGTTCTCACCGGTCGCGATTGCCTGAAGGCTCTCGAGATCCAGGATAGCGCCTTCGGCGGGGCGAAATACGGAGTTGTGTCTCACTTGCGGCTCTCAGAGGGAAGGACCAGGCGGACGACCACCCATGTCGGAAGCAAACGCAGCAGCTGGCGGGGGAGTGGACGCTCAGGATCCCACTCAAGGAGCAGATCTTCGCATCGCAGGGGCACTTGTTGCTCGGAGGCAGCATTCTGAAATTTCAAAACGCCTGATTCGATTCGATACGCAGCTGCACTGTCAGGGAGACTACGCTCATCCCACCAGGTCGAGCTGTGACAGACAAACACCTCATCTGCGAGGATCTTAGGGGCTGGTCCGTCGGTGCCAAGGGTGTAGGTCCCTTCGGCTTGAGGCAGATCCCCGGTGCTTTCGAGGACCTCCTTGGCCCGCTCAACCGTTCCACGCCACGGGTGCCATAGAGGCAACTGGGCAGCGAGTCGGGCCAGGATCTCAGGATCCTCGCGGTGCAAGTCTTGGTCGACACCGAATGCTTCAACCAATGTGGCGAGCATCTTCGGCAGTGGGCTTAGGGGGCTCCACATGCGGCGGCGGTTGGAAACCAGCCACTCCATGCGTGCGAAGAGCAGCAACAAGGCCTCTTGCATCGGGGCCTGACCGTCGCGCTGAGCCTGAATGGCTGCGTTGGTCATGACGGTCGGCAAGAACACGGCGTAAGGCAGATGTGAGAACAGACGCTGCTCACCCTCTGCTATTTGTGTGAACGCGGGGATGTTTGGGTCTAGATTGCTATCCACCCAATCAAGGGCGTTGAGGGTACCCGCCGCTTGTCGGTGCGCCCATTCAAGGTCAGCGACCCGTGCTGCAAGATCTGGCCTCACTGAAGGCCCCGCACGCGCTCAATACCGACGACGCCAGCATTCAGCAGAACGGTCACTCTTGGGGGAGCGTCCAAGCGACCAGTCGGGTCTCGAAGCTGCCCGTCCAGATCCGTCGCATCGAAGCAGGGGAAGTGAAGGTCCTGGCGGTCGGCGCCAACCATGGTCAGAGGCCAGAAACGCGTCACGATGGCGCCTCGAATGGTCGGCACCCGTCGAGCTTGGCGCTGGATTTCCTGCTGAATTGCCTGACGTGCCCAGTCGAGGTCATCGTCAGCGATGAGGCTGTCATTGGGACCCAGCACAACGAGCAGCTGCTCTGGGCCGGCGTTGTCCAGCTTTCGTCGGAGACTGGCAGTCTCTTGGTCTTCGTCCTCTCCGGGGCCGACGGACGGCCAGAGGTGACTCGTGGCCAAGGCGCGCTCGGAGTAGGTCCAAATTCGGACCACCCAGTCTTGTCCTCGGCTACCCAAGGCTTGGCGAACCAGGCGTTCAAAGTCTGCGGGCAGAACTGCAGTTCCGGCTCCTGGTGCGAAGAGACGGCTCGTGGCGTTGGTCTCCGTCTCCCGGCTTGAACCCATGGTCGTACCAACCGGGTTGGTGCAGGCAAAGATGCGGGGATTGGCCGTCATCTCCTGCTCAACCAGCTGAATGCTCCCGGCGGGGACTTCACCGCCGGCGCCGTCCGTGTTGCGGTACCACTCCAACGAGATGCTTGTACCGGGGCGCAGCGTGCGGCGGCTGCCGTTCTGGTCCGGCGCGTTCAGGGTCATCTCGCCAGCGCTGGGGTCAACCTGGACGCCGTTGAAGTCCTCGATGGACTCTCGCCCCTCGATGTGGAAGTTCGAGAGTGGGAAGTCGCGCAGGACGCGTGTCACATCTCTGGGGAGGGGGCCGTCAATCAGACGCGCCATCACCTGTGAGGTCACCAAATCCTCAGAGAGGAGGCTGATCCCTTCAGGGACGTTCCGCTCCACCGTGACGGTGCGACCATCGGTGATTGGAGGTGCGTTGATCACCAAGACAGTGTTGGTGAACAGCCCACGAGGACGCCCCTCGATGGCGAAGAGCAGCTCGGTGCACTCCTTGGGAGTGGTGATGTCGAGAGCGACCATGAGCTCCATCCGACCACCGCGCTTCTTTGGAGGACAAGGAAGACGCCAAGCCACACGAACCTTCAGGGAGTCGCGGGTCATGCTGCCGTCTTCCAGAATCCCGAAGGCCCGGAAGACCGGCAAGTCGTCTGGGTTGCTGCCGTCTGCCAGCAGCATTCCGACACGCAATGTGTCCAGCTCCTTGCTGCCGTCGAGGCGTATGTGAGCGACGCTGGTCACGTCTCCACGGCGAAGCTGGCTGTAGATTCCAGCTTCCAGGCTCGGACCCACCCACACCGGCTGGGGAACGCCGGTGTCGACGGAGTGACCGAAGTATCGTTTCACCGATGGCTTCATGGGAGCCAAGCGGGTGTCCATGTTTGTGATCGTGGTCCAGATGGCCTCGACGACGGGGGCGGGCAGGGGTTGCGCCCGGCGAATCAACAAGTCCGCAGTGTCCAGGTTCTCCGGAAGGTCGGGGATCAAGAAAGTCCCTTCCTCCGGGCCGGGCAGGGGCCGTCGGTTGCGCATCGTAGCCGGCACCATGGGGTGGTTGCTGACCAAGACCTGTGGGGTCCAAGTGCTGTTGTCCAGGGAGCCCCAGTTTCCGATCAAGTCGCCGTGTGGCGTCAGGCCCGTTGGCGCAGCCTCCTCAAAGGCTTTGGAGACGTCTGGGTGAGCGGTCAAGACAATGCGGTCCTTGCCTTTGACCTGAAGCTCCATGCGGAGCCAGCCCAGCTGCTTCTCGTCGAAGCGCTTGAGTACCGCCTCAAGGCTGGTTTTCAGCTTCTCAACGTTGTTCGTGACGAGAATGAACTCGACGCGCTCATGGTCAAAGACTCGGGCCGGTAGGCGCTCCGAGAGCTTGGCTTGCTGAGCTGCGAGTCCCTTGCTGCCCATGGGCTGGCCGGAGGTGAACAGAAGCCCACCTTCAAGCTCTGCCAGCGAGACGAAGCTGCTGTTGCGCAGCATCACCCCGGACTCTGCGGGCACGAAGGCGACGATGTCCGTCTCTTCCGTTTGCTTGGTGAAGAAGCGGTACTTCTTTGGTAGCGCACGGCTGTGAGTCATTGCGCCCTCAATCGAGGGCTCAACGACCAATGCACCGAGCGCTGGCTGAGCTGGGAGCAGGTGGCCGCCCATCATGTGCACGAAGTGCTGAACTACGGCAAAGGGGTACTGGTCGAGCTGCTCGGACATCATCTCGAGCATCCACGCGGCCTGCTCGAGCATCAGCCAAGCGGGATCCGTTGGGTCATGGGCACCCTCGGCCAGGCTAGGCTGGATCTGGGAGAGACGGTCCTGCACGTCGCGCAGGAGTTCGTCTCGGTCGAGCTTGAGTTGTCCGGGGGGGGGTACGCGCACTGGGGTTCCTCAGTTCTCGACGAGGGCCTGGATCGTCAAGATCCCGGCGTCGGTTTCAATGTCTACATCAACCTGGAGCACCGCTCCGGCGCCGGCCCCGACAAGGGCCCGCTCGGCGATGGGAATCTCTGCGAGCTTGAAGCGGTCGCGGGACCCTTCAATGGGTACTGCACGGACGCGAACGCCCGCTACATCGATGTCTGGAAGAAAACGCCCCAGGGCCTGCTCCACGGCGTAGCGGGCCTGAACGACTTGTCCGCCGGAAGCTTGCGCGCCCAGCATTCCTTCCAGCTGGCATCCAAATTCGGGGCGCCAGGGGATCTGGCCGGGCCGAGTCTGGAGCACAAGGCTGATGCGGTCTATCAGAGCCTCTTCGGTGCTCTGATAAGGACGCATCGCGCCGAGCGGCACGCTGTTCTGGAGTCGCTTCTTCACTAGGGCTCCGGTGGCAGGCTGTCAGAGGCGATGGTCACCGTGGTCTTGAAACCAGCCCCTGGGGCAATGGTGTGCTTTACCTGCTCCGCGAAGAAGACACCCTTGAAGGGCCAGTATCCGTCAGTGACCTCGATGGTCGAGCCGGCGTATACGTCGGGGCGTCCATAGAGTGTCATGGAGCCCTTCAGGAACTTCATGTTGGACTCTTGCAGCTTCCCTTCGGTCTCTTGGGTGAGCTGAGAGGACTCCTGGTCAACCTTGTTCGGCAGTAAGATCAGTCGGTCACCAAAAGGAACGGAGGCGTACTCCGCACCCGTCTTGCCCTTTGAGATTGTCTTCAGGGTGGACTTGTCGGCGTCTACCGTCACGTCCTCAGCGGTCTTGCTGTCGTAGGTGACAGCTTGAGCCTTCCCGTAGACGTCACTGATGTCGGTGGTGATACCCATCGAGACCAGGTCGCTGTCCCAGGCCACTGTCTGGGCAGAACCAGCGTGGTCAACAGCGAGTGGAATGAACTTCAGCTTGGTGTCGACCACACGCAGCGCGAAGCCGTTGACCCGGGCAAAGTCCGCGATGAACTTCAGGTCTTCCTTGCCCTCTTGGAAGATCGGCTTCTCGGTCGCCTGGAAGTCAACCAGCTCCACGCCGCCCTTGATGTTGGCATCGGTTGCCATCTTGTCCAGGGCGGCCTTGAGCGTCTCCCAGCCTTCGGCTTGTGGGAGACGCGCGTTCTTGAGCTTCACCAACTCGTCAACGCCGGTGAGCGTGATCTTGAGCATTGAGTCGCGGCTAAGGCTGTGAGCGACGGTCATGATGATGCCCGTGTACTCCTTCGACTCTTTGCCGGCAGAACCACACTTGAAGCTGTAGTCCTGACCAGGAACCGCCTTGAGCGTCTTGATCAGGTCGTAACGAGCAGCCGTCATAGGTACGGAGAACTCGATTGTGATCGTGTCCAGCGTGGAGACAGCCTCGCTCATCTCTACACGGTTCAAATGCGGAAGCATCGCCTCGGACAGAGCGGTCCCAGCAAGCTTCAGTTCGAACCAAGGGGGGATTGCAGAAGTGGACATGTTTGCTCCTACTTCAGCAGGTCAGCGAGGATGCCCTTGCGGTCACCCTTGGTCGCTGCGCTAATTCCACCACCGGCTGTCTTGACTTCGGCCTTGTACTTGGCGTCCATCAGGTCATCAATGGACTCGGCCCGTCCAAGAGCGTGACCCTGAAGCTTCAGGGTGCTCTTCACACGGCGAGCGCCACCTGCCTCATCAAAGAGGAGGACCTCGTTGGAGAGGCTGGTGATGAAGCCCTGGAACTCGAACTTGCCCCAAACGAAGGAGACTGCTGGAGGACGAATCTCCGGCTTGTCAGCGCTTCCAAAGTTCACGGGCATGGTCAGGTTGTGCAGTGCGCCCACGAGCGCCAAAGCGTCCTTCTCCGTAGGAGTTGGCTTCATGGAAGCCGGAAGAGCGCCCTGCATGGAAGGAGGGGCCAGCGCAGCCATGTTCGGCAAGAAATCAGCAGCGGTCGCGTCACTGGTGTCCTCGCTCTCGTCAAAGAGAAGCGTGACGTCCAGCTCATCGATCTTGCCCGTCTTGAAGGCCATGCGTTGCCACGCATGGCTGAAGCCGATGCTTTGCTCCAGAGTCCACTCGGTCGCCCGGGTGTACTTGAAGCTAGTGGGATTGAACTGAGCGGTGACGGTCCAGTCAGCGTTGTCCAAGCAGTGGATCTTTGCCTTGTCGGAAGCGGCGCCACCGCCGAAGAGATCGGACATGGGGAACTCCTAAAACAAGGCGCCGAGAGGCGGCACTGGGATGGTTGTGAGGGACTCGAAGGCGAAGGTCAGCTCATCAACGGAGACGGCACTGCTCATGCTGTCCATGTTTGGGGCCTTCCAGCTGACTGGAACTGCACCACCCATCCGATAGATGCGGATTGGAATGTGCTCGCGGTCCAAGTGAATGACCGTGACGGACTTCTTGAACTTGGTTCCTGGCGTCAGCGAGTTCATCCACATCGAGAACTGTACGTCCCAGATCAGCCCAGATTTGAGGGTGACCTTACCGTATCCGTGCTTGTCCATCAGCAGATGGGGGCCGTCGTTCTTGCCACCTTCTTGGTATTCGAAGGGGGTGTGCGTGACTTCGATCCCGGAGACAGCAGCGAATTCACCAATTGGGTTGATACCCATCAGGACGTGAAAGTTGTACCCCGGATGAATCGGGAACATCTTGGCCAAGAAATCGGTGACGCCGACGCTTCCGCGAGCCTTGGGGGCAAGGGGGGTCGCCTCAGAGTTGGTGATCTCTCCAGCTTCTGCCAAAGTCTCTAGCTCGGTGTCGATCGCACCCCAATCGGCTGCACCGATGGCTCGTGACTCTAGCTCTGCTGTCTCAGCTTCTTCAATCTTGCCCAAGAGGGCAGAAGTCTCTAGCTCCTTTGCTTGCGGCAGCATCGCTTTCACGATGTCTGCTACGCGACTCTTTTCATCGTCGGTCATCTCCCGCTTCTCGTTGCTGACCTGGTCACTGACCAAGGCTTCAATGAGCTCGTTAATGGAGGACCACTCCGGGTTGGACATATCGGCCATCAGGACACCTCTACATCGGGCGATTCGCCCGGCTTGAGTGAGACATTCACCTTTACCGCCCGCTGCCATGGGACCAGACGTAGGCTAATTCTTGCGCCTAGGTTTGGTGCCGTGGGGTTCGCGTCGGCTCTTGCTTCAATCTCGGGAGGACCTCCTCCTGGACCCGGCTCGATGATGCCACTGCGCACAAAGGGCATCAGGGCTTCTTGTAGAGCGGTCTGGAGGGCGATGGCGTGGGTCGCGTCTGCGCTTCGAAAGAGCAGCTGCTCCGCCGACTGCTGCACACGCTGGTTGATCGTCTTTACAGTGCGCAGGCAGGGCAAGGGCCACTCACCGAGGGGGCGGCGGAAGCTGCCCTCGCTCTCGATGTTGGCGTGCTCGCTACCGCGGCGGATTGCAAGACGGACCTGAAAGTCTTCTAGTGGGTCGCGGACTTGGCGTTCGCGGGTCAGGCGGAGCTGAACCATGCGCTCGGCCACAGGAATCCTACGCCCCCCTGGCAACACGAGACGGCGTCCAACGAGAGGGGCACTCATCTGGTTTCGGCTCGCGGCCAAGGCGCTACCAACCAAGGCGGCGCCGGAGCGCCAACCATGTGCTTGTAGGCGATGAGGCGCGCCTTCCCATGCGACGAGTGCGGCGTCGATTCCAATGAGTCGAGTCATCGCAGCGCGAAGCTCGTTTGGTGGCGCTTGCGGCAAGTCGATGCAGGCAACTTGGTAGCGCTCCGGCCAACTACGGGAGAGCTTCCGCGTCGCGAGCACCATGCGCTTGAGGCGGGTGACGATGCCCTGATCCGTTCCGGGTCCGATGGAACTTGGTCCACCTAAGTCTGGGAAGACCAGAACTGCGCCAGGCTGGTGAAAGAGCATGCTGTCGATGGTGGTCTGGAAGTCGTCGTCGTCCAGGTCCCATGGCATCAGACCAGGGATTCGCGCCAGCAAAACATCGACCTGCGGTGCACCGCCGGCCAGTGCGAGCTGGACGCTGTCCTTGAGTCGAGAGGGTGCGGATGCATCCAAACCTGGAAGCAGCCGTGCGCTGCTCGCAGTCCCGAGGCGGATATGTTCCGCGCCTAAGGTTGTTCCGCCCTTGGTCGCCCGCAGAAGATTCTGCGGGTAGAGCTGAGCCAAGGAGGGGTAGTCCGGCGGGGCAATCCCAACCAAAAGCAACGGCGCGGCACCGGGGTTGTGTTGCCCCGAGTGCACACTACCGACCGCTACGCTGACCCGTTGTGGGATCGCTGGCAGTTGGGGAGTCACGCTAATCTACCTCTCCGAGTTCAAGACACGCCGATTGATTGTACTGACTTGACCTACCCACTCAACGCGTTCCCGGTGTGGTAATTCCAGGATTTCGGCCAAGCTCCAGTGGAGGTGGTAGGCGATAAAGGCCACCTCGCTCCGTACTTGGTCAATGGGGTAGGCCACAGTCATCCCGATGGATCCGATTCATCCGGTTCGGGGATGGCGTCCTGGCCGTAAGTCACGCGGTAAATCGCGTACTCCAGGGCCCTGACGTCCTGCGCATGCAGGCGGGTGATGTCGTCAATGGTGACCAATCCACGAGGTCCAAGCTTCGTGACACAGCGTGCCAAGAGCAAGGTCTTGTAGATCAGATCATTGGGGTTCTTGTTGTACTCAGGGGACATGCCGATGTAGAGCTCGTCGCCGCCAGTGACGGGACGAATCTCGGCTTCCTTGAAGAGCTCGTTGCTGATCGGGTCCTCGTAGCCAATGGGGAGAGCAACTTTCTCCCGATACGAGGTCACCTTCTTGCTCATCTGGTCGATCTCCGCTGAACAAAGTTCTGACTGCTCCATGAAAGGAGCGCAAGACATCAAGATGGCCGAGGGACTGCCCCGACCACCTTGATGTCCAGCGGGACAGCCCCAAGAGGCTGCCCCGAAGGATGACCCAGACAAGAGCCTGGGTCTCATGAAACGCTACTACTCGAGCTGCAGAATCTTCTCGGAGGAGATGGTGATCTTCTCCACTGCAGCCTGGCTACCCGATGCATCCATGGCGGGGAGTTCCCACTTGGAGGGGTAAGCGTTGAGCAGGACGTAACGACGCATGGTGCTGTGATCGCTGCGCAGGAACTCGATGGAGATCGTGCGACGGTCGATGTTGCCAGCCTCGATAGCTTGACGCCAGGCGTAGAACTCGTCCAGGCCGGAGTACACGCGCTCGAGGGTCACGTCGTCGAAAGTGGTCCGGCCGGGGGCCTTGCGCACGCTGGAATCCAGACCGTGCTTGAAGTCCACATTTTCGGTCGTGGAGGTGATGCTGCTCACCTTCATGAAGCCGTCCAGGGGATCGTTGATGCCCTCGACGGTGATCCGGAAGTGGAAGGACCCGATGTAGTTGTTTGTTGGGTTGGACATTGTAAACCTCTAAAATTAGGAGGGTTGCTTGGACAAAAAGGGGTGTACCAGACAGCACACCCAAGTTTAGGCAGCCAGAAGCTGGCTGCCTAAAGTATGGCCTAACCTGCGTCGGTCTGCATCGGTGCCTGCGAGAAGCGGATGCGGATGAACTCGGCGGGGTAGAGAGGACGAATCTGAACGTCCACGGTGAGGATACCGGAACGGACATCCACATCGGGGTTGTTCTGGCGGTCACACTGGACGGAGAAAGCCTCGTCCCAAGTCTGACCATCAAGCATTCCCTGGTTCCACAAGCTGTAGAGGAAGGAGCTGATGGTGGTCTTGAGGTCGGAGCGGGTGCTGTCGCTGTTGGGCAGGAAGACGGCCCACTGGACAGCATCTCTGACGCTACGCTCGACGAACAAGAAGAGACGGCGAACGTTGATGTACATCCACAGTGCGTCTGCAGCAGTGGTGCGAGCACCCCAGATGCGGATGCCAGCGCCTGGACGATGACGGATGATGTTGACACCCTTCATGTTCAGTGCGCCCTGCTCCTTGTCGCTGATGTTGGTGGTCAGCTCAGCGACCCCCATCATCTGCTCGTTTGCAGGTGCCTTGTGCACGCCACCGCCAGCCTTCAGGTCGGTTGCAGCGATAACGCCAGCAACGTGTCCCGAGGGAGGGATGATGATGTACTTGTCGGATGGGCTGGTGGAGCTGGGGTTGTCCACGACGAGCCATGGTGCGTATGCAGCACCGTAGCCGGAATCGTCGCGAGGAACACAGCGGTCCAAGAGTGCATCGGCGGAGTAGCCGTTGAAGCGCAGCTCGGTCATAGCCGGGGAGGAGAGGGTCTCAAGGACTCCGACCTCGTAGGGGCTGTCACCCTCGGTCCAGCGGAACTGGTCGAGCTTGGTGCCGAAGGGCTCCTTGGTGAGGAGGTAGCGCGGGGTCTCGAGGACGGCGAAGATGTCCCCGCGGCCGCGAGGACCAGCGTACTCGTGGATAGCCTGCTGCCAACCGAACTCGAGGCCCGGGGCAGCCAGCATTGCGACAGCGGCGACGCCGTCGAAGCTGTCTTCCAAGAAGCGACGCTTGTCGGGACCAGCAGCACCATGTGGCTGAACGGCCATCGCCAAGAATGCAGTCTTGCCACCGTTGGAGAAGAAGCCATTGACGCTGAGCTCAAAGCGCTTCATGCCTGGGTGCTGGCGAAGCCAAGTCAGCCAAGACTTCTTGGCGCCGTTGCCCAGGGTCCGCCAGACCAATTCGGCCTTGGTGGGGGTCATGCCCTTCTGGGCATCAACGAGAATCTGCTTGAAGACATCGCAAGCGAAATCGCTCATCCATGCTTCGAAGCCGTCCATGCCGGTGATGGCTGGGGCGGTTCCCTGCAGACGCTTCTGGATTGCAGCAATGTCCACCGAGATGGGCTTTGCGGCTGGGTCCACAGCGTTGATGCTTCCGGTGTGACCGATGCCCTGCTCAATAGCGTTGACGGCGATCATCTCCATGATGTGCTGCTGGTTGGCGCCGAAAGCCAGGTCCCACTTCGTGGCACCCTTCTCATCGACAGCAACGCTCAGCAGACTCTTGCGCGCAGGAATGCGGAGCAAGTTGCCCTTGTCGTCACGGAGAACCACTGCACCGGTGTCGGAAGGCGCATCGGCCTTCCATGCACCAGGCAGGATCTCTGCGACGAGCTGCTCGAAATCGTTACCCGAGGCAGGCTTTGCCTTGGCCTTGGGGTCCTTGGCTGCGCCATCGTCACCACCATCGGTGAGCAAAGGGCGGAATGCCAGGGCACGGTTCCATGCCAGCATCGCCTTTTCTTCAGCGGCGGGAAGGAACATCCCGGCGGCAGGGCCGCGTCCCGCGAGGAAATTCCCCGGCATGGTGATGACTCCGACAAAGCCGGTGTCGGTGGTTGAGGAAGCCGCAACCGGACGTGGTCCGGTAGAGATCTCCTCAATGTATACGCCTGGTGTCCTGTACTCCGGCATTCAGTGCTCCGTTTCAGGTTGAGGGTGAGAAAGCTAAGCGCTCTCGGGTTTCTGAGGGCTCCCAGGGAGCCTTCCAAAGGGTGGGAATACTACCATCTCGCCGCTGACGACGATCTGGCTAAGTGCGTGGCGCGCGGGTCCCATGTCCATCTGGGTCCTGAGCGCCATAAGTGGGTGCTTCACGGCGTGGTTGTCGCCGTAAAGAATATCCTGCCGAGCTGCCTGCTCCGTCACGGCACGCGCTGCACGACCCATACGGGTCGAGAGGGAGTAGCTGTGAGATAGGAGCTTGGCTTTCAGCATTAGTTGATCTTCACCATGGAGCCCTTGATTACGACTCCTCCTGAGTCGATGACAATCTTGTTGCCTCCGACCTTAGCGACGATCTCGGTTCCGGCCTTCACGAGGGCCGTGTCTGTATCGATGGTCGCCGACTTGCTGGCGGTCACCGTGGCTTCTTCGCAGTCAACCGTCACGACCTTGGTCTTGACGACCAGCGTCTCAGCGGACTCGATCGTGATCGTGGAGGTTTCCTCTTCGATCTTGATGAAGTTCTTTTCATCACCGCTGACGATGGTGATCCATCCCTTGCCTTCGTCGTCGTAGAACTGGAGCAAGTGGTTGGTCGGCGTGCGAATCTGCTTGTACATGTTCTTGTCAGTGGCTTCGGGCACATTCTCCGGCACGTTGACGCCGTTGTAGACCGAACCCATGATCATCATCTCAGTGCCTCCCTTCAGTACAACGACTTCGTCGTCGACTTCGGGCAGCCAGACAAAGCCGCTTTTCTTGGATGCATGGGGCTGAACCATACGGATCCAGGGGTACTTGGTCTGCGTGGTGAACCCATGGACGCTCACTTGGACGCGGCCAAGCTTGTCGGGATCGGCAGTGTCGACCACTTTGCCTACAAGTAGGACCGGAGCCGTGGAATTGCCGCTCAAGGGTGCCTCCTGAGTGTGCCGTTGAAATGGGTTGCCGAAACGATCATTCGCGGCTCTGGGGGTTGGCTGTCAACCATGTTCGTCTCTTTCCCTATGTTTGTGCTGTCAGGCTTTCGGGTGATTGGGCATTGACCCATGCGAGAAAGCCCTCAGGGTCGGCCTGAATGCGGTCTAGGCAGTGCGGCGGCAAAGCACGTGCTCGGAGAGCGATCTGCAAGTGATCGATCGCCCAGTGTTTGGCCAAGCGGTGCAGGAGGTCGTCTTGGGCTGGACGCAGGTTTGTCTCGATTCGGGACAAGACGGAGGGTGAGATTTCCAGTGCATTGGCCAGTCCACGCTGGGACTCGTGGCGCGCTTCACGCATTTTTCTCAGCCAAGTCCCGAAGGGTTCGGCATCCGGAGGGCGCTGGATCTTGGTGCAGCGTTGGCTGCCCACTTCGCATGGGTCGATCACCGCCCAGGCGGAGTGGTTGTGTATCGACTCAAGGTTTTCAACCTCAAGGTGCACCGCCTCTACACCTTGTAGGGCGCGCAAGGCGATGGTGACATCCCGCGCCAGGTCCTCGACGAAGCGCGGATTCTCGTAGGCCTTCTCCGTGACCCACTTCTCGTCTTCACGTTTGAGGAGGGCATAGAGAGGCGAGCTGGCGCAGGCCTCGATGGCGTCGACGACGTCTTCAATCCAGACCATGTCACCCAGAGTGATTCGAGCGCGCACGTGACCCCGCTGGTTGTGTGCGCCGTACTCCGAGACAGCCTTGGAGCAAGGGCACAGAGTGGTGACGGCGACGTCGACCATCAGCTCGAAGCGCAGATCCTCCCCCTTCAGGGCGGCGCGAAAGCCGCAGGCGTACTCCATGAGGGAGCGCGCTCCAGAAACGGGAGCCGTGCGCTCCAGGAAGTAGGGGAAGTGGGCCTCGAAGAATGCCGCATCGCTCTCCAGTCGCCGCTGAATCTCGCGGAGGATCTCGGGGATGGTGTGCAGGCTGATCTCGCCCCGATGTCCCTCCAAGATCTCAATGAAGCGGCTCATGTGGGTGCCCTTCTTGTCTGCGGGCAAATGCACCGAGAGGGCCAGATCTGCAACGGTCGGCTGAGATTGGCGGGCCTTGTCCCAAACAGTGATCGGGTAGCGGAGATCACGAATCCCAACTTGGGAGATGGCGAGCTCGCGGGTATCCAGGTCCGAGGCGTGATCAGGAAGGTTCTGTCTGATGCGTGTCATGGGCGCTCCAAGGACTCCTGCATAAGCTTGTTGCCAGTTGGCGCAAGTTCGTGTTGCCGGCCTGTCGCCATGCCCGAGGTCAGGCCTCTTGTCTGCAAGGCACTCGGGGGATAGAGAGCTTCATGCGCTATGAAAACGTCTGCATTGAAGCCTTGCGCTACGAGCTGCCCTCGCAGTCGCTGCAGACGAGCGCCATCGAGGGGGCCTTGTCAGGGCTCTACAGTCGCATGGGCATTCGTCCCGGCTGGCTAGAGACGGTCACCGGCGTCAAAGCGCGTCGCGTTTGGGCATCCGGAGAGGACCCAGCGACCGCGGCGGCCAACGCGGCCCAGGAAGCCTTGGACCTGGCGGGCATCGCGCGCTCCCAGGTTGATGTCTTGGTCAGCACCTCGGTCTACAAGTCGCAGCTTGAGCCAAGTGTCGCCTGTCACGTGCACGGTCGCCTGGGGCTGCGAGACAGCTGTCTGAACTTCGACGTGGGCAACGCTTGCTTGGGCTTCATGTCCGGTATGGGCGTAGTCGCCAACATGATTGAGCTCGGACAGGCCCGGGTAGGAATCGTGGTCGCGGGCGAGAGCAGCCGCGAGGTGACTGAGAACACCTTGGCCCGCTTGTCTCAGCCCAACGCCGACATGTCGACCTACAAGGACAACCTGGCGACTCTGACCCTGGGCTCCGCCGCTGTCGCTATGGTCTTGGTACACCGGGACCTGAGTACGGCGCAGCACCGCTTCTTGGGTGGTGTGCAGCGGGCGGCCAGTCAGCACCGTGACCTTTGCTACGGCGGTCTTCAGGGCATGACCACGGACCCCACGCGTTTGCTGGCCGAAGGGGTTCGTCTGGCCAAGCGCACCTTTGACGACTTCCGTTCGGACCGTGGACTGCAGGCTGACAGGATCAGCCGCTATGCACTCCATCAGGTTGGTCGCGCCAACCATGAGGCTGTGATCAAGGCACTGCAACTCCCTCGTGAGCGTGCCCTGGCCATCTACCCTGAGATTGGCAACGTCGGCGCCGCGGCAGTTCCGCTCGCGCTGGCCAAAACACTGGATCAAGGCTTGGCCTCGCGCGGGGATACCGTGGCGATGATGGGCATTGGAAGCGGGCTGAACGTGGCGATGATGAGTGTGGAGTGGTGAGCCCCCTTCCTTCCCAAGTTCAGGCGCTCTACCCCTGGAAGGGCAACACCCTTCAGGTCGACGGCGGTGCTCTCCACTACTTGGACGAGGGGCCCAAGGACGCGCCAGTGATGCTGGCCGTACATGGCAACCCAACGTGGTCCTTCTACTGGCGTGCGCTGATCGAGCGCTTTGCTGGGGACTTCCGAGTCGTCATTCCGGACCACATTGGCTGCGGGTTGAGCGACAAGCCTCAGGACTGGGACTACCTGCTGGAGCAGCACATCTCCAACTTGGAGAAGCTGGTCACGCACTTGGACCTGCAGCGCGTCACCTTGGTGGTGCATGACTGGGGCGGCGCCATCGGTATGGGCGTTGCTGGACGGCTCTCAGAGCGTTTTGAGCGCTTGGTCGTGACCAACACTGCGGCCTTCCGCTCAAAGCAGATTCCGCCCTCCATCGCGAGCTGCCGGATTCCGGGTTTTGGTCCCTTGGCCGTACGCGGCTTCAATGGGTTCGCATGGGCGGCGAGCTGGCGCACGACGGTTCGCCCGCTGGCTCCAGCCGTAAAGGCCGGCTTGCTCGCGCCCTACGACAACTGGCAGAACCGCATCGCGACCCTGCGCTTTGTGGAAGACATCCCGCTCAAGCCTCAGCACCCCAGCTACGACACCCTTGTTGGCGTAGAGGACGGTCTGGCCAAGCTCTCCGAGCTGCCCATGCTGATCTGTTGGGGAGAGCAGGACTGGTGTTTCACACCAGAGTTTCGAAAGGAGTGGCAGCGCCGCTTCCCCAAGGCCGAGGTCGAGGCTTGGGAAGACGCCAGCCACTACTTGATTGAGGATGTGCCAGAGCGCCTCCTTGCCCGAATGGAGCGATTCATCGCGTCCGCTCTCTGAGGTTCCATGAGCAACTTTGTCGCCCGATTTGAGGCGCACGTCGCCCGGGACCCCCAACAGCCAGCGCTGATTCTGCCGGAGGGCGGCGGGTGGTCTGAGCGCAGCTACGCCCAGGTGCATGAGCGCGTGATGGCGGCTGCCGCAGGTCTACGAGACCAAGTCGGGCTCAAGCCCGGTCAGCGCGTCATGATGCTCGTGCCGGCAGGGTTTGAGTTCTTCGAGCTCAGCTTGGCGCTCTGGAAGCTTGGCTGCGTCCCTGTCCTGATCGATCCCGGCATGGGCATGGAGGGCTTCCTGAGCTGTGTCGCTCAGGTGCAGCCTCAGGCGCTCATCGCCATTCCCAAGGGCATGTTGCTCTCCAAGATCAAGGGCGCCGCATTCTCTTCGGTGCAGGAGCGGGTCACGGTCAATGGTTGGACTTGGTTCTGGGGCGGGCATCAGTACAGTGCCTGCCTCAAGCCCGGCGTAGAGGTCGAGAACCACGATTCCGGACCCGATTCCCTTGCGGCCATCCTGTTCACCAGCGGTTCTACTGGCCCAGCCAAGGGGGTGCGCTATACCCACGGCATGTTCTCGACTCAGGCAGACCGAATCGCGGCCATGTACGGCATCGAGCCGGGTCAGGTTGAGGTCTCTTGTTTCTTGCCCTTCGCCATGTTCAGCATGGCCATGGGCTCGACCTGTGTGCTGCCGGACATGGACTTCGCCAAGCCCGCCACAGCCTCTCCCGCAAAGATTCAAGCTGCCTTGGACCGCTTCAAGGCCGACCAGCTCGTCGCCAGCCCCGCTGTCTTGGCGAAGATGGCCGTGGAGCTCCCGGCCAAGGGGCAACGCCTGGAGAGCCTAAAGCGGGTGCTCACCTTTGGGGCCCCCATCCCGCGAACCTTGCACCTGAGCTTTCGCGAGATCCTGGCCGAGGGTGCGGAGATCCACACGCCCTATGGCGCGACCGAGTCCCTGCCTGTGGCCACCATCGCCAGCAGCGAGATCCTCAACGACACGGGGGCGCGTTCGGCGGCGGGGGAGGGGACCTGTGTTGGTCGGGTAGATGCATCCATTCGCGTTGAAATCCTTCCCATCACCGATGAGCCTATTCTGCAGTGGGACCCTCAGAGCCCGCTTCCTGTCGGCGAGGTCGGTGAGATCTGCGTTCAAGGGCCTCAAGCCAGCAAGGGCTACTTCGAGCGGCCCGAGGCCAACCGCGCGGCCAAGATTCCCGACGGAGAGGGTTTCTGGCACCGTATGGGAGACGTGGGCTACCTGGACGCCGAGGGGCGCCTCTGGTTCTGTGGACGCAAGTCGCACCGGGTTCAGACTGCGAAAGGGGACGTGTTCCCTGTCCCGCTGGAGGGCGTCTACAACGAGCACCCGGCGGTACGGCGCAGCGCGGTGGTCTCGGTGGACAGCAAGGCGGTGTTGGTGGTGGAGCTCAAGCCTGGCCACTCCAGTGGAGAGGCCCTTGGGCAAGAGATCCTGGCGCTTGGCAGCAGGCGAGCGGTTTGCTCCGTCATCTCGGCGCTGTACTTCCACGGGGCATTTCCCGTAGACCGGCGTCACAACGCCAAGATCCACCGACCCGAGCTGGGTACGTGGGCGGCGAACCAGAAGCCCACAGCAGTGCTGTCCTAGGAGATGTGATGAGAGTCTTGGTGACCGGTGGGGGCGGATTCCTAGGCGGCGTCATCGCCAAGCAGCTCTTGGAGGCGGGCCACGCGGTGCGTGTCTTGGGCCGAAACCGCTACCCCCACATGGAGGCTTTGGGGGCCGAAGGTGTGGTGTGTGACTTGAGCATCGGGGATGGGCTGGCCCCGGCCTTGGAGGGCGTTGACGTGGTCTTCCATGTCGCGGCGCTGGCAGGCATGTGGGGACCTCGGGCGCGCTACCTTGCTGCGAACGTGACCGCGACCGAGCGCTTGCTCGAGGCGGCCAAGGCTGCTGGTGTAGAGCGCTTCGTCTACACCTCCTCTCCCAGCGTGACCTTCCACGGCACCGATGAGAAGGGCGTGAGCGAGGCGGACTGCAGCTATCCGGACAAGCACGACTTCTTCTACTCCGAGACCAAGGCCATCGCCGAGCGCTTGGTCCTGGCCGCCAACTCCGCCACTTTGGCGACCACCGCCCTGCGTCCCCACCTCATCTATGGACCTGGGGACCCACACTTGATTCCTCGGCTCCTGGACCGCCACCGGGCCGGCCGGCTCAAGGTCTTGGGGGACGGGGAGAACCAGGTCGCGCTGACCTACGTGGACAATGCCGCGGTTGCCCATCTGCAGGCCGCAGAGGCCCTGGCGCCCGGCAGCAGCAATGCTGGAAAGGCCTACTTCATCACCGATGGGGACCCCGTCTCGGTTTGGGGGTGGTTGAACCGGGTGTTCACGGAGCTGGGCGAGGGCAAGATCAAGGGTCGGGTTCCCAAGTGGCTGGCCATGCCTCTCTCGGGCGTCGCGGAGGCGGTCTGGCGCGGCTTCAACCTGGACGGAGAGCCGCCGATTACCCGCTTCGCGGTCTCTCAGATCAGCACCAGCCATTGGTTCGACTTGAGCGCGGCCAAGCAGGACTTTGGGTACCAGCCGCTGGTCACCGGGGAGGAGGGCTTTCAGCGCATGGTCAAGGCTCTGAAAGTGACCCAGGGCCAGTTGAGCTGACTGCGCCTTGGGGGCCGGTTGAAGCACGTTCACGGGTGACCCGCGGGTCAGAAAACAAACTTTTGGGTTTTTTTCCCCTGCAAGCCCCCGATTTTCATGGGCTCTGAGCACCCGGCGACGAGCACGTGTCAGCGACAGGTACTTGAATCTCTTAGCAACAGCGCTGTTCAGCGGCTGAGCTGCGCCTTCGTTGGAGAGTCTGTGTCCTTGTCCCATCTCGGAAATTGGTCGCCGCAAGACCAAGACCCTGCCCTGAGCCAAGAAGAGCTCGCCGGTGCCGTCCACCGCATCCGGGAGCCCGTGTTCGTCGTTCAGGCGGCAAACGGGGCGGTCGGCTGTGGATTCGGGGGACAGTTCTCCCCGGCTGGTGGCTGGCCCGTGCTGGCGACGCTGCCCGCGCTCTACCCCGAGTGGCTCGGTGACCGCTCTTTCTGCGAAGTCCACGGCACCCGCTACCCCTATGTCAGCGGCGCAATGGCCAACGGCATCGCCACCACCCGCTTGGTGCGCGCCATGGCTGAGGCGGGCTTTATGGGCTTCTTCGGCGCTGCGGGCTTGCCCTTTGAGCGGGTTCAGGCCGCCATCGCCGAGCTCAATGGTGCGCTGGGAGAGCGGCTCCCATGGGGCTCCAACCTCATCCACAGCCCCAACGAGCCCGACTTGGAGCAGGCCATCGCGGACCTGTACCTGCGCGAAGGCGTTCGTCGGGTCAGCGCAGCGGCCTACATGGCCCTGACGCCGATGATTGTGCAGTACGCCGTCACCGGGCTGAGCGAGGACGCCAGCGGCCAGGTTCATCGGAAGAACTTTGTGTTTGCGAAGATTTCGAGGCCAGAGGTTGCGCAGCACTTCTTGTCCCCCGCGCCCAAGGCGATGTTGGACGCGTTGCAGGCCAAGGGACGCATCACCGCCGACGAGGCCAGACTGGCCCTTCGCGTTCCCGTCGCCGAGGACTACACCGTCGAGGCCGACTCCGGCGGCCACACCGACAACCGCTCTCTGAGCGCGCTCTTCCCCATCATCTTGGGCCTGCGCGACCGAATCGCAGCCAAGCAGGGCTACACCCGGCCCATTCGTGTTGGCGCGGCCGGTGGACTGGGTACCCCGGGTGCGGTTGCAGGAGCCTTTGCCCTCGGCGCCGCCTACGTCCTGACGGGGAGCGTCAACCAGGGCGCTGTCGAGTCGGGACTCTCCGAAGAAGGCCGAGTTCTGCTCGCCGAAGCCGGCATGGCGGACGTGGTGATGGCACCCGCCGCCGACATGTTCGAGCTCGGCGTAGAGGTCCAGGTCTTGCGCCGGGGCACCATGTTTGGTGTTCGAGCCAAGAAACTTCACGAGCTCTACCTGGCCCATTCTTCCATCGAAGACATCCCCACAGACGAGCGCCAGCGCCTTGAAAAGAGTGTGCTGCAGAAGAGCCTGGACGAGGTCTGGGCAGACTGCGAATCCTTCTTTGCAAAGCGCGATCCCAAAGAGTTGGTCCGCGCCGCCCGAGACCCAAAACACAAGATGGCCCTGTGTTTCCGGTGGTACCTGGGGCAGAGCAGCCGCTGGGCAATCTCTGGCCAAGCTGGCCGACGTTTGGACTTCCAGATCTGGTGTGGCCCAGC
Organism: uncultured Pseudomonadota bacterium; assembly: GCA_913060515.1. Lineage (GTDB taxonomy): Bacteria > Myxococcota_A > UBA796 > UBA796 > CAJQPC01 > CAJQPC01. The sequence goes on along the minus strand of CAJXRZ010000012.1, from coordinate 52,347 downwards.
GATGGGTTCCTTCAACGACTGGGTGCAAGGGAGCTTCCTGGAGAAGCCTCAAGCACGGCAAGCCGTTCAGATCGCTAGAAATCTCATGGAGGGTGCAGCCGTCATCACACGCGCACAGCAGTTGCGTAGCTACGGCGCCCCCATTCCTGCATCCGCATTCCGTTTTTCCCCGCGGCCTTTGGCCTGAGTGAGCACAACCATGTCGAACAACCGCCCCTCTATCGCAATCGTCGGCGTCAGCGCCCTGTTCCCAGGGTCCACAGACGCAGGTGGATTCTGGACCGACATTCTGGCCGGAGTGGATCTCGTCGAAGAGATTCCCAAGAGCCACTGGCTCAAGGATGACTACATGCATCCTGAGCTCAACACCCAGGACATGACCTACGCCACCCGTGGCGCGTTCATCGAGAGCGTCCCATTCGACGCCCTCTCCTGGGGTGTCCCACCCAAGATCGTTCCAGCCACAGACTCCGCGCAGCTGCTCGCACTGATCATGGCCCAGCGGGTCTTGAACGACGCCACCCAGGGCCAGTTCAAGGAGATGGACAAGAGCCGGACCTCGGTCATCTTGGGGGTCACCTCCGCCCAGGAGCTCTTGGGCACCATGGTCAGCCGCCTGCAGCACCCTGTCTGGCGCAAGGCGCTCAGAGATTCGGGCCTGCCCGAGTCCAAGGTCGAGGAAGCCGTCAAGCGCATCAGCGACCACTACGTGCCCTGGCAAGAGAGCACCTTCCCCGGTCTGCTCGGCAACGTCGTCGCAGGACGCATCGCCAACCGTTTGGACCTGGGCGGCACCAACTGTGTCACCGACGCAGCCTGCGCCTCGGCCTTCGCTGCCGTCTCCATGGCTGTCAACGAGCTCTACTTGGGGCAGTCCGACCTGGTGATCACCGGCGGTGTCGACACCATGAACGACATCTTCATGTACATGTGCTTCGCCCAGACCACGGCCTTGAGCCGCTCGGGCGACGTGAAGCCCTTCTCCGATCAGGCCGACGGCACCCTGCTCGGCGAGGGCCTGGGCATGGTCGCCCTCAAGCGCTTGGAAGATGCCGAGCGTGACGGAGACCGCATCTACGGTCTCATCCAAGGCGTCGGAAGCTCCTCTGACGGCCGCTCCAAGAGCGTCTACGCGCCAGTGGCCTCGGGCCAGGCGAAGGCCTTGAACCGCGCCTATGGTGAGGCCGGGTTCTCGCCCAAGACGGTAGAGCTGGTCGAGGCGCACGGGACCGGCACCCCTGCAGGGGACTATGCAGAGTTCCAGGGCTTGTGCCTGGCCTTTGAGGAGGAGGATGCGCCCCGTCAGTGGTGTGCACTCGGCAGCGTCAAGTCACAGATTGGCCACGCCAAGGCCGCTGCGGGCGCCGCTGGTCTCTTCAAGTCCGTGATGGCGCTGCACCACAAGGTGCTGCCTCCGACCATCAAGGTCGAGCGCCCCAACCCCAAGATGAACTTGGATGAGACCCCTTTCTACCTGAACCTGCGGGCGCGCCCCTGGGTTCGCGGCAGCAACCACCCCCGCCGTGCCGGTGTGTCCAGCTTTGGCTTTGGTGGCTCCAACTTCCACATCGCCGTGGAGGAGTACTCCGGCACCGTGCAGGCCACCCGCCACCGCGTCGCCTCCCACGAGCTCTTCGTGATGGGAGCAGACAGCGCTGAGGCGCTCGTCAGTGCCCTCAAGTCCGTCGAGATTCCCGCAGAGATGCACCGCCGCAAGGGTCTGTTGGCGTGGCTGGCCAAGGACAGCCAGCTGAACCTGAAGACTGCAGCCCCCCACCGTGTCGCCATCGTCTCCTCGGATCTGCAAGAGCTCAGCGTCAAGCTGGGCGAGGCCGCCTCTCTCATTCAGAGCAAGGGCAAGGCCTTCTCTACGCCAAAGGGCATCCACTACGGCATGGGCGAGAAGCAGGGCCAGACTGCATTCCTCTTCCCAGGGCAGGGCAGCCAGTACTTGGACATGGGCGCTGAGCTCGCCATGACCTACCCCCAGGCGCTCGCCGCTTGGGACGAGGCCGCCGACGTCCACATGGACGAGACCCTCGCGTTGCACCAGGTCGTCTTCCCACCAAGCGTGTTTGGCCAAGAAGCCAAGGACGCTCAGCTGGCGACATTGACCAGCACCCAGTGGGCCCAGCCCGCCATCGGTGCCTGCTCTCTCTCCCAGCTCCGTCTGCTCCAAGCCATTGGCGTTCACGCGGATGCGGTCGCAGGCCACTCCTACGGTGAGGTCACTGCGCTTCACGCTGCCGGCGTCTTTGATGCGGCGACCATGCTGCGTGTTGCACGCAAGCGCGGCGAGCTGATGAACGAGGCCGCTTCGATTCCCGGCTCGATGACTGCAGTCGCTGCTGAGATTGAGAAGGTCAAGGCGGCTCTGGACGGCAAGGACATCGCTGTCGTGCTCGCCAACCACAACAGCCCGCGCCAGGTCGTGCTCTCGGGCCGCACCGAGGCCATTGAGCAGGCCGAGAAGGTGCTCGCGGACGCTGAGCTGACCTGTCAGCGCCTCAAGGTCGCGACGGCTTTCCACAGCGAGGTGGTCTCTGCCTCCGTCGCGCCCTTCGCTGAGTTCCTGGAGGGCGTGGAGTTCTCCACCCCAGAAGTGGTGGTCTACGCCAACAGTGAGGCTGCGCCTTACCCAAGCGACGCCGCGTCCATGCGCAAGGTGCTCTCGGGCCAGATCGCGAGCCCCGTTCGCTTCGTCGAGCAGATCGAAGCCATGTATGAGCAGGGCGTCCGTACCTTCATCGAGGTCGGACCTCACTCCGTGCTCAGTGGCTTGGGTGGCCGCATCTTGAAGTCCAAGAAGGACGCCAAGTTCGTCTACTTGAACCGCCGCGGCAAGCCCGGGCTGGCCAGCTTCAATGATGGCTTGGCTCAGCTCGTCGCAGCTGGCTTTGCGCCATCCTTCTCCGCCCTCTGGGACGGGTTCCGTGTCGAGGCTGACCCCCGTAAGAACGTGCTGCCCAAGTTCGCCATCGACGTGAACGGCACCAACGTGGGCAAGCCCTACCCACCCCCTGGCGGAACGGCAGACCTGCCGGGCCCCAACCCAGAGGTCCAGCCCGAGGTCATCGTGCAGGAGGTCGAGGTCATTCGCGAAGTCGAAGTGATCAAGGAAGTCGAGGTCGTGCGCGAGGTCGCCGTGGCCGCAGCTCCAAGCATTCAGATGGCTCAGGGCGTGACCCCAGCCCCTCACATTCCAGGTGGAAGCCTGGGCGTGCAGGCCGCCGCTCCCGTGAACCAGGGTGTTCTGGGGGCCTTCCAGGAGGCGCAGCGCCAGACCATGGAGGCCCATGCCGGTTGGCAGAAGGCCATGGCGGATACCCACATGGCCTTCCTTCAGGGTGTTGAGCAGTCCTTCGTGGGCCTGAACGCACTGATGGGCGTGCAAGGCGTCGCCCAGATGGCTCCTGCGCAGCTCCCTGTGCAGCCGGTGGTCGCGGCGCCCATGCCCGCACCCGTGCAGCAAGCTGCACCAGCCCCCGCTCCAGTTCAGAGCCAGCCTGTCGCCGCGCTCGTGGCTGCGGCTCCAGTGGCCGCTCCTGTAGCGGCGAAGCCCAGTGCCTTGGACCAGCTGCTCAGCCCTGCCGCTGCGCCTGCAGTCAAGGCCGCACCGGTGGTGCAGGCCTCGAGCGCTGTCTCGGTGGACCTGAACGCTCTGATGCTCAAGGTCGTCGCTGACAAGACCGGCTACCCCGCCGAGATGCTGACCTTGGCGATGGACCTGGAAGCTGATCTGGGCATCGACTCCATCAAGCGCGTCGAGATCCTCAGCGCCATGCGGGAAGAGGCGCCCAGCCTCCCCGAGGTGGACGCTGGCGAGATGAGCGCCTTGCGTACCCTCGGTGAGATTGTCGAGTACATGGGCAAGTCCAGTGGTGAGAGCGCTGCTCCCGCTCCTGTGGCCTCGCCTGCGGCTCCCTCCATTGACCTGAACGCCCTGATGCTGAAGGTCGTCGCTGACAAGACCGGCTACCCCGCGGAGATGCTGACTCTAAGCATGGACCTGGAAGCGGACCTGGGCATCGACTCCATCAAGCGCGTCGAGATCCTCAGCGCCATGCGCGAAGAGGCACCCAGCCTCCCCGAGGTGGACGCTGGCGAGATGAGTGCCCTGCGTACCCTCGGCGAGATCGTCGAGTACATGGGCAAGTCCAACGGTGAGAGCGTGTCTGCTCCAGCCCCTGCTCCCATTCCCTCCGCCCCGGGTGTCTCCCGCTACGTCCTGGACGCTGTGGCCACCAAGGCTGGTGGACTGACGCTGCCTGGCCTGGATGGAGACATCTTGGTGGTTCCCGACGACTCGGGCGTGGCTGAGGCGCTGGTCACCGAGCTCAAGGGTGCCGGACTGAGCGTGAAGCTCGGTGAGGCGGTCGGCAACGAGCGCGCGGTCATCTTCTTGGCCGGGCTGAGCGACGCGGACGGTGACGCTGCAGACCGCATCGCAATGCGTGCTTTCCAAGCTGCTCGAGTGGTCGCCAACGACTGTGCGGCCTTTGTGACCGTGCAGGACACCGGCGGTGACTTTGGGCTCTCCGGAACGGGCAACCCTTGGATGGGTGGTTTGGCCGGCTTGGCCAAGACTGCAGCCATCGAGTGGCCCAACGCGGGCGTGAAGGCCATCGACTTGCAGCGCGGCGGGCGCACGCCCAAGGAGCTGGCCAAGGCCCTGAGCTTGGAGCTGCTGGCTGGCGGTACCGAGCGTGAAGTCGGCCTTCGTGCGGATGGTGTGCGCTTGATTCTCAAGAGCGTGGAGACCCAGGTTGAGGGCGGAGAGGCTTCGGTCGATTCCGACTCGGTGATGCTGGTCTCCGGCGGCGCGCGCGGTGTGACTGCTGCGACCGTCATCTCCCTCGGTGCCGCGACCCAGGCCAGCTTTGTGCTGCTGGGACGTACGGCCCTGGGAGAGGAGCCTGCCGCTGTCGCCGGTGTGGAAGACGACGCCGGAATGAAGCGTGCGTTGCTCATGCAGGCGCAGGCCAAGGGAGAGAAGGTGAACCCAGCCGGTCTCGGCAAGCAGGTTCGCCAGATCATGGCGTGGCGTGAGATTCGCAGCACCCTGGCTCAGCTCGCACAGCACGGATGCAAGGCCCGCTACGCTTCGGTTGATGTGACAGATGCTGCTGCCCTCAAGGCACTGGTTGTCGAGGTAGAGGCCAGCTACGGACCCGTCACGGGCGTGATTCATGGCGCTGGTGTCTTGGCTGACAAGGCCATCGCAGACAAGACGGACGACCAGTTCGAGCGGGTCTACTCCACCAAGGTCAACGGCCTTCGTGCCCTGCAGCTGGCCACCGCTGACTCGCCGCTGCGCCTCTGGGTGCAGTTCTCTTCGGTCGCCGCGCGCGCTGGAAACAACGGCCAGTGCGACTACGCGATGGCCAACGAGGTCCTGAACAAGGTCGCCGGTCAGATGGCGGTCGAGCGTCCAGAGCTCCGGGTCAAGTCGATGAACTGGGGCCCTTGGGAGGGTGGCATGGTCACCCCGGCCCTCAAGGCGCGGTTCCAGGCCATGGGGGTTCCACTGATTCCCTTGGCACAGGGCGCTCAGATGCTGGTGGACGAAGTCCAGGACAGCGCACCTTCGCGGGTGGAGCTGGTCTTGGGCGGCGAGCCCACCACGGAGGCGCTGCTCGACTCGGGAAAAGCCTGAGCCAGGATGAGTTTGCGGTCCGTGTTGGGGCCGCATCTCACTCCTGGCTGCGAGATCACAGCATCAAGAACACCCCGGTTGTGCCGGTCGTGCTCGTGGTGGAGTGGTTCGCAAGGGCTGCACGCGCGGCTCGTCCCGGACTCCACTTCGTGGCCTGTGAAGACATCAAGGTCCTCAGGGGCATCAGCCTGAGTAGCTTTGAGGCTGGCGAGGGCTTCAAGGTTCTGGTTGACCAGCTCTCCAATGGAGACGGGGCCGTCCTGCGCCTGGAGCTGCGCTCCTTGTCTGGAACGCGGCACTACTGCGCCAAGGCCCGTATGGCGGCCACCAAGGCAGAGCCGCTCAACTTGGGACAGAACAGTCCTCTGGTGGGGGCGGAGTCTTGGAAGGACCAAGTCTACGGCGATGTGCTCTTCCACGGACCTGCACTCCAGGTCATCGAAGATGTGACAGGCGTCTCGGACGAAGGCATCGCCGCGGAGCTCTTGGGCACCGCTGGCCGAGGCTGGAGAGAGGAGCCCTGGCAGACCGATGTGGCCGCAATGGACGGAGGCTTGCAGCTCGCGCTGCTCTGGGCCAAGCGCATGCTTGGTGGTTCCAGCCTGCCCACCGCTGTTGGCCGCTATCAGGGAACTGGAGAGCTCCCAAGTGGTGCCATCACTGCGGTCCTCAAGGGCCGTGTTGTCGGCAAGTCCAAGACCGTGAGCGACATCGTGTTCATGACCTCTGAGGGGCGCCCAATCGCGCACCTGGAAGGCGTGGAGACTCACCTGCTGCCCAAGAGCCGCTGACACATGTTTGAAGCCATCGCGATTGTCGGCAGGGCGTGTGTCCTGCCGGGTGCTCTGAGTCCGGAAGCCCTCTGGCAGAGGGTCTCCTCCGGGGATGACTTGGTCAGCAGCGTGCCTGCTGGGCGCTGGGGTGTCTCTCATGAGCAGATCATGGGAACCCCCCAGGACTCAGCAGACCGGAGCTGGTCGGACCGCGGTGGCTACGTCACTGGCTTTGAGCAGGTCTTTGACCCCAGCGGGTTTGAGATTCCTGCGCAGGAGGTCCAATCTCTGGACCCCCTGTTCCACTGGCTGCTGCATACCGGGCGGCAGGCGCTGGCAGAAGTTCAGCAAGTCAGCTTGAAGCGCGCAGGCGTGGTCATTGGAAACCTGGGATTCCCGACCCAGTCCATGAGCCGCTATGCCGAGCGTGCCTGGTTGGGCGATGCACGGGCAGACGCCCTAGGGCTTCCGGAGGTCGATGCCCGAAACCGCTTCATGTCGGGGCTGCCCGCTCACACCCTGGCCCGCGGTCTGGGCTTTGGTGGTCCGGCCTTTGCCTTGGATTCTGCCTGCGCGAGCTCGCTCTATGCGTTGAAGCTGGCCTGCGAGCGCCTTCAGGACCGAGAGGTCGACCTGATGTTGGCCGGCGCGGTCAACCGGGCCGATGATCTGTTCATCCACGTTGGCTTTTGCGCCCTGAGCGCCATGTCCAAGTCTGGGCAGAGCCGACCCTTCCACGCCCAAGCCGATGGCTTGGTTCCCGCAGAAGGCGCTGGCCTGTTGGCGCTCAAGCGTCTGAGCGATGCCCAGCGTGACGGCGACACCATCCACGGCGTGATTCGTGGTGTGGGACTGAGCAACGACGGACGGGGCAGGGGACTCCTCGCACCCACTCAAGAGGGGCAGGTTCGCGCCATGCGGTCTGCCTTTGAGCAGAGCGGCTGGACCCCACAGGATGTGAACCTGGTGGAGTGCCACGCCACCGGAACCTCCGTTGGAGACGGAACCGAGCTGGGCTCCATGGCGCAGGTCTACCAGGACTGCCGCGCGCTGCCGATAGGCTCACTCAAGTCCAACATGGGCCACCTGATCACCGCCGCCGGTGTGGCCGGAATCATCAAGGTGCTCGAGGCCATGCGCCACGGTGTGCGGCCTCCGACGCTGCACGCCAGCGAGCCCCACCCAGCCCTCGAAGGCGGACCCTTTCGGCTTCTTCAGAGCGCAGAGCCTTGGTCCGGTACCCGCCGGGCTGCGGTCAGTGCCTTCGGATTCGGTGGAAACAACGCCCACGTCTTGCTGGAGCACGAGGCGAGCGTCTCTGCAAAGCGCAGCCGCGTTCCAACAGGCCCCATCGCGGTGGTGGGTGTTGGAGCCCTGGTTGGCGACACCCAAGGGGTCCCGGCCTTCGCCAAGATCCTCCGCGGCGAGCCTCTGGGCAGCCCCCGCGCCTCCGAGGTCAAGCTGGCCCTGCGCGGCATGAAGTTCCCGCCCAAGGACCTGCAGCAGACCACCGGGCAACAGACCGCACTCCTGGCCGCCGCCATGGAGGCCGTCGCTGGCCTGGACCTTCCCCGTGACCGAACCGGTGTCCTGGTCGGCATGGGCACGGATCCCAACGTGGCGCGCTACGGCGCCCGCTGGCGGGCTGCAGACTGGGCGCCCAAGCTGGGTGAAGAGACAGCGAGCCTGCGGGCACACTTTGTCCCCGTGTTGGAAGCCCCGGGTGTGCTGGGCTGCATGCCCAACATCCCAGCGAACCGCTTGAACAGCCAGCTGGACTTGGGCGGCGCCAGCTTGGTGCTCTGCTCCGAGGAGCTCTCCGGACTGCGTGCCGCCAACGTCGCGTGCCGCGCCCTGCGCAGCGGCGAGATGGACGCTGCAGTGGTCGGGGCCGTGGACATGTGCGCGGACACCGTGCACGAGAAGGCCGCTGCTGCCCTGGGCCGCACCGAGCCCGGTGGAGATGCCGCGGTCGTCTTGGTGCTCAAGCGCTTGGAGGATGCCACCGCAGCAGGCGACCAAGTCTTGGCCGTCTTGGACGACGCCGACGCCCCCCCAATCACGCCAGCGCCTCTGCGGGAGCGCGTTGGACACACCCACGCCGCGGAGGGCCTGCTCTTGGTCGCCGCAGCGGTGATCGATTGCATGGAGAGCCGCAGCCAAGGGGCGAGCCTCTCGGTTGACGCCCTCGGCAACCAGCACGACAGCTTGGTCGTGCTCTCGGCCGGACCACAAGAATTGCCCGCCTATCAAGTGCAGGAGCCCGTTCTGCGGCTGCCGCTGCACCTTCCAGATGTTCAGCTTCCCCAGGCCAAAGCCTTGGAGCCCACCATGTCCCAGTCTTCTTCCGAGTCGTCTCCTGCCGGCGTCCAGACCATGGCTCCGGCTCCGCGCCTGCCCAGCGTGATGTCCGCCCCCGTGCGCCAGGCCGCGGCCTCGCGCGCGCCAGCTCAGGCTGCACCGGCTCAAGCTCCAGCGCTCTCCCAGGCCGCACCCTCGGCCCAGCCCCGGGTTGTTCCATCCGCCCCAGCGCCCGTCTTCCAGGCGCCCGCAGGCGCAGCAGGCATGGCCCAAGGTCTCGTCGACCAGCAGCGCATGCTCTCCCAGGTTCACCAGCAGTTCTTGGCCCAGCAAGCCGCTGTTCAGCAGCAGTTCTTGGGCATGCGCTCCCGCAGTCTGCAGGCGCTCATTGGCAGCCCAGCACCTGTGACGACGGCCGCCCAGCACCTGCGCGGACCTGCGCCCATGCCCGTGCGCGCTCCTGCCCAGCCAGCGCCTGCCATTCAAGCGCGCCGCGCCCCAGCGCCCGCTGCTCGCCCGGCCCCCGCTGCCCGGCCAGCGCCCGTCGTCAAGCCAGCTGCAAAGGTGCAGGCTCCCAAGCCACAGCCTGCTGCAAAGGCGCCGGTCAAGGTGGAGAAGGCCCCAGCTCCCAAGCTGAGCAAGGCCGCCTTCAAGGATGCCAAGCACCCCTGGCGTACCGACCCCATGGCCCCTCCTGTGCCCTTCAGAGCGCAGCCAAAGGCCGAGGACCTGCCCGGCTTGAAGCTGGACCGTGAGGGCCTGAAGGTCCACGCATCCGGAAACATCTCCGAGGTGTACGGCGAGATGTTCAAGCCCCAGGACGGCTACGTGCGCCAGTGCCGCATGCCGGAGCCGCCCCTGCTTCTGGCGGACCGACTGCTTGGAATCGACGCGGTCGCAGGCTCCATGGGCCGAGGAAGCCTCTGGACCGAGACCGATGTCGAGGCCGACTCCTGGTACCTGCACCAGGGCCGTATGCCTGCCGGAATCATGATCGAGTCGGGCCAAGCGGACCTGATGCTCATCTCCTACTTGGGCATCGATCTACAGCACGAAGGCGACCGGATCTACCGCTTGCTGGGCTGCGAGCTGACCTACCACGGCAACCTGCCCGTGCCCGGTGAGACCCTGACCTACGACATCCACGTCGATGGCCACGCCCAGCACGGCGACAAGCGCCTGTTCTTCTTCCACTACGACTGCCGCGTGCAGGGCAAGCCACGCTTGACCGTGCGCCAGGGCCAGGCGGGGTTCTTCACGGATCAAGAGCTGCTCGAGACCGGCGGCATCCTGTGGGAGGCCGAGACCGGCGAGCACACCAAGACGCCCCGCATGGACGCGCCCGATGTGCTCACCGACAAGCGCAGCCTGAGCAAGGAAGACCTCATCGCCTTCTCGGAAGGCCGCACCGCTGACTGCTTTGGCGACAGCTTCTTCCTCTCTCGCGCCCACACCCGCACCCCGCGCATCAGCAGCGGCCGCATGCTCTACCTGGACACGGTCACCGACCTGATCCCAATGGGTGGACCCTGGAAGCGCGGCTACCTGCGGGCCACGGACGAAGTGACCGCCGACGATTGGTTCTTTGACGGGCACTTCAAGAACGACCCCTGCATGCCCGGCAACCTGATGTTCGAGGGTTGCCTGCAGGCCATGGCCGTCTACATGGCGGCCCTGGGCTACACCGTCGACCGTGACGGCTGGCGCTTTGAGCCGGTCCCCAACGAGCCCTACCAGCTCCTCTGCCGCGGACAGGTCACACCCGAGAGCAAGCAGCTGGTCTACGAGATCTTCGTTGAGGAGATCATCGCAGGTCCTGAGCCCGTTCTCTACGCCGACATGCTCTGCACCGTCGACGGCCTGAAGGCCTTCCACTGTCGCCGCATGGGCCTGCGCCTGGTGCCGAGCTGGCCGCTGGACTCCCGCGAAGACATGCCCGCTGAGCACCAAGCCCGCGGCTTGATCAAGCAGGGCACCGTCGCCAGCTTGGAGTGGACCGGAACGCCTCTGGAGCTCCTGGAGACCCCCACCGAGCCCTTCCCCTTCGACTACAGCGCCTTGTTGGCCTGTGCATGGTCCTGCCCCTCCAAGGCCTTTGGCCCCATGTACGAGACCTTCGACAGCACCCGTCGGGTCGCTCGTCTGCCAGGTCCGCCCTACCACTTCATGACCCGGGCCAGCCAGATCGACGGCACCCTGGGCGGCATGAAGGTCGGGGACAAGGTCTCTCTGGACTACGACATTCCAGACAAGGCTTGGTACTTCCTGGAGAACGGGGCGCCGACCATGCCCTTCTGCGTGTTGCTCGAGGCCGCCCTGCAGCCCTGTGGCTGGCTCGCTAGCTTCGTAGGGTCCGCCCTGACCATTGGAACGGATCTCTTCTTCCGGAACTTGGACGGCACCGGCGATCTCAAGGTGGAGCTGCTGCCCGGCTGCGGCACTCTGCGGACCGACGTCACCATCACCAACATCTCGCAGTCCGCCGGCATGATCATCGAGTCCTTCAAGGTGGACTGCTACATCAGCGGACCGGATGGCGAAGACGTACACGTCTACGATCTGAAGACCGTCTTTGGCTTCTTCCCCAAGATCGCCCTGGACAACCAGAAGGGCCTGCCCATCCTGCCAGAGCACAAGGCGGTCATCGACGCAGAAGGCGGCGAGGTCATCGACCTGGACCACTGGAAGCACGAGGGCGCTCCCTTGGCACGCAGCTACGTTCGCTGCATCGACCGGGTCACCGGACGTTGGCCAGAAGGTGGCCAAGCCGGTCTGGGCGCTTGGCGCGCGGAGAAGACCGTCGACCCCAACGAGTGGTTCTTCAAGGCCCACTTCTTCCAGGATCCGGTACAGCCGGGCTCCCTGGGCATCGAGGCCCTGCTTCAGCTCGCGCAGTTCGCCATGCTGGACTTGGGCTTGGACCAAGGCATCGAGAACCCACGCTTTGAGCCGGTGCAGCTCGGTCGCCCAATGACTTGGAAGTACCGTGGCCAGGTCCGCACCTTCAACAAGCTCATCGGCAGCACCATCGAGATCCTGGAGAAGGGGACCGATGAGGACGGCTTCCCCTACATCGTCGCCAAGGGCAGCTTGTGGGTCGATGGCATGCGCATCTACGAGACCGAGAACATGGGCATGCGCGTCGTCTCCGCAGACCAGGTCAAGCAGCCCGGCGGCGTGGGTCCGGCGACCATGCAGCGTCCAACCCACGATGTGACCTTGGATCCCAAGGGCGAGCACGCCTGGCTCCAGGACCACTGCCCAACATGGACCGTTCCTGCGGCACCCATGATGTGGATGGTGGACCGCATCGCCAAGGTCGCCTTCGAAGGCGGCGAGGGACGCCAGGTCATTGGCCTGCGGGACGTTCAGGTCAAGCGCTGGTTGGTGGTCGACGAGGCCACCCAGATCAGCGCCGCGCTGCGCTACGAGAACGAGCACATCCACGTCACCCTGAGCGACCCTCAGGGCGTGGTGTGCACCGGACGGGCACACATGGGCTGGGAGCCTCTGCAGGGGCCTCACGGTCTGCGTCCTCTGGAGGCACCAGAGGTGCAGTCTCCTTACCAGGACGGCTCGCTCTTCCACGGGCCCATCTTCCAGCTCCAAGAGTCCCTGCGCATGGGCAGCAAGGGCAGCTCCGCTCTGCTGCGTGTCACCCGCGCCATCGACTCCCACTGGGATGTCGCACTCCTGGACGCCGCCACCCACGGCATCCCCCACGACAGCCTGCACCAGTGGAGCGATGAGATCCCCAAGGATGTGGTCGCATACCCGGCCTTCATCCCGGAGTTCAAGGTGCACAGCGCGGCGCCACGGGTCGGCACCCAGATCCGCTGTGAAGTGCGCTTCGATGGCTTCCACGCCACCAAGCAGCTCCCACGTTTCCGCGTGCAGCTCATTGCCGAAGGCGGGCACGTCTGGTGCACCTTCGTGCTGGTCGAGTCCCTCTTCCCCAAGGGACCCCTGGGCTCCTTTGAGAAGGAAGGCCGTCAGAGCTTCCTGCGGGACCGCAGCTTCGTACCCGGCTTGGCCTTGAGCCAGGACGGGGTGGTCTTGGAGCAGAGCATCTCGCGCAGCAACTGGCTGCCCGGCACCATCGAAGCCCTCTACGGTGCAGCCGATGCCGAGACCGTTGGCGCAGCCGAGGCCATCGCGGCCGAAGTAGGCGTGCACCCCCAGCATGCCGCCGAGAGCCTGCCGCTGAACCCCATCGAGCTCACTCAAGAGTCCGTAGACGGGGGCGTGCGCTCCGGGGCATCTGTGGGTCCACTGAACCTACAGCCGGTCAAGGACTTCTGGACCCAGGTCTTCGACCGGGCGCCTTGGCCCGTGGAAGACCTGTACTACGGCTTGATTCGCCGCTTTGTGCGTCGGGTGGTCACCCCTGAGCCCGAGAAGCTGGCCGCCGTCGCCGGCCGCAGCGTGCTCTACCTGGGCAACCACCAGACCGGCGTTGAGTCTCTGCTCTTCTCCATCGTCGCCAGTGGACTGGGCCAGGTGCCCACCGTGACCTTGGCCAAGGCCGAGCACCGCAAGACCTGGCTGGGCCAGCTCATTGCCCACAACTTCTCCTACCCGGGCGTCAAAGACCCCCAGGTCATCCGCTTCTTTGACCGCGAGGACAAAGCCAGCCTGCCCAAGATCATTGGGGAGCTCGCGCAGGAGATGATGGGCCCAGGAAAGTCGGTGATGGTGCACATCGAAGGCACCCGCTCGTTGAGCTGCCGCACCCCCGTTCAGAAGATGAGCGGCGCCTTCATCGACATGGCGCTCAAGATCGGCGCACCCATCGTGCCGGTGCGCTTTGTGGGTGGACTGCCCACCCACGATCTGGGCAAGCGGGTCGAGTTCCCCGTGGGCGCAGGTCCACAGGGTGAGGCCTTCGCCAATGGCCAGGGACAACAAGACATCTGGTTGGGCGCACCGCTGCTTCCAGAAGACTTGGCCAGCATGCCCTATGGGGACCGCAAGACCAAGGTCATCGCGGCCATCAACGCTCTGGGTCCCAAGAACGCAGATGAGGGACCCTTTTCCGGCGACCAGGCATTTGAGTCCGGTGTTCGCAGCTGGATGGAGAAGGGCGGCGCGACCCATGAGCACGCCACCCTCTTGCGCATCCTGGAAGAAGGCGAGAGCGCCTGCCCAGAGACCCAGCTGATCTTGGATGGCACCAAGGGTGGTTTGCAGCTGCCGGATGGCGAGGCCAAGGCTTGGCTCTCCGAGCTCGCCCAGCGTCTCTACGGTCCCAATGGCCCCAAGGTCTCCTGAGGGAGCCTTCTAAGTAGACTCCTCGTTGAGGCAGGCCCCGGGCTCCGCGACGCTCTGGGCGATCTCAGCCAGGCATCGGCGCAGCCAGGCGTGGGCTGCGTCCTGCTGGAAGCGTTGGTGCCAGACTTGGCGGATCGTGAAGTGGGGGAGGTCCAAGGGCGGCTCCAGGACCTGAAGGCCCAGGGCGGCCCCAAAGGCACAGGCCACGCGCGAGGCCAGTGTCAGCACATGGTCCGTCTGAGCCACCAGCAGTGGTGCGACGGAGAAGTGCGGCACAGAGACGGCGACCCGCCGCTGGAGTTGCTGCTGTGCAAGCACATGGTCGACCACACCAGGGCCCTTGCCGCGGGGAGAGATCAGCACATGGGTCTGTCGGGCGTACTGCTCTAGGGAGAGGGTGCCCTGGACTTCGGGGTGGTCCTTTCGGGCCACGCAGACAAAGCGGTCCTTGAACAGGCCCTGCTGTCTCAGAGAGCCGGGGATGTCTTGAAAGACCCCAAGAGCCAGGTCCACCTCGCCCGATTCCAGGGCGCTGCTGGGCAGGTCCCCCAGTGCACGCACGCTCAGATCGACGCCGGGGGCGTACTTGGCGCAGTGCAGAGCCAGGGCTGGAAGCAGCACCATCTCCGCGTAGTCGTTGGTGGCCAGCACGAACTTTCGCTCGGCGGTGGCGGCGTCAAAGCTCCCGCGGTCTTCTAAGGCACGTTCCAGAGTGCTCAGGGCCTCTCGAACGGGGCCGGCCAGCTCCAGTGCCCGAGGGGTGGGCACCATTCCGGTCTTGGTGCGCACCAAGAGCTCATCGCCAATGCTGCGGCGCAGGCGGCCCAGAGCGTTGGACATCGCTGGCTGAGAGACGCCGACCCGCTTGGCGGCCTTGGTCACCGAGCCCTCTTCGAGCAGGGCGTCGAAGGACAGCAAGAGGTTCAAGTCGATGGCATGCAGGTTGCTCAAGGTGGACTCCTGGCCACGACTGTAGCCACCGATCAGGGCAAGCCAAAGCCTGAGCGAAAGCGGGCCACTGCGCTCAGGTCTCCCTGGACCTCCAGCGGCTCAAAGGTGGCGCCCATGAAGAGCCACGCGCGCACCTGCTCCAGGGTGCCTTGGATCTGGGCGGAGGCGTCGATGGACTGCCGCTCTTGAAAGTCGAGCAGATCTGGGGAGAAGCGCAAGTCGAAGCGCCGCTCACCAGCGACCAAGCAGACATGTCCGCTCTCTATCCCGGAATAGCGCCGCTTCATGCTTAAGATTCCCCAACGGAGGTCCAGGCGGTCGTCCTCTTCAGGGCCCCCATGCATGCGCTTCCAGCCCCAGCCTCCCAGAGCGAGAATGGCGGGCTCCAGCTCTCTGCCGCGCGCCGTGAGGGCATAAAGCTGCATGCCGTGGAGGGTGATCTTGTGGAGGATCTCGGCTTCCTCCATTTCCTTGAGGCGGGCCGCCAAAAGGTTGGTCGTCAAGCCAGGCAGACTGCCTCGAATCTCGCCGTAGCGACGGGGCCCCAGGAGCAGATCGCGAACGATGAGCAGAGTCCAACGTCCTCCGACGACGTCGAGGGCCTTGGCGAGTCCACAGTATTGTTGGTAGCGCTTCACTTTACTTTTTGATAGTACATGGTTGATATTCTAATCACATTGAGAGGTAGCATGCTGTTCAGCGCTTTGCCCGCGTCCTTCATTGCGCTCTCCGTTGTCATGCTGGCCTTCTGGGCCTTCTCGCTCCGTCGTGTCGGCGCCTCCTCTGCGCTTCCGGTGGGGATCGCGTCAGCGGTGGCCCTGCTCACGGGTGCTCTGGCCAGCCAGGGCGTCTTCATGGACTTTGACCCACTTCCCAGGGCGCTCCCGGTGTTCCTCTTGAGCATCGTGGCGGCCATTCTCTGGGGCACCCGAGGCAAAGGAAGAGAACTCACCAGGTTGCCCATGATCTGGCTGATCGGGTTCCAGAGCTTCCGCATTCTGGTGGAGCTGGCCATCCATGAAGCAGTCGCTCAAGGCGTCGCGCCCCCGCAGATGACCTGGACGGGCATGAACTGGGATGTCTTGGTCGGCTTGAGCGCGATTCCGGTCGCTGCGCTCAGTGCGCGGCTGCCCAAGTGGGTGCTCTTGGTCTGGAATGGGCTGTCCCTTGGCCTGCTTGCCAACGTCGTCATCGTTGCCGCGCTCAGCATGCCAACGCCCTTTCAGCAGATCACCCCGGACAATGTCTGGATCGGTGCGTTTCCCTACATCTGGCTGCCACAGGTGCTTGTCACCACGGCGGCCTTGGGCCACGTCTTGGTCTTCCTCAAGCTGCTGCGCCCCTTGCCAGAATTGGCGTCCGCTACTCCAAGTATCCCAGCGCCTTGAGGGCCTCGACCGTCTGTTGCGTGGGCTGCCAGGGCCGAAAGGGAGGCGCCTGAGCGTCCCACGCGATGAGCTGGGCGTTCATGTCCTCCATGCGCTTGGCATCCTCGATCAGGCGCACCGGGGTGTCCAGGGCGAAGAGGCTGTGGGTGTACAGGAAGGGGGTGCGCACGTAGCTAAAGCCGCCGTGGGTCACTGAGCGCTGAAAGGGAAGGTTGTTCCATCGGTCCGAGAGCTGGAGATTGGCCGGCTGTGTGGCCTCTGCGAAGTTGGGTGGGGCTTCCCAAGTGCGCTCGCCCTTCAGGATGGGGCTGGTGTCCTCGCCGTCGCCCAGAGCGCTGGGCCAGTCCAAGAGACCCAAGATTGTGGGGCCCAGATCCATGAGCCGGATCTGACGATCCAGCCTCCCGTTCAAACCGGCAAAGCGACCTGTGCCAGCAAAGATCAAGGGGACATGGATGATGTCTGGGTCCACATCTGGACCGTGGCCGTAGGGGGAGCCATTGGGACTGCCCATGTGCTCACCATGGTCAGAGAAGACCACCACCAGGGAGTCCTTGAGGCGCCCACGCTCCTCCAGTCCGTCCAGGAGCAGTCCGATCTGTTGGTCCGTCCACTCGATCTCGGCCTCGTAGAGACACCAGGCGGCTTGAACGTCCTCGGCCTTGAGTTGGTCCAAGAAGGCGCGCTCACCCAGGTTGAGGGTGGTCTGGGTGCTGCCGTCGATCACGGGGCTGGAGCGCTCGGCGCAACGCTGCTCTTGCAGTTGTGCGGGAGAGGAGTCCCAGGGCGTGTGTGGATCGTAGTAGTGAACGAAGAGCAGGGTGGGCTGGGCCTCGCCTTGTGCGTCCAGGTGCGCCAAGGCGGCCTGAGTGACTTGGTCCGCGCCGACCTCGTAGCGCTTCTCTACGGCCCGCAGATCGTGGTCGTCGTAGACCCGGAAGCCGCGCTGCAGCCCCATGTCTGGCTCCAGGGCCGTGCTGCCCACCACCGCGATTCGGTCCCAACCCTGGGCCTCAAACTGTTCTTGGAGGAGGGGGATGCCCTCTGCGACCGGGTAGCCGTTGCGCACGATTCCAGCCCGGTGCGGGTCCAATCCCGAGAACACCGCCGTATGCGAGGCCAGTGTGGTCGCGCTCTGACTCAGGCCCCACTCCGCCACCAAGCCCCGGTCCGCCAAGGACTGAAGGGCAGGGGTCTGCGCCGGTCCGCCATAGACGCTCAGGGCATCGGCCCGGGTCGTGTCCATGCTGATCAGCACGATGCTTGGTGGTGCTCGGGTACAGGCGAAGAGCAAAGGCAGCAAGGTCAGCATGCTCGGAGGATACTGCAGGGCATGGAATTCGACCCCGTCACGACCTCTGAGCTGCCCAGTCGGGTGGTCACCGAGCTTCACCTCTTTCGCCACGGCGCCGTGGACACCGGCGGGGTGCGCCAAGCTTACGGGCACCTCGATCTGGCCTTGAGCCCCTTGGGGCAGGCGCAGCACCTGGCCCAGGTGGAGCTGGCAGCCAGCCTGCCCAGGCCAGACGGGGTGCTCAGCTCCGACTTGCGCCGCTGCTTGGAGCTTGGGCAAGCCCTCTCTGCCTGCTCGGGGCGGGAACTACAGAGTTTCTCGGCCCTCAGAGAGCAGTCCATGGGGCAGTGGGAAGGGCGGTCTTGGGGCGCGCTCTCCGCTGAAGAGCCCCAGGCCATTCAAGACTACTGGGACGACTACGTGGGCGCGCGGCCGCCCGGAGGCGAGAGCTTGGCGGATCTCTCGGAGCGCGTAGATGCTTGGTGGCAGTCTCAGTGGCCGGTGCTCCAGGGCCGCCGGTGGTGGATCGCCGGTCACGCCGGTGTGATCCGGGTGCTGCTGTGCAAGCTGCTCAACCACCCGCTGGAAGAGGCCCTGCGCTTTGCACCTGCGCGGGGCAGCTACACCCACCTGTTGTTGGCGGACGCTGGGGCGGTCGTCAATGTGCTCGGAGAGCGGGCAGCCAGACCTCGGGTGAGGGAGATGGGCTCCGATGGCCCCCGGGTGGCCCTGTCCGGGTCAGCGGGGGTGGGCAAGAGCACCTTGGGTGCGGCCCTGGCGAAGGATCTTGACCTCCCCTTCATCCCCGAAGGCATGCGCAGCCGCTTGGAGGGCGGGCTGATGCTGCACCGCTTGACCCGAGAGGAGCTGCGCGCTCTGGTTCACACCCTCTGGGAGGAGCAGCTGGAGCTGGAGGAGCGCGCAATCCGGTCCCATGGCGGCTTTGTCTCCGACCGGGGCGCGATGGACTACGCCTCTTTCTACCTGCACTACGGCTTCATTGGGCCAGAGGATGGCACCGCGAGCTTCCTCAACGCCTGCATTGCCCATGCCCGCTCCTACACCCGCACCGTGGTCCTACCGTGGGGGGCCTTGCCCCTGGTCGAGGATGGAATTCGCAGCCCGAACCCATGGATGCAGCGTGGCTTTCAGGCCCTCGTCGAGGGCATGGTGAACCGGGAGTTGCCGGCCCACAAGGTGCTCTGGCTACCAAGCCAGGTCAACGCCTTGGAGCGGCGTGTGGCGTGGATCCGCAGCGATCTGGGACTCTGAGCTAAAGCCCGGGCGCTCCGGTCCGATGCGGAGGCCCTGGAGGCCTCTATGCCTAGCCTGAGCCTTTGCTTGATTGCCAAGGATGAAGAGCAGTTTTTGTCGGAATGTTTGTCCTCGGTTCAAGGGGTCGTCGACGAGATTGTGGTCTGCGATACTGGAAGCGAAGATCGCACCCGAGAGATCGCTCGAGCGGCGGGTGCTGTCGTGGTCGAGCATCCATGGACCGGCGACTTTTCGGCGGCTCGGAACGCGGCTCTTCAAGCCTCCAGCGGCACCCACGTGTTGATTTTGGACGCTGACGAGCGGCTGATGTCCGGCGCCAAAGCGGTGCTGAGGGCGGCTCTGGAGGAAGACTGGGACCTGGCCTTGTTGCCCCTGCACAACGCCACCAGCCTGGAAGCCCGGCCTGAAGAGGTGCGCAGCGGGCGGGCAAGGCGAGGGGAGGCGGTGCTCTTGCCCCGGCTCTTTCGACGCAGCCCAGGTCTGCTCTGGGAGGGGGTGATCCACGAGTCACCGACCACGTGGTTGAAGCGCAAAGGCAGACGCATGATCGAGCTGGACGCGCACATCTTGCACCTGGGTGCTGTGCCTGAGTTGCGCCTGGCGCGCGGAAAGCGGGCCAGGAACATCGCGCTTTTGGAGCGCCGCTGTCAGGCGGAGCCCAACAATCCCCAGGTGTGGGCCTACTTGGCCGGGGAGTACCTGCATGAGGGCAGGGTGGATCAGGCCAAGGCCGCCTTGGAGAGTGGCTGGCAGGCCGCGCTCAAGCTCAAGCCAAAGGCCCGGCCGGACCTGGTTCAGCTCATCACCCTGCGCGCCCACATGCAGCTCGGGGATGATCTGGAGGGGGTTCTGAAGACCCTGGACCAGGCGCGCGCCTGGTTCGTGCAACACCCCAACTTCTGTCTGCTTCAAGCCACGGCCCTCCGTCAGCTCCCGGAGCCTCAGATCCAGCGGGCCGCCGAGCTCTTGGAGCAGGCCTTGGATTGGACGGGATCCCTCAAGCAGGAGCCCATACCGGGCGCCCGAGGCTGGGCTTCAGCCACGCAGCTCGCGGAGCTGCGCTTGAGCCTCGGAGAGCTGGACGCCGCCAGCGAGGCCATCGCGATCGCGCTGAAGGAGCGGCCCGATCTGGAACAGGCCCGACTGGCCAAGGGAGAGCTCTTCGTTCGCAAGGGCGCTGGCGCTCAAGCGCTCCAGGCCGTCGAGTCCCTCTTGGTCATGGAGCGGCCGGACCCCTGGGTCATCGCTGCTGCAGCCTGCAGCCTCCTGGGCGAAGTAGGGGACATGCAGGCCCTGCTGCGTCGAGCCGTTCAGCTTCGGGAGAAGGGCTTCGTGAATCCCGCCCGGCGCAAGATGCTGGACTCTCTGCTCTTGGAGGCCGCCCTGTACCGGGGCCAGCCGCGACCTGGAGATGGGGTGGTTGGGGCCATGGGGGCCCTCGCGGCCCGGGTTCCCGCCTTCGATGAAGGGCCCATGCTGCCCGAGGGGGCCGGAAACATCGCACTCAACGTGGTGCGGGCTGGCCATCCCGAGCTTCTGGACAGCTTCTTCGGTCCAAGAGCCGAGGCCATGCTTCCAGGCTTGGGGGAGCGGGTCACCCAGATGCTGACAGCGCAAGGCATCGAGATCCAGAACGACGGAGAGCCGGAGTTCGTGTTCATTGGGGGCGCCGGTCGCAGTGGAACCACCCTGTTTCGCGCCATGCTCAGCGCGCACCCCGGCATTCACTGTGGGCCCGAGCTCAAGCTGGTCCCCACCATCTGCACTCTGCGTGAGCAGTGGCAGCGCACCATGGGCTCCGACTTGGCGGCGGCAGGCGTCAGTGAGGAAGTCTTGGACCACGCCGTACGGGCTTTTGTCAGTCAGCTCCTAGTCGGGAGCAGCCCAGCTGGAATGCGGGTCGCGGAGAAGACCCCCCACAACCTCTTGCACATGGCCATGCTCGGCCGCCTCTATCCCCGGGCCAGATTCGTGCACGTCGTCCGGGATGGCCGCGCCGTCGCTGCTTCCTTGGTGCGTCAGCGCTGGGTTGACCCCGCCACGGGGGAGCCGATCTGGTACTGCAAGGACCTGGAAGGAGCCAGCCGCTACTGGGTAGAAGTGGTGGCCTCGGTTCGCCAACAGGCCGCACAAGTGCCTGGGCGCTACCTGGAGCTGCGCTACGAGGACCTTGTCCAGGACCCCAGATCCGCCATGCGGCACGTCCTCGCCTTTCTGGGAGAGCCCTGGTCTGAGCAGGTGCTGCGCCATCAGGACAGCGAAGTGCTGCTCTCAGAGAGGGAGGCGTCCACCGATGCGGTGAAGGCGCCGGTCAACCTTCGGGCGCTGAGTCGCTGGCGAGGTCAACTCAGCGAGGATGAGCTCCGCTCGATGGATGCGCGCGCCGAGGAGCTGCTGGAGCGCCTCGGCTACGCAGTCTAAGGACTACTCTTCCGCAGCGGTCTGCTCGCTCACCGCGTGTACTTCCTGCTCCTCGGCGACTTCCAGTTCCGCGGCGGCTTCCAGTTCCGCGGCGGCTTCTTGCTCCGCGGCGACATCTACGTCGGGGGCCAGGCCGAAGCTCTCTTCGGGCGTCTGGCTGGCCGCCTGCTCTGCAGGCTCGCTGGCCGCCTCTTGTGGCGGCGTGGCCGCTGGCTGTACGAAGGGCACCACCTTGCTGGGGGTGTAGCGCTCCTGTGAGCGCGGACGGACCAGTGCAACACCCAAGAGCAAGGCCAGAGCGCGGTCGTACTCAGGACCCAAGGCCTGGTTCGCGCTCGCGAGGGCCAAGGTGATGCTCACTGGGGTGCTGAAGCGGGCGACCTGCTCCACGCCCTTTCGCACGGCGACCAGCGTCGGACCGACACCGGGAATCAGCGGAAGGAGCGTTCGATAGGGCGCGGTGACCCGCAGGAGCTGCTGGGAGAGGTAGCCGCTTGCTGCGGTTCCACCCGCCACGGAGGCGCCAGTCCAGGCCAACCACTGCCCTCTCTTGAGGCGATTGACGTGTTTCGGATCCAGCTCGGCCAGTGCGTCCGCTCCCTCACAGCGGGTCAAGAGCTGTTCAGTCAAAGAATCCAGGCGATCCCAATCGTCGAGGGCTTCATCCAACGGAAGCTTGAGTCGCTTGGCCGTGCGATCGACCAGCTTGCCTAGGGAATCGGGTACGGCGAAGAGGCCAATCGGGGTGTGGGTTCGCCACCAGAGTGCTCGGACAAGCTTCTCAGAAAGTATGTCCGAATCTGCGTTTTCCTTTGTTGAGATTCCTGCGGACTCCAGCACTGCCCGCAGGGAAGTGGGGTCCGAACCGGCCAAAACTTCACGCACACTCTCTCTGGCAACACTCATGCTGGCTCCTGCTCGCTAGATGCGTATACCCCCTGGTACACCGCTTTCTGCCCACCTATTTCGGGCTTTGGTGGTGGCGCAGTGCCGAGGATGCGCTATTTGCAGGGCCGCGGGCCGATCAAGGCCCACCACACAACTCTCTTGGAGATGCCATGAACAAGAAGGAAATGGCCGCCGCCCTGGCCAAGCGCTCAGGTCTGAGCCAGGTCAAGGCCCTGGAAATCCTCAACGTCGTGTTCGACGCTAAGGAAGGCCTCATCGCCTCCGAAGTTAAGAGCGGCGAGAAGGTCACCATCCCCGGCTTCGGTACCTTCGGTGCCAAGATGAGTGCTGCTCGTGTGGGTACCAACCCCACGAACGGTACGAAGATGCAGATCCCTGCTCGCAACCGCGTGCGTTTTACCCCTGGTAAGACCCTCAAGGAGACCGTTGCCGGCTGATTGCTGGTTTCGGTAGCTTTGCAGACGACCCGGCCTTCAAGCCGGGTCGTCTTGCTCTGGGCCTGCATTTCTCGAGTCTGGGCGGGCGGCGCTCTCGGAGGATCGGGCCTTGCGAATCCGAGGAATGGAATCTATGGATCTTCTCGGAGGATGCATTGAAGCACCGTATCTCGCACGCCCTGGGCCTTGAGCTGGCCCGCAAAGCCACTGCACGCGCTCTAGAGTCCTATCGGGAGCAGTTCCCCGAAACGCAGCCAGAGGGCCGCTGGGTGAGCGCAGATCGTGCTGAGGTCGCCTTCACGGTCGCGGGGAAGCGTTTGAAGGGCCGGGTTGATGTTGCCCGGCAGAACATCGATATCGAACTGGATGTTCCGCTTCTCTTCCGCCCATTCCAGAACCAGGCCATGGCTGTGATTGAAGAAGAGATCGAAGCTTGGCTGACAAAGGCGCGGAACGGCGAGCTTGAGTAGTACACTGCTGCCCCCCTGGAGCGCTTCGTGATGATTCGAGCCTTTGAGCAACTGCGTGTCCCCATTGCTGTCTGCGCCAGCTTGGCCGGACTTACGATTTTGGCGGCCTGCAAAGATGACAGTGAGCCCACTGACTCCGACACCCAAGTGGAGGAGGAGGTCCGGGAAGAGCAGAACTACTTGGAGTTGGGCTGGATTGGACTGTGGGATACCGACTTTGTCGGCACCCACACCTTCTATTCCAGGGACGTGCTCAACGATCAGTATGTCTGTTTGTTCCAGTGGGAAACTGTCCCGCTCCTGGACCCGGAAGGGTCCGCCGCCTTGAACAACACCTGCGGCGAGGACGGCGCGAGCGCTTGTGGCTTCGAGTTCGTGCAGGAGATTGAGTACACCAACGGAACCCTGGCGACTGATCCACTCTCGCAGGAGATCACGGACTGCAAGACCTTCAGTCTGGCCGACGGATCTGCACTTGGGGAGACCCGGAAGTACGCCCTTGAGCAGACCCCGGTTGATGATCCCACTCGGCCGGTGCTCATGCAGTACTACGAGGCGACGGACTCGACGGACGCCGGTTGGTACGAGTTGGCTTACGCCACCTACGACGAAGGCCTCAGGTCCATCGACTACACCCGGGCATACGCCTACTACGAGTACGACGACTGAGCCTTGCCTGAGCTACCCGAGGTAGAGATCATGACCCGCAACCTGCGGGACTGGCTGGGGGAGGGACCTCTAAGCCTCGAGCTCGTCGATCCCCGTCTGCTTCAGGGGGAGCGTCCCTTTGATGCGCAGCCAGTACGACGCGTCTTTCGCCGCGCAAAGTACTGCATCGTTGAGCGGGAAGACGACGCTTGGGTCCTCCACTTTCGTATGACCGGAAAGGTGGTTCTTGAGCGCCCCGGGGGAAAGCTGAGGGCACGTCTGCTCACCTCAGGGACACCCGTTCACTTCTTGGACGCGCGCTGCCTGGGAGAGCTGCGAGTCTTGCCGCGTGCCGACTTGGAAGCACACCTTGAGTCCAAGAACCTCGGCCCGGAGCCCTTTCCGGAACGTCAAAGCGCTGCGTGGTGGTCACAGCAGCTCCAAGGTCTAAGGGGCGCCATCAAGCCAGCCTTGATGCGCCAAGACCGCATCGCCGGTCTGGGGAACATCGCCGCATCTGAGATCTGCTTTCGGGCTGGGGTGGACCCAAGCAAGCCGGTGCACCAGGTCCAGGCCTGGGAGCGCATCGCGCACGAAGCGTGGTCCTTCCTGCATCACGTCGTCGATCAAGAGAGCGGGCCTGAGATCCACTACGTGAACGAAGTTGGCAGCACCAACCCCTTCCAGGTCTACGGTCGGGAAGGGGAGGCTTGTCCCCGCTGCGGGGCTGAGATCCAAAGATTTGTGCAGAGCAGCCGCAGCACCTTCGCATGTCCCCGCTGCCAAGGCACCTGAGTTCTGCGCACCGCTTTGGCCAGTGGGGCACTACACTGAGTACGGCCTACCAAGGACTGAATGCTTCCTCTCTTGCTCGCACTGACCACAGCGAACGCCCAGTCGTCCCCGGTTCAGTGGACCTGGGCAGAGGGCAAGGTGCGAACTTGGTATGTCGAGTCCCTTGTGGTGGTGCCCAGTCCCTGGATGCTGGGAGTCTGGGGTACCCAAGGAATTGGGCGCACCGGCAAGGTTCGGCTCAGCATGGTCATGAGCTGTACTGCGGTGGACGCGAACGAGACGACGTGGGACTTGAGCTGTGAGGTTCGCGACGCTGCGATCGTCGCCGCGTCGGTGAGCGGCGAGGATCCCGCTGTCATTGAGGCTGTGGCCCAGCACTACGCCGAAGGACTCGCCCGCAGCGAGCTGCAGCTGGTCATGGGCAAAGACGGCACCTTGAGAAACGTGGACTTGGAGGGGATGTCCAAGGCCGACCCTCTTGAGGCACAAGGGCAAGAGTGGACCCGGCAGCTCATCCGTCGGGCCCTCTCGGGATTTGACGTGAGCAGCCCTCCATTGGGGGAGCCGACCTGGGTGCAGCGCGACTCGCCTTGGTCCGACTCGCCCTACGGCGGCTCTGCACCCGGAACGCTGCGCCTGATGCACGAGATGGCCACGGTGGAAGACCAACACACGGTCCGCAGCGTAGGCCGGGGGGCGTTGACCCTTCCCATCGCCGGCTCCACAGCCCCAGATGCCCTGACCGCGGGAGGGGGAACCTGGAGCATGCGGGTCTCAGCGATTGCGCGCTTCGACGAGACGGAAGGCGCGATGGTGGAGCGGAGCTGGGGGCTTTACGCCGAGGCCGGAGCGAGCGTGGGTGTAATCACGGGCCAGCCCTACCTGCTCGGTGGCTACATGCGTCTGGTCGGTGCAGACGAAGATGCACCCGACTGTGGAGAGAGCGGCCTGTGGGCGGACCACTGGAGCAGCTCTCACTCGGATCTGGCCCTGAACCTTGTCAGGGTCCAAGAGAGCCGGCACTATCACGAGGCAGGATTCCGGAGTGAACCCTATGTTTGGGCTTCAGTAGGGCCAACTTGGCATCTCCAGCATCTTCGGGAGAACGTTGAGGGCTTGAGTGTGACCTTGGGGGTGCGGCTGCCGCTGGCCCTCTCCGTCGGCGGTGGCATTCAGGCGGATCGCGCCACCAGCCTGCGCTACTTGGGATGGCCTCTCATTGAGAGGCAGGCCTTTGCCGGGGTTTGGTACGAGAGCAACTACGTGCTCAGCCCCCGGGTCGGTGTGCTCGGCGGCGCCATCGCGCGGGAGTTCCCTGGGCGGCCTGAGGGCGTCATCTACTCGCCCTTTGTGGCCTTGGATCTGTCGCTGCTCTGGCGGGCAAGGGACGACTCGTGGCTGGGTTTGCATGCCAGGGCCCCGGTCGAGGTTGGCCACCTGGTGCTCACAGATGCCGTCGGGAACGAGCTGTGGCTCGACAACACCAGCTTGGTCGTGAGCCTGGCCTGGACCCAGAAGCTCAGCGGCCGTGGCAAGAGCAGCAAGGTGCAGCGTGCGACGGTCAACGAAGGTCTGGGTCAGGACCTCTTGGAGGCAAGCATCCCACAGGCTGAGTTGCTCTCCAGTCCCACCGAATAGCGGCGGACGAAAGGAAGTCCCAGAGTGGCGAGTTGGTCCACGAAGCGTGCGCGCTCGGTCTCGGTGCTGCGGCGGTAGCCTTGCTCTCTGGCCTCGTTTACATCGATCAAGTTCAAGGTGATGGGCAAGCCATCGAGTTGGCGCTTGAGGGCGCTCACCTGGGCGGGATCGTCATTCAGACCTCCCAAGAGCACCCAGGCCAAGGTCACGCGTTCTCCGCTGCGCTCGTATCGCTCCTTCAGGGCTGAGAAGAGCTCGCTGAGTTGGTACTTGCCGGCCACGGGCATGAGCTGGGCACGCTGTTCCTGTTGGGCAGAGCTCAGGCTCACGATGAGCCGGTAGGGGTGCTGCTCGGCGGTGTAGCGGCGGATCTGAGGGACCAGACCCACGGTGCTGATGGTGATGCCGGCAGCTGGAATGCGGCCGCCGGAGGGCCGAGAGAGAACCTGACAGGCGGCAATGACTGGCTCGTAGTTGTGGAAAGGCTCCCCTTGGCCCATGAACACCGCGCCGCTGACCTGTCCCTGAGTGTGTGCGCGGACTTGAAGCCAGCAGCCCACCATCTCCCAAGCCTGCAGGTTTCGTTTCAGGCCCAGGCGGCCCGTGGCGCAGAAATCGCAGCCCATCGCGCAGCCGACTTGAGAGCTGAGGCAGACGCTGAAGCGACCGGGCTTGTGAAGGGGAATGCGCACCGCCTCCACCAGGGCGCCGTCCTCGAGGCGGAAGAGGAAGCGCAGGCTGTGGTCGACGGGATCTTCGATGGTCTCGATGACCTGCGGCAGAGACCAATGAAAGTCTCGGAGCAGCTGTGCCCGCTTGGCCTTGGAGACGGGGCGCTTCATCGCGTCCAGGTCGCACTGGCCTTCGGAGAGCACCCACGCCAGCACCCGCCTTGCTTCGGGAAGCGTGCAGTCGCTGGTCTGGGCCAACTGCTCTGGGGACATGGCCAAGAGGGAGCGCATTGGGGGCAGCTAACGTGCTGGCGGCGCCCACTGGTCGATGCGGCGGGCCATCTTCAAGTCGAGGGGGGAGAGGCCCGCGCAGTCGTGGGTGCTCAGAGTGATCTCTACCCGTCCGTAGACGTTGAACCACTCGGGATGGTGGCCCATCTCTTCGGCGAGCAACGCGACCTGGGTCATGAAGGCAAAGGCCTGCTTGAAATCAGGAAACTGCAGAGTGCGGGACAAGGACTCTGGGGCCTGTCCCAAGGTCCAGGAGCTGAGCTCCGCCTGGGCGGCACGGACCTGGTCGGCGCTGAGTTTCTTGGGCATCGAATACTCCTGGAATGGAAGGCGCCTACTTTGTGTCAGACTAAAGAGCATGTTGCTACTTCTACTGGCCTTTGTCTGGGCTCAAGAGAGTCCAGATCCGCATTTCTCCGAGTGGGAGAGTGCGCTGCCGTCCTTGAACGAGCACTCCAAGGGCCATGTGCCCACGTTGACCCAGGCGGAGCTTGAGCGTCTGCGCTCAGGTAAGACAATCGGCCGCCGCTTGGCCAGCGAGGGCGAAGTGGACGGGGCTTTGGGAATCGCGTTTATGCCCTTGAGCACCGAGGCCGTTTGGGTGGGCGGCTTGGATGACCAACACGCTCAGTTGGCGGCTGGCCTGACCGAGGTCTGGCTGCCCGGAACCAACCTTGAACGCAAGATTCTATACCAACACCTCGATGTGCCGGCGCCCTTCTCGGACCGACACTGGGTGGTTCAGATCCGGAGCAATGCGCCGCTCTATGCCGCCAGCGAGGGCAAGATCTGGGAGCGCTACTGGGATCTGGACCCCCGTCCCCTCAGCGAGTTGATGCTGGAACTCGAAGAGGGGGCCGTGGAGTTGGAGGACGATACGCTGACCACCCCCGTCAACCGGGGACGCTGGACCATCGTGCAGGTCTCCGATGGGGTCTATGTGCTCTACGAGGTCTATACGGACATTGGGGGGCCGGTCCCCGAAGAGCTGATGGTGCGCTTTGCGATGCTCAGCTTGGAGCAGTTCATGGGCACCCTTGAAGAGGTGGGCACCAAGGCTCCTGAGCACTACTCAGGCGACCACTACCTCATCCGCCGGCCAGACCTGAGTCCCATTCAGCCCGGCAGCGTGCCGAAGCTCTGAGCGCCTATCGCTTGGTGGCTTGAACCAGAATCGCGCCGCGAAACTTGTCCTGCCAGAGGCCGCGCTCTGCGTGTACCTCAAAGCCAGCTGCCTCGAGCAATTCGGTGGCGCGGGGTAGGCGGAAGGTCAGGTAGTACATGTGGAATGGCGGGTCCATCACGGCGTTTCGTGCATGGATGCTGGCGTTGAAGGCTTTGGCTGCCCAAACCCGCCAGCTCAGGGGGTCCGGCTTGCCAGAGGTGATGAACACGAAACGGCCCCCGGCTCTCAGGGCGCGGTGCACGCTCTGAACGAAGCGCTCCTCCTGCTCGCCCTCCAGAATATGACCAAAGGCCCCGAAGCAGGTCAGCACATCGAAGCGCTCCTTGAGGTCCAGGTCCAGGGCGTCGCTCTGCATCAGGCTGACTTTTGCTTGTCCTGGGGTCTGCTCCAGACGCGCCTGGGCGACGTCCAACATGCCTTGAGAGAGGTCGACGCCCAACACCTCTTCGGTACAGACCTGTTTGAGGTGCGCCAAGCCGGCGCCAGTCCCGCAGCATAGGTCCACGCCCCGAGCCACAGGACCCTGGGCTGCGATTCGGTCCTGGACCACTTCGAGGAGCGCATCGGGGGTTCGAAAGGGGGTGTATTCGAACTTGTTTGCCAGCAGGTCATAGCCCTGCGTGGTGCCTGAGAGCGCCTGTTGGGCCAGTTCGGCGAATGTGGGTCCTTGGGGATGGAACATGTGTGGCCTCCGACCAGCTAAACGCTTCAGACCCTGGCCCTATTGCGGTGAGAGTGAGCAAGAAACGCTCCGACACGTTATAGCTGCGGCCCGCCGGGACGGGTCTGTCGTGCTTTCCCGGCTGCTGGCCAGAGAGAGGTTCATGCGCAAGTTCCGGATGCAGTGCCCCAAGTGTGGGTCTCACAACCTAGACCTTGAGCGGGATTACCGTGGCAGTTCTGCCCGTGGTCCCCACCAGGTTCAACTGCACTGCTTTACTTGCGGCAAGGTCATCTATGGGGAGAAGGCCGTTCAGGAAGAGTATGAAAAGCAGTTTGCTGAGTGGGAATCCACCCAGCGCAGCTTGCCTGCTGAGCGCCCCCGTCCTGCCGCAACACCCGCTCCGCTGGTTCGTCCAGTCGTAGCCAAGGTGGTTCCGGCCGAAGGGGACAAGCAGAGCGCTGCCGCGTCTGCTCCGGTTCCGGCCGTCGCAGAGGGTGCAACCCCCGAGTGGTGGACCTGGCCGCATCAGGACATCACCGTGGATCACAGCCCACAGCCTCCGGGCTGGGAGAAGTGCGCCTGGGAGACCTGCAAGCGCGGTCGTCGGCCCAGGAGCAAGTATTGCTCACGCAACTGTTCGAACAAGAACGCGCGCAGTCGCCACGCCCGACGCAAGAAGGACTAGAACAAGGCAAACAGGGCTTCAAGAGCTTAGGTTGTTGGTGTAAACTTCCGGACCGACTCCCTGGAGCTCATTGTGTCTTTGTCCCTGCTTGTCCTTGCCTCCGCTGTTCATGCCGCTCCTCTGGATTCGGCCTTCGAGCAGGCCGCTGAGACCCACAAGGTTCCGGCGCCGCTTCTGATGGCGCTCGCCTTCGAGGCGAGCCACTTTGACGCGCAGGCGGCCAGCGCTTGGGGAGGCTACGGCCTCTACGATTTCCGCGAAGACAACGAGAGCTTCGGTCCGGGCATCGAGCGCGTCAGCGTTCTGCTCGGAGAGTCTCCCGACGACATCATGGCCTCGCCTGAGCTGCAGATCCAAGGGGCCGCCGCGCTCCTGGCGTGGCACGCAGAGGGGCAGCTCGGTACGCTGCCAGAACAGGACGAGCTCAGCGAATGGGCGCCGGCTGTCGTGGCCTTCTCTGGACGCCAAGAGCCTGAGCATCAGGCGCTCTTCGTCTCCTACATCTACGAGCTGCTCGAGGACGGCATCTACGCGGCCGAGGCCAAGTTGCTCCCCCAGGAGCATGTGCACAGCATCGATGCCTTGGGGCAGCTGGACATGGTCTTGCCGCCGCCCTTGGCCAGCACGGACTACGCCGGCGCGGTCACTTTCACCTCGGCCCACAGCAGCAACTACAGCAACTACAGCCGTGGCTCCTCAGACATCAACTACGTCGTCATCCACACCGTTCAGGGCAGCTACTCGGGCTGCATCAGCTGGTTTGGAAACAGCTCGGCGAACGTGAGCGCGCACTACGTCGTGCGCAGCTCCGATGGCCAGGTCACTCAGATGGTCCTGGAAGAGGACGTGGGCTGGCACGCGGGCAACTGGACTTACAACGAGCAGTCCGTCGGGATTGAGCACGAGGGCTACGTCGATGACCCTGGCAAGTGGTACACCACGGCGATGTACACGAGCTCGGCTGCGTTGACTGCGGATATTGCCCGCCGAAACTCGATTCCACTGGATCGCTCTCACATCATCGCGCACTACGAGGTGCCGGGTGCGACCCACACGGACCCTGGCTCCGGGTGGGACTGGTCTGGCTACATGGCGCTGGTCGGTGGAGACGCCGACATCTCGGACGCCACCCTGCTCGGTGTGGTCGCCGACGGGGACATCTACAACGGCGAGCGCCTGGTTGGCGCGACCGCCAAGCTGGTCGAGACCGGCGAGACCGTGACGGTGGACGCCGACGGCTACTACCGCTTCACCAAGCTCTCTCCCGGCGAGTACACGGTTCAGACCTCCTTCGACGGCTACGAGCAGGGCTCCTGCACCCAGACTGTGGAGACCGGCTCGGGCAACTGGTGGTGCTCCATCGCGATGGAGCCAGGTGGGCCCGTAGACACCGGACCTGTGGACACTGGACCGGTTGATACGGGACCCGTGGACACCGGCGAGCCCGACACCGACCTCGATGGCGGCGCCGTGCCTCCTCCCGGTGAACGGGTTGCCTTGGGCTGCGCCTCTATGGGGGGCGGTCCTCTGAACGCGCAGGGCGGACTTGGCTTGTTGGCCCTGGCCGGTGTGCTCTTGCTTCGACGTCGACGCAGCTGATGCTCTCATTGCTTGCGGTGGGAGTGCTCGGCTGTGCAGCCCGTCAGGCGGAGCCTGAGCCCTTGGTGTCCTCGGGGCAGCACGTGGTCGCTGAGCTGCCGGCGAACGCGATGCTTCCGGAGCGCGAGAGGATGCTGGCGGTGCTGGATCAGGCAAACCCAGCCTTCCAGGCCTGCTACACCCAGGCCTTGGCCCGAGACCCACGGGCTTACGGCCAAGTCACTCTGCGCATCGTCTTGGACGCGACGGGCCAAGTTCAGCAGGGGGTCGCTCTGCTCTCCACCCTCGGAGATGCAGACGCCGAGGCCTGTGTAGAGCAAGCGGCTCAAGCACTGGACTTCCCTGCGCCATCTCGGCCCGGTCTGGCCATGCGCTATCCGGTGGTCTTCACCAGCCAGCTCACCCCGCCCGAGGTCACCCGGGCCCTGTTGCTCAACAATGGGCTGTTGACCCTGGAAGAAGAAGAGGCCGCCCTGCAAGAGGCGGCCCAAACTGGCGAGCCCTTGGAGAAGGGCTGGGTAGAGACTTGGTAGGCCAGTCTCCCTGAGTGTCGGGCCCGAAGGCCCAGCGAACCCTTAGTCCAGGAAGCAGCTCAGCTTGTCTTCGCTCTCGCCGCGGTTCTGACGCAGCTTGCGCAGGGCCTTGATCTCGATCTGGCGGATGCGCTCGCGGGTGAGGTGGAACTGGCTTCCAATCTCTTCGAGGCTGTAAGCGTTGGGCTCACCCAGGCCGTAGCGCATGCGCAGGACCTTCTCCTCGCGTGGGGTGAGGGTGCACAGCACGTGCTCCATCTCTTCGGTCAGGCCCACGCACTCAATGCGGCTGGAAGGCGCCACGTTGTTTGGGTTGGCGATGAAGTCCTGAATGCTGGAGTCGGAGTCCTTGGTCACTGGAGCGTCCAGGGACATGGGCTCACGGGTCAGGCGCATCAGAGGCTCAAGGTCGGCCAGGGGCGTGTTGAGCTCCTTGGCCACTTCACCGAGGGTGGCCTCGCGTCCCAGGCGCTGAAAGAGCAGCTTCTGGGTCTGGTGGACGCGGTTGACGACCTCCAGCTTGTAGATCGGGATGCGGATGGTGCGGATCTGGGACTCGATGGCCCGGATGATGGACTGACGAATCCACCAGCTGGCGTAGGTCGAGAACTTGAAGCCGCGGTCCGGGTCGAACTTCTCAACGGCCTTCATCAGACCGATGTTGCCTTCCTGAATCAGGTCGGCGAGGGGCAGGCCACGGTAGCTGTACTGCTTACCGATGGAGACCACCAAGCGCAGGTTGGCGTTGATCAGGGCGACCTTGGCCAGCTCGGACTCGGGTCCACCTTCACGAACGCGGCGAGAGACTTCGATCTCATCGGCGCGGCTGAGCAGGGGAATGGACCCCATGCGCTTGAGGTACTTGTTCAGCAGCTGGTTGGCGACCGGGTCAGTGGCTCGGCTCTTCCGTGGGCTGGCAACCATGTACAACTCCTCTGGGGTTGGTCCTATTGACAGCAAGTCGCGTGCCAGGGTGGCGCTCAGTCAGCAATGACGGGCTGTCAAAGGCTTGTGATGGGGACTTGGACACCACTGGGCCTCTGAACCGTGACATCCATGTCGCGATGCTTTGGGGCCCTTGACAGGCCTTGAAGTACGGGAATTTCGACGGTGTTCAAAATTTTTGAACATGTTGTCGGAATCGGATCCGGCCCGATGCAGCTTTAGGGGGCACCCAGTCTTTGGTGCCTTTTCCTATCGCTAAGGTCTTGGACCACAGCCTCGCGGCCGGGTTCCACCTTTACTCCGCGAGCAGGTCCTCTTCTCGGAGCATGCCGGTGGCCTGCCTCAGAGCGAGGGCTGGGTCGTCAGCGTCGGCCGTCAGCTCGCCCACCCGCTCAATGAAGGCCAACAGGTCTCCATCTTGTTCAGCGAGCAGCGCGGCGAAGACTTGCTCGTCGGTGTTGTAGGTCTTGAACTGCACCAGGCGGGCGTTGTTCCACGGGTCCTTCTGGATGTAGGTCAGGTAGGCCTCGTGGTTGTTCAGGGGGGCCGCTTGGACCTGCTCAACCAAGCCGGTGCTCAAAATCTCCGCTTTGCGCGCCAGCTTGGCCTCGTCGCTGAGGGCAGGGTCCATGTAGACCGCGTCCAAGTCCGCGTAGGTCTCGTGGAGCACGTCCCGGAAGACCGATCGGTCCTGCTTCCTCTGAATCGCAGCGAGCAGGGCCGGGTCGTGGTGTCCGCGCCTTGCCTGCAGATAGCGCATGGCGGCGACCTCCCCGACGAAGTTGGCGTAGGACTCGTTGAACTGCACCGAACCGGGCACCCAGAGGGTGGCGTGGGCCAGCTCGTGTAGGACCGTGTCGGCGAGGCGGTAGTCGTCCCAGGTCAGCATGTCCGGCAGGATGGGGTCTTTGAACCAGCCCAGAGTGGAATAGGCACCGGCCGTTCGCACGTAGACGTCCAGTCCCTCCTCGAGGAGTTGGCCTTCCAGCTTGCGGGCGTCCTTCTCGCGGAAGTAGCCCAGGTAAGGGAAGCGACCGACGATGGGAAACCACCAGGTCTTTGGGGTGAAGGCCAGAGGTTCGCACCCGGTCACGTTCCAGATGGTGCGTTCCCACTTCCACGCCAAGGTCTCGTAGTTGTCCGTTGCGCTCAGGCCGATCTCTGCGCCGTAGGCCTTCACATCGGCGATGAGATCCAGGCGCTGAAGCTCGGCCGCGTTGAGCAGCTCTTGCTCACGAAGCTCTTGGACCGGCTCCCGAGAGTGGAGGAGCTCCGCCTGATAGTAGCCGCTGCTGATCAGGTATCCCACCTTGCAGCCTGGGATGAAGCAGAGCGCAGCGCAGAAGCCCAAGGCACCCAGGACCTGCTTTGTGCGTCGCTGCATCTTCTACCTCCGTGGGGGATTAGGCTACAGGCCATTGGTTGACGTAAGCCACCTCGCCGGACACCATCATGCCCGGGAAGTAGCCAGTTAGGGAGCGCGCTTGTTTGAGCTATTGCAGAGCGGTGGGGCCATCATGGCCGTCATCTTCGTCTTCTCGCTGGTCGGGCTCGCAGCCTTTTTCGAGCGACTCTTTGCCCTTCGCCGGGGGCGCGTTGTGCCCGAGAGCGTGCGGGTAGAGCTGCTGGAGTTGGTGCGTCAAGATCGCTTGGCCGATGCCATCACCGCCTGCCGCAAAGACGACGGTCCACTGGGTCGCATCGTCGAGGTCATCGTGTCCCACGCGGGGCAGCCGCGGGCCGAGGTCAAGGAGCTCGCCGAAGAGGTAGGCCGCCGCGAGAGCGCGGAGCTGGAGCGCTTCACGGGTGTGGTTGGCATCGTGGCCAGCGTGGCGCCTCTGCTGGGCCTGCTTGGAACGGTCTGGGGAATGATTCAGACCTTCGACGTCATCCAGGCCAACGGCATGGGCGACATCGGCCGCATGGCGGGGGGCATCTCCACGGCGCTCGTGACCACATTCGGTGGCCTCTCTGTCGGAATCCCTGCGCTGATGGGCCACCGCTACCTGCTCAGCCGCGTGGACGAGCTGACCCTTGAGCTGGAGGAGGCCTCCCTCTTCATCCTGGACAACCTGGGCCCCAAGGCTGACAAGGGATGAATTTCAAGCGCCAGCGCCGGGAGGAGACCCGGGTGGACGTGACCCCACTGATCGACATCATCTTTCAGTTGGTGCTCTTCTTCATGGTCTCGACCACCTTCATCACCGCACCGGGGATTCAGGTGGATCTGCCGCGCTCCAGCGCGCAGGAGATTCTCCAAGACAGCTCGGACGTGAACATCTGGATGACCAACCAGGGCGAGGTCTTCGTGGACGAGGCCCCTGTGGACTGGGCGACTCTGGATGAAAAGCTCAGCGCAGCGAGTGCAGATCCGCAGACCTTGGTCATCATCAAGGCCGACACGGATGTGGAGCACGGACGGGTGGTTCGCGTGATGGATCTGGCCCGCTCCAAGGGGTTGAACCGGCTCGCGATCGCCACCGACCCCGGTGATGGAAGCGAAGTCAGCCAATAGCAAGGATCCCGGCCTTGACGTGGCAAGATCACTTGCTACGGTAGGGGTGTGAATCGGCCCTCTTCAGTGACCACGACCATGCTGCGCCGCCTGCTCCTGGGCGCGGTGCCATTTACCGTCATGGGTGCCGTGGTGCTGATGACCATTTTTGGCGACCATGGCTTGGTCCGGCGGCATGAGCTGCGCCAAGAGATGCGCGCCGTAGATGCCCGTGTGGACGAGCTTCGCGCAGAGAACGTGGAGTTCCAGCGGCAGATCGACATCCTGGAGAAGCACCCCGCTGGGGTACGTCGCCTCGCGGCAGAAGAGCTCTTGATGGCCCCTCCGGGGTCGACCATCTACCGCTTCGAGTCAGAGTAGGCCGGGCAACGCGCCGAGCTGAGCCTGCCTTACACATCTTTTTGCCAAGATGACTTTGCAAACCGCAGACCTTTTTTGAGGTCGGTACGGGAACACCCAAGGAAGGTTTCCCATGCCCCGCTCTCTCTCGCTGCTTGCTCCTCTTCTCCTCCTCAGCCTGGCGGCTTGCAACGAGGAGCCCACCGGCGTGATGTCGGAGCTGGAGACACCAGAGCCCACAGACCAGGCTGAAGCACCCCCAGCCGAGGCAGCGACCCAGCTCGCAGAAGCTGGCGAGTCGAAGCGGCAGACGGCCACTGGGGCGGACGCCGAGCCGGAGGTCACCACCGCCTTGGAGGTCGCTGACAAGAAGGACTCTGCTGGACTCAAGTCCGAGGAGGCGGTGGCCATCGATGGGCTGCTCCTTGGATCTCGAGGCATTGGAAGCGGCGGGCTGGGGTCCAGAGGGACCGGCGCCGGCGGCGGTGGAATGGCAGAGGGACTCAGCGGACTTGGAACAAAGGGTCGCGGCGGGGGGCAAGCCTACGGAATGGGCTCCGGCCCCAGCGTCTCCGTCAAGAGCGGCTACTCGGTGGCCGGAGGGGTCGTAGGCGAGGTGCAGGCCCCTGACCGCGCTCGGGAGCCGAACGCCGCCAACACAGAGGGCTACGTCAACTACGGCACCAACGACATGACCCTGGTCGAGGGCGACCGCTTCAGCACCTTCGCCGTAGACGTGGACACAGCCTCCTACGCGATGGCACGCAGGAAGCTCAACGAAGGCCTGCTGCCCGACCACGCCTCGGTGCGCGTCGAAGAGTTCGTGAACGCCATGGAGTACGGCTACAAGGCGCCCGCCCAAGGCGGTGACGCGCCCTTCTCGGTCTTTATGGAGGCCGCGCCCTCACCTTGGGAGCCCAGCCACCATGTGATGCGGGTCGGGGTCCAGGGAATGGAGCTCACCGAGCGTCCTCCGGTGCACCTCACCTTCCTGGTCGACACCTCTGGATCGATGAGCCAGGCAGACAAGCTCCCCCTTGCCCAAGAGGCCTTGATGGAGCTGGTGGAGGGCCTGGGGCCACAGGACACGGTCGCGCTGGGCACCTACGCCGGCAGCACCCAGATGATTCTCGGACCCACTCCGGCATCCCAGGGCAGCACCATCAACGAAGCCATCGGTCGCCTGCGCTCCGGCGGCGGTACGGCAATGTCCAACGGCATGGAGATGGCTTACCAGATGGCCAGCGAGAGCTACGTTCACGGTCATGAGAACCGGGTCATCGTGCTCTCGGACGGGGACGCGAACATCGGCCGTACCAGCCACGAGGAGATCCTGCGCACCGTTCAGCACCACGCCGAGGAGGGCATCACCCTGACCACCGTCGGCTTTGGCATGGGAAACTACCAAGACGCCATGATGGAGCAGCTGGCCAACAAGGGAGACGGAAACTACTTCTACGTGGACACCGCCAAAGAGGCCCACAAGGTCTTTGGTGAGGACCTGGCCGGCACCCTGGTGACCATCGCCAAGGACGTGAAGATCCAGGTGGAGTTCAACCCCGACGCCGTCATTGGCTACCGTTTGGTGGGCTACGAGAACCGGGACGTGGCGGACAAGGACTTCCGCAACGACCGCGTCGACGCAGGTGAGATTGGCTCCGGTCACGCTGTCACGGCGCTCTACGACGTGGTCCTCCGGGATGGCGCTGAGGACATGGAGTTGGCGACGGTTCGCCTGCGCGCCAAGAAGCCCGGTCCTGACAGCGCAGCCAAGGAATGGGCCACCACCTTCTCGCCTGAGCACATGCACTCCGAGCTGGCCAGCGCCAGCTCCAGCCTCCGTTTGGCGGTCGCTGTGGCCTCTTTCGCTGAGCTCCTTCGCGGAAGCCCCTACGCCGCCGAGATTCGCTACGCCGAGGTCTTGAAGCTGGCCAAGGGAGCCACTCTGCGCGGGGAGCCGGAGCACGCCGAGCTGCTCACGATGATCGAGACTGCCGCGCGCCTCTCCGGTGATGCACCAGGCGGCTTGGTCTCTCGTTGAATCCCTGCGTGGCGGACTCCTGGATGTGCTAGCGTTGTGCATCCAGGAGGTGGCCATGCCCCGCGAGCAACTCAAGAAAGACCTCGAAGAACTCCAGCAAGAGCTGGAGGGTATGAACGACATGGATGATGAGCTGCGCGAGCAGCTCCAAGGCATCTCCGGTCAGATCGACCGACTGACGGAGGGGGAGGAAGAAGGGCCCATTGAGGAGCTGATGGAGCAGGTTGAAGAGCGCGTGCTGGTCTTCGACGCAAAGCACCCTCAGATCTCCGGAATTCTCAAGCGCATCGTCTCCGCGCTCGAGGCCATTGGGGCATAGCAAGCGCTTTCTCAGTGAACAGATTGACAGCTGAACACCTATGCAGTAGATCTTGTCTACAGTATGGGAACGCACATGGAAGATCTGTCGCCACGCCAGCAAGAAATCCTCGAGTTCATCGCGACGAGCGTGGACCAGAGAGGCATCGCGCCGTCTTACCGGGAGATTGGGGACGCCCTGGGCATCAAGTCCACCAATGGGGTCGCAGACCACATCAAGGCTCTGACCCGCAAGGGATACGTGGAGCGGGTTGGTGGAGCGGGCCGGGCTCGTAGCCTTCGGCTCACGCAGCGAGCCAAGGGCGCCTTTCACGATGAGAGCACCGTTGGCATCGCCGTCCTGGGGCGAGTCGCTGCAGGCTCTCCGACTTTGGCGATTGAGAACGCCGATGAGATGGTGCGCGTGGACCGCAGCCTCGTTCCAGCAGGTGTGACCTGCTTCGGCCTGCGGGTACATGGTGAGTCCATGATCGAAGACGGCATCCTGGATGGGGACATCGTCATCATCAAGGACCAAAAGACGGTGCGGAACGGCGAGACCGCTGTTGTGTTGGTGGACGAGGAGGCGACGGTCAAGCGCTTCTTCCATGAGCAGGGCCGCATCCGCTTGCAGCCTGCCAATTCCTCGATGGAGGACATCATCGTGGACAGCACGCACAACGTGCAGATTCTGGGCAAGGTCATCGCCTTGATTCGGCCTCACATCCACTGAGAGAGAACGGGGGAGGGGCCAAAGAGGTAGTCTCGCTTCATGGAGCCCTCGGACATCTCTGATCTGGATCTCGGCGCCAGGCCAGGCTTGCGCAGGGGCCTTTGGGCTGAGACCGCGGTGACCATGGCAGCTGGGGCAGTGGGCATGGTCCTGCTCAATGCTGCGCTCTTCTGGCTCTTGGGCACCCAGCTTGAGCTGGAGCGCCGCCAAGAGCTCACCCTGGCCTCGGCTTCGGGCTTGGCGGCTCAGATGGGCATGGCCCAGAACGCGCAGCAGCAAAAGGAGATCTTGGGGGCGTACTCCGCTCCTGGCCTCAACTTAGAGCAGCTCTGGCTGCAGAGTGGGAACGGGGACGTGGTGGTTGAAGTTGGGGCATGGCCGGAGACGCCGGATGCGGGGCTCAAGGCGGCGCTGAACATGGAGCGCGAACACGTCGAGGTTCAGCGACGTCAGCATGTGCAGGTGACGGTCCCGGTCAGTGGGGGGGGCGCGCTTCGCATGCAGGTCGGGCTGGATGGACATGGCATGGTCAGTCCGGGCTTGGGCTTGGTGTTGAGCTTCAGCTTGGGCTCCGGGATGGTCTTGGCGCTCGGTGGCTTTGTGTTGGTTCGCCGTAGGTTGATCCTGCCAATTCAAGAGATCACTGCGACCACGGAGCGCATCGCTGGGGGGGCCTTTGGACACACCTCGGAGCTCAAGGCGGCTCGTGAGCTCGGCGACTTGGCTGGCGCGCTGAACGTGCTCAGCGTCTCTTTGGCTGGGTATCGGGCACGGACCCGGGCACAGGTCTCAGATCTGGAGCAAGCGAACCAGGAACTCCGGGCTGCTCAAGAGGAGTTGATCCGCGCGGCCCGTTTGGCGAGCGTTGGCGCCCTTGCCGCTGGCATCGCCCACGAGGTGGGCAACCCCTTGGCTGCGGTCGTCGGGTACGTCGAACTCTTGGCCGATGGGGTGGGGGACGAGGGTCTGGAGAAGGACTTGCTGGCGCGCACCCAAAAGGAGGTGGGCCGCATTCACGGCATCATTCGAGAGCTTCTGGATTACGCCCGTCCAAAACCAGGCCGCAGGGTGGAGCGCTCGCCCCAAGAAGTCCTTCAGGACGCCTTGGACACGGTGTTGCCGCTGCCAGGCTTTCGAGAGATCGAGCTGAGTGCAGAGGCCTCACCCGAGCTGCCGCTGGTGGTTGAAGAAGAAGGGCGGCTTCATCAGGTGCTGTTGAACTTGCTCCTCAATGCCCGGGACGCTCTGGACGGTCCAGGCGAGGTTCGCCTCCAAGCCGTGCTGCAAGAAGACGGATTGCTGCGCTTCTCCTGCATGGACACTGGACCAGGTTTCTCTGAGCAGGTCTTAGACCAAGTCTTTGAGCCTTTCGTGAGCACCAAGGCTGCTGGAAAGGGAACCGGCCTGGGTTTGGCGACCTGCCAGCGAATCGTCGAGTTGGGGGGTGGGCAGATCCAGGCGCTGAACCGGCCCGAGGGTGGCGCCGAGCTGCGCTTTACTTGGCCAGCGGCCGATTGATGGAGTGGCTCGCGGGGGCGCTTCCCTGGGGACTGGGCTTGCTCATGGCCGGGGGCGCGGCGTTTCGGCTCCGAGCCCTTCGTCCAGACTGGATGCACGCTCTGGTGCTGGCTGTGGCGTTGACCGTCTCTGCGGTGCTGATGCCCCTCGCGCGCGTCGAGACACTGGGGCATGAGGCGGAGTACCTGGAGATTCTGCTTGGCACCCGTGGACTGGATGCCGGGAACGCAGCCCGTATGCCTGCGATGCAGTGGCTGCTCTGGTGCATGGAAGGCCTTGGCTTGGGCCAGAGGGCCGCGCTGGCGGTGAGCCTGCTCTCGGGTGCCCTGGCTTGTGTGGCTTGGGCTGCAGCCCTCGGGCGCATGCATGGGCGCTGGGTCGGCCTCGTCGCGGGCCTAAGTTTGGCGCTCTGGGGGAACCTCGCGGCGTGGTCGAGTTCTATCTACAACGTGGTGCTTCCCTTCTTCTTCGTCTGTGTGGCCTTTTGGGCGCTGAGTCTGCTCATGGATGGGGAGGACCCTCTGGGCGCCGGGCTGCTCGCGGGAGCGGCCGCCGGACTGGCCGTCGCGCTGCGACTGGACACCCTTTGGGCGGCGCCTGCTGGCTTGCTGTTGGTGGTGCTCAACAGGCCCAAGGCTGCGGCCCGGTGGGGGCCAGGGCTGCTCGTTGGGGCGCTCATTGCGCTCGGCTCACTCCTCGCTGTGCGCGGCACGGGGGAGCTTCCTGGGAGCGGGGAGTGGCTCGGGAGCTTCCGCATGAACAGCGCGCTCCTCGTCTACTTTGAGCCCTTTCAACGTCTCTGGGTGCTGCCTGCTGTGCTGATCGGGGCTGGCTTGGGACTACGCGCCAAGTGGCGGACTTGGATTCCGCTCTGTGCGCTCGTGGTGAGCGTGCACTTGGCCATGGCTGGGTTCAATGACTACGGCTCCCGGCACTTGCTGGCTGCTGGATTGGCTTTGAGCGCTTGTTTGGGACTCTGTTCCACCCAGCGATGGGCTTGGTTGCCCTTGGGGGTCGCCGGCCTGGGGTTGGTGGCCTCGCTGGTGGACACAAGGCAGCGTTTTTATGCCTCCGAGGAGCACTTTGCTGAGAGCGTACAGTCAGACTTGCCCCAGTGGAGCCTCCAAGACCTTGGGGACTGTGCGCTCATCACCGAGGACGAGCGGGTCGCGGCGGAGGGGGAGCAGCTCTCGCACTTCAATCTCTGGGACCCCGAAGAATTTGCCGGGCTGCAGGCGCAACACGGCTGCGTTCTCTGGCTCATGGGAGTTCAGGACTACCGTTGGTCGTCCCTCGCTGTCCGAGACCGCGCGATGCGGGTGGAGCGCCTGTATGACCTGGAGCCTTTGGCCGTGGTGAGCAACTCAGAAGACGGCTACGTTGCTCTCGTCTTGCGGGTAGGGCGGGCGCGACGCTGGCCCTCGGCGACTCTCGTGCGCACACTTCCATGACCACCCTGGCTTCATGAACGATCTGCAACGCATTCTGGAGGCGCTCTCCGCCCTCAAGCGCCGTGAGCGACGCTTGTTGCTTCTGCGCGCGCTGGGCGTGTTGTTGGCGACCTTGCTCCTGCTCTGGCTGGGGGCAATGGGGGCCGCCGGCGCGGGGATCGATCGAAGCAGCGCCCGCATGCTGGTCATCCCAGCGCTCTTCCTTCTCTTCGGCGGGGCGGCCTGGTGGCTTCGCTCAGGTTGGGGCGCTGCGGCAGATCTGGAGCACCAAGCGCGTCGTGTGGCGCAAGCGGCCCCTCCACTTCGCGGATTGGTTCAGGTCTTGGCAGAAAAGCCACTGGGCCCAGAGCAGGGGCAGAGCGCCTCCATCCATCAGCTGCTGGTCGACAACGTCACGGACGGGCTGCGGCGCCTGGACGTGGCCTTGGTTCATCCCCACAGGCTCTGGGGCGCCGTTGGCTCCTTGTTTGTTGCGGTGATTCTCTTCGGCGTGGGCTCGGCCATAGCCCCCATGGGGGCCATGCAGACCTTGGCCTGGCTGGCCGGAGGGAGTCCGCCTCCTCAGGTGGCCTCGCTGGACACGCTGGATTCACAGCTCCCCCCAGTGCGGGTCGGAGATGTGAGCCTTCGCTATGAGTACCCGGCGTATACCGGCCTCCCTCCGCTCACTGTCGACAACTCCAACGGAGAGGTTCACGGCCCGCCTGGCACGCAGGTCTTCGTCTCCGGTCGAACGGAGGACCGCTTCGACTCGGTCCTGATCCAGTCCTACGATCTGCCCCCTGAGCCCACCGAGATGGGTGAACAACGCAGCTTCCAGGGCAGCTTTGTCATCTTGGAGGATGGCACCTGGCGCGCACTCTTTCAGCGTGGAGCGGAAACCCTGAGCAGCGGGAGCTTTCCAATTGTTCTGGAGCCCGATGACCCGCCCATCGCGGAGCTCAGCGCGGAGGCGCGCGTGCTGGACGTGGACATGGACACCCCCTTCACCCTGAGCTGGGCGGCCAGGGATGACTTTGGGCTGACGCGTGTCCAACTCATGAATGGCGGCAGACCGTTGAAGACCTTGGCCGAGCCCACCCTCGCCTCCAGGGAGGAGCGTGGAGAGCTGACGGTCACGGCGGCAGAGCTGGGGCTTCGGCCGGGCTCGGACAACGTGCTGCGCATCTCAGCCATCGACAACGATGGTGTGCTCATCCCCAAGCCGGGGCTCTCTGGGCCTGTGCGCGTTCGTGTGCTCGGGGATGCAGAGGAGCAGCGGCGCGAGATTCGCTACCGCAAGGAGCTGCGTGACGCGCTGGTCTTGGTCCTGGCTCCCTTTGTCCTGGATGAGCAC
This sequence comes from uncultured Pseudomonadota bacterium, assembly GCA_913060515.1. Lineage (GTDB taxonomy): Bacteria > Myxococcota_A > UBA796 > UBA796 > CAJQPC01 > CAJQPC01. The sequence continues at coordinate 9,316 of CAJXRZ010000012.1, read as the reverse complement.
CCCCTGGGGGATACGCCTGATGCGCTCGGCGCATGGGCACGCCCCGCTGCGGAGCGCTTTGAGCCTCTGAACTTGCTTGTGGACAGCAACTGGCAGGGGGACGACCTGCGAACCCTTGAGGGCCGCGTGATTGAGGAAGTACAGGGGGAGGCCAGCTCCATGCTGCGCTTTGCGATGGAGCTCAGCGTTCAGGATGGGGAGCTGGATCCACAAGACCAGATCGCCCTGGATGAACAGCATGAGAACCTCATCGCCATCCTGGAGACCTACGTGCTGATGCTGGACCGCATCGTGCGCGCGCAGGGAATGGGCCTGTTGGACGAGGAACTCAACGGGCTGATCGACCAGACCCGGGTCGCTCAGCGAATGGCCACCTACCAAGAGCCGGATCCGCTCAAGGAGCAGATCGTAGAGCTCAACGCCGGGATTGAAGCGCTCGACGAGCTTGCCAAGACCCTGGACAGTGGCGCCATCACTGGCATGGTCTCTCAGAGTGTTGGAGACCTTCGTCAGCTCTACGCAGCGGCCGAGCGCGCCCGAGCAGAGGGGGAGTTGGAGCGTTCCGCCGAGCTGCTCGGTTGGAGCGCCGATGAGCTGGAGCGCCTCCAGTCCAACCTCGCGAGCTGGCGTGGCGGCCTCGAGGCCATGACGGAAGGGGAAGGGGACGAGCTCAGAAAGCTCATCGAGGAGCTGGAGCGTCTGGAGACCGCCGAGCGTGAGCTGCTGGCCCAGACACAGGCGGTGCGCGACCTCAACGGGACGAGTGACGTTCAGCTGAGCAAGACCTGGGTGGAGGTTGAGCGCTTGGCAAGGAGCTCCTTGGAGCGGACCCGGAATGTGGTCTCCAAGCCCGCCCGCCGCTCCGACTACGAGGACAGAGTGCTCCAGGGCAGCCAAGACTCTGCAGAGCGCCTCTTGGACGCCGTCGCTGCGCGAGATCTCCGTGGCGCTCGATTGGCCGCCGACGCCAGCAGCCGTGCCATTCAGGATGCTGCCGTTGGCATGCGCTTTTACGAGGGCGATCCAGGAAACGTCAGCCAGCTCGACCAAGCAGGCGACGAGGCCCGCCAGGTGCGCCGGCTCTTGGACGCCATGGACCTGGCCTCGGTCACGCGGGACCCGGTCCTCACCGGCAAGCTTGAGAAGCTCCTGCCCAAGCAAGAGACCCTGAGCACTGAGACCAAGGCGGTGCAACCCCGGGCCGCCAAGATCGCCAAAGACCTGCCCATGGGCGCGCCGGGTCTAGAAGAGAACTTGGACGCCGCAGTGCGGGAGATGGCCAGAGCGGAGCGGGCGCTGGACAGCGGACGTCCCTTTGCGGCGGAGGGAGCGGAGGAGGCCGCCGCCGACCGCATCGAGTTGGCGCTTCGTGCCCTGGAGCAGGCTGCGTCCATGCAGAGTCAGATGCAGAACGAGATGGGCTCGGGCAAGCCAGACAATGATGAGGAAGCAGAGGGCGAGGGCGGCGAGGAGTGGAACAAGGAAAACAACCCAGAGATGGAGTTGCCAGAGCCCGAGCGGGATGTGGACATCGCCCGCTACCGGGAGCAGCTCATGCAGGGCATGGAGGGTGAGGTGCCCGAAGAGTATGAAGCGCTCAAGCGGAGGTACTATGAAGAACTCGTTCGTCAGTAGTTTCCTTGGATTTGCGGCGCTTGCTGTTGGCCTTTTTGTCGCCCCTCCAGCCCGCGCTGCGGAGGTCGACAAGGGCTTTCGCTGCCTCAAAGAAGTGAACCTGAGCTGCGCAGTCGATGTCGCAGAGAGCCTGGGGGACGACCCCACGAGCACCCTGCTCAAGGCGCGCGTGGCCTTTCATCAGGGGGACTTTGAGCGGGCCGCTGAGCTCTCCGGAAGCATCTTGGACCAAGCCTCAGCGGTGGACATGGAGGTTCTGCGGCCAGCGCTGCCACCGCGCTTGAGCATTCCCCTCGAGGACCTGAGCCCAGGGCGCATCGCACGCTACCGGAGCATCGGCGTGCCCATTCCCGCCGCCGACGCCGAGGACCCTGCTGTCATCCTGCAGATGGGGGTGGACGCAGCCGGCGACTTTGAGCTTCTGCGCGCTTGGATGGAGCGGGAGCACGACCTCTTCCTGGCCAGCGTAGAGGCGGCGGAAGGGCTGGTCGTCACCCGCCAAGGCAACGTTGAGGTGCTCCACCATCCCGGAATTGAGCGCATCTTGGTGCAGGAGGCGGCAGAGGCCATCACCCTAGCCCAGGAGCGGATCTCGCCCCTGCTGGGGGGGCAAGTTCCCGGCGTGGTGCGCGTAGAGCTCTACCCGAACCGTTCGGACTTCATCGCTGCGACCGGGCTGCCCAAGTCCTCGGTCAACACAACGGGGGTTGTTGCCATCAGCAAGTGGAACCGCTTGCTCCTGATCAGCCCCCGGGCCCTTGGGGATGGCTACGGGTGGCGGGACACCTTGGTGCACGAGTGGGTTCACCTGGTCGTGAGCTACCACTCCAAGGACAAGGCGCCGATCTGGCTGCAGGAAGGCCTGGCCAAGAGCACGGAGATGCTCTGGCGCCAGGACGACTTTGAGCTGGAGGTGAGCAAGCAGTCCTTGCTCGCTGGCGCCCTAAAGACGGACCAGTGGGTGACCTTCGAGCAGATGCACCCCTCCATGGCTTTCTTGCCCTCTCCGGAGCTCGCCGGCCTGGCCTACGCCCAAGTCGCCAGCATGATGGCCTTCCTGCAAGAGCAGACCGATCCCAAGGTCTTGGCCCGCGTCATTGAGCGTGTGCGAAAGGGCGAGGATGCCCAGGCGGCTGTCGCGGCCGAGGCCAATGGGGGAGACTTCCCGCGCTTTGAGCGTGAGTGGAAGGCTTGGCTCGCCACCCTGGATCTCATCGGAGAGAAGGTGGCCATCGACGCTGTGGGAGAGCACATCGAGGGCGGTCCGGACGCTATCGGTGCCGAAGACGGCGCCGAAGATGTTGGCTTTGATCCGGTGCTCTCGCGCCGCAAGGAGCTGGCCAATCGGGCCCGCCTCGGCGAGCTGATGGCCGAGCAAGGCAAGCACGAGGCAGCCCTGGTCTACTTCGACCAAGCCATGCCCCCAGGGGAGCCAGCCAGTCCAGCTGTGGTGCTGGCGGCCTCTCAGAGCTTGGTCGTGCTGGGACGCAGCGAGCAGGCCCTGAAGCTGCTGGTCGAGAACCTGACTTTTTACCCAGAGGAGGCGGGCACCCAAAAGCTGGCCGCAGACCTCTGGCGGGCCAAAGGCCAGGACGAGAAGGCCCTTGGCGCCTACTTGGCCTCGTCTGAGGTCAATCCCTTTGATGTTGAGGTACAGGAGGCTCTGGTGGCGCTGTATGCAAGCGCTGGCCAGCGGGAGCAATCCGCTCACCATGCCCACATCCTCAGCGTGTTGACCTATAGCGAGCTGGAGCCGAGTTGATGTTGGAACAAAAGAACACCGCCGAGCTGGACGATGCGCAGGTGCTGGCCGAGATCAAGGCTGCGCGAGAGCGTCTGCTGGGTGAGATCTCCAAGGTCGTTGTGGGGCAGCAGCAGGTGGTGGACCTGATGCTGACGGCGCTCTTTGCTCAGGGACACTGTCTCTTCGTAGGCGTGCCCGGGCTGGCCAAGACCCTGCTGGTCTCCACGACCGCCCAGGCCTTGGGCCTGAACTTCAACCGCATTCAGTTCACTCCGGACCTGATGCCAGCCGACATCACCGGCACGGAGATCTTGGAGGAGGACCGGGCCACCGGACAGCGCCAGATGCGTTTTTTGGAGGGCCCCGTGTTCACCAACCTGCTGCTCGCAGACGAGATCAACCGGACGCCTCCTAAGACCCAGGCTGCCCTGCTTCAGGCCATGCAGGAGCGCGAGGTGAGCGTGGGAGGCAAGACCATGCCGCTGGAGGCACCCTTCCAGGTCTTTGCGACCCAGAACCCCATCGAGCAGGAAGGAACCTATCCCTTGCCCGAGGCCCAACTGGACCGCTTCATGCTGAGCATCCACGTTGGCTACCCCAGCGCCGATGAAGAGCTGGAGATCGTACGCCGAACCACCATGGGCACCCAGGCTGAGGTTGTCGCGGTGGTCTCTCGTGCGCTCCTCTTGCGCATGCAGCAGGTCGTCCGTCAGGTCGAGGTCTCCAAGGAAGTGATGGAGGCCGCGGTGAAGCTGGCCCGTGCCACCCGTCCGGGCCCTCAAGCGCCCGAAGTGACCAAGAAGTGGGTGGCTTGGGGCGCCGGCCCGCGCGCGAGCCAGTACCTGGTCTTGGGCGCCAAGGCTTGGGCGGCGCTTCAGCGCGGCGCCGGCCCAGAGGGGGGCGCAGCGCGCATCTCCGATCTGCGGCAAGTGGCCAGCGCGGTGCTGCGCCACAGGGTCTTGCTGAACTTCCAGGCCGAGGCGGCCGGGGTCGACACCGCCGAGGTCGTCGCTGAGCTCGTGCGCGAGGTCCTTCCGCAGTGAGTCAGGGGCAACCAGGCGTTCCCGTGCTCTGGGATCCGGAGACTCTGGCGCGCATCCGCAGCCTGCAGCTCATCGCGCGTCAGAGCGTGGAGGGGGTGCTCTCGGGCGAGCACCGCAGCCGCCGGGTGGGCGCGAGCGTGGAGTTCGCGGACTACAAGGAGTACCAAGCAGGGGATGATCTGCGGCACCTGGACTGGAAGGTCCTGGGCCGCAGCGACCGGCTCGTCACGCGGCGCTACCAGCTGGAGACGGAGCTGAGCTGCATGATTGTCTTGGACGCCTCTGGAGATCTGTCCACGGGCGGAGCCGAGACCCAGCGAGGTGCCCGAGGCTGGTTACAGCGGGTGTTTGCTGGTCCAAAGGCTGCGCCGCGTCGGCCGGCCCTGGGCACCACCAAGTTTGGCTATGCCGTCACCTTGGCGGCGAGCTTGGCGTGGGCGCTGATTCGCAGGCAAGAGCCTGTTGGCTTGGCCGTCATCGGCGGGGAGACCCGCGGCGTGCGCCTGCTGATGCCACGACAGGGTCAAGCGCAGCTGGCCAGAATCATCGGCGTTCTGGCGGACCTTAGGCCCGCTGGACAGGCGGACTTGGGCCAGACCTTGGCGGCGATCGGACCTCGACTGCGCCAACGTTCCTTGGTTTGTGTGGTCTCGGACTTCATGGAGGAGCCTGCCGACTGGTCTCCGGCGATGCTGGCGTTCTCCAAACGACGCGCGGACATCGCTGCCTTCCACGTGCTGGACCGCCAAGAGATGCACCTGGACTTTGAGAGGCCTGCCCACTTCTTCAGCCCTGAGGGAGGGGATGACCTGGCCATTGACCCCGTTGGGGCTCAGGCGGAGTACGCCAAGGTTCGCGACACCTGGCTTGCGCAGGTGGAGGGAGAGATCCGGGCCCAGAAGGGCCGCTACTACCCCTGCTTGACGGACGCCGGCCTGGACGGGCCGCTGCGCTCCTTGCTGCTCGGGCATCCCGGAGCGCCTCTGCGCTTGGAGCGCCCGTGAGCCTCTCCCTCGCGGCGCCGCTGGCTCTGCTGCTGGGTCTCTTGGTGGCCTTGCCCATCCTGGCCCACCTGACCCAACAGCGGCCCGTTGACCGGCAGCCATTTGGCGCCATGCTGCTGCTCCGCCGCCTGGTCATGCGCCTGGAGCGTCGGCGTCGCTTCCAGGACCTGCTGCTGCTTCTACTGCGGGCCTTGGCGGCTAGCGCGCTGATCTTGGCTGCGGCGCGGCCCGAGCTCACCGTCCCAGGAGACGCGCCGGAGTTTGGTGGAGACGGTGCCGTGGTCTTCGTGTTGGACGACAGCCTGTCCATGGCACAGACCGCCAAGGGGCGCACCCTGATGGCCCGCGCTCGTGCAGACGCACTGGGTGTCTTGGAGGGCTTGGCGCCTGGGACCCGGGTTGGGGTTGTGCGGGTGGGTGGACAAGCCCAGAGCATGAGCCCTGAGCTCATCACCGAGCACGGTCGGGCGGCCCGATACATCGATTCGACGAACGCCGGGTATGGGCAGACGGACCTCTCCGGTGCGCTCTTGCGGGCCCGAGAGCTGCTCGCTGGCGAGGCGGGCGAGGTCTTGGTCTTCACCGACCAGGCAGGCCCGGGCGTGGTGGCGGCCGCCGAAGAGGAGATCGCTGCACTTGTCGAGCGCGGCAGCAGCGTGATTCCGCGCATCGTAAAGGCCTCGCCGCCCAAGAACGTCGCCGTGCTCTCGGCCAACTACGGCGACGGCTTGGAAGGCGGCTCAGTCCGCGTGGAGATCGCGAACTACGGGCCGGACCCCATTGAGATTCCGGTGACCCTGGCGCTCCCGGATGGATCGGAGATCACCGCCTTCACCGAGCTACCAGCGGAAGGAAAAGCCAGCGAGCGCTTCACCGTCCCAAGCGCCGTGCCCGGTGGTGTGGCCACCGTCACCGTCGATGACCCTGACTTGGCCCTCGATGACAGCTTCGCCTTTCACCTGCCACGTGTAGGGGCATCGAGGGTGCTCGTGGTCGATGGAGACCCTGGCCGAACGCCCTTTGAGTCCGAGGTGTACTTCCTGGAGCGTGCCTTGGCGCCTTGGGGCGGTCTGAGCGGCGGACTGCTCCCTGAGACCGTCTCTCCGTCGGGGATGCGTCGCCTCTCGGAGTCTGAGCACCGCGTGGTCTTTCTGGCCAACGTCGAGGACCCAGGTGCCTTTGGGCCGGTGCTCACAGAGTTCGTCCAACAGGGCGGCGGCTTGGTGATCAGCGTGGGCAAGAACGTGACCTCGGACCGCTACAACGAGTCCCTCAAGGCGCTCTTGCCGGCCCCCCTCAGGCGCACCGTCAGCCCTTTGGACTTGGACGGGGTGCGCTTGAGCGGCCCGGATCTGAGCGAGGAGCTCTTCAAGCCCTTTGCCAGCGGTGGCTATGCCGGGTTCACGGAAATGAATGCATTTCGGTACTTTGGCTTGGAACCCTTCCAGGAGAGTGAGGACGTCAAGGTGCTGCTCTCGTGGCAAGACGGCAGCCCGGCGCTCTTGGAGCGCAAGGTGGGCTTGGGGCGTGTTCTGCTCTGGACCAGCAGCTTCGACTACGACGACAACTGGTCTCACTCGGCGGTTCAGGCGGTGTTCATGCCCTTCATTCAGCGCCTCGTTCGGAGCCTGGGTGGGGACTCCGCGGGCGCCGAGCTGCGGGCGGTGGGCAGCATTGGTCAGAGGGTGGAGTTGAAGCTGCCAAACGTCGGAGCGGAGCCCAGGCTGCTCGGTCCGGATGGCCAGGAAGTTCCAGCGCAGCTCGAACGAGGTCAGATGCTCACGCTCTCCTTTGTCCCCACCTTGCCCGGCGCCTACGAGATTGGGAGTCCTGGTCAGCCGGCCACGGCTTGGGTCGCGGTCAATGTCGCCCCCGAGGAGTCGGATGTTCGGGTGAGTGACACCATCACCGAGATTCAGCGGGCCATCGACCCCGGTCTTTTGGAGCGTCACATTCCGCTGGGCCCCATTGCTCTCTGGGTGGGCCTTCTCGCGCTGGTGGCTCAGGCGCTCTTGTCCTTTGCAGTCGGAGGGCGCGATGCGTCGGCGTGAGTTTCTCCTAGGCGTTGGTGCCACCTTGCTCCTGCCTGCTCTGCTGCCCGCAGAGGCCTTGGCCCTGGGGGACGTGAGCACGGTCGATGTGGTCGAGATCCAGCTCCCCAAGGGCAGCATCTCTCGGCCCAACGCCTGGCGAACGATGCTCTACGAGGTGGCGCGCACCACCTCTGTGGAGACGGACCCCGATGGGGTCGTGCAACTCCCACCCGATGACCTGGCGCTCTTTGAGCATCCCTTTGCGGTCCTGGTCGGAGACGGTGCCTTTGGACCGCTCTCGGCGGAGCACCTGGAGCAGCTCAAGCGCTACCTGACCTACGGCGGCTTTCTCTATATCGACGACACCTCGGGCGTGCCGGACTCTCCCTTCTCGCTCAGCGTGCGTCGCCTGCTTCAGCGCATGTTTCCCACCCGGCCTCTTCAGCGCCTGGAGCGAAACCACAGCCTGTACCGAGCCTTCTTCCTCATCGAGCGGCCCATCGGCCGGGTGCAGGGGCCGGGCTACCTCGAGGGCATCAAGCTCGGCTCGATCTACCCCATCATCTTTGGGCAGATCGACCTGAGCGGCGCCTTGGAGCGCTCCGAGAGCGGGCGCTCCCTTCGGCCCATCTCCGAGCGCCAGCGACGCGAGGCCACAAAGCTGGCCGTGAACTTGGTCCTCTACGCCCTGACCTCCAACTACAAGCAGGATCAGGCCCACGTCAAAGCCTTGCTCGAAGAGGGCCGGCTCTGATGTCTTGGTTGTTCTCAGGCCCCTTGAGCGCCCAGGGCCACCTGGAGTTCCAGGTGACCCCGCTGGAGACCGTGCTGGTCGTCTTGGGTGTGCTCAGCGTCTTTGCCTTGGCCGCTTGGCACGCACGGACGCGGGCGCCGGCTTGGCCCGAGCTACTTGCCTTGGCCCTTGGCCTGGTGGCCGCAGCGGCGGCCTTGGTACGGCCCGTCTGGGTGGAGCCTTCGGGACGGGAGGAGCCTGGGGTCTTGGCCATTCTGGTAGATGACTCCCGCTCCATGTCCGTCATCGAAGATGGGGTGCCGCGCTCCGAGCAGGTGGCGGAAGCCTTGGCACAGGCCAAGGTGGGTCGAACGGAGGTCTTCACCTTCGGGACCCAGCTCGGGGCAGGGGACCTGCGCAGCTACGACCAGTCCGGAAGTGACTTGGGTGGGGCGCTTCGCGGACTGCGCGAACGCTACGCGGGGGAGCGACTGGCTGGAGTGGTGGTCATCAGCGATGGCGTGGTTCGTGGCGGCCTGAGGGAGCGCATCGCGAGCTCTGGGGTCACGCCATTGGAGCTTCCCGGACCGCTGACCCTGTACCAAATCGGCCAAGCCGAAGAGCTCTCTGATCTGGCCGTCAGCAACATCGCGAGCGGTGGCTACGCCTTCCAACAGGCGCCCTTCGAGATCTCTGCGTCCATTCAAGGCGCGGGCTACGCCGGCCGCCCAGTGCCAGTGAGCCTGCTCGAGGACGGAAAGGTCGTCCAGACCCAGACGGTGACCCTGGATGGGAACGGTCGGGCGGAGGTCTTCTTCTCCTTGGAGCGGGAGCGACCAGGCCGCTTCGTCTACCAGGTACAGGTGCCGACGTGGGAGGGGGATGCGGTCCCCGAGAACAACAGCCTGCCGGTTTCGGTTCGTGTAGTGCGGGACAAGATCCGGGTGCTGCAGGTCTCCGGTGGTCCCAGCGTGGACCAGAAGTTCCTGCGGCTGTTCTTGAAGCAGGACCCGGCGGTCGACCTGGTCTCCTTCTTCATCCTGCGCACCCCCGATGATCTGAACCAGTCCTCCTACACCTGTCTCTTATACACATCTCCGAGCCCACGAGACAGGCAGAAATCT
>CAJXRZ010000011.1 GCA_913060515.1 uncultured Pseudomonadota bacterium | reverse complement strand
CGAGGGGGCGGTGGGGTAGGGGGCCGTGCGCCGTAGTAGGGCCCCTGGCTCCGCGGAGGCTCGCGGCCTGGCACAGGGGAGCCGTAGCTCGGACGGGCTTTCCGGGCGTCGGTGTCGTAGAAAGGGCCTTGAGACCTATCTTTTGGCTTGTCTGGCGCCTCTGCGCCGCCGTTGCCGTATGCGCCGCCCAGGATGTCGTTGAAGGACACGCCGGCACCGTAGGCGTTCCGTTGCTGGGTGTGGGCGTTGTGAAGGCGGGCCCGCTCCGGCTGGAAACCGACCGCCAAGCCCTCGTACCCAAACTCGTCGTACAGGGCGCGCTTCTTGGTGTCGGCGAGGGCAGCATAGGCCGCGCTGGCTTCCTTGAAGATGCGTTCAGCTTCCTCGTTCCCTGGGTTGCGGTCCGGGTGGTGCTTCCTGGCCAGGTCCTTGAAGGCCTTTCGGATCTGGCCGAGGCTTGCGCTGCGTGGAACGCCAAGCACCTCGTAGTAGTCGCGCATCAAGGGCTCCAGGAGAGTAGGGCCTTGGCCGCATCGGTGAGGATCGGCTCGGTGTCTGGGCCCAGCGAGTTGGTCTCTTCGTAGTGATGCCCTTCCGCTTCGTCCAGATATGGCGTGTCGGGATGGGTCTCAAAGTTGTAGCTTGGGATGATGTAGCCCAGCTCATCGTTGCCAAGGCCGATCACCCAGCGGTGGCTGCCAGGGATCGCCTCGATCAGGTAGGGGGCCTCTGGCGCCAGGTCCAGCGCAGGCGGATTGGGGTTGTCCGCTTGGACCAAGTCATAGAGTGGCGTCCCTGTGAGGCTGCCGTCGTAGCCTCCGAGAACCGCCTCGGGCAGGATCTCGCCCGGCATCGTCAGCATGCTCAGAGGCCCCAGCTGGATCAAGTTGATCTCCGTGAGCACCATCGGCTGGTTGCTCGAGTTCGCGGGCTCGTCCGGATCGTAGTCGTAGAGGGTACGAGGCAAGGTCCCGATCAAGAAGAGCGCCGTGAAGGCGGAGTTGATCACCGGGAGCTTGAGGCTCTGGGCCCGCACTGAGAGTAGGGCTTCGGGGTCCAGCAATTCCCCGCCTTGAGCTGCTTCGACCGCCATCTCACCGAGCAGCGTTCCCACCGCCTCAGTCTTTGGGAAGCCAGCCTCGCTGTAAATGTCGCCGTCTGGCGTCTCCACATCCATCCGCAGCGTGGTCATCATGCCGCCCACCATGCCCTGCATGTAGATCGCCACCCCTCCGAGGCCTTCGGTTTGGTAGGCGTCCCAGGTTGAGCCCTGCTCCACGGTCTCGCGCAGCGAGTCCGCAAAGTCGGAGCTGATCAGCAGGTTGTCGTCGCCCAGGGTCTCGGGGTGACAGGCCCAATGCACCACTGTGGCGATGGTCTCACCTTGCTCGTCCTTGAGCCACAAGCTGCTCACTTCCTGCGGAATCACCACGGGGTCCCGGGTGTCGCGGATCACGTTTGCGATTCCATCGGGGTGGTAGTCGGCGGCCTGAACCGCACCCAGTCTGGCCTCGCTGACGGGACGCAGCTCAGAGACGGCCTGACGCACGCTTGCGGTGATGCCCGCGCGGACCTGCTCGACGTAGAACTCCTGATACCCGCTCTTTCCGAATGACTTGCCCCAGAGACCCATGGTGTCGGGGCCCTCGTGGGTGTGGGTCGAGCTGATCAACAGGTGATCAACTTGTAGGTCCTCGGCCTCCAAGGCCTCCCGGACCTTGACCACGTCCTCGTTGAAGAAGCCCACGAGATCGACACTGACAAGGGCGATGCGTGTGCTCCCGCGCTCTAGGATCACCGTGCGTGCCCAGAGCTCATCGTGGATGCCCTGGGCGGGATGACCCACGGAGAAGCCCCCCATCCACATGGGGGTGAAGCTGCCGTCTCCCTCGCCCTCATCTGGCCCTGGGTATCCATCATCGTCGGGGCACAGGCGGTCGCATCCGCAGTCCGCGTATTGGTCCTTGGACACCTTGTAGCGCTTGTCCCCGTCCAGGTCGGTCCAGCTCTCAAAGCACTGAGGGGTGATGCTCACAGCTGCGGCGCCCGCTTGAAGAGGGCCGTCCGCGTCCTCACATCCGGCGTCTCCCGGGCAAACCAGATCAGGTCGATTCAGGTCGGCAGTGTCTTCTGCCGCGTCCTTTTTACAGGCCAGGCTCAGGATGAGCAGCAGGGACACAGGAGCTCCAAAGTGGGACGGGGGGCGTGGGAAGCTGCATTCTGCCACTCTGGATGTCAGCGCGCCACGTGTCGGCGCTCGCATCCGCCGTCAAGGGCGTGTAGACTAAGTGCGATGCGGGTGCTCGCTGCCTGCCCTGGAGACGTGATGCGCCCTGTCCGATTCCCTTCTTTGCTCCTCTGCTGTCTAGCGATGGGTTCCCTTGTGAGCACCGCGTGTGTGGATCGGGACGACCGCTTCAACAACCGCCCAGGGGAGGAGAGCGACGCGGACGCCGATGCGGACGCTGACTCTGACACCGATGCCGACTCCGACTCGGACACGGATACAGACACCGACGCGGACACCGATCCAGCCGGTGAGATGGACGATCCAGGGGACATCGTCACCTGGACAACGGACGATGAAAGCGTGAACCTCACCGACGCGGGGGGCGACAGCAATCAGGAGCAGAATTTCTTCCTGATCGTCGTCAACGAGGGGTCATCGGGCGCGGGCTACAACCTGCGCTATACCGACGCGGCCTTGGAGACCGGGGGCGAAGACACGGGCGAGGCCGGTCCGGTTCAAGTACCGGTTCAAAGCACGCCTCCCGCCAAAGTCAAACGCTCCCCGGGCCCGGACTGGAAGCCACTCTCTCAGGTCGCGCCGCCTGCTGGTGAGCCCGAGGTCGGCATCAGCCGGCAGTCTTTCCGGGTGCGCAACGACTTCAACAGCGATGGCAGCTACGCGAAGATCACCGCGACCCTGTGGGGACTGGGTGACTCCGTGGCCATTTGGGTCGACGACGACGTCGCCATTGACTGGGACGTGGACTGCGACGGTACGGTCGAGGAAGAAGACCCACGCGATGCCTACGGCTTGGACAACTGCGATCTGCAGGGCGTCGCAGACATCGTAGACACCAACATCTTCGCCAACATTGACTCCTTGGTGGGGGAGCCCAGTGACTTGAACGCGGATGGCCGGGTGTCCGTGGTCATCAGCCCGTGGCTCAACAAGCTGCCCCTTGGGTCATCCGACGAAGATGACTTTGAGCAGGTGGTTCCCAGCTACGCCAACCCAGAGGTCGACCTCTCTGACTTTGACGCTACTGGGAACCCGGGCTCCAACGAACAAGAAGTGATCTTCGTGTTTGCGCCGGACCCCTATGGCTTCTTCAACAGCTACTACACCGCCACAGTGGACGAGTACACGTCCATGACGCTCTCGGCGGAGATTGCACGTTCGTACACAAACTTGGTGCTCTACAACTACCGGGTCCTTCAAGCCGAGTCTTCAATGGAAGACAGCTGGCTTGTGGAGACCTTGGGCACTGTTGTGGCCGACACGGTGGGCTTTGGCGCCGTCTACCACGACGATGCATGGCTCTACATGGACGCGCCCTACCTCTACAGCCTGACCAGCTACGACGATGACGGCATCATCGCGACAGACCCCCGGGGGGCGCAGTACCTCTTTGGGCGCTGGTTGGTCGACTCCTACGGCACGGACATCCTTCCGGCCATCGTTCAGTTGGACAAGTCCGACCTGGGCGAGGCGTCCACGGACAATGTGGCTCTGGCCGCCTCAACCGTAGGCGGGGAGGAGATCACCTTTGGTGAGCTGGTCCTGCGTTGGCAGATGGCCATGCTGACCTCGGGAGTCGTGAACGAGTCCGGTGCTGAGCTTGTCGATCCCACGATCTGGCCCGCCTACGCATCTGCGAGCACCCTGAGTGCTCCCACCTCGGCGCCCACCAGCGCAACGCCAGGCGTCTACTACGGCGCGAACGGCTACCAGACCGGATTCAACGTCCGGGGCAGCAACCGCTTCTTTAAGGACGGCACCACGGCGGATCCTGTCGAGGTCGAGGCCAACGAGGTCCTGGTCGATGCCCAGGACTTCCACACCTTCGTGCCTGACTTCAACTTCTTTGGCTACGCCGCGGGCGACTACGGTGTTCAAGTGGTGCGCCTGATGGGCGTCAACCTGGATGAAGTTGAGCTGGAGATCGACCGCAGCGGCAGCCTGAGTGGCGCAGTTGTGCGCTGGAATGACGGCGAGCCAGACTTCCAAGTGGAGCGGGTGTTCTCGGCTCTGGATCAGGCCAACGTTGTGCCGCTTCCTGAGCTCCCTGAGGATGGGCGTGCTGTCTTTGCCCTGGGTGAGATCAGCGAGGACTTCTCAACGCGCATTATCGAAGACGGCGATGCGACGGGGGCCGATGTCTCCGACACCGACCGCTGGCTGCTCGACCTCAGTGGACGCCCTACCGGCCAAGTTGTTCCGGTCGCCATTCAGTTGGACCGACGCTTTGAGAACAGCAGCGGTGACGAGGCGCCTTTCGATCCGTGGATTGCCATTGTCCCTGTGGATGTCGTCCCCGAGGTAAAGCCTGCAGAGTGGGACTCGACCCTTTGCGCGAGCTCCACAGAGAGCTGGAGCTTCCCCAACAGCGTGGTTCCGCACCTCTACTACCAGCTCTTCACCTCCAGTACGGCTTGGACCGAGGAAGAAGCGGTCGAGGGAACCTGCCCCACAACTGCTGCTCCGGCTGCTTGCGGTGTGGACTACGACCAGGACGGTGTTCTGGATGCTGACGAGGCACAGCCTGAGAGCTTCTTGGACCAGGTCTGGCAAATGCAATGCGCGCAGGGTGTCCCTGAAGCGGACCTGATCGACCTGAGCATCTTCGACTTGGATGAGCAGGACGAGGACGACGATTTTGCCTACTCCATGCGCTACAACCTTGGTGGGGCAAGCGGACAGAGTGGTGAAGAGGCCTTGTTGGCTGCGACGCTCCTTGGCGGCCAGGCCTACATGGTTGTGGTCTCCGGCGGTGGGGACGAGGGCAGCTATGAGCTTCAGGTTCAGCAGGTCAGCTCCCAAGCCATCGACGAGCTGGAAGCCAACTGAGGCCTGATTCGCGCGAGTCGAGTCCAGCCACGGACTCGGCGCCACCGCCCGTTCCGCGAAGCGAGACTCTCACCAGCGTGGGGCTCTTCTTTGCGACGCTGGGCAGCGTCTACTTGGTGTACGGCTTCCTCTGGACGGGCGGCAATCCACTCACGGAAGCCGTCGCGGCCGGAAAAGCTGCGGCCTTTGCCGGGACCTTGATGGCCATCCTCCTGGCCCATGAGATGGGCCATTGGATCGTCGCCAGGCGGCATGGCTTTGAGCTGTCCTTGCCCTACTTCATCCCATTCCCTGCAGCCTTTGGAACCTTCGGAGCGGTCATCCGACTGCGGTCCCTCCCAAAGAGTCGGACCGCGCTGCTTGAGATGGGCGCAGCGGGGCCCTTGGCGGGCTTTGTCGTTGCTGCCTTGGCAATCGCAGTGGCGCTCCCTGCCACTGGGCCGGCACCACCGCTACCAGACATTCCCGCGGAGGCCATCTCGTGGCCCGCGTGGCTTGGACCAGTGGAGGGCTTGCTTGAGTGGGCGTTTCCTGCGCCTCCTCCAGGTCACGCCGAAGTGCTGATCTTTGCCAACCCGCCGTTGATGGATGTGTTGGGGACCTGGCTGCTCGGTGAGCCCCCGGGCCGTTTTGATGAACTAGCACCCATGGCCTTGGCTGGCTGGGTGGGCTGCCTGCTGACCGCCATGAACTTGTTGCCGATCGGACAGCTGGATGGTGGACACATCATGGCGGGTCTCTGGCCCAAGCAGGCCCAGCGCATCTCCAAGTTGCTGCTGGGTGTGATCTTTGCGGCTGGTTTTCTTTGGACACCATGGGCGGTGTGGGCGGGCCTGCTCTTCTTCTTCCGTGGCTACGAGAATCTTGAGGTTCCCGAAGCGCCCAAGCTCACCAGGCGTGCTTGGATTGTGTTGGCCTTCGTTGTCCTCGCTTTCGCATTGAGTTTCATGCCCATCCCAATGGAGCCTGACTTCTTGCCAGTGGGCACTCCGTGACGCGAGGCTGGATCTTGACCCTCGGCCTCTCCTTCGCGCTTGTCATCGTGATTGGAGCCGCCTTCGCCTTCCTGGCACCAGAGGCACTGCCCGACAAGCCAGTCGAAGAGATCGAGGCTGAGGTCGACAGCGGCAGGGTCATGGATCTTGAACACCTCACTGAGGCGGACTTGCGCTTTCTGGAGGAGGTTCTGGATGAAGGCATACCTGAGGCGCGGCTCTCAGCCAGCAGGGCGCTTGTTGCATCCGGTGATGCTCGTGGCGCGCCCATTCTCTTTGCGCGCGCCAAAGATGGGGAGGAGCAGGACCTGCTGTTTTGCCTTGCTGCTCTGGAGATTCTACGGATGCAGCGCTTCGAGACTGCTGCGAGAACCTTGATACTTGCTGAGCATGGTGGGCTCTCTTCCGACTGCCAGAATGAGGTGACACAGCGTCTGAACGTTCTGAGTCGGGACCAGTCCGGGGTCATCATTCTCGCGGAAGCTCCAGAGCCACAGGTTCGGCGCTGGGTCAGCTACAAGCTGGACTTGGAACAGCAGGCCGATTCCCAAGCGGTCGTGCTGTTGGCGCAGGATGCGGACCTAGATGTCCGGCGCTCCGCGTGGCTGGCGATCGATGCCCATGGTAAGCCGCTGGGTGCACCCGAGCTGATGGCTTGGGCAGCGAGGGAGCCGGACCCCAAACTCCGTGCCCGTATTGAAGAGGTAACTGAGAGATGGTGAGGTTCTTGATCGTCGCGATGTTGCTCGCTGTGTCCGTCTCCGCGGCCGAGGGCTTCTATCTAGAGTCTCCGCCTCTTGGTACCCGAGCCGAAGCGCTTGAACTGCAGGAGGTCGCCCAAGCTCAGGGCATCAACGCCCGGGTGGTTCGCCGTTACGAGCACGGGAGCGGTTGGGAATACCTGGTCGTGGCCGAAGGCTATGGCGACAGAGGGGAAGCGGAGAGCGCCGCAAAGCTTCTGGCAGAGGGGAGCGGGCAGGGCATCACGGTCTATGAAGGGGAGGGGAGCGAAGGACGTCGCCTGAACGCGCGCGTTGAGGGGTGGACCGGCTCCAGCATTGACCCTGGGGCTGTCGCGACCGCGCCCGCAGAGGATGACCTTCCTTCCGCCGAGGAAGTCTTGGCTCGAAGCGTACGTGCGCTTGGAGGAGAGAGCGGGGGTGCTCAGCGACTCCAGGAATCTCCAGCGCTACGCTTTCGATACTCCCGTGAGCTGGAAACCCCAGCTGGCTTGGTCACTGCACAGCATGATCTGGCTTGGGAGAGCGGAGACCTTCGCCTCAAGATTGAACACGAGAGCGGTCCAGGGGTCCATGCCTCCATGTTGGTGCATGGGGAGGAGGCCTGGGTACTCACCGAAGAAGGGGTCCAGGTGCGTGATGCGGCGCGAAGTCGAGAGGTCCTCGCCGACTTTGGTCCGCTCGCCGTACTGGACTGGCCGCTCAGCTACGCGCAGCAGGTGCTGGAAGATCCAGCGTTTCGCGATCTGCGGGTTGCTGGGATTGAAGACTTCCAAGGCCGGCCAGTCTATCGACTGGAGACCAGCAGGGACGGAACTGGGGAGCGGTTCAGCATCCTCGTCGATGTGGAACGGTACACCGTTGCGAAGGTGGGCTTCCGCTCCGACGCGGGTGCGGTCAGCTACCGCTTCGAAGACTGGCGTGAGCTCGATACGGGGCTTGTCGTTCCATTTTTTATTCTCTTGACACGTGATGGAACGCAGGTGGAGAAGGTCGTCGTCCAAGAATTGGAGCTCCTCGATGCGCTCCCAGGGCTGTTCTGGAGCCCTTTGGACAGCAAAGACGATCCCTTCTTAGGAGATGAACCGAGCTTGCCTTGACATCCATTGTGGCGGAGACTAAATAGCGGGCCACCTTGCCCACCGGGTCATCCGAACGGCAGGAGCCACGCTGGCGTAGCTCAATTGGCAGAGCAACGGTTTTGTAAACCGTAGGTTGCGGGTTCGATTCCCACCGTCAGCACCAGCGTGTCTCCGTCTTGGCAAGGTTGCTCTTTGGTTGAGAAATTTTGGGGAGTTGCCCGAGCGGTTAAAGGGAACAGGCTGTAAACCTGTCGACTCTGTCTACGGTGGTTCGAATCCACCACTCCCCACCATACATCCAATCACCTCCGTCTTTTGATGAGGGCGTGCGGATTTGAAGACGTGTCAGCGGGAATAGCTCAGTTGGTAGAGCATCAGCCTTCCAAGCTGAGGGTCGCGGGTTCGAATCCCGTTTCCCGCTCCACACGTCATTCGGCCGACGTAGCTCAGAGGCAGAGCACCTCATTGGTAATGAGGAGGTCATGGGTTCAAATCCCATCGTCGGCTCCATTTTTTATTAGCTAGTACGTGATCGACGGCCTGCCACAGGCCGCCATTCTTTGGAGGCACCAAGATATGGCCAAGGAAAAGTTCGAAAGAACAAAGCCCCATGTGAACATCGGAACGATCGGTCACGTGGACCATGGGAAAACCACTCTCACCGCCGCTATCACCAAGGTCCTCGCTGAGGCTGGTGGTGGTGCATTTCTGGACTACGACCAGATCGACAAGGCGCCTGAAGAGAAGGCCCGTGGAATTACCATCAACACCGCTCACGTTGAGTACGAGACGGCTACCCGTCACTACGCTCACGTCGACTGCCCGGGTCACGCGGACTACATTAAGAACATGATCACCGGAGCCGCCCAAATGGACGGCGCTATCCTGGTGGTTGCTGCTTCCGATGGTCCCATGCCCCAGACCAAGGAGCACGTGCTCCTCGCTCGGCAGGTGAACGTTCCTCACATCGTGGTCTTCCTGAACAAGGTTGACCTCCTCGATGACGAGGAGCTGCTTGAGCTCGTGGACATGGAAGTGCGTGAGCTCCTCAGCGAGTACGACTTCCCCGGAGACGACACCCCTGTGATTCAGGGTTCCGCACTCAAGGCCCTCGAGGGAGACACCTCTCCCATCGGTGTGCCTGCGGTCGTCGCTCTCATGGAAGCTGTGGATACCTTTATCCCAACTCCTGAGCGTGACATCGACAAGCCCTTCCTCATGCCTGTTGAGGATGTGTTCACCATCACCGGTCGCGGCACTGTCGCTACCGGTCGCGTGGAGAGCGGACGCATCAACTCGGGTGACGAGATTGCTATCGTCGGTATCCGTGAGACCCGCAAGACGGTTATCACGGGTGTTGAGATGTTCCGCAAGATCCTCGACTACGCCGAGGCTGGTGAGAACATCGGTGCACTTCTTCGCGGTCTGAAGCGTGAGGATGTTGAGCGCGGCCAGGTTTTGGCCAAGCCCGGCAGCATCACGCCGCACACTAACTTCCGCTGCAAGGCATACATCCTGAAGAAGGACGAGGGCGGTCGCCACAAGCCTTTCTTCAATGGGTACCGTCCCCAGTTCTACTTCCGTACCACGGACGTGACTGGCAAGATTACCCTCGATGAGGGTGTCGAGATGGTCATGCCTGGTGACGACGTTGAGTTCACCGTTGAGCTCATCACCCCGATCGCGATTCAAGAGCAGCTCCGCTTTGCAATCCGTGAGGGTGGTCGTACCGTCGGCGCCGGTGTTGTAAGCAGCATCGTCGAGTAGGCCCTTGACTCCCCGTTTCTCGGGGAGTCAAACCCTGAAATCCCCGGGCCTTGTGCCCGGGGATTTCGTGTCTACGCTTGTCAAACGAGACCTCAGGTGCTACTGGGGCCCGGCTGAACAGTAGGCATACGAGCCCCTTCGGGTTCGAACTGGAATCAACGTGTCCGCATACACCCGCTACATCTACGTCGTGTTCATCGCCATCGGGCTTCTCGTTGGTTGGGCAGTGGCGTCCGCAGCTGGTGCAATCATGTTGAATCTGGATGCTGGCGTTGAGATTGTCCTGGGCGGCGTTTTGCCTCTCTCGAAGCTCATCGGCGCAGCATCGGCCTTGCTGACCGTTTTTGTACTTCTCAAGAATGTACGGGCGGTTCAGTACACCAACGAAGTCATCGGTGAACTCGTAAAGGTGACCTGGCCAACTCGAGAGGAGACGACCAACAACTCCATCGTCGTGGTTTTGGTCACAATCGTCTTCTCCGGCTCCCTGGCCATCTACGACTATGTCTGGGCCCAGGTCACCGAGAAATTCCTGTTCAGCCTTAGCTGAACCCCACCCCACGGCTCTATGCCGCTGGAGGACCTCACCAATGGCGATGGCCTGGTACGTTGTAAACGCCTTTTCAGGCTACGAAGGCAAGGCCAAGAAGGCCCTTGAAGAGCGCATCACCCAAGCTGGGCTTGATGATCGCTTCGGGGACGTCTTGGTGCCCAAGGAAGACGTTGTCGAGGTCAAGGGTGGACAGAAGCGGAACGTTACCCGCAAGTTCTTCCCTGGCTACATGTTGGTGCAGATGGAGTTGGACAACCAGACTTGGCATGTTGTCCGCAACACCCCCAAGATCACTGGTTTTGTCGGCGGGAACAACCGCCGGCCACCTCCCGTCCCCGAGGCTGATGTGCAACGCATCATCCGCCGTATGGGGCTTGACGAAGAGGGCGAGGCACGGCCAAAGCCCAAGTTGAACTTCGAGCGGAACGAGGAGGTCCGAATCATGGAAGGCGCCTTTGCCACCATGAATGGCCTCGTCGAGGAAGTGAATCAGGCACGCGGCAAGCTGCGCGTCATGGTCAACCTCTTTGGCCGCCCGACCAGTGTGGAGCTCGACTTCACTCAGGTCGAGAAGCTCTCTTAGTTTTCACCCTTTCCCATACGGGAAACAGCCCAGGTTGCCGCAACGCGGCATGCCGAGGAGCGCACCATGGCCAAAAAGGTCGTAAACCAGATCAAGCTGCAGATCATGGCGGGCAAGGCCAATCCTTCGCCCCCCGTCGGCCCGGCTCTCGGCCAGGCAGGCGTGAACATCCCCATGTTCTGCAAGGAATTCAACGCACGTACCCAGGCTCAGGCCGGTGACGGGCTTGTCATTCCAGTTGAAATCACCGTCTACTCTGATCGCAGCTTTACCTTCGTCTGCAAGACCCCCCCTGCGGCGGGTCTGGTACTGAAGGCTGCTGGCTTGAACAAGGGATCTGGTGAGCCGAACAAGAACAAGGTCGGCTCCTTGACTCGCGCTCAAGTTGAAGAGATCGCTACTCTGAAGCTCCCAGACCTGAACACCACGAACGTCGCTGCGGCCATGCGGACGATCGAGGGTACTGCTCGGTCCATGGGAATTGTAATCACCGACTGACTCTATTTCAGCGCGGGGGAGGGCAGTCGCAGCCCGGATGAACCCCACTGAAAGCTTGGACCTTGGTCCGGGTATGGAGCGGAGGCAAATGTGGCAAAAGTAAGCAAGCGCTATTTGGAGGCTCGGAAACGAGTCGACAACACGCGCAAATACAGCCTGGAAGAGGCCGTAGCCATCTTGAAGGACACGGCAACTGCCGGGTTTGACGAGACGGTGGACGTCGCTATTCGGCTCGGGGTGAACCCTCGTCACGCGGATCAGATGATTCGTGGGGCAACGGGTCTACCGCACGGGACCGGAAAGACGGTGCGCGTCTTGGTCTTTGCGCAAGGAGATGCGGCAAAGGCCGCACAGGAAGCCGGAGCTGACTTTGTCGGCTCTGACGAGCTCATCGCTAAGATTCAGGGAGGATGGCTGGACTTTGATAAGGCCGTCGCTACTCGGGACATGATGGGCAAGGTGGGACGCATTGGACGTCTGCTCGGACCGCGCGGCTTGATGCCCAACCCCAAGGTTGGAACCGTCGTCGCACCCGAGCATGTCGCCAAGGCGGTCACGGATCTCAAGGGTGGCCGGATCGACTTTCGCGTCGAGAAGGCTGGCATCATCCATGCCCCAGTTGGCAAGGCTTCGATGTCCGCAGAACAGATCCAGGACAACATCACTGCACTCGTTAGCGAGCTCATGCGGCTCAAGCCTGCAAGCGCCAAGGGGACCTATCTCCGCGGCATGGCAGTCTCGAGCACCATGGGTGTTGGCGTGCGTGTGGACACTGCGGACTTGATCCGCGCTGCCGGCCGATAGGAGTACCCAATGCACCGCACAGATAAGGGTGAGTTCATTGAGGACTTCCAGGCTCGTCTGACTGAGGCGCCCTTCGTGGTCCTCGCAGATTACCGGGGCGTCACTTCGAACGACGTCAACATCTTCCGTCGCAACCTCGAGAAGGACTCGCTCCGTTTCGAGGTGGTCAAGAACACCTTGGCCGTCAAGGCTTTGGAAGGTACCGGAAAGGAAGGCCTGGCCGATCACTTCAAGGGGATGACTGCTGTCATCATCTCGGGTGAAGACGCTATCGCTGCGGCCAAGTCGGTCAAGCAGCACATGGATGCGAAGGGGAAGATTCAGGTCAAGGCCGGATTCTTCGATGGAGACATTCTTGATCCCGCAGGGGTCAAGGCTGTCGCAAGCTTGCCGAGCCGCGAAGAGCTGCTCGTCATGCTGCTCCGCACCCTTCAAGAGGGGCCTCGTCAGGTGCTTGGAGTTCTTCAAGCCCCCGCACGCGACCTGCTCTACCTGCTCAAGAACTACGAGACCAAGCTTGCCGACGAAGAAGTCGGCGAATAGACGCTTGAGTCTTTTCTCTACCCCCATTTTTTGATTCGAGAGGAACCCACCATGTCTGCCACTCAGACTGACGTCGTTGACTACATCAAGAACCTGAAGCTCTCCGAAGTGAAGGCTCTCATCACCATCCTGGAGGACGAGCTCGGTGTCGAAGCAAACGCTCCCGTGATGATGGGTGCTGTTGTTGCTGGCCCTGCTGAGGCCGTTGAGGAGAAGACCGAGTTTGATGTCATTCTCAAGGAATTCGGCCCCAACAAGATCAAAGTGATCAAGGCTGTTCGCGAGGCTACCGGCCTCGGTCTCAAGGATGCCAAGGGCTTGGTTGAGTCTGCTCCAGCTGCCATCAAGGAAGCTGTGGACAAGGCTGCTGCCGAAGAGCTCAAGGGCAAGCTTGAAGCTGTCGGTGCTGTGATCGAGATCAAGTGATCTCAAAGGGGTGTCGGAGCTTGTCTCACAGGCCTGTGGCAAGTCCCGACGCCCCTGACCACTTCTTGTGGTCGAATTTTGTGATTTAGGAGCTTCCTGCTCCACCGCCGGCCCGCCCGGCACCTGACCCGGATTCCCCGAGACCGCCGCTTGATGGTCACTTCGTACCTGGACGATAGTCCGCTTGGTTGCGTTGCGTGCAGCTTGGCTGATGCGCAGCGCCTTTGCGCGTTCAGGACAGACCTCGCGGCGGCCAACCCTTCGCTGCAGACCCGGCAAAACCGGGCAGCTGCAACCTGCCGAGGTCCCAATGGCTGACCTGCTCGCCAACAATTACAAGCACCGTCGGACCTTTGCCAAGGCCCACCCTATGGTGGATATTGGCAACTTGATCGAGATCCAGAGGGCCTCCTACGAGGCTTTTCTGCAGAGTCTCACTCCGGCGGAAGACCGCAAGAACACCGGCCTCCAAGCTGTGTTCAAGAGCGTCTTCCCAATCAAGGACTTCTCCAACAAGGCCTCGTTGAACTTCGTTTCCTTCGATCTCGAAGCACCGAAGTACGACGTAGAGGAGTGTCGCGAGCGCGGCATGACCTTCTCTGCGCCCTTGAAGGTGACCGTTCGCTTGGTTGTGTGGGAAGTGGACGCCCAGACCGATGCGCGTACCGTCTCGAACGTCAAGCAGCAGGAGGTCTACTTCGGTGAGATCCCGCTCATGACTGAGAACGGAACTTTCATCGTCAACGGCACCGAGCGTGTCGTGGTCTCCCAACTCCACCGTAGCCCTGGCATCTTCTTCGACCAGTCCTACAGCAAGACTGGCGGCGGCAAGTTGATCTTCTCGGCTCGGGTGATCCCGAACCGCGGAAGCTGGATCGACTTCGAGTTCGACACCAAGGACATCTTGTACGTGCGAATTGACCGCCGTCGCAAGCTGCCGGCTACCGTGCTCCTACGCGCGCTTGGTTACGACACCGAGCAGCTGCTGAACTACTTCTACGACAACGAGACGCTGGTCTTCGAAGATGGTCGTTGGTTCAAGGACACCACCGCTGATCTGCTGAGCATTCAGACTGCCAGCGTTCCTGTCAGCGACGCTGAGACCGGCGCGATCATCGTAAAGGAAGGCAAGAAGTTCCTGCGTCCTGCGCTGCGCAAGCTGCGTAAGGCTGGAATTCTGGCCGAGCGTACAGTCGAGATCGACGGTCAAGAGACCCAGGTCGAGATGGCTCGTATTCCTGTGGCAGAGATGCTCGTTCACGGCGCCGTGTCCGCGTACGATGTCGTCGACATGGAGACAGGTCTCATCCTCATCGAGTGCAACGAGTCACTGGATGAAGAGAACCTGCAGCGTGCCTTCGAGGCTGGCATCTATGAGTTCGACGTCCTGTTCATGGACAACGTCATGGTGGGTTCTTTCCTCCGTGACACGCTCCTCGTAGACAAGATTTCCTCCCCCGAGGAGGCGGTGATCGAGATCTACCGTCGTCTTCGCCCAGGAGATCCGCCCACCTACGAGACCGCGGTCAAGCACTTCAACAACCTCTTCTTCAACGCAGAGCGCTACGACCTCTCTGAGGTCGGTCGTCTGAAGTTGAACTTGAAGTTGGGTCTCGACCTGCCTCTTGAGCAGACGACCTTGACTCGCGACGACATCTTGCGCGTCGTGAAGTATCTGATCGACCTAAAGAACAACAAGGGCAAGATCGACGATATCGATCACCTTGGAAACCGACGCATTCGTGCGGTCGGTGAGCTCCTCGAGAACCAGTACCGCATCGGTCTGGTCCGCATGGAGAAGGCGATCAAGGAGCGCATGAGCCTCTCCGAGATCGAGGCCTTGATGCCTCACGACTTGATCAACGCCAAGCCCGTCTCGGCCGTGGTCAAGGAGTTCTTCGGAAGCAGTCAGCTCTCGCAGTTCATGGATCAGACTAACCCACTGAGCGAGGTGACTCACAAGCGTCGCCTCTCCGCTCTCGGACCTGGTGGTCTCACCCGTGAGCGTGCAGGCTTCGATGTTCGTGATGTTCACATCACTCACTATGGCCGAATCTGCCCAATTGAGACCCCAGAGGGTCCGAACATTGGTTTGATTGCGTCGCTGTCGACCTATGCCCGCGTGAACCACTTCGGATTCATTGAGACCCCCTACCAGACAGTGACCGACGGTCGCCTGACTGGAGAGGTCAAGTACTACTCGGCGCTGGAAGAGGAAGGGCACGTGATTGCCCAGGCCAACACTCAGCGTGATGACAACGGCAACATCACCGAGGACAACGTCAACGCACGTGTTCGCGGTGAGTTCGGTCGAGTTCCTCCCAAGGAGCTCACCCTCATCGATGTTTCGCCCAATCAGCTTGTTTCGGTTGCTGCGTCCCTCGTTCCCTTCTTGGAGAACGATGACGCGAACCGTGCACTGATGGGTTCGAACATGCAGCGTCAGGCTGTTCCGGTCATCCGTGTCGAAGCTCCCTTTGTGGGAACCGGTATGGAGCGTATCGTCGCTCGAGACTCGGGTGTCACTACGACATGTCGACGCTCGGGTATCGTTACCTCGGTGGACGCAAGCCGCATCGTCATCAAGACCGATGAGATGAGCGATGATGTCGGCGGTGACGTCGACATCTACAACTTGACCAAGTTCGTTCGCTCGAACCAGAACACCTGCATCAACCAGAAGCCGGTTGTTCGTTTGGGTGACAAGGTCACTAAGGGTGAGGTCATCGCAGACGGTCCAGCGACCGACCGCGGCGAGCTCGCGCTTGGCCAGAACGTCATCGTCGCGTTCATGACCTGGAATGGGTACAACTTCGAGGACTCCATCCTGCTCTCCGAGCGCTTGGTTCGTGACGACTACTACACGACCATTCACATCGAAGAGTTCGAGGTCGCAGCACGCGACACCAAGCTCGGAAAGGAAGAGATCACGCGCGATATCCCCAACGTCGGAGAGGAAGCCCTGCGCAACCTCGACGAGGCTGGCATCGTGAAGATTGGCGCTGAAGTGCGCCAAGGCGACATCTTGGTCGGCAAGATCACTCCCAAGGGTGAGACACAGCTCTCCCCAGAGGAGAAGCTCTTGCGCGCCATCTTTGGTGAGAAGGCCGGCGACGTACGCGACACGTCCCTCCGCGTCCCTCCTGGTGTCGTTGGAACCGTCATTGGTGCTCAGGTCTTTGCCCGTGAAGGCGTTGAGAAGGACACTCGTGCCCTGACCATCGAAGCCGAGGGCGTCATCAACATCGAGCGTGACCGCGACAGCAAGATTGCTGTGTTGCGGGAGTCGGCGCATCGTCAGTTGGTCTCCATCTTGGGTGGCCACAAGGCTGCGAACAAGATTCTGGACGACCGAACCGGCGAGGAGTTGGTTGGCCGTGGAGAGGACTTCACGGAGTCCAACCTCGACCGCATCACTTTCGAGCAGTTCGAGAAGATCACCGTCCAGGACGACGAAGCGGTTGAGGAGAAGATCTGGGCACTCGTGGACAACGTCCGTGAGAAGGAAGATCGGATTCGTGAGCGCTTCAAGGACAAGGTTGATCGCCTGCGCAAGGGTGACGAGCTGCCCCCAGGCGTCATCAAGCTGGTCAAGGTCTACGTTGCTATCAAGCGCAAGATCCAGGTCGGCGACAAGATGGCTGGTCGACACGGAAACAAGGGTGTTGTCTCCCGCATTCTTCCCATCGAAGACATGCCCTACCTTGAGGACGGAACCGCGGTCGACGTGGTGCTGAACCCGCTGGGTGTTCCATCGCGCATGAACGTCGGGCAGATCCTTGAGACCCACCTCGGTTGGGCCGCGCGGAACCTCGGCGTCAAGTTGAACCGACTCATCGAAGAGCAGCGTGACGCTGAGGAGCTGCGAAGCTTCCTCTCGGACGCCTTCGAGGGCAATGTCGCAGTGCAGGAGTTCCTCAAGGACGCCGACCACGACGGCATGAAGTCCTTCTCCAGGAAGTACGAGCGCGGAATCACTACCGCGACTCCAGTCTTTGCTGGTGCTGACGAGGCTGAGATCCGCAAGGCGCTCCTCCTCGGCGACCAGGATGACGATGGTCAGACCTTGTTGTTTGATGGCCGTACCGGTGAGTCCTTCTCCCGGCGCGTAACTGTCGGCATCATGTACATGCTGAAACTGCATCACTTGGTTGACGACAAGATTCACGCCCGTTCCATTGGCCCGTACTCCCTCGTCACTCAGCAGCCGCTGGGTGGTAAGGCGCAGTTCGGTGGTCAGCGGCTTGGTGAGATGGAAGTCTGGGCCCTTGAGGCATACGGCGCCGCATACAACCTTCAGGAGTTCCTGACGGTGAAGTCGGACGACGTGACTGGTCGTACCCGCATGTACGAATCCATCGTCAAGGGTGAGAACGTCTTGGAGGCCGGTCTGCCCGAGTCCTTCAACGTTCTGGTCAAGGAGCTCCAAGCTCTCGCCCTGGATGTCGAGCTCATTGAGGACCGCGACTTCATGCGGGGCTGATGCCTCGTAGAGTTGTGCCGACCTCCCCTCTTTTTTTAGTTTTCGTCCCGGCGGCCATTTAGGTCGCCACCCTCCTTGAAGGAGCGTGTGCAGTGAAGGACATCTACAACCTCTTCGACAAGCCGAAGAACCCGCTGAACTACGTAGCGGTTCGCATCAGCCTGGCTTCTCCCGAGAAGATCCGCAGCTGGTCGCATGGTGAGGTCAAGAAGCCAGAGACCATCAACTACAGGACTTTCAAGCCTGAGCGTGATGGCCTCTTCTGTGCCCGGATTTTTGGGCCAGTCAAGGACTACGAGTGCCTGTGCGGCAAGTACAAGCGCATGAAGTACCGCGGCATCACCTGCGAGAAGTGCGGGGTCGAAGTCATTCAGTCCAAGGTTCGTCGTGAGCGTCTGGGTCACATCGACCTGGCAACGCCCGTTGCGCACATCTGGTTCCTGAAGAGCTTGCCCAGTCGCATCGCCAACCTGATGGATGTTTCGCTGAAGGACCTGGAGAAGGTCTTGTACTGCGAGTCATACATGGTGACTGACCCCGGTGAGTCCACCCTCAAGGAAGGCGAAATCCTCTCTGAGGATGACTACCAGGAGGGCATCGCTGCTTATGGCTATGGTGCCTTTGACGTAGGAATGGGCGGAGAGGTCGTTCGCGACATGCTCGCCCGTCTTGATGTCGAAGCCCTTAGCTCGCAGCTCCGATCTGAGATGAAGGAGACCACCTCCGAGCCTCAGCGTCGCAAGATTGCAAAGCGCCTGAAGATCGTCGAGGCCTTCCGTGACTCAGGCAACCGTCCTGAGTGGATGATGCTCGAGGTCATTCCAGTTCTGCCTCCGGACCTGCGTCCGCTGGTGCCGCTGGACGGCGGTCGCTTTGCGACTTCCGACCTCAACGACCTGTACCGACGCGTCATCAACCGGAACAACCGATTGAAGCGCCTTCAGGATCTGAACGCTCCCGAGATCATCATCCGCAACGAGAAGCGGATGCTGCAGGAGTCTGTTGACGCCCTGTTCGACAATGGTCGACGCGGCAAGATCTTTACGGGTCCCAACAAGCGTCCTCTGCGCTCCTTGAGCGATATGCTCAAGGGCAAGCAAGGTCGTTTCCGGCAGAACCTGCTCGGAAAGCGCGTCGACTACTCTGGCCGCTCGGTCATCGTGGTTGGACCGACTTTGCGCCTGCACCAGTGTGGTCTTCCGAAGAAGATGGCGCTGGAGCTCTTCAAGCCCTTCATCTACAACAAGCTTGAGGAGCGTGGCTACGTCACGACCATCAAGGCTGCCAAGAAGATGGTGGAGAAGGAGCCCGAGGAGGTTTGGGACATCCTGGACGAGGTCATTCAAGAGCATCCTGTCATGCTCAACCGTGCACCTACCCTTCACCGTTTGGGCATTCAGGCCTTTGAGCCTGTCCTCATCGAGGGCAAGGCCATTCGCCTTCACCCCTTGGTCTGCACCGCGTTCAACGCGGACTTTGACGGTGACCAGATGGCGGTCCACCTCCCTTTGAGCATTGAAGCTCAGATTGAGGCCCGCGTGTTGATGATGTCCACCAACAACATCCTCAGCCCTGCCAACGGCAAGCCGATCATCAACCCGTCTCAGGACGTGGTCTTGGGCTGCTACTACATGACGCGTGAGCGTGGTGGCACCAAGGGTGAGGGTCGCAAGTTTGCGGATCCCGCTGAGGCCTTGATTGCATACGAGGCTAAGGAAGTTGAGCTTCACTCCAAGGTGAAGGTCCGCATTCCAGCGCGTCCGCTCGAGCAGCGAGTCGCTGACTTCATCCCCGAGCTGGGCGATGCCCACTTGCTGGTTGGCGTGGACACAGGCTTCGGCAAGTACGAAGCATGGCACTACCACCGCGCAGTCATGCGTGAGAGGGCCGTTGACAGCTTGGTCGGAGAGGTTGCAACCCTCGGTGGCGACGTCTGTGTGGCAGTGGACGACACTCCTGTCTCGGGTGAGAACCTGGTCGGTGTGATCGGTCTCGGCCATGGTGCCGATGGTGGTGAGCACGTGATTGCGGCCGCTAAGGCTCAGGGCGTTCCCGGCTTCGTGTCGATGAACCTTGAGAAGGAGCTGACTGTCGCTGATGCACTCAAGCTCGCTGTGAGCGAGGTTGGTGAATTCGCAGAAGCCGATGTCGTCATCGATCGAATCGGTGACCTTCAAGTTGTCGGCTACACGCTGCCCAAGCGAAAGGACTCCAGCCGCTCTGCGGTTGTCATCCACCAGATTCAGCCCACTGGCCAGGTCGACGCACGCGTCAACACGAGCCGTCGACTGGATTCGCTCAAGGCTGCTGCTGCATGGGCCCGTACCCAGTATGGCGACGACCTGCTTCTGGTTGTCGCTCCCGCTGGATTCTTTGGTGCCAAGGGCGAAGTCCCACTGTTCACCGAAGACAGTGTTGCTCAAGGCATCGAGGCGCGCGGGGAGATGGTCGATACAACCGTCGGTCGCGTCCTCTTCTACGACATCGTTCCTGATGAGCTGCCCTTCTCCTTGGTGAACCGCGCCATGGGTAAGAAGGCACTGGGCCAGCTGATTGACCGTTGCTACCGAGTCTCTGGCCCCAAGGCCACGGTTCTGTTGGCTGACGCAGTCATGAAGATGGGCTTCGAGCAGTCCACCGTTGCTGGCGTGTCCATCTGCATGGCGGACATGACCATTCCTGAAGAGAAGGCAACGCTTCTTGCTGCTGCGCAAGAGGAAGTCGAGGAGATTGAGAACCAGTACAACGAGGGTCTCATCACCGTCGGTGAGAAGTACAACAAGGTCATCGACATCTGGTCCAAGGTGACCGATGAGATTTCCAAGGCTCTCATTGCAAACATCGGTCACACCACGATTGTTGACTACGAAGGGAACGAGCGTCCGCACGTGTCCTTCAACAGCGTCTACATGATGGTTGACTCCGGTGCGCGTGGTTCGCCCACTCAGGTTCGTCAGCTCGCAGGAATGCGTGGCCTGATGGCCAAGCCTGACGGTTCCATCATTCAGACCCCGATCATCGCGAACTTCCGCGAGGGGCTCTCCGTTCTGGAGTACTTCACCTCGACTCACGGTGCCCGAAAGGGTCTCGCTGACACCGCGCTGAAGACCGCAAACTCTGGCTACCTGACGCGACGTCTTGTTGATGTTGTGCAGGACACCATCATCACTGCCCGGGACTGTGGTTCCGCGGAAGGGATGGAGGTCACCTCCTTGATTGAGGGTGGCGAGATCATCGAGCATCTCGGTGAGCGTGTTCTGGGCCGTGTTGCAGCTCAAGACATCCTGGATCCCTACTCGGACGAGGTCATCGTGCCTCGCAATGGCGAGCTCGATGAGCACGCTGTTGACCGCGTGGTCCAGGCTGGCGTTGAGAAGGTTCGGATTCGGTCCGTTCTGTCTTGTGAGATGCGTTGGGGTATCTGCTCCATGTGCTACGGCCGTGACTTGGCTCGTGGAGAGCTGGTGAACGTCGGTGAGGCTGTCGGCGTTATCGCTGCCCAGTCCATTGGTGAGCCCGGCACGCAGCTGACCATGCGTACCTTCCACATTGGTGGTGCTGCTTCGGCACGGGTCACCCAGGCCAGCATTGAGCTGAAGACCTCGGGAACCATCAAGTTCTCCGAGGGCATCCGCACGGTTGACGACCGTACGGGCCGTGCAGTGGTGATGAGTCGCAACGGTGAGATCTTCGTCGCGGACGACAAGGGCCGCGAGCGCGAGCGCTACAACATTCCCTACGGTGCTGCCCTGCTGGTGCGCGAAGGGGAGAAGGTTACCGCCAAGACCAAGATTGCCGAGTGGGACCCCTTCACCACTCCAATTCTGGCCAATGGCGGTGGTGTCGCCAAGTACGAAGACCTCGTGGTTGGTCGTACCCTGGAAGAGAAGGTCGACGCGCTGACTGGTCGCGCACGCAAGGTCGTGCTTGAACACAAGGATGCTGACCTCAAGCCCCGTGTGGTGCTCAGGGAGCAGGACAGTCGCAAGACCAAGGCCCGCTTCTTCCTGCCCATCGGAGCCAACATTATGGTCAACGAGGGCGATGACATCTTGCCTGGCGACATCGTCGCTAAGATTCCTCGTGAAACCACGAAGACCAAGGACATTACGGGTGGTCTGCCACGTGTTGCCGAGCTCTTCGAGGCACGCAAGCCCAAGGAAGTCGCAATCATTGCGGAGTCTGACGGTGTGATTTCCTTCGGAAAGGACACCAAGGGCAAGCGACGCGTCGTCGTTACTGGCGAAGACGGGACTGCTACTGAGTACCTGATCGCTAAGGGCAAGAACATCACCGTGAACGAGGGCGACTTCGTGCGCGCTGGTGATGCGATGATGGACGGTGCTGCCAACCCCCATGACATTCTCAAGGTCAAGGGTGAGGCGACTCTCGCACGCTACCTGGTCGACGAAGTCCAGGAGGTCTACCGCCTCCAGGGCGTGAAGATCAATGACAAGCACATCGAGGTCATCGTTCGTCAGATGCTGCGTCGTGTGAAGGTCCGGATGGTCGGAGATACGGAACACTTGGTGGACGAGCAGGTTGAGAAGCACCTGTTCGAGGAGGCCAACCGTGAGGTGGTGGCAATGGGCGGTCGTCCTGCGATTGCTGACCCGCTGCTTCTCGGTATTACCAAGGCCTCTCTCTCGACCGATTCCTTCCTGTCTGCGGCCTCTTTCCAGGAGACGACCCGTGTGCTCACGGACGCCTCTATCCACGGCCGCTTGGACTCTTTGCGGGGTCTGAAAGAGAACGTCATCATGGGTCGTCTGATCCCAGCGGGTACCGGTTTTGCCGCATACCAGCAGCTTGGAATGATGACGAACGAAGACGAGAAGGGCCAATCGGCCACTTGATTTCACCGGAGCCCCGATCCCAAGGGGCTCTCGTGTTTGACTGTCACGGTCCCGTCGATTAAAGCGGCGGGGCTCTGCTGAACCCTCCCCGGGTTCGGTCGCCATTTTTCCGCTGGGGCATGTCACGACGGCTTAGGCCAGTGTCACCCACAGTTCGAGGTTCAGGAATGCCTACCATCAACCAGTTGGTCCGGAAGGGTCGCAAGAAGCTGCGGAGCAAGTCAAAGTCTCCCGCGCTTCAGAATTGCCCGCAGAAGCGCGGCGTTTGCACCCGCGTCTACACGACCACCCCCAAGAAGCCGAACTCTGCACTCCGTAAGGTTTGTCGTGTTCGCCTGACCAACGGTATCGAGGTCACCTCGTACATCGGTGGTGAGGGTCACAACCTTCAAGAGCACAGCTCGGTCTTGATCCGTGGTGGGCGAGTGAAGGACCTTCCTGGTGTTCGCTATCATGTCGTTCGCGGCACCCTTGACTCCCAAGGCGTGAATGCACGTCGTCAGGGTCGCTCCAAGTACGGCGCTAAGCGCCCTAAGAAGTAGAGAACGCTATGCCGCGCCGCCGCGAAGTACCCAAGCGCCAAGTTCTGCCCGATCCCAAGTATGGGGACGTGCTGGTAACGAAGTTCATGAACAACCTCATGAAGGACGGAAAGAAGTCCGTAGCCGAAGGAATCGTCTATGGCGCCTTCGAGACTATTCTGGACCGCACCCGCGAAGATCCATTGACGGTCTTCCGTCGGGCTCTCGAGAATGTCGAGCCTGTGGTGGAAGTTAAGTCCCGCCGCGTTGGTGGTTCGACCTATCAGGTGCCGATCGAGGTTCGTCCCGAGCGACGCATGGCTCTCGCTATGCGTTGGATCATTCAGTATGCTCGTCAGCGTGGTGGTCGCTCTATGACCGACAAGTTGGCTGCTGAATTGATGGAGGCTTCCCACGCTCGCGGCAATGCCGTGAAGAAGAAGGAAGACACCCATCGCATGGCTGAGGCCAACAAGGCGTTCTCGCACTACCGCTGGTAGTCTCCAAACGAGATAGCAAGAGCAAGGCACCTTCGGGTGTCTTGTTCTGCTCTGGAGCAATCAGTGGCGATTCCGCCGTACAAAGTCCGAAACATCGGAATCCTGGCGCACATTGACGCCGGGAAGACCACGTTGTCTGAACGCATCCTGTACTGCTCGGGTGCGTTGCGTCGCATGGGCGACGTAGACGATGGGACGACCGTGATGGACTGGATGGCCCAAGAGCAGGAGAGGGGAATCACCATCACCGCGGCCTCGACGGTCGTGGACTGGCGAGACCACCGCATCAACTTGGTGGACACACCCGGGCACGTAGACTTCACGGTCGAGGTTGAGCGATGCCTTCGGGTGCTAGATGGGGCAGTGGCCGTCTTCTCCGCAACCGAGGGGGTCCAGTCCCAGTCAGAGACGGTCTGGCGTCAGGCGGACCGGTACGGGGTGCCAAGAATCGCGTTCGTCAACAAGATGGACAGAGTCGGTGCGGACTTTGAGCGCTGCGTTGAGGAGATTCAGACGCGACTTGGCGCAGACGCGGTTCCCTTCCAGCTGCCGATTGTTGAAGACGATGAGTTTGTCGGCATCGTAGATCTCATCGGGCTTGAAGCATTCCGCTTTGGCGCTGAGCCCCTCGAGTTGGTCTCCATGGAAATGGGGGAGAACCTAAGTGACGAGGTGGAGTTCGCTCGGGAGTTGCTGCTTGACGCCCTAGTTCAGGACGAAGAGTTGCTCAGCTCCTTCCTAGAGGGAGGAGAGCTCAGCTCGGAGGTTCTATGGAAGGCTGCTCGTGAAGCAGTCAAGGAGCGCGGACTGGTCCCGGTGTTCTGCGGATCGGCCTTTCGGAACTACGCGACCGTTCCTCTCTTAGACGCCATTACAACGCTTCTGCCATCCCCGATTGAGCAAGGACCTCTTGAAGGGCAGGACACCGATGGGAACAGGCAGGTGGTCCCGAGAGACGAGGAGTCGCCCTTTGTCGCCCTCGCCTTCAAGCAGATGAATGACCCAGGAATGGGCAAGACAAGCTGGTTGCGCGTCTATGCGGGGAGGCTGACGGCTGGCGACCTCGTGCAGAACACTCGCACAGGTGAGCGGCATAGATTGAGCCGTTTGGTACAACTCTTCGCCAACGAGGCGGAGCGGGTTCCCGGGGTGTCCGTCGGGGCAATCTTCGGCGTCGAGGGATTGGACGGGGTTCTGACTGGAGACACGCTCTGCGGTCCTGGGTCCTCACTGGTCTTGGAGTCCATCCATGTTCCTGAGCCGGTCATCTACCTGGCCGTGCGTTCCTTGAACACTGAGACAGCACCGAGGCTGGGAGAGAGCCTAGCAGCACTGGTCTCGGAGGACCCATCGCTGCGCCTGCGTAAGGATGAGACGACAGGGGACTTGCTCTTGCATGGCATGGGGGAGCTACACCTCGAAATTGCCCAAGACCGTCTCCAGCGCGACTACGGGGTTGAAGCAGAGTTCGGGAGGCCTCAGGTCGCGTACAAAGAGGCCCCGACGCGGGCAGGTCTCGGCACCTGCACACAGCAGCGCGTCGTGAATGGTCGAGGCCAGTACGGACGCGTCGATGTATGTGTCCGGCCCAGCAAGGGGGACGAGAGGCTCGACATGGTGTCTCGCGATGCCATTCCAGCCTCCATTCGACTTGCGATATGGAGCGGCATCGAAGAAGTCATCGGGGCGGGACCTCTTGTTGGGATGCCGGTTTCAGACCTGCAGGTGGAACTGCAGAGTGTTGACTACCGGGAGGTAGATGCCAGCGAGGGCGTCTTTAGGGCGGCGGGCCGGACGGCCATGAGGCGAGCACTCATGGAGTCCAGTCCTGTGCTCCTTGAACCTCGCGTTGAACTCCAGGTTCGCTCACCGAGTGAGTTCCTTGGGCAGGTTCTTGGAGACATCAGCAGCCGGCGTGGGTTCATCGAACAGGTCGATGCAACGCCAGGTGAGGAAAGAGTTGTCGCCGAGGTCCCGCTTGCCGAGATGTTTGGGTACGCAACGCGACTCCGTTCTCAGACTCAGGGGCGAGCCACGTACGGAACCAAGCTTCGCCGCTACGCACCGGCAGCTCAGCAGGTCGTTGAATCACTCCGAAAGCCTGAAACTGGTCCAGCTTGATGCACCGCGTTCAAGGCCCAGGTCCGGATCCTTTTCGGCACAATGAACTGGACCACTTCGACCCAGTGCGCTAAACGGCGGGGGTTCCGTCTCTCGGGTACGCCGAACGGCTACCTCACCAACGGTACGAGAGGCACTCGCCCCCCGCACTGCCGCGGGGCCCAATGCATCCTGTGGGTGCGCTGTGGGGTGAGTATCCTTCCCACCTTTGGAGCAATCCGATGGCCCAGACCAACAAGATCAGAATCCGGCTCAAGGCCTACGATCACAAGCTGCTCGACAGAAGCGCCAATGAGATCGTTGAGGCGGCCAAGCGCACTGGCGTTAGCATTCGGGGTCCATTCCCGTTGCCAACGACCATTTCGCGATGGACCGTCCTGCGCGGACCTCACGTAGACAAGAAGTCTCGTGAGCAGTTCGAGCGCCGGACCCACCACCGCCTCCTCGACATTCTGGAGCCTACCCAGCAGACAGTTGATGCTCTCATGAAGCTCGACTTGTCCGCAGGCGTTCACGTCGAGATCAAGCTTTCCTGAGAGGCCAACGGCCATCAGGACTACAGGAGCATTACGCATGCCTACCGTAGAAATCTACAACACCGCACACGAGTCCGTCGGCTCCCTGGAGCTCGACGACTCGGTCTTCGGCGCCGAGGTCAAGGAGCACCTGTTTTACACGGTGGTCCGGCAGCAGATGGCTGCTCGTCGTTCGGGTAACCACAAGGTCAAGAGCCGCTCCGAGGTTTCGGGTGGTGGTCGGAAGCCCTTCAAGCAGAAGGGTACCGGCCGTGCACGCCAGGGTACGACCCGCGCCGCGCAAATGCGTGGAGGCGGAATCGTCCATGGGCCTACCACTCGGGACCACGGGCACAAGGTGCCCAAGAAGGTTCGCCGCGCAGCGATGCGCAGTGCTCTTTCCCGGCGGGTTGAAGAGTCCAAGTTCACCGTTTTTGACGCTTTTGAACTCAGCGAGATCAAGACCAAGGCTTTCAAGTCGGTCATGAGCAGCTTTGAGTTTGGCGACTTGCTTCTGATTCTCTCCGATAAGGACGAGAACGTCATCAAGTCCGCGCGGAACATCCCTGGTGTGACGGTCATCCCTGTTGATGGCCTGAACGTGTACGACATTCTGAAGCATCAGAATGTCGCTGCTACCAAGGCTGCTGTCGCGGGCATCGCATCCCGTCTGGGGGCCTGAATGGACCAGCTACACGACATCCTTCTCGCTCCTGTCGTGACTGAGAAGTCTGCCTACGCAGCTGAAGACAACACCTATGTCTTCAAGGTTGGCGTCAAGGCAAACAAGCATCAGATCAAAGACGCTGTCGAAAGCTTCTTCGGTGTCCGCGTCAGCAATGTTCGTACATTGATTGTTCGCGGCAAGGTGAAGCGTTTCGGACGTCACATGGGGCGCCGTTCCAATTGGAAGAAGGCCTACGTGACTCTGCGTGACGGCGACAGCATCAACTTCTACGCCGACACCGGCGAGGCCTGAGGGGACCACCATGGGCATCCGTAAGTTTAAACCGACCAGCGCCGGCCGACGCTTCATGAGCGTCAGCGATTTCGCTGGCGTTAGCAAGAAGAGTCCTGAGCGTTCTTTGCTGGCTCCGATGAAGAGCTCCGGCGGTCGGAACAATCGTGGACGTATTACCGTCCGTCGCCGCGGTGGCGGACACAAGCGTCGCTACCGCATCATCGACTTCAAGCGTGACAAATGGGACGTTCCTGGAAAGGTTGCTGCGGTCGAGTACGACCCCAACCGTTCCGCTCGGATCGCTCTGATTCACTTTGCTGACGGCGAGAAGCGGTACGTTCTGCACCCACACAACCTCAATGTTGGAGACACCATTGTTTCCAGCAACGAGGCTGACATCAAGCCAGGCAACAGCATGCAATTGCACGCTGTACCTCTTGGTACTTGGGTTCACAACATCGAGCTGATGATTGGCCGCGGCGGTCAGATGTGTCGCTCGGCTGGTACCTACGCTCAGGTAATGGCGAAGGAGGGCAACTATGTCCTCTTGCGTATGCCAAGTAGCGAGCTCCGCCAGGTTCACCGCAACTGCCAGGCCACTATTGGTCAGGTTGGCAACTTGGAGCACGAAAACCAGCGCATCGGCAAGGCCGGACGTAGTCGCTGGTTGGGTCGTCGCCCCAAGGTTCGTGGCTCTGCCATGAACCCCATCGATCACCCTCATGGTGGTGGTGAGGGAAGGACCACTGGTGGTCGTCACCCGGTTACCCCTTGGGGCAAGCCGACCAAGGGTCGCAAGACTCGTAGCAAGAAGAAGCCTAGCAGTCGCTTCATCGTCAAGCGGCGCAAGTAGGGAGCCAAAATGGCACGTTCCATTAAGAAGGGTCCCTTCGTTGACCCGCATCTTTTCAAGCGCGTTGCAAAGGCGCGCGAGAGTGGTCAGAACAGTCCGGTCGTGAAGACTTGGAGCCGACGCTCCACGATTCTTCCTGACTTCATCGGTCTGACTTTCGCAGTTCACAACGGTCGCAAGTTCATTCCTGTCTACGTGACAGAGAACATGGTTGGCCACAAGTTGGGCGAGTTCGCGCCTACCCGTACTTACTACGGCCACACCGCGGACAAGAAGTCCAAGGGGCGTCGCTGATGTCCAAGGCAAGCCTCCGCTTTGCCCGGGTATCCCCGCGCAAGGCCCGGTTGGTCGCTGACCTGGTCCGTGGCAAGGATGTTGATGAGGCTCTCGAGCTTCTGACCTTCGCTCGGAAGAAGACGGCGCCACTCATGAAGAAGCTGATCGAGTCTGCGATGGCCAACGCCGAGAACGGCGCTGAGATTCGCAACGACTCGGTGGACATCGACGCACTCTACGTGAAGACGGTCTTCGTGAACGAGGGCTCGACCCTCAAGCGTTTCCGTCCCCGTGCAATGGGTCGTGCAACTCCGGTGCGCAAGCCCACCTCTCACATCACTGTCGTTCTCGACAGCCGCCAGGAGTAAGACCATGGGTCACAAGATTCATCCAGTCGGCTTCCGTGTTGGTATCACCCGCGGGTGGGACGCACAGTGGTTCGCAGAGAAGGACTACGAGCGCAACGTTCATGAGGACGTCGCGATTCGCAAGTTCGTGAAGAAGAAGTACTTCCACGCTGGGGTCTCCAAGATCACCATCGAGCGTGCCGCCAACAAGGCCAAGGTGTACATCCACACCGCAAAGCCCGGCGTCATTCTTGGCAAGCGTGCCACGGGCCTTGAGACCCTTCGTGCGGACCTGCAGAAGCTGACTTCTACAGAGATCTACGCGAACGTAATCGAAGTTCGTAAGGTTGAGACCGATGCGCAGTTGGTCGCCGAGAACATCGCCGCACAGCTCGTTAAGCGTGTCTCGTTCCGACGTGCCATGAAGAAGGCCGTTCAGCAGGCGCAGCGCGCCGGCGCCAAGGGCGTGAAGGTCATGTGTGGCGGTCGCTTGGGAGGTTCCGACATGGGACGTCGCGAGTGGTACCACGAGGGACGCGTGCCATTGCACACGCTCCGGGCCGACATCGACTACGGCCAAACCACCGCAAAGACGACCTACGGCATCATCGGTGTCAAGGTCTGGATCTTCAAGGGCGAGGTCCTCCCGGGCGAACAGGCCTGAGAGAGACCTTAGGAGCAACAAATGTTGACCCCAAAGCGTGTAAAGTACCGCAAGAGCCACAAAGGCCGGATGACCGGTCTGGCTTGGCGAGGCTCAAAAGTCTCGTTCGGTGAGTTTGGTCTGATGGCGACCACCTGTGGCCGTTTGACCTCCCGCCAGATTGAGGCAGGTCGTATTGCTATGACCCGTCACATCAAGCGTGGTGGACAGGTGTGGATCCGGGTCTTCCCGGACAAGCCCGTGTCCAAGAAGCCCGCCGAGACCCGTATGGGTAAGGGTAAGGGTAACCCTGAGTTTTGGGTCGCCGTGGTCAAGCCTGGCCGCGTGATCTATGAACTCAATGGTGTCGCAGAAGAGGTTGCAGTTGGTGCGCTTGAGCGTGCTGGTCACAAGCTTCCTCTCAAGTGGAAAATTGTTCGCCGGGAGGGCTTGGTCTAATGGCACTGCCTGATTGGAACACAATGAGTGACGTCGAGCTGGTTCATCATGAGCTTCAGCTTGAGCGTGACATGCTGACTGCTCGTTTTCAGCTGGCCACAAACCAGTTGGAAGACAGCTCTACGGTCTCGAAGCTGCGCAAGGGCATTGCCCGTGCACGGACGGCACAGCGTGCCAGAGAGATCGCCCAGGGGCTGAGCAAGGACCAACTTCGCAATACACACCGTGGTTCCTTCGCTCCTGGCGAGTCGAAGGCTGCTGAGGGTGAGTCTGCGGGCGGGTTCTTGCAGGGCATCGTTGACAAGGTCGGCGGCAACGAATAATTGCCGGCGGCGAGATAGGGCCCTTTGGGTCGTCGGCTTCGGCCGGCATTATGCACTGTTCTAGTGCAGGCACGGCGCCAGCCAACTCCGAGTCCCGCTTCGGCGGGAGACCGGGTTGGAAAGGTCCGGTAATCGGAAACCACGCCCTACTTGTAGGGCGATCGTGAGCGAGACATGGCTGAGCACAACGAAACCTCGGGCCGTAGGGTCCTGCAGGGTCGGGTGACCTCTGACAAGATGGACAAGACGGTTTCCGTCGAAGTGGTGCGGCGTGTAAAGCACGCTCGGTACCATAAGTACATCAACCGTCGGAACGTCTACAAGGCCCATGATGAGAGCAACGAGTGCGGAATTGGTGACAAAGTCACTATCCGCGAGTCCCGCCCACTCTCCCGCACCAAGCGGTGGGTTGTTGTGGCGCGAACTCCTCGTAACTCTTGAACGTCCCTGAATAGAGGGAGACGATTCCATGATTCAGACAGAAAGCACCCTTGAGGTAGCTGACAACAGCGGAGCCAAGAAGCTGAAGGCCATTAAGGTCCTCGGTGGTTCGAAGCGCCGTTACGCCTCCATCGGAGACATCGTTGTCGTAGCAGTGCGTGAAGCACTGCCCAACGGCAAGGTGAAGAAGGGAGACGTAGCGCGGGCCGTCATCGTACGGACCAAGAAGGAAATCCGTCGTCCAGACGGAACCTACATTCGCTTCGACAACAACTCCGCAGTCCTCATCAACAAGGATGGGGAGCCAATTGGAACCCGCATCTTCGGTCCTGTTGCGCGCGAACTTCGCGCCAAGAAGTACATGAAGATTGTGGCCCTGGCTCCCGAGGTCCTCTAGGAAGGCGACATGGCTACTCCTAAGTACAAAATTAAGCGTGGTGACACCGTTCAGGTGGTCGCCGGCAAGGACAAGGGCAAGACTGGGCGCGTTCTAAGCGTTCTCCCGGTCAAGGCTCGTGTTGTTGTCGAGGGCGTCAATCTGGTCAAAAAGCACCAGAAGCCAACCGGGGAGCAGGCCGGACAGGTTCTGCACCGCGAGGCGGCGCTTCACATTTCCAACGTTGCCCTCTGGAACGTCGCCGAGAATCGGCGCGTGAAGGTTGGTTACGGCACCAATGACGCTGGCCAGAAAGTGCGGGTTGACCGCAAGACTGGCCAGGTCATCGACGCTTGAGGAGAGAATAATGACTCCCCGTGTCAAGAACATCTACACCACGCAGGCGGTGCCGTCTCTCCTCAAGGAGTTTCAGTACAGCAACGTGATGCAGGTTCCGCGCCTCGAGAAGATTGTGGTGAACACTTGTCTCAAAGAGGCAATCACCAACTCCAAGTTGTTGGACCAGGCCGCTGAGGAGCTCCGGCTCATCACTGGTCAGAAGGCCGTCATTCGCCGCGCTCGGAAGAGCATTGCTAACTTTAAGCTTCGCGAGGGCATGCCCCTTGGAGCCAAGGTGACGCTACGTGGCGAGAGAATGTGGTTCTTCTACGACCGCTTGGTGTCGCTTGCTATGCCCCGTCTCCGCGACTTTCGCGGAATGAACCCAAATGCCTTCGACGGCCGCGGGAACTACAACATGGGGTTGACCGAGCAGATTCTCTTTCCTGAGATCGAGTATGACAAAGTCACTCGAATCAATGGGATGAACATCACTTTCGTCACCACTGCCGATTCGGATGCAGAGGGCCGCGCCCTCCTGAAGTCCATCGGATTCCCTTTCCGGAGCTGAGCGCAATCGCTCGCGCCTCCATTCTTCCCTCGAGCCAGGTCCTTTTGGAAACCAGCTCCGAACCGGAGAAATAGAACATGTCCATGACAGATCCGATCGCGGATATGCTGACGCGGATTCGGAACGCCTCTATGGCGGGCCATTCCAGCGTGGTAATGCCGCGCTCCAAGATCAAGCTGGAGATGGTGAAGATCCTCAAGGCCGAAGGCTTCGTTGAGGGCTACATCGACATTCCCGAGCACCCCCAGGGTAGCATCAAGGTGTTCTTGCGTTACGACAAGAGCAACCGTTGCGTCATCCGTGGGCTTGAGCGGGTTTCCAAGCCTGGTCGCCGCAAGTACGTCGGCAAGCAAGATATTCCTCGCGTCCGTGATGGACTCGGGGTCGCCATTCTCACGACTCCTCGCGGTGTGCTGACTGACAGCTCTGCTCGCAAGGAAGGCGTGGGCGGCGAAGTCCTCTGCTACGTCTGGTAAGGGAGTACACAATGTCTCGTATCGGAAAGCAGCCAGTGGCACTTCCTGCCAAGGTTGAGGTCACCATCGGTGACCGCGTAGTAGTCAAGGGTCCTAAGGGAACCTTGGACCGCCCCCTGGTTGAGGGCGTCGATGTGAAGGTTGAGGATGGCAATGTCATTGTCTCCCGTCACTCGGACAGCAAGCAACACAGTGCCAATCATGGCCTGATGCGCGCGCTGATCAACAACATGGTCACCGGTGTCTCGGTTGGCTTCTCCAAGAAGCTTGAGATCATTGGCGTCGGCTACAAGGCCGAGGTCAAGGGGCGCGACCTTCTTTTGAACCTCGGTTTCTCACATCCCATCACCTTCAGCCCTCCAGAGGGTGTGACGGTGACTGTGGATAAGCAGACCATCGTGACCCTGAGCGGGATGGACCGTGAGTCCGTCGGTCAGGCAGCTGCGGTGATTCGCTCCTTCCGTCCACCCGACTCCTACAAGGGCAAGGGTGTTCGCTATGAAGGTGAGTACATCCGTCTGAAGGCCGGCAAGGCCGCGAAGAAGTAAGGGAGGTCCATCATGGCCAACACGAATACTCGACAGAAGGCGCGTGCACGTCGCAAGGTTTCCATTCGGAAGAACCTGCGCGGCTCTGCTTCTCGCCCTCGTCTTAGCATTTATCGCAGTGGCAATCATATGTACGCCCAGGTCATCGATGATGACGCGGGTCGTACTTTGGCTGCTGCGTCCACCCTCTCCGCTGAGCTCAAA
Organism: uncultured Pseudomonadota bacterium; assembly: GCA_913060515.1. GTDB lineage: Bacteria > Myxococcota_A > UBA796 > UBA796 > CAJQPC01 > CAJQPC01. The sequence goes on along the minus strand of CAJXRZ010000011.1, from coordinate 71,447 downwards.
GAGCTTGACGGGCATGGTGGCAACCAGAGTGCAGCCCAAGAAGTGGGCAAGCTCATCGCAAAGAAGGCCGTTGAGGCAAACATCGCTGAAGTGGTGTTTGACCGGAATGGCTATCTTTACCACGGTCGTGTGAAGGCCCTCGCCGAGGGCGCACGCGAAGGTGGACTCAAGTTCTGATGCCGGTTTAGGCCGGACATGCCCGGGGCTCAGCCCCGGTGGAGGTTTCCAGTGGCAAGGATGTCCCGAGGACGTCGGAACCAGCAGCCCGACGATGGGCTGACTGAGAAAGTCATCAACATCAACCGCGTTGCGAAGGTCGTCAAAGGCGGCCGTCGTTTCAGCTTTTCTGCAATCGTTGTCGTAGGCGACGGTGAGGGCAAGGTGGGCGTTGGGTTCGGCAAAGCGAACGAGGTCCCAGAGGCCATTCGTAAGGCGAGCACCAAGGCACGCGCGAACATGTTCCAGACGGCCATTGTGGACGGCACAGTCCCCCACAAGCAGGTCGGTCACTTCGGTGCTGGTCGTGTTCTTCTGCTCCCAGCAGCTCCAGGTACCGGCGTTATCGCTGGCCCCTCGGTTCGAGCAATTCTGGATGCCACTGGCTACCGGAACGTTCTGACCAAGTGCCTGGGGTCCAACAACCCTCACAACGTTGTGCGTGCCACCCTTAAGGCGCTGCACCTGCTTGAGACTCCGGAGCAGTACGCTGTCCGGGTCGGCAAGGGCGTGGACGAGGTCAACTCCAACTACGTTGTTGGTGAGGCCCACTGGTCCTCCCAGCAATAGAAGTAGCCGATTGGCCGCCGGTGCTTAAGCTCCGGTGGCTCGGCACAAGGACGTTCCCGTGAAGAACATCAAGGTAACCCTGAAGCGGTCTACGATCGGCGCTACTGAGAAGCAGATCTCGGCGGTGAAGGGTCTGGGGCTCCGGAAGATTCGCTCTGAGCGTGTCCTTCAGAACACCCCCGCGGTACGAGGCATGGTCAAGAAGGTCATTCACCTTCTTGATGTCGAAGAGGTCGAGGCCTGAGGCCTCCCTGACGCAGCGAGAGCTGCGCGGAGTTTACGATGGCAAACGAACTAGCAAACTTGAAGCCTTCGCCTGGCTCGACCAAGCGTCGGCTGCGTGTTGGACGTGGTGAGGGTTCCGGTAAGGGACGCACCGCAGGCCGCGGTCAGAAGGGCTACGGCTCTCGCTCTGGCTCGGGCATCCAGGCCGGCTTTGAGGGTGGCCAGATGCCCCTTCAGCGTCGGCTTCCTAAGCGCGGCTTTACCAACATCTTCGCCAAGGAGTACGCCGTGTTGAACGTGGCCGATCTGGAGTCCCGTTTTGAGGACGGCGCAGTTGTTGATTTGGCAGCACTCGAGGAGTGTGGCGCTGTGTCTCAGGCTGGAAAGAACGGTCTGAAGGTTCTTGGGAACGGGGAGTTGACCAAGAAGTTGACTGTCCGCGCTGCCAAGTTCAGCAAGACCGCTGCAGAAAAAATTGCTGCTGCCGGTGGCACGGCTGAAGTGATCTAAGTCGTGCAGGCGAACGCTCTCAAAGACATCTTCCGCGTTCCGGAGCTCCGGAACCGGATTCTGTTCACCTTGGCGATGCTGGCTGTGTATCGCTTGGGAGTGTTCGTGCCTGCTCCCGGTGTAGACCGGACGGCTCTGGCGAGTTTCTTCGCCAGCAACTCGGATACGCTGTTTGGTCTCTACGACATGTTCTCGGGCGGTGCCCTGGAGCAGTTCAGTGTGTTTGTGTTGGGCATCATGCCCTACATTTCTGCGTCGATCATTATGCAGCTCTTGTCTGCAACTGTTCCTCAGCTTGAGCGTCTTTCGAAGGAAGGGCAATCTGGTCGAAACAAGATCACGCAGTACACCCGCTACGGCACAATCGGCATCGCCATTCTTCAGTCGATCGGCATTGCCATCGGTCTGCAGAGCATGAAGGCAGCTGGCGGCCAAGACGTTGTTATCAACGCTGGGCCTTGGTTTATCTTCATGACCGTCATGACCATGACGGCTGGTAGCTGCTTCGTCATGTGGCTTGGTGAGCAGATCACGGAGCGTGGCGTCGGCAACGGCGCAAGTCTCCTGATTACCGCCGGCATCATCGCTGGCATGCCGCAGGGCATCTTCCAGTTGGTTCAGAAGATTCAAGCCGGAGAGATGAAGCTCGTCTTCCTCGTCGGTCTCGGGATCTTTATGTTCCTGGTGCTCGGTGGAATCGTGTTCTTTGAACGAGCACAGCGGCGCCTACCGATTCAGTACGCCAAGCGCGTCATCGGTCGTCGCGTCTACGGTGGCCAGGCGACGCACCTTCCCTTGAAGGTGAATGTCGCGGGTGTCATTCCGCCCATCTTTGCCAGTGCGCTGCTGATGTTCCCCGCCACTTTGGCGACCTTCTGGGACAACGCGGTTGTACAGCAGGTGATTGGGGCGCTGACGCCTGGTGCTTGGCTCTACAACTTGGTCTATGTCGCTCTCATCGTCTTCTTCGCATTCTTCTATACCGCCGTGACTTTCAGTCCCGTTGATGTAGCGGACAACTTGAAGAAGCAGGGCGGCTACGTGCCTGGTGTTCGACCCGGCAAGCAAACCGCCGAGTACATTGACACCATCCTTAGTCGTCTGACGCTCGCTGGTGCCGTATACTTGGCTGCAGTTTGCATCGTCCCGACGTTGCTCATCAGCGAGTTTGGCATTCCGTTCTACTTTGGCGGAACCAGCTTGTTGATTGTTGTCAGCGTTTCGCTGGACACGGTCGCCCAGATTGAAGGCCATCTGCTGACGAAGCACTACGATGGCCTCATGGGTGACGGTGGTGGCGGCGGAGGCGGTCGCGGACGACGCCGTAGGCTCCTTGAGCAGTCTCAGGACACTTGAGGATCCGAACTTGACTTTGACTGGCTGCTCTCATAGTAGCCAGCGGCTCTGGACCTACTTGGTTCAGCAGTTTTCTATAAACAGTCCACCGATGAACCGGGTGACCGGCTAGGAGAGGACGAGATGGCTCGTATTGAGGGCGTGGACCTTCCACGCAACAAGCGCATTGATATTGCGCTGACTTACATTTTCGGGATTGGACGGCACACTGCCCGTCTTATTCTCGCTGGCGCAGAGGTCGAACCCCAGATTCGGGTTCAGGATCTCTCCGAGGTCGAGGTTGCCCGTCTCCGTGACGTCATCCAGCGTGAGCACACCGTCGAAGGTGAGTTGCGCAAGGAAGTCGCCATGAACATCAAGCGCCTGATTGACTTGGGCACCTACCGTGGCCTGCGCCACAAGCGCGGCCTGCCCGTTCGCGGACAGCGCACCCACACCAACGCCCGTACTCGCAAGGGGCCAAAGCGCCTTGCGGGCCGCCGTCGCTAAGGGAGGCTGAGTCATGGCTGCACCAAAGAAGAAGCGCGCTGCGAAGCGCGTCAAGAAGAACGTCCCGGCTGGGGCTGTTCACATCCAAGCAACCTTCAACAACACCATCGTGACTTTCACCGACCCTGCAGGCAACACCGTTGCTTGGTCCAGCGCCGGTGTGAAGGGTTTCAAGGGCTCTCGTAAGAGTACGCCTTTTGCCGCCCAGCTCGTCGCGGAAGATGCCGCACGCAAGGCCATGGACAATGGCATGCGTTCGGTCGCAGTGTTCGTGAAGGGTCCAGGCTCGGGACGTGAGAGCGCTCTTCGCGCTGTTGCGAACGCTGGTCTCAAGATCACGATGATTAAGGATGTCACGCCGATTCCGCACAACGGTTGTCGTGCTCCGAAGCGTCGTCGAGTCTGATTCGTTTCTGACGGGGTGTTCTGCACCTGGTTGACCAACCCCGGTCATTTTTGGCCGGCGTCCCACTTTCGCGGGTGTGTAGCCCTGCTCGGTCAGCAGTAGGCAGAAACCTGTAGGAGTTCCAATGAGTGAAGGTCTGAGCGAGCACGTCTACGCCAACTGGCGCAACTTGATCAAGCCGCGTAGCGTTGAGCGCGATTCGCGCTCTTCTGCCACCTACGGCAAGTTTGTTGCGCGTCCGCTCGAGCGTGGATTCGGCACTACGATTGGCAACTCGCTTCGTCGAGTTCTGCTGTCCTCCTTGCAGGGGTGCGCAGTCACCTCTGTGAAGATTGAGGGTGTGTTACACGAGTTCTCCTCCATTCCTGGAGTTGTGGAAGACGTCACTGACGTTGTCCTCAACCTCAAGGGACTCTTGGTCAAGACTTCTGAGATGGAGGCCTTCAAGGCTTCGATCAAGAAGGTTGGCGTCTCTCGCGAGAGTGTCATCGTAACCGGAGCGGATGTTGTGTTCGCAGACGGTGTCGATGCCGAGATTCTGAATCCTGAGCACCCCATTGCTACCCTGACCCAAGATGGCGAATTCCAAGCGGAATTGGTTCTCAACATGGGCAAGGGCTACATCCCTGCTGTTCAGAACAAGGGCGAAGATCACGAGCTGGGTGTCATCCCGGTCGACTCGATCCACACCCCAATCAAGAAGGTCAAGTACGCCGTGACCAACGCTCGCGTTGGCCGCCGCACTGACTACGACAAGCTGAGCCTTGAGGTCTGGACGGACGGTTCTGTCCTCCCCGAGGATGCAGTAGCCTACTCGGCTAAGATCCTGCGCGAGCAGCTCGCTATCTTCATCAACTTCTCTGAAGAAGACGAGCCGGTTCTGTCCGAGCAGTCTGAGCCAGAGGAGCAGTGGAGCGAGCACCTGTACAAGCGGGTCGATGAGCTCGAGTTGTCTGTACGTTCGGCAAACTGCTTGCAGAACGCCGGCATCGAGTACATCTGGCAGCTGGTGGAGCGCACCGAAGCCGAGATGCTCAAGACCAAGAACTTTGGTCGCAAGTCCCTCAATGAAATCAAGGAGATCCTGTCCGAGATGGGCCTCTCCTTGGGTATGAAGCTGCACAACTTCCCGAAGAATCGAGCCTGAGTGGTTGAGCCTGGGCTATGGCCTGGGCGTCCCACCGGGTGCTAGGAGAGCGCGATGCGTCACGAAAAATCTGGCCGTAAGTTGGGGCGTACCAGCTCCCACCGCAAGGCAATGTTCCGGAACATGGCTACGTCCCTGTTCATCCACGGCAAGATCCAGACCACCGAGGCCAAGGCCAAGGAGGTTCGAGCGATTGCTGAGAAGCTGATCACTCTTGGCAAGCGGGTTCCACCCAGCGCCTTGGAAGGTCTGAGTGGCGACGAGCTGGCGGATGCCAAGGCCAAGCGCCTTCACGCTCTCCGCCAAGCGCGTCGTAAGATCGTTGATGGTGAGGCGTTGCACTTGCTGTTCAACGATTACAGCGAGCGATACAAGAGCCGTGCGGGTGGCTACACCCGCATCACCAAGGTCGGCTTCCGTAGTGGCGACAACGCATCTATGGCAGTCATCTCCTTGTTGGGCGACAACGAGGCGCCAGTTGGTGCCAACCAGGAAGTGTCTGGTGCAGACGCTGCTTCGGCTGGCGAAGAGTAGGCCTTAGGGTTTGCTTGAGAAGGGGAGGCTTCCATCGGGAGCCTCCCCTTTGTCGTCCTTGTGCTCATTTTTGGTGGGCCCCGTTATGGGGGGACCGGAGGCCCGATGAGTGAGCAGATTCGCCATGCCCGTGAGCGCTTGGCCAAGTACATGGAGAGCCAAGGAAAGAGGAATACGCGGCAGCGCGACCTCATCGTGGATGCCTTCTTTGTCCAGGGCGGTCACATCACTCTGCAGGAGCTGACAAGGCTCGTGCAGGAGCGTGACTCCGGCGTTGGCTTTGCCACTGTCTACCGGACCATGAAGCTCCTGACCGAGGCTGAGGTGGCCCACGAGCAGCGCTTTGGGGAAGGGCAAGCTCGGTATGAGCTTGCGGACCTTGAGCACCATGATCATTTGATCTGCGAGTCTTGTGGCCGAATCGATGAATTCGAGGACCAGGTGCTCGAAGACCGTCAGAGCCTCGTTGTGCGTCAGCTGGGGTGGCAGCTAAAGCACCACCGTCACGAGCTCTATGGGCTCTGTCCTGAGTGTATCGAAGCCGGGTGACCGGCACCTATCCGTAGACCAGCCCTTGGCTGCGGCGGACTATCTGGGCGGATGTCAGTGGCTGAGCAGCGTCTCGCTACAGTAGGCTGTGGGTAGCCTCGCTGCTGCTGGTGGGGCTGTCTCTAGCTGCACCGCTGATTCGCGTCTGCAGGCAGTGTGCTTCCCACAGAGGTGCTTCGGCCGGGACAAGCCCGGCCGAAGCGAAGTGCGCGAGGGGGGAATCGAACCCCCATGGACTTTACGTCCACTAGGCCCTCAACCTAGCGCGTCTACCAATTCCGCCACTCGCGCTGAGGACCCACCCCAATTAACAACGCCTCCTGACCTGTCAAGGCAAGGAGGCGTGCTTTCTGAGACCAAAAAAGTACTCAGTTGGGTGTACTGGCCCCGTCTTGGGAGGGGACCTCTTCAAAGGCCGGCAAGAAGCCTTCTGCATCTTCGATGATGACCTCTTGCTCGGCATCGGCGTCGTTGCCAGCGCGCTGGTTGGACTGGATGGCCAAGGTGATGGAAGTCACCATGAACAGGACAGCCACGACAGTGGTTGCCTGAGAGAGAAGGTTGGCAGGTCCTCTTGGGCCAAAGACGTTTGAGCTTCCGCCGCCGGCGCCGAATGCTGCAGCGACGTCACCACCCTTTCCTGGTTGCAGGAGGATGATGAGGATCAGAAGCACGCAAAGCATCAGGTGCAGGACTACGATGAACAAGGACATGGGGGCCAGTCTCCGCGGGATTGGGCCAATAACTCCGGGAAGGTGTTCCCGCAGCATGCTTCCGTCAAGGGACGGCGGCGAGAACGATTGCAGCGAAGCTGTCTGCTTGGAGGGCAGCGCCCCCGACCAGTGCGCCATCGACGTCTGGCTTGGCCATTAGGGCGGCCGCGTTGCCAGGCTTGACAGAGCCACCGTACTGGATTCGCACGGCCTTGGAGACGAAGTCGGGGAAGTTCACCGAGAGCCACCGGCGGATGAACTGGTGGGTGTCTTGGGCTTGCTCAGGACTGGCTGTCCGGCCCGTACCAATCGCCCAGACGGGCTCGTAGGCCAAGGTGAGAGAGGCGACTTGATCGGCTTCTAGGCCTTCAAGGCCCTTGGCGAGTTGGGCGCCCAACACCTGCTCTACTTGGTTGCCGTCCCGTTGTGAGAGCGTCTCGCCGATACAGATAATCGGAAGAAGACCCGACCGGAATGCCGCATGGACTTTGCTGTTGATCAGGGCATCGTCTTCATTCCAGAGGCTGCGGCGCTCACTGTGACCGACCAAGGTGTAGGTGCAGCCTAGTTGCCGGACCATTTCGCCGCCAATTGCACCGGTGAATGCGCCTGAGACACTTGGATGGATGTCTTGGGCGGCCACGTGGATGCCGCTGTGCTTGAGCCTGCTCGTGACGGCTGGCAGGGCGACGTAGGTTGGTGCAACAGCAACGTCGACGGCGCTCTGGTTGGCCAAGGCGGCCTTTAGGGCACGTGCCAAGGCGTCAGCCTCGTTCGGGCCCTTGTTCATTTTCCAGTTGCCAGCGACGAATGGACGGCGGCTCATTGCTTCCTCCTTGCACCGAGAGCTTGTAGCCCTGGAAGACCATTGCCTTCCATGTACTGGAGGGAAGCGCCTCCGCCGGTGGAGATGTGGGAGACCTTGTCGGCCAAGCCCATCTTGTTGATCGCAGCGGCCGAGTCACCTCCGCCAACGACGCTGTAGGCCCGACTGCCTGCCAGCGCTTCGGCGACCGCCTTGGTCCCTCCTGCGAAGGCGTCCTTCTCGAACATGCCCATTGGGCCGTTCCAGAAGATGGAGTTCGCACGAGAGATGATCTCGGCGTAGTTGCTTGCCGTCTGTGGGCCGATGTCGAACCCGACCATGTCGGTGCCCAGGTCTTCCACGACAGTGGGGGACTCTGAGTCCGGGCCTACCGCGATGTGGTCTACAGGAAGCAGGATCTTCACACCGCGCTTTGCAGCGTCATCCATGAGCCGCTTTGCCAGACGGATGCGGTCGGGCTCAACCAAACTCTTGCCGGTCGCCTGACCCTGGGCCAGAAGGAAGGTGTAGGCCATGGCACCGCCAATGAGGACTGCATCACAGCGCTCGAGCAGGGACTGCATGACGCCGATCTTGTCGCTGACCTTTGCGCCGCCCAAGATGCCTACAAAGGGCTTTACTGCGCCCTTGACGAGGCGAGCCAAGGCATCGACCTCGCGCTGGATGAGTGGGCCAAGCGCCTTCTCTTCCAGGAACTGCCCGACGCCGACTACGCTGGCGTGCTCGCGGTGCAGGACACCAAAGGCGTCGTTGACATAGACGTCTGCCAGTCGGGCGAGCTGCTTGGCGAATTCTGGGTCGCCGCTCTTCTCGCCCTTGTGGAAGCGGAGGTTCTCGACGACGAGAATCCCACCGGGCTGCAGGTCCTTGCTCAGGAACTCCACGTCCTCGCCGACCGTCTCGTGTGCGAAGACAACTTCGGTGTCCAAGTGTTCGGCGAGCCACGCCGCGACGGGCTCGAGGGAGAGTGCAGGCACCGACTGCGCCTTAGGGCGTCCCAAGTGACTACAGATCACAAGCTTGGCACCGCGATCGCGCAGTGAATTGATGGTCGGGAGCGCCGCCAGAATGCGGGTCGCGTCTGCCACCTTGCGCTTGTTCAGGGGGACGTTGAGGTCCAGACGCAGCAGGACGCGCTTTCCGCGAACCTGCAGCTTCTCAAAGGCGCTCATCGACGTGCCTTCCCGGAGAGCAAGCGGCTCAAGTCGAGCATGCGGTTGGAGAAGCCCCACTCGTTGTCGTACCAGGTGAGGAGCTTGAGGGTGCGGGGCCCCATCATCATGGTCAGGTCCAGGTCCACAATGGAAGAGTGAGGGTTGCCCACCAAGTCCGAGGACACCAGCGGTGCGCTCACCGCGGAGAGGATTCCCTTCAGGTCGCCATTGGCTGCATTCACCAGCGCTTGGTTCACCTCTGCTGCGGTCGTGTCCTTCTCCAGCTCGACGACCAAGTCGACGAGGGAGACGTTTGGAGTTGGGACGCGAATCGCCATGCCACCAAGCTTCCCGGCGAGGGCGGGTAGAACCAGGCCAACAGCCTTCGCTGCGCCGGTCGTGGTGGGGACCATGTTGACGGCAGCTGCGCGGGCGCGGCGGAAGTCCTTGTGAGGACCGTCCAAGAGGCACTGATCCATGGTGTAGCTGTGCACGGTGGTCATCACGCCATGGCGGATGCCGAAGTGCTGGTGAACCACCTTGGCAGCGGGGGCCAAGCAGTTCGTCGTGCAGCTGGCGTTGGAGACGATGCGCTCCTCACCGGTCAGCACGCTGTCGTTGACGCCGACGACGATCGTGGCGTCGGGGTCGGCTCCGGGAGCCGAGATGATGACCTTGGAGGCGCCTGCAGCCAGGTGCTTGCTGGCGCCCTCGCGGCTGCGGAACACGCCGGTACACTCAAGAACTACGTCGACCCCGGTCTCCTTCCATGGAAGCTGAGCAGGGTCCCGAACGGCGCTGGTCGCCACCTTCTTGCCGTCGATGAGAAGTCCACCCTCGACCACCTGCACGTCCTTTCCGAAGCGGCCGTGCACCGAGTCGTTGGAGAGCAGGTGAGCCAGCATGTCATCGCCGGTGAGGTCGTTGATGTGGACGAACTCGATCTCTGGGTCGTCCCATCCGGCTCGAAGGACGTTGCGGCCGATACGGCCAAAGCCGTTGATTGCGACGCGGACAGGCATGTGAACTCCACGGGATCTGAGGGGAGGGCAGGGCCCGCCCGGTGTTTTCAAGGTGCTCCGGCTAACCGGGACAAGGCGGTTGGTCACCCACACGCAGGGCTGCGTTATGAAAGCTGCTTGGAGGCCGAGTGGCGATCCTGGTGATGGGCGTAGAGTGGCGCGGTTCAGCCGAGGCCTCGGAAACGGAAGAGCAGCTCCCCCATGTGGCGGAAGTGCTCAGAATTCCTGTGAGTCGAATCACCGAGATTCAGCTTATCAAGCGTTCTCTAGACGCCCGACAGCGCCGAAAGCGTTGGCTGGCCAACTATCGAATTGAGCTGGATACCGGTGAAGAAGAGCTCTTGGCGCGCGGCATCCACGGCGTCCGGGCGTGGACCGAGCGTGATGCAGAACGCTACGGCCTCTTTGATCGGGCGACAATTCCTCGGGAAACTTGGCCAGCGGATGTGAGGCCGATCGTGGTTGGCGCCGGTCCAGCCGGTCTCTTCGCGGCGCTTCGTCTCGCGGAGACAGGGGCCAAGGTGCTTTTGCTGGAGCGAGGCCAGCCTGTTGAGGACCGCGTTCCGACCGTCAATCAAGGCTGGCGGAACAAGATCCCCTTGAACCCAGAGAGCAACGTCGTCTTTGGAGAGGGAGGGGCAGGCACCTTCTCGGACGGAAAGATCTACACCCGGAAGCGTGACGGGGACCTAGGCTACATCTTCCAGCGTTTGGTGCAGTTCGGAGCAGATCCCGAGATTCAACAGGCCAGCTACGCGCACCTGGGGACCGACAAGGTCCGCGCGATTCTGCCAGTCTTCCGTGAGCGCTTGCGAGAGCTGGGTGCGGAGGTGCGCTTCAACACCAGCGTCTCCGAGTTTCTCAATGAAGGTGGGCGCTGTGTCGGTGTACGCCTGAGTGACGGGACCGAGCTCCGACGCGGGCCAGTCATCGTGGCAGCTGGTCACTCTGCACGAGACACCTACCGAGCCCTGTACCGGGCGGGGGCCGAGTGTGTGGCCAGGCCCATTGCCATTGGGGCAAGGATCGAGCACCCACAGGCCTTGATCGACATGGCCCAATACCGCGGGGAGCGCGGCGACCTCCCGCCTGCCAGTTACCGACTCACCCACAGCCCCAGCAAGGGGCGCTCAGCGCACACCTTCTGTATGTGTCCGGGTGGAATGGTCGTCCCAGCAACCGCTCAGGAAGGCCGTGTGGTTGTGAACGGCATGAGCTTCGCTGCACGAAGGGCCTTCTGGGCCAACTCCGCGATCATCGTTGAGGTGCAGGCAAACGAGTACCCAAAGGTGGGGAAGAACCCCCTCGCCGGACTGGACTACCAAGATCGCATCGAGAAGAAGGCCTTTGAGTTGGCGGGCGGAAACTACCGTGCGCCGGCCCAGCGGGTGGAAGACCTCCTCTCCGGTGGCTTCTCCGACTCTCTCCCGCGAAGCAGCTACCCCCAAGGCTTGACCGCAGTCGACCTGAATGAACTGCTCCCACCGGGGCTGATCTCAGGGCTCAAGAAGGCCATCCGCTCCTTTGATCACAAGCTCAAAGGCTTCGCAGGTCCTGAGGCCCTCTTGATCGCTCCTGAGACGCGCACGACCTCACCCGTTCGCTTTCTGCGTGGCCCGGATCTGCACTCGCAGAGCTTGCCCGACTTGCTCCCAGTCGGTGAAGGGGCGGGGTACGCCGGCGGCATCGTCTCGGCCGCTCTGGATGGCGTACGCGCCGCAGAGTCACTGGTGGAGCGCTACGCCCCCAGATCCACAGTAGGAATCACAGGGGCATAGGCGCTCCGCAGCTCAGCGCATCTTCATCTTGTAGGCGCCGCTGTCCAGGATGTTGAGCTCCGCGCGGGTCTCGCCGCCGGCCTCGCGTCCTGCGCAGTTGGTCTCAACGATGGTCCAAGCCACGGTCGCGACGTTGTCGGCGGTGGCAGGCTCCATGGTCCAGGTGCCGCTCTCCATGCACTCCATGCCCTCGTCAGCGATCTCGACGATGCCGTTGGCAGCCCAAGTGCCGTCAGGAGAGAACTTGAGGCTGTTGTAGGTGAGCTTTACGTCACCTTCAACGGGCTTCATGCCTTCGAAGTTGTTGCTCATCAGCCTGGCGCCGAAAGCAGTGGAGTTCTTGTCAGCGGGCACAACGGTGGCTGCCTCGGAGGTGGCCTCGGCAACAGCAGAGGTCTCAGAGGCCTCCTTCTCGCCGCACGCCACGAGCAGGGATGCAATCAGTAGGGTCAACATGGAGTTCTCCTATGGGGCGGGCATGCTAACGAAAGGTGACCTCGAAAGCACCCCCCAGCGGGGGCTTGCTGCGGACAAACCAAAGTTGTCACACCGTGCCCAAGTTCTGCGCACGGTATTTATGCCTTAATAACAAGGAGTTAAGACGAAACGCCGCAGTCCTGTCACGTTCGCGCCTTTCGGGGAGTTGTCCATAGCTTGTGGACAAAGTCCGGGGCAACGCAGTGGTAGACTGCGCTCAACTGGCCGAGCATCCGTGACATCCCCTCCTTCTCCCTGGCCCACCAGACTGCTGCGGTTGGCCGTCTATTCGCTGCTCGCGTGTTGGGTCACATGGCCAGCGCCGCTTCAGCTCGGGACCAGCGTGCCTGGGGCGGGCCGGAGCGACCTGGGCAACAGCTTGTGGTCTCTCTGGTTTGTAGAACACGAGCTCAGTTCGGGCGTCATTCCCTGGCGCACCACTCTGCTCGGATGGCCGGACGGCGGAGTGCTTCTGGTCGCCGATCCCCTCAACGCCATCATCGGCTTGCCGCTGGTCGCTGCCTTTGGGCTTCTGGCTGCCTATTCTCTGCTGTGCATCGGCCATGTGGTGTTCTCCGGCTTGGCCGCCCACGCATTGGGGCTCTACCTTTGGGGAGATCGTCGCGCCGCATGGGTCGCTGGCGTTGGCTTTGCCCTGGCGCCTGTCCTCATCTCAGGGATGCAGAACGGCACAAGCGAGGCCATTGCGGGCGGCTGGCTTCCGCTCTCTGTGTTGGCGCTCCTGAAGGCATTGGACCGGGGAGGGCCTGGCCGCATCGTCTTTGCGGGGCTGTGCCTCTTCTTGGCTGCGCTCTCCAGTTGGTACATGGGAATCTGCGCATGGCTCTTTTGGGCCGGATTCCTCTTCGCCGCACGTCCCGGCATCTCGCGGGGGCGCCGCCTCGGCCGTAGCGTCACAGTGGCCGTCTTGGGGCTGGCCCTCACTTTGCCTTGGGCAGCCGCGGCCCACGCTGGGGTGCAGGATCCCGACAATCTGGTCGGCATCAAGCATGAGAAGGAGCTGGACACGGTTCGCCGGAGCATCGGTCCTGCGGATCCACGGGGCTGGTTTGTCCCCGGGGACTTTCGCAGTCCGGACTTCTCAGAACTCAGTCGCTATGGCGAAGAGTTCGTTCACTGCCACTACCTAGGCTGGTTGCTGATCCTTGCTGCAGGCGCCGGCTGTGTGCGCAAAGGCCCGGGGAGCGGTCGCGGTGCGGTGCTGGTCGCTGGGCTCGGTGGCCTCGTTCTCGCCATGGGGCCGGTGGTCTGTATGGACGGGACAGCGTGGGTGATCGACCGACGCCTGGCTGTTCCTTTGCCCTACTTCGTGATCGAAGACCTCCCTGGCTTCTCCTCTTTGTCGCTGCTCTACCGCCTCGGCGCGGCCGCTTCCTTGGCCCTTGCCCTGCTTGCAGCAGGTGCGGTCCGTGCTCTGCCCCAGTCTTGGGCAGCGCCGCTCCTGGCTGTGCTCGTGGCCCTTGAGTTTCGACTCGCCGCCCCGGTACATGGACTTCCCGATACCTCGCAGATGGCGCTGGACCCTGCCTTTGATGTGCTCGCCGATGCTCCGAAGGGTGCAGTGATCAACTATCCAGTGGCAGGAGGCCGCTCTTACTTGTACGAGCAGAGCGTGCACCACAAGCCACTGACCGGCAGCCTGAACTTCCCCAACAACAGTGCCTCTCGCTTGGTCTGGGCGGCCATGCTGCAGGACGCCGCGGCGAAGAACGCAGGGCAGCCACTCAAGAACACCCGTCGGGTCGCGCGCAAACAGAAGATTCGCTACCTCGTCATCCACGAAGATGGGAGCGCCCGGCCTGACATGCACGACCAAGCTGTGCGCGCGCTAGATGCGGCCCAGGAGCCGATCGCGGAAGGGCAGGGGGTTCGCATCCATGCCCTCTGGTAAGACCTTGCTGGTTTTGCCTTGGAGCGGCGAGCTCCGGGGGCTCGGGGTCAGTGGCCAGATGCCACTGGGGACCGGTACCTTGGCCGACTCGGTGACCCAGGCGGCGGCGCGCGCTGGCTTTGAGATCGTGGACGAGTGGCGGCCAGGAATGGAGGCCTTGGTGCTGCCGGATGGCTGCGCTTTGGGGCCCAAGGCTCTGGATGCCGCTTGGCATGCCGGGCGGGCAGGGAGTGAAGATGTGCGGGTGGAGTTGGGTGGACAGCTCGGTGCGCTCGTGAAGATGGCCTCGCTTGAGGCTCAAAGCGATGGACTCTGCTACCTGCGGCCCGACCGGCAAGGGGGCGTGCAGGCTCGGCTGGCCGCGGCCAAGATCCTGGTCCTGGACCCTGAAGAGCGCGTATTGGGGAACATGGCCCCTGGCGGAGAGGACTTGGCGCTCAGCGATAGGCTAGTGTTGCCCGTGCGCAACTGGCTTGGTCTGCTTTGGGGAAACTTGCTCTCCTTGCCCCCGACGCTGTGGGGAGAGCTGCTCGGCAATGGACCCATGTTGGTGTGGAACGTGCTTCGGGCCTTCTTCAGAGCGGGGCCCCGTCGCATTCCCCAAGGGCTGTCCAGGGGGGGGAGCGTGCACCCTGACGCGGTCGTAGAGGCCTCGATCCTGATGGAGGGCGCCGAAGTTCAGGCGGGCGCCGTTGTCCGGGGCTGCATCTTGGGACCCGGCTCCCGGGTTGAGCCGCTGGCCGTCGTGGAAGGCACCGTGCTTGGGGAGAGGGCCGTCGTTCAGCGGCAGGCTCTGGTCAAGTACAGCGTGTTGGGGCCTGGCGCAGCGCTTGGGGGCGCGATGCAGCTGGGTGTTCTGGGTGAGGGGGCTGGCCTGAAGAGAGGCAGCTACGGCATGGATCAGAAGCTGGGGGATGCGCCGGTGCGGATTCCGGTCGCCACAGGGGTCGAGCCCGTTCCATTGGGGATGGCTGGGGTGTGCGTGGGCCACGGCAGCCTTGTGGGCAGCGGCGTGTGGATCGCTCCAGGGCGGGCGATACCCCCTGGGATCAGCGTCGTCGGCGAGCAGGTCCTCTCTCGTGTCGCCCTTCCCGAGACCCCAGGTCCTTTCATGGTCCGAGATGGCCGCTTGGAGTCCTTGTGATCGCGTGGTCTGACCCAGGCTTGAGCGTCGTTCTGGCGGGCTCCTTCCTGGGGTTGTTGACGCTGACCTGGGCAGGGCTGGCTGCTGGAGTGGGTCGTTGGGGCAGGGGCTACCGGCTCTCGGAGTCCGAGGCTGTACCCGAGAAGCTGCCGCTGCTCAGCATCTGCATTCCGGCCCGCAACGAGCAGGGCAAGATCGGTGATGCCGTGCTCTCGGCGCTGGAACAGGACCATCCCAATCTTGAGTTGATCGTCGTCGATGACCGGAGCACAGACCAAACGCGCCAAGAGGCATTGGATGCTGGGGGAGGGGATCCTCGCCTTCGGGTGATCGCTGGTACAGAGCCGCCAGCAGGTTGGGCCGGCAAGCCATGGGCTTGTCAGCGCGCCGCCAGCGAGGCCAGAGGAGTGCAGCTTCTCTTTGTCGATGCCGACTTGAGGCTTGCGCCTTGGGCCGCATCCCGTGCCTGCGCACGAATGGAGCGGGACCAGCTTCAGCTCTTGTCGCTCTTTGGTGACTGGGCCCTAGAGAGCTTTTGGGAGGGGGCCGTGATCCCGGTGATCGGCTGGTTCATTCGCGGCGCCGTCGACCTGGAAGCGGTCAACGACCCTGGACGGCCGGAGGCGTTTGCAAATGGTCAGTTCATCCTTGTGAACCGAGAGGGCTACGACAGCTTGGGAGGCCACGAGGCCGTGCGTGCCGAAGTCCTAGAGGACGTGCGCTTGGCCAAAGCCTTCAAGCAGCGGGCGCTGGCCACGGGGCTGTTCCACGCCCCAGGCGCCTTTCGCGTCCGGCTTTACACCGCCCTCTCGGAGATCGTCTCCGGCTACGGCAAGAACTTGTACGAAGGAATGGACCGACGCCCCGGGGTCGCCATCGGCGCCCTCATGTTCATCGGCGTCAGCACCTTGTTGCCCTACGGCCTGCTGGCCGCCAGCGTTGCCAGCCAGCTTGGCCTGTGGGCAGGACCTGGTTGGGAGTGGACGCTCTGGCTTGCGCTGATCGCGATCTTGATTCACGTCTTCCGCTTTCGCCTCGAGCGCCAAGATGGGCGAAGCGGTTGGCATGCCCTGACGCATCCCCTCGGCAACTTGCTCTTCGCCTGGATCCTTCTGCGTTCACTCTTCGGAGTTGAAGCGGAATGGAAGGGCCGACGCTTTGTAGATGGCAAAGCGCAAGGAAGCTGAGCCGCCGATTTCGCGCATTGCGGGTCGGATTCGGTGCAGGCTTCGCTGCTTGTTGCGCAGAGGCAAAAAAGGCCGCCCCGAAGGGCGGCCTAGAATGGAGCGGGAGACGGGAGTCGAACCCGCGACAACCAGCATGGCAAGCTGGCGCTCTACCAACTGAGCTACTCCCGCTCAGGTGCGACGAGACAAGCGCCTCGTTGAGCCCCCGACATCTATCTTGAAGGTGGGGGCTGTCAAGGGAAAAAACCCGGGGTGGCGATCTCCTGGGTCGGCAGTTCTGCTGAAGGCCAAGGAATACAGCTAGATGTCCGCCAGCAGGCCCGGGCCCCGGCTTGAGGGAAGCGTGGGTACCCATATTGGGATTCAAAGTTGCGGAGAAAAGGACAGGTTTTCTTGTGGAGTGGGCCCCCTTCGCGGTAATGTGCGCAGGACCGTACTTTGACCAGCCCACCTTTGTTGGGGAGACCGCCTCATGATCAAGAGAACCGCCACTGCAGTTTTCGTTACCTCCATCCTTATCGCCCTCTCGGGGTGCAAAGGCGACGACGTTGCTGCAGTCGACAGCGAGGACCCCATTGTCGTGGACTCCGCCAACCCACTGGATGGTGACGGCGACGGTGTGACCGCGGCCGACGGCGACTGCGACGACAACGACGCCGAGATCTACCCAGGTCGCGCAGAAGACTGCAACGGCATCGATGACAACTGCAACTCCCTTGCGGACGAAGGCTTCGGCGACGCCGACGGCGACTCGATCGCAGACTGCATGGATGTCGAGGACTGTGATGGTCTGGACAACGACGGCGACGGCGGCGTGGACGAAGGCTTTGCCGACTCCGACAACGACGGCGTGGCCGACTGCGTGGGCAGCGAGACCTGCGACGGCTTGGACAACGACGGTGACTCGCTCATCGACGAGGGCTACGACGTCGACGGCGACGGCTACACCCAGTGCCAGGACGACTGCGACGACAACGAGGCCGAGGCATACCCCGGTCACAGCGAGATTGATGCTGACGGCATCGACAACGACTGCGACGGCTCCGTAGATGAGCTGCCGTGGAGCGGTGGTGAGCTCGTGATCAACGAGATCATGAACAACCCGCAGGGCGTCACCGACCCCAACGGCGAGTGGTTCGAGCTCTACAACAGCTCCGGC
This sequence comes from uncultured Pseudomonadota bacterium, assembly GCA_913060515.1. Classification (GTDB taxonomy): domain Bacteria; phylum Myxococcota_A; class UBA796; order UBA796; family CAJQPC01; genus CAJQPC01. Next base: position 54,073 of record CAJXRZ010000011.1, on the reverse strand, counting down.
GCCGACTTGGCCATTGACGGAATCACCATCCAGTCCGGCTCCCAGACCCATACGGTCCTGCCTGGCGACCCCCTTGTGGTTCCCGCGGGTGGCTTTGTTGTCTTGGGCAGCAACGCGGACACCAAGACCAACGGCAACGTTGAAGTGGACTACGAGTACTCCGGCATCACCTTGTCCAACGAGAGCGATGATTTGTCGTTGGTCGCGGACGGCGTGGTGATCGACATCGTTACCTGGGACGACGGCGCCACAATGCCTGACCCCGACGGTGGCTCGCTCAACTTGGAGCCCGACGTTCTGGCTCTCGGAGCCAACGACGTACCCGGAAACTGGTGCACCGCTTTGGACCCATGGGACGGACGCGGTGACGCTGGCTCCCCTGGTACGGGCAACGAGCTCTGCTCTACCTTTGATCACGATGGTGACGGCTACACCCGTGACCAGGGTGACTGTGATGACACCAGCTCCACCGTCTACCCCGGGGCTCCCGAGCTCGAGGCCGGCGTGGACAACGACTGTGACGGCTACGCCGAGCTGATGCCTGTCGCTGTTGCCAGCTACGAGGCAAGCTCCAGCCTTGAGAGCTGTGATGAGCTGGCTTTGGTCGGTTCCGGTTCCTACGACCCAGATTCGTCCGGTGTCCTGACCTACGAGTGGGAGCTCACCTCAGCCCCCAGCGGTTCCGTGGCAACCACCTCGGACTTGAGCGACTACACGGCAGCTGACCCGACCTTCACGCCAGACGTCAGCGGAAGCTACGTCTTCACGCTGACCGTCAGCGATGGTGGAACCGTCAGCTACCCAGTGTCCATGGTCGCGACCGTGGTTGCTGCGCCAGACAACGCTACTCCGGTAGCTGAAGCTGGTTCGGACGACTCCTACTCTGAGAGCGTCACCTGCCAGTCCATCAGCTACGGCGCAAGCTACGACTGTGACGACTGTGGTGAGAATGAGTACGAGCTCGACGGTAGCGGCTCCTCCGATGCGAACTCGGACTACTGGATGACCTACGCTTGGTCCGTCTCCGACGCTGACAGCGCAACTGTGAGCATCGACGACAGCACCAGTGCAACGCCTACCGTGACGGTCTCCGGTGTCAGCGCAACCTACGGCAGCACCACCACTGCATCCGTCGTCATGGCGCTGTCCGTGACGGACTGCTACGGCGCGACCTCTTCCGAGGACACCGTCACCTTGAGCTACAACTGCACCGGTTCTTGAACCTCGCAGCTTGAACACAGACCCCTGGGCCTTCGGGCTCGGGGGTTTTGTGCTCTGGGGACTCTGCTCCGGCTTCGGTGTTCCGTGCTCAGGCCTTGTTGCGGATTGCCTGTGCCCAGAATCGAATCAGCGTGGTTGGGTTTGCATCTACCCAGTCGCGGAATTCTTGGGCATTCTCAGGGCTTAGGTTGGTGCTCCATTGGTATGCACCCAGCAGCCCGTCATCTTTCCAAGCCTGAAGCTGTGCGCAGAGAGCATCGGTCGGACCGGGTTCCCGAGCTTGGGTGCGCCAGCGATTCAGCATGGCGCGGTGTGCAGTGGCCTTGGGTGGGTCGAGGGGCAGGGCGTTGGCATCGGCCTGGTACCACGCGCGCCAAATGTCTCGGTGCCCGGCGGGCATGTCCCGTGCAAGCTCAAGTCCGGCAGCGGTGACTCGAACGGGGGCGTAGAGCGGGAGCGCCAAGAGTTGCTGGCCCTGACTCTGGGCGCCCAGACCGAGTAGAGCTCGGCTGCTCCCGTGTAAGGGATTGATGGAGAGGGCCTCCAAGGTCAGCTTCGTGGACACGGCGACTCTCTTGGTGGACAAGGCGCAACGCGCCAATCTGGCCAAGAGTGGTGGGTGCGCTCCGAAGATGCTGCGGGCGCTCTCATAGTGCGGCTCGGCTGCCTTGTGGTCCCTGTCCGCGAGCGCCAGGTCACCCTGCAGCACTGAGATTCTGGGTCCGCTGTGGCGCTTGAGCAGTGCTCTGGCTGCCGGGATGTCTCCGTCCAGGAAGGCGGAGGCGACACCAGAGAGCCCACGCGGCGGAGATGGAAGCTCGGTCTCTGGCAGGGCCAAGCGGGCCGCGTGGTTCAGAGTCAGCGGGTGACGTGGGTGGCCGATGAGCACCTCGGACTCCAGGCGCTTGAGCTCGTCCTGGTCCACGTTGAGGTGCCAGAGGGACTGAAATCGGAGTCGCTCAAAGCGTTCGACCAGAGGTGCGTGTCTCATGGGAGCGCGCGCCCTCGGGTTCGCTCGACAAGGCTGCGCTGCTCTTCGCTGAGCTCCTGGCTCAGTGCTCGATCGCAGGCTTGTACGAGCAGGGAGCGGAGGGCAGCCAGACCCTCGGCAGGCGTGGTGCCATCGGGCTGTCCGGCTGCTCGGGTCAGATCCAGCCAAGTTGCTGCTTCGGGGCGGCCTCGTTCGAGCCAACGGAGGGGGAGACCGCCCTGGCCAAAACCAGTGAGTGCGTCGGCCAACATCGGAGCGAGTGGAGCGATTCGCTCTCTCTTCAGCCCGATCTCGAGCCGGTCTACGCAGTCTTTGAGCATCGCCACTTCAACCAGGGTGGCCAAGCTCTCCAGAGCAGGGTCCCAAGCGGGCACCTGCCGAACGACTTCGGAACGATCCAAGCCTGGCGAGAGGCTGGGATCTATCCAGCGTCCGACCTGCCAAGCGAGGAGCGCGCCGCCCTTCGCAGATTGTCCACCTTGTTCCTGCAACGAGGATTGGATCTGAAGACTGAGATCCAGGAGGGGACGTGCGCCTATGGCGTCGTGGCCCTCGATGGTGCTGAGAGCCTCACGGTACTTGGCTTGCTCACTGTCCCGATCAGCGGCCACGCTCTGGAGGAAGAGCGTCACCACTTGGTCCAGTGTGTCCAGGCTCAGGGGGCTGGGCGTATCTGAGCCCGTGATGAGCTTGCCTTCCACTGTCAGTGCAAGTCGTCCGTAGGCCGGATCGCGGATCGCCTCTGCTGCAGCTTCGCGGGGGATATCTGGATGCGCCAGCCATGCGCGAAGCACCCAGGACTCACCGTAGCTAAGGACCTGAGAGAGGGGAAGCCAAGACCACGGACCCCGGTCTTCTGGTTGCACACCGCTGTTTCGCAGGGGGGTGAGCCAGAGGCCAGCGTTGCGTTGTGTGGTGAGCGAGCCCGCCAGGGTAGAGGCCAGAGGCTCAACAGCTGCAAGGCGCCAACCTCGGGCCAGCGGCACCGCGACAGTGGTCGGGTGTGCTTCCTCAAGGGCTTGAAATGCTGCGGGACTATCTGGGGTCAGCTCCACTGCATCGAGGTAGGCGCTCAGCTCCGGGGCCAGGGCGGGCCAACGCCGCGCTGCCTGGGTTGGAGGGCGGCGAAGGAGCGGATCCCGCTGGACCAGAATCGCGACCGCCTCGTTTAGGGTGGCGGGCGTTGGCAGCTCCTTGGGCGCCTGGACGGCCTCCACTTGAAGGTGCGGCGGGAGCTCTCGCATTCCGCAGGCCAGCAGGAGCAGCAACATTCTTCTTGCTCTAAGCGCAGGGGAGGGGTCTGGCCAAGGTGCATTTGGGCCCTGGATCGGGTAGATCGGAGCGATGCAGACCCCAGCGAACGCGCAGCACCACGTCCAGGGCTCCGGCTCGGGCCCCCTTCTTGTCTTGCTCCACGGAGTTGGGCTTGGAAAGTGGATCTGGGAGAGGGACCAAGCTCACTGGGCGGAAGCCCATGGTCTGTCTTCCTTGGCCATGGATTTTGCTGGCCACGGCTCGGAAGCGGGCCAGAACGTGCACCTGGAGGATCTCGCCAATCAGGTCGAGGCCCTCTTGGATTCTCTGGACCAAGAAGTGGTCTTGGTCGGGCACTCCATGGGCGGGCTGGTGGCCCAGATGGTTGCCAGTCGTCGTGAGCTGGCTGGGGTGATCTGCGTGGCCAGCGCCCCGCCCAAGGCAGTTTTTCTCCGTCCCACCAAGGTTGGTGTTCGCGCCATTCTGCCGACGCTGGCCGGTCTGGTTCGTGGAAAGCCACTGAACCTCTCCCACAAGGCCTACTTGGCCTGTGGCTTCGATCAAGTCGAAGAGCCGGCGCGCAGTCAGGCACTCGCCCGTCTGACACCCTGGCCCAACGGTCTGGCGAAGGACCTTGCCTTGGCTCGCCCTGACATCCCGCTGGGTGGGATCTCCTCCCCAATGCTGGTGATTCACGGCTTCAAGGATCCCATTGTCACTCTGCACCAATCGCGTCTGCTTGCAGACCACTTTGGTGCAGTTCTCTGGCGATTCGACGATGTGGCGCATCACCCCATGCTGGAGCCTGCTGGCATGCGCGTGACGGAGGCGATCGCCGAGTTCGCAAACAAGCCGACTCGCAGGCTGGTCCGTGAGATCGACGCCTTCTCACCGGAGCAGGGCATTGGCAAAGATGGGCGGGATGCGCGGGACCCCAACCCCATGCGCTCCGACTCCAAGTTTGGCGACCGCCGACGCTAGGGCGCCCACGTACGATAGGGCGAACCCTTAGGCGATCAAGCCCTGGTTGATCCTGCGAATCAGGCCCGGTCCCTTGAAGATCAAACCGCTGTAGATCTGCAGCGCTGTGCATCCTGCATCCAGATAGGCCTTGGCCTGCTCCGGACCCATGATTCCACCTACGCCCACCACTGGGACTCGGCCTGCGGCAGAGGCCACCACTTGGGTCACGCGCTCCAATGCGAAGGGGAAGAGGGGCGCGCCGCTCAAGCCTCCGGGGAGGTCCTCGGTGCCTGGAACGCCTCGTCGGCGCGTGGTGTTCGTCGCGATGATGCCCGCTACGCCAGAGTCAATGGCAGCGTTGACGGTCTCGTGGAGCTGCTCTGGCTCCATGTCTGGGGCCAGCTTCACAAAGACCGGGATGCTCTGCTCGGCTGCGAGGACCGCTTCCAGAATGCGCTGCAGCGGGCCGACCTTCTGGAGCGCACGAAGACCCGGTGTGTTCGGCGAGCTGACGTTGACCGTTAGGTAGTCCGCGAGACCGTGCATGCGGCGGGTCACCTTGACGTAGTCCAGGTGGGCCTCTTCCGCTGGGGTGGCCTTGTTCTTGCCCAAGTTTACGCCAACTGGAACGCGTGGCCAGAGCCCCTTGGACTTGAGGCCCTCCAGGCGCTGGGCCACCGCTTCCATGCCGTCGCTCGGAAAGCCCATGCTGTTGACGATGGCTTGGTGTGCGGGAAAGCGATGGATCCTCGGTCGCGCGTTGCCGGCCTGAGGAAGGGGCGTGATGGTCCCGATCTCCACAAAGCCAAAACCGAGCTTCTCCCAGATACGCAGGGCGTGGGCCTCCTTGTCCAGGCCTGCCGCCAGGCCAACCGGGCCTGGCAGCTTGAGACCGGCAAGGTCGACCTCCAGGCCAGGTGGGGGCGGGGAGTCTGGTGTGATGCCTCGCACCAAGCCGGGAAAGGCTGAAGCGACTCCCAGGACACGCTCGTGAGCGCGCTCCGGATCCATGGCGAACAGGGCGGGCTTGAGCAGGCGGTATCCGAGGTCCAACATTCGCCCCACCTAACCGCCCAAGGGCCTTGCACACGCTGTATACTCTGCTACAACTCGGCACCGAAAAGCGGAGTCCAAAATGGTCCCAGGCCTGTTGTTGATCCTGTTGTCCTGCAATGACACGGAAGTTGGTGTGTACAACACGCCTCCGTCCGTGACCATCACCTCTCCCGAGGACGGCATGGAGATTGCCCCCGGTGAGGCGCTTGAACTCGCTGGCATTGCCCGCGATGACCAGCAGGACGCTCCCTCTCTGCTCGTCTCTTGGTCCTCGTCTGTGGACGGTGATTTGGGAAGTTCTACGCCCGATATTAGTGGTGTTGTTCTTCTGCCTGTTACCGGTCTGACGGCTGGTCCGCATGTCCTCACCCTCGAGGCCATTGATGACTCGGGCGAGGCCGGTCGGGCCACCGTTGAGGTGGACATTGGCTACGGCGGGGATGTCGTGGGCGCCCCTCGGATCAGCCTGATTGGTCCGATGGAAGGGGAGTCCTTCCCAGCCAGCGAAGGCGTCAATGTCGTCGCCGCGGTCGAAGACGATGAGCAGCCGCCAGAGACTCTGCTCTGCGAGATTGTCTCTTCACGGGACGGCATGCTTTGGAGCGGGTCGCCGGCCACAAACGGCGGACTGACCCAGCTCGTGAGCGGCCTGAGCGAGGGAATCGCGAGCTTGACTCTGCGTTGCGAGGATGACGACGCCAAAGTGGGCAGCGCTGTGGTCGAGGTCGAGGTCCTGGAGGACGCGCGTCCCAGGGTTCAGATCAACGACCCCAAGGATGGCAGCAACCACTGGACCACCGACACCGTGGTCTTCAATGCCCAGCTCTCGGATGACCTGACGGATCCGGAGGTGCTGCAGCTCAGTCTGACCTCGGACGTCGCCGGGGTTGTTTGGAGTGGAAGTGCCGACTCGAGCGGAAAGGCCACGGGGTCCTTCTCTCTTGCGGAAGCAACCCACACTCTGACTATGGTTGCGGTCGACGAAGACGGCAATGACGGCTCAGACAGCGTGCAGATCGTCATCACCGATCCGCTCAACTACGACAACGATGGGGATGGCTACACCGAGAACGGTGGGGACTGCGATGATGCGAATCCCAACGTCAGCCCAGGAGATGCGGAGGTCTGCGACAGCATTGACCAGGACTGCGATGGGGACGTGAACGAGGACTGGTGGGACACCTACGAGCAGAATGAGAGTTTGTCTGCGGCGTATGACTTTGGGGAGGTCGATGGTACTGGTTGGTCATCGGAGAGCCTTACGGCATCCGGCTTGTCGCTAAGTGACCCGGACGACGACGACTGGTATCAGTTTGATACGGGCGAGGAGGTCTGGGAAAATATGGGCTTTGACATCACAGTTTCGGGATTGCCGTCCGGCGGCAACTGGGTCCTTGAACTCTACGATCTCAACAGCGGGTCATCGCTGTACAGCTCAGACAGTGGGTCGGGAAGCCGTCTCAGCGTGGCCAAGCCAACGGACAAGTTCAACTGGAGCGAGGAGCTCTGGGGGATCCGCGTCTATTCTACGACCTGGAAGGCAGCCGCTTGCACCACGACGTACACTCTCAAGATTGAGACCTACGACGAAGGCTACTAGCACCTACCACCCAGGTGCCGTGAAGATATGGACTCGACCCGACGTGTCCGCGCCGGAACACCCAAGAATCCCGTCTGCCTGGCCGTCGCCGGTAAAATCCTCGTACAAGCCACTCTGGCCGCACCAGGTTGTGTCTGCTGTGAACTGGACCGTGGATTCTGGCGGGCCCTCCGCAGCCTTTCCGTAGACCAAGATGGAGCCTCCGAACCACGCCCCGTAGTCGGTGTTTGGATAGGCAACCAGAAGCTGCTGTTCGTCTCTTGTCGTCTCCAGAAGTGCGCCAAAGCCAAATCCGCCTTGCAGCTTTGCGTCAGACTCCACCGACGACCTTGCAGGATCCGGCGTTGGACCGCCTGAGAAGAGATGGACGGTCCCTGAAGTGGAGTCCCACTCGCCGACGAGAGCATCATCGTAGCCGTCATCATTGAAGTCCCAGAAGGCCACCTTGACTCCCATTGCTTTCTCGTCTCGGCTGGTGAATTGGTATGGGGCCTCGTCTACACGTAGACCACCGCGGAGTTCAGGGCCGGAGAGGATGTAGGCCTGATCTTCATCGCCATCTCCGAGAAGCAGGTCATCTTCCCCATCTCCTTCATGGTCTCCTGTAGCGAGGGTCCCCTTCGCTCCTAGCTGTCCCCCGAACACAAACCCGGCGGCTTCCGTTGCAGATGCTGGGAGGCTGGGGCCGTCGAAGAGGTAGAGGGTTTCATCTCCCCCACCTGTGACCAGGAGTGGCCCGTCGGAATTAAGAAAGGCCAGTCCAGCGCCGATCCCTCGCGAATCCTCTGAAGTGACGTGAGTCTGGAACTCGTTCAACCCTTCGGTTGAGCCATAGGCGACCGAGATCCCGTCGCCCTTGTAGGTTCCAGCGACGAGATCTTCAAAGCCATCTTGGTCGAGGTCGGCAACGAGCAGCGTTCCTCCAAGCTGCCTGGTGGCTTGCTCGCCGACTCCCTCCCATCGAGCATCTTCGGGGCCGGTGACGGGGGCCAGGGGAAGGTCAAAAACGTACGCGGCTCCACCTTGGTGCGTCTGCGTTCCTGCTGCCGGAGCCCCCAAGACCAGCGACAGGTCGCCGTCGCCATCGTCATCGATCGCCGCCATTCCAAAGCCAAAAGCCTGGCCAGTTGAACCTTGAATCATGAACGCCGCCTGCCCGCTGACGTACTCCCCGTCAAACACACACTCCGGCGCATCCCCACTGCAATCGTTGTCCAGCCCGTCATCGCAGATCTCGAGCATCCCCGGGTTCACGTCGTCTTCTGCGTCATCGCAGTCGCCAGATTGAAGGACGTGACCCTCCAGCACCAGGCAGGAGTCCACGGCGCCCGAGCTCTCTCCCCAGCCGTCCCCATCTTCATCTGGGTACCAAGTCGAGGCCAAGATGCCCTCGTCGACAAGGCCATCGCAGTCATTGTCGAGCCCATCGCAGTAGTCCAGCGCCCCAACAGAGACGCTGGGGTCGGAGTCGTTGCAGTCCTCCCCTCCATACAACTCGGCGCCTTGGCCGTCCCCGTCTGCATCTTGAGCTTCCAAGACCAGATCCTGGTATGCGTCCCCGCTCGTCAAACACCCCAACAACAACCACATGCGTCCTCCACGGTCTCCATGCTCGCCCGAGTGGGCAGAGGAATCAAGACGCGAGGCGACACCTCTCGGTGTAGTGGCCTGGATCCCCGAGATCCGACACGCAACCCGGACCCCTTAGGGTCGAATCCCCAGCTCCCGCTCTTTCGCAGCGGCATGCTTGAAGAAGTTCCGCAGGTAGTTCACTGCGGAGAGCACCGTAAAGCCGACGGCGATGTACATGAGAATCAAGCCAGCGCTGGAGGCTGAGACGGTGAAGCCCTCGAACAGCGTGGTGTCGTAGTGCCAGAGCAGGTATCCCAGCGCGGTGCTCTGGAAGGCGGTCTTGAACTTGCCCAGGCTGTCGGCGGGCAGGCTGAGCCCTTCCGAGAGTGCCACGGTGCGGAGAGCCGTGATGGTCAGCTCGCGGCAGATAATGAGGGCTGCGATCCAAGCCGGAAGCCAGCCAATTGCGACCAACATGACCATCGTCGTGGCGACCATCAGCTTGTCGGCCAAGGGGTCCAAGAATGCCCCGGCCAAGCTGACCAAGTTCCACTTTCGCGCCAAGTAGCCGTCCAAGATGTCGGTCAACATCGCGATGACGAAGACCGCACAAGCCAGGTAGGACTCCAGCTGGCTGGGCTCGTCCCACAGGAGCACGACCATGACCGGCACGGCGAACATTCGAGCCACGGTCAGGGCATTGGGCAGGTTCCAGAAACCCGGGCGCCTGTAGAAGGGGGCGGTACTCACCCTTCTGTCGTAACGGACACAGCGGCCTTGGGCGCGTTTACTACAGGGCGCTGCAGGCGGAAGAACTCGTAGAGGGAGAGCACGCGCGGAACGTAGCGTTGGGTCTCCTCAAAGGGCGGAATGCCGTTGTGCTTCTGCACATTGTGAGGACCGGCGTTGTATGCGGCCAATGCCAAGGACTTGCTGCCGAAGCGGTCCAGCTGGCGCTTGAGGTAGCGCGTGCCCCCATCGATGTTCTGCTCGGGATCGAAGGCGTCCTTGACCGCGAGGGAGCTAGCTGTCGCAGGCATGAGCTGCATGAGTCCCTGGGCGCCGGCCGGAGAAATGGCGGCGGGGTTCATGCCGGATTCGGCGACACACACGGCCTTGATCAAGGCGGACTCCACCCCGTAGCGCGCGCTGGCGCTCAAGATGGCTTGGTCCCAGTCGTCCAAGGTTGGGAAGCGTTTGAGGCTCACCGCGGTCGGTGCGGGCAGAGGCTTCTCGCGAAGAAAGACAGTGAAGGTCTGCTCTTCTGCGCCGGGGACATCGGTAAAAGTGACCGAGCCGTCCTCTTCTGTGCGCATGAAGATGTCGCCAGCGACCCATGCGCTCAACAACACCCAGACCATGTGCGCTCCTTGCCGTTCGACGATGTGCAATCGTAGCAGGAGCGAGAGGAGATCCGAATGGAGACGGCCTGCGACTATCTGGTGATTGGCTCCGGCTTGGCTGGGCAGCTCTTTGCCCTCAAGGTGGCGGACCATGGCCGCGTACTCATCCTCACCAAGGATGTGCTGCGCGAGTCGAACTCCCGCTACGCCCAGGGCGGCGTGGCGGCGGTTTGGGATGACAAGGACCGCTTTGAGGATCACATCCAGGACACCCTGGTGGCCGGTGCCGGCCTCTGTCGCCGCCAAGCGGTGGACCATGTGGTGCGCACCGGGCCCGACCGCATTCGCGAGCTCATCGAGTTGGGGGTCATCTTCGATCGGCGCGAAGACAGGCCGGAGGAGCATGAACTCCACCAAGAAGGGGGGCACAGCACCCGAAGAATTCTTCATGCACGGGACCAAACGGGGGCTGAGATCATCCGCGCGCTCTCAGAGGCCGTGCGCGCCCATCCCAACATCGAGATCCGCGAGCACCAGTGCGTGGTCGACCTGATCACCGAGGCCTGGCTGTGTCGTCGCGGGGGGCCGCTCCCCAGCTACCCGGACCGCGTCGTGGGCGCCTATGTGCTCGATGAGCCCAAGCAGGAAGTACAGGCCATCTCGGCCAAGGTGGTCGCCCTCTGCGCAGGCGGTGCGGGGCAGGTCTATCGCTTCACGTCGAACCCACGGGTCGCGACCGGGGACGGCATCGCGATGGCTTGGCGAGCCGGCGCACGAATCGGAAACATGGAGTTCGTGCAGTTCCATCCCACGACGCTCTACAACCCGGGCAAGGACAGCTTTCTGGTCTCCGAGGCCCTGCGCGGCGAGGGGGGGATTCTGCTCAACGCAGACGGGGAGCGCTTCATGTCGAACTACGACGATCGCTTGGAGTTGGCGCCCCGTGACATCGTCGCGCGGGCCATCGATGCCGAGCTCAAGCGTCGCGGCGATGACTGCGTCTTCTTGGACATGACCCACCACAGCAAGGAGTTCTTGGTCGACCACTTCCCGGCGATCTACACCCACTGCCTTGAGGCTGGACACGACATGGCCAAGGCGCCCATTCCGGTGGTCCCGGCTTGCCATTATTTCTGCGGCGGGGTGAAGACCGACTTGAAGGGAGAGTCCAGCCTGCGGAACCTCTTCGTCGTTGGAGAGGCCAGCTGCACCGGTCTACACGGCGCCAATCGCTTGGCCAGCAACTCGCTGTTGGAGGCAGCGGTCTATGCACATGCTGCCGCCGCCGAGGCCATCACGCGGGAGCACGGCGCGCTGCCAGATCTGCCTGCCTGGGACCCTGGACCCGCAGTTCCCGCCGATGAACTGGTGGTCATTAAGCACACCTGGGCCGAGATCCAGCAGTTCATGTGGGACTACGTCGGCATTGTTCGCACGACCCGTCGGCTCAAGCGCGCCCGGCATCGGGTGGCGCTGGTCAAGGAAGAGATCCGCTCCTACTACTGGGAGACCTTGCTGACTCCAGAGCTGGTCGAGCTGCGAAACCTGGCCGACGTGGCAGAGCTGGTCGTAGAGTCCGCGCTGCGGCGGCGGGAGAGCCGCGGGCTCCACTACACTCTGGACCATCCGGAGACCGATCCGAAGCGTGTCGCGGACACGGTCTTGGAGCGACGACTTCTCTATTAGGGCTGGAAGCGCTCGATGGCGGGGATCCCGCTGCCCACCAAGTCCTCGATGTCGTGCACGCCCTTGATGGTCGTGGCCGTGAGGACCTCGGGGGCGGCGTCGGTGCAGAGCACGTCGTCTTCGATGCGGATGCCGCCGAAACCGGCCCAGCTTTGGGCCAGGTCCCAGTCCACTTGAGCGCCCCACTTCTCTCGGAGAGCGGGGTCTCGGAGAATGGCGGGGACCACGTAAAAGCCCGGCTCCACGGTGACGACCATGCCGGGGGCCATGTCCATGTCCATGCGCAGGTAGGCCGTGCCGAAGTTCTCATCGCGGCCCCGGCCTGGTGGGTAGGCCGCGCGGTCTCCAAACTGCTCGAGGTCGTGAACGTCCAGGCCCAAGTGGTGGCCCACGCCGTGGGGGAAGAAGGCCGCGTGGGCTTGGCTGGCCTGGAGCTCTTCAAGGCTTCCGCGCAGCAAGCCTTCATCGCGCAACCACTGGGTGAGCACGGCGGCCGCACGGTCGTGGACTTCTCGATAGCGAACCCCAGGGCGAACCAGTTCAATGGCTTGGAGTTGGGCCTCGAGAACCGCGTTGTATGCCGAAGCCTGCCGGCCCTCGAAGCGCCCGTTTACAGGCCAGGTACGTGTGATGTCCACGGTGTACCCGGTCTCGCGTTCGCCGCCGCCGTCTAGCAGCAGTAGCTGGCCATCTCGGAGCGGATTCCTGTAGGTTGGATTGTGCAGAATCTCGCCACGCACGGTCACGATGGGGTTGTAGCCCTCGCTGAGGCCTCGGGCGGCCAGGCAGCCCCGGAAGAGGGCGGCCACATGGGCCTCGCTGCCGCCGGGGTGGGTGCCGGACATGGCCGAGTGAAAGGCCTGGGCTGTACAGATTGCCGCTGAACGCAGCTCTTCGATTTCTTCCCTTCCCTTGATCTGGCGCATGGCGATGATGGCGTCGATCAGCGCGTCATCCCCGTTGGCCTTGCCGTAGGAGAGGGGGATTCCAGCGAGGCTGGCGGCTCGGCGGGTTGCCTTCGCGTCGGCCACGGCGAGGGTTGCCAGCTTCATGCCCTTGCAGTGGCTCTCCAGGGTCGCGGCGTCCAGGACGGCCTCTACGCCATAGCGGCGCTTGTGGTCCTCCAAGGTCTCCACGTGCCCATGCCAGAGCGCGTCATCGTCGGCAGGAGGGTTCAAGAACAAGGTGCACTTGCCGTCCTCGATGAGCGCGGCGGCGTTTGGGAGATCGCAGCCGGTCATGTAGAGGAAGCTGCTGTCCTGTCGAAAGGGCAGCTCGTTGATGGGCAGGTTTCGCAGACGCGTTCCGCAGCCCATCAGCAGAATGGGACGGCCCAGCTTCTGGCTGAGGCGTGTACGGCGGGCGGCGAAGGTCTCGGGCGTGATCATGCTCCAGCATACCGGGTCCGGCGGGCTACGCTCTGTCCATGCTGCTCCGCCGCCCATCCAAGCGTTTGCGTGTCGCCTTGGACCCCATCAAAGGCTCACGCTTCATCGCCACGCTCGACCGAGCCGTAGACGAAGACGCCGCGATGGATGTCGTCAAAGGCCTGCGCTCCGAGTGGCCCGATGCCACCCACCATGTCTTTGCATGGCGCATCGATCCGGACAGCCGTCGGGCCAGCGATGATGGGGAGCCGGCTGGAACCTCCGGCCCCCCGATCCTGAGGCGCTTGGACAGCGCGGAGGCCAGTCAAACGGTGATCGTGGTGACCCGCTTCTACGGCGGAACCAAGTTGGGTTCAGGTGGCCTCGTGCGGGCCTATGGTCAGGCTGCTTCCGCCGCGCTGGAGGAGGTCGAGTGGGTGGAGGAGGCTCAGACCCACAAGCTCATGCTCTCCTGCAGCTACAGCCAGGAAGGCCCACTGCGCGGTTTGCTGTCTCGCTTCGACGCCGAGGTCACCACGGCTCGATGGGACACCCAGGTTCACCTGGAGATCTTGGTCCCCATTGAGCTGGAGGAGACCCTGAAGCTGGAGCTGCAGGAGCTTGGCGCCGGCTCGATCCAGGTGGACTAAGCCTCGAGCTCAGCCCGTCGGACCAGCACTTCAAGGGTGTGGCCCGCTTCGGCCAGGCGCTCCGCGGCGCCTTCCTCGCGGTCCACGATGGTGATGCACTGCACAACACGCAGCCCCTCGGCCTCGGCGATGTCGATGGCACGCAGCATGCTGCCGCCTGTGGTGCAGGTGTCCTCGATCATGCAGACCGGGGTGCCGTCGGGCAGGTTCTTGCGACCCTCGACGTGGCGCTTCATGCCGTGGCCTTTGGGCTCCTTGCGGACCAAGAACGCATGCACGGGGCGACCCAGGCCAAAGCTGGTGGCTGCGACCGCTGCGGAGATGGGGTCAGCGCCCACCACCAGTCCTCCGACTCCCTTCACTTCGGGCTTGAGCGCGGCGTGAACCAGGTGGCCGATGAGGTAGGCCCCTTCAGCGTTGAGCGTGGTCTGACGGCCGTCGACGTAGAAGTCGCTCTCCAGGCCGCTGGCCAAGATGACCCGCTTGCGCTCGTAGCTCAGCTCTTTGAGCAACTCGATCAATCTCTCACGCACGGTGGGCCTCCAGCCAATCGCACATGTCGTCTAAGACATTCTGCTTCTCAGGCTCGTTGAAGAGCTCATGGTAGAGCTTGCCGTAGACCCGAATGTCTTTGTCCGTGCTGCCGATTCGGTCGAACCACTTCTGGGAGATCTCAGCGGAACAGACCCGGTCGCCGGTGCTGACCAACATCATCAAGGGCAGCTTGAAGTCGCTTGCGCGGGCGTCCACCATCTTCTGTGTGGCCAACACCTCCATGCCCCAGCGCGCGCGCAACAGGTCGAAGACCAGTGGGTCGGCTTTGTAGGCTGCGACCACCTTGGGGTCTCTACACACGTGGTCCGGGTCCACTTCACCAGGCATGGAGAAGTTGGGCTTGAGCTTGGAGAGCAGCTTGCCGCCCCAGATCTTGACGCGGGCTGGAGCAAAGGCGGTGCCCAAGAGCGGGTTGGTCATGACCACGCCGCGGATGTTGCCTGGTCGCTGAACGCCAGTGGCCACAAGGACCAAGCCGCCCATGCTGTGGGCGACCACGAAACAGGGTCGACCCACCTCGTTCAAGGCGGCGTGGACGTCGTCGATGTAGTCGGCCCACTTCAAGATGTGGCCGCGCTCCCCGCCGGACTTGCCGTGCCCGCGCAGGTCGAGACCATGCACGGTCCAGCCTTTGCCCGTCAGTTCCTCCGCCACGTGCTGGTAGCGGCCCATGTGCTCCGCGAAGCCATGGACCAGGAGCACATCACCAATGGGAAGGGCGACCGGGTCCCACTGGAGGAGGTGCAGCGAGGTGCCATCGGCGCTCTGAATCGTGGTGGAGGTCGGCATTAGAAGCTCGGCTCAGGCATAGAGGGGTCCGCTGCGGCGTCGCTGGGAGCGGGATCCGCGGGGGCAGGCTCCGGGTCACCCAAGTCGGTGGGCTCGGGGTCGCCAAAGTCGGTGGGCTCGGGGTCGGCGGCCTCAGCTTCGGGGAGTACTTCCTCTTCTGGCCAGATGCACTCTTTGGTGAGCTGGCCATCAAAGTCGTTGTTCACCGCGCAGGGCATCGCTGTCGAGAGCGCCGGAACCAGCGCGACGACACCCAGACAGAACAGCATCAAGAACAGGAAGGGCAGGGCAGCCTTGATGACCTTGACGATGCTCTGTTTGAACACCGTGCTCGCCACGAAGAGGTTGATGCCCATCGGCGGCGTCAGGTAGCCCAGCTCCAAGTTCACGATGAAGATGATGCCGAAGTGGATGGGGTCGATGCCAAAGCTGGCGGCGATGGGGGCCAGCAGCGGGGCGACGATCAGAATGGCGGAGATGATCTCCATCACCGTGCCAAGGGCCAACAGGAAGAGGTTGACCAGGAGCAGGAACTCCCACTTGGAGTCCACGTGCGCGGCCAGCCACTCGGTGGCCTGGTCCGGAATCTTCTCAAAGGCCAGGAACTTGTTGAAGGCAATGGCCAGCACGATGATGACGAAGAGGCTGCCCATCATCACGCCCGACTCCACCAAGATCTTGGCGAGCTTGCGTGGCCCCATCTCCCGGTGAATGAAGAGCTCTACGATGATGGCGTAGACCACGGAGACCGCGGCGGCCTCGGTCACGGTGAAGCGGATGCCGATGGGGGCAAAGACGCCGTAGATACCGCCCAAGATGAGCACGGGCAGCATCAAGGCCAGGATGCCCTTCTTCAGGCTCTGGAAGATGTTGGACCAGTAGCCCTTGCCAATGTCGGCCATCTTGATGTTGGCCCCGCCCCCGCTTGGACGCGTCTTGTAGAGGGTGTAGACGACCAATACCCCTGCGATGAACAGTCCCGGGAGCAAGCCCGCCAGGAACAGGTCGATCGGCGACATGGGGGACTGTGGGTTCGAGGTCACCACGGCGTAGAGAATCATCGGGATGCTGGGCGGGATGATGATGCCCAGGGAGCCGGCGCTGGCCAACACGCCGATGCTGTAGCCCTCGGGGTAGCGGTCCTTGACCAGCATGGGGAACATCAGGCCACCGATGGCGATGACGGTCACCGGTGAGGACCCAGAGATCGCCGCGAAGATCACGCAGGCAAAGATCGTCGCGAGCCCCAGTCCGCCAGGGGTCTTGCCCATCGCTGCCCGTGCCACGCCCACCAAGCGCTCCGCCAGGGAGCCTTGGGTCATGATGTTGCCGGCGAGCACGAAGAAGGGAATTGCCAGGAGCTCTTGCTTCTTTGTCGCCTCGAACATGTCCGTGACGACGGTCACGCCCGTGAGGCCATCGGAGAGCAGCACCACACAAGCCAGGGCGGCCACGCCGATTCCGACGAAGAGCGGGGCGCCCACCAAGACAAGGAGGATGCCTGCGATCGCGATCAGCGCAGGCTGGCCCAACCAGAGGGTGGCGCCAATGCCGAGCAGCAGGCCGGGGAACCAGCCGGAGACCAAGGTGTCGGCCTTGGTGCGGTTGCCCGGCTTGCGAGGCTCCGTGATGGCGGCCTCAGGGCCAGAGTCGCGGCTGTTGAAGCGGCCCAGGATTCCGGCGATGCCGAAACGCAAGGCCATCAGCGCGAAGGCCAGGGGCAGGACGACGTTGCCCAGCCAGATTGGGAACCCCAGGTCGGCTTCAAGGGGGGCCCAGACCACCGGGTCGCCGAACTCAAGGGTTGGCTCCCAGAACATGGGGAGCAATGCGAGCAGTGCCAGACCACCTGAGATGCCTGCGACGGCCTCCAGCGCAGAGGCGCCAGCGCGCTTCAGGAGCAGTGGCCGCTTGGCCTCGTCCCGGGCCTCGGACCACTTCAGATCCTCAATGGCCTCGACTTCGCGGGGATCGCTGGGCTCCATGCGGCGGGTGAAGCGCATGGCGACGGCAGCGATGATGCCGCCTATGATTGCTGTCCCCCAAGAGACCCCGTCGGCACCGGGTAGGCGGGCGATCACGAAGTTCACTGGCGCGACGATCACGGGCCAAACGACCAGGCCTTCAAGGGTGTCGCCGAACTCGATTCCTTCTGCGGTCAGGATCCAGGCGTTCTCCATCAGGACCCAGCACAAGCCGGCGGCGACCAGAGCGGAGAAGCGCTTGACGATCTTTGCCGCACCAGGACTGAGCAGTCGGTCCGAGGCGTCTACGCTGAGGTGCGCGCCCCTGCGGGTTGCCAAGGACGCACCCAAGAAGCCAACCCAGACCATGAGCAGCATGGCCATGTTGGCGCCGCCCTCGATCTCGAAGGACTCGAGAGAGGCCTCGCGGCGCAGGTAGTCCATGAAGGAGAAACCCGTCATCGCCAAGAGGGCGACGATGATGATGGCCTTCTCGATCCAGGCGATGATTCGGTCGATGCCCTCGAGCACCTCCTCGACCACGATCTTGAGTCCGGTAAGGATCAATACGAATACGAAGAGCACCCCTTGGCCGGGGCCTTGAGCGAACTTGCGTACACCGCCACTCACGCCGTTCGTGATGCCATCAACTAGGCGAGCGAAGGCGTCAAAGACGCTGGTCAACAGGCGGTACACCGAGGATTCTCCTGGTAGCTGGGCACGGGAAACCACATGCTACGACGCCCGCATGCACAGGGTGCACGCGGGCGTCGATAATGCAGGAACTTTCAGCTCAGCGCATGGACTTGAGCTTGGCCTGAACTGCTGCGTAGTGTGGCTTTACGGCTGGGTTGGCCTCCAGGTAGTCCTGGTGCACGCCGCCGGTCTTGTCCGAGAAGGCTTTGCGCTGCTCGGGGGTTAGATCGATGACCTCGATGCCCTTGGCCTTGATGACTTCGAGCATTGCTGCTTCCTGGGCCCGGACTGCCTTGCGACCCTTGACGGCCTCTGCAGTGGGGTTGCCAGTGACGACTGCGACCAGATCCGGGGACAGCTTGGCCATGAAGCGCTTGGAGTACGCGATGGCTGCGGGCTGGTAGATGTGGCGGGACAAGGTGTAGTGGGAGACTGGGTTGATCCAACCCGACGCCAAGCTGAAGAGCGGGGTGTTGTCGAAGCCGTCGACAACGCCGGTGTTCAGGGACTGCATGACCTCGGAGGTAGGCAGACTGACTGCCTGGGTCCCCAGAGACTTGTACATCCCGGTGTGCACCATCGACTCTTGGCTGCGCATCTTGTACTGGCTCAACTCCGCAGGGGTGGTCGCGGGACCGCCCTTGGTCGCGAAGTTCCGCCATCCGTTCTCCGCCCAAGTGTTGAACACGAAGCCCTTGGCGTCGAGCTCCTTGGCGACAGGGTCGTAGAGCACGTCGTCCAGGACTGCGTCAGCCTCGGCGTTGGTGCGGAAGAGGTAGGGGAGCTCAGGGAGCTGGAGCAGAGGCACGCCTGCTCCCTCTCCCATTGCGCCGGTGGAGACGCCCACAGCCTGGAGACGCTCGCCGCGACGGCAGTCGCGAACCATCTCGATCTCGCCACCCATCGTGCCCAAGAACACCTTGACCTTGATCGCGCCGCCCGAGTCCGTCTGGATGCGTCGCTGAAAGTCCTTGAGCTGGTCAGCCCATGGGGTGCCTTCAGGGGCAACAGTTCCGAAGGAAAGGGTGTGCTGGGCCTCGGCCTGCGGGGTGCTGGTGGGTACCAGCAGGACGGCGAGAGCGGCTGCGCCGACGCCGGCGGCCTTGATGAGGGTCTTGTTCATAGAATCGTCTCCAGGAAGATGTAGGGTCGGCTGTGGCCGCGGCGAAGGACCGGACTACTCGGCGAAGTACTCGTCGATGTTGTCCAAGAGGAACTGCGCCTTGGCCTGCTCGGCAGCTTGCTCGGGCACCAAGCTTGGGATCACGTTCACGTCGCCGTTCACCACGTAGGTGAGCTGCTCCGTGAATATGGCCTTGTTCTGTGTCTTTTTGGCCCAGTAGTCAGCGTAAAGGACGCGGTTGCCGAAGTGGTCTGGGTTCGCCTCGATGGCGGCCTTGAAGAACTCCTCGGACTTGTCCAGGTCCTGGCCTGCGAAGCTGGGCAGTGCGGCCCAGTAGGCGCCCAGGTAGCGGGAGGAGGCGGTGTAGAAGAACTCGTTGTCCAGAGTGTCCAGGTACCCCATCCACATGTAGATTTGGTCCTTGTACTGCAGGATCGTGGCCAGGCTCTCTGCGCGGGCCCACTTGCCCAGGGCCGAAGCCATCCAGTACATGCAAGGGACGTCGTCCTTGGTGAACGCTGCGCCTGCAGGGCCTTCGCCCTCGCCGGCTTCGACTCGGACCACAAAGTCAGAGTTCAGAGCCAGGCACTTCTTGCCCCAGGTCACGGAGGTGTCCCAGGCAGCGCTCTTGGCGTCTGGGTCGGTGAGCACACCGTCACCCAGGAAGTAGTACCCGCGAACCAGGCGGTTGTAGGCATGGCGGTTGGTGGGGTCCACTGCCAGCACGCCTTCGTAGCCAGCCAGGGACTGCTTGAGGGAAGCCTCCTCTCCGCGCTTCTCCCAGAGGGCGTCTGCGCCAGCCACGAGCAGCTCTACGTTGCTGCCCTGGGCTGCTTCTGCGGCCTCAGCGACCTCGTAGGTGCCAGTCTGCTTCTTGCCGCAAGCGGTAAGCGTGAGTGCAAGTGCCGGGGCCAGAATCCAAAGTCGTTGCATGTCCTCTCCAGAAAACATCGCTCTATTGCCCGTGGATCGGGCGTGAGCGTGGGTGTTAGCGCGGTTTTAGAGCATGGCTGGAACCATGTCAACCGCCTGTGAGGCCCCTTTAGGACCCGCGGGGCTCAATCGTCATTCCCTAGGCCCGGATGCAACGCTTGCGTGTCCCTGTTCCTGAACCATCGGCTGCCCGGTTACCTCGGCGCAAAGGAGCCCCCAATGCTCGAGAAGCAGCCCCGCCTGGCCCTCACTTTCGACGACGTCTTGCTTCAGCCCGCTGCATCCAGCGTGTTGCCCAATGAGGTCGATGTCTCTACTCAATTGACCGCGGACTTGCGGCTCAACATCCCGCTTCTCAGCAGCGCGATGGACACCGTCACCGAGGCCAACACGGCGATCTCGATGGCCCGGACTGGAGGCATGGGGGTGATCCACAAGAACTTCAGCCCCGAGGCCCAGGCCGCCCAGGTGGCCCATGTCAAGCGCGCCGTCACGGGCGTGATTGTGGACCCGATCACCGTACGTCCTGGGGATTCCATCGGTCAGGCGCGTACCTTGATGCGTCAACACAGCATCTCAGGCGTGCCTGTGACAGTCGACGGACGTGCGGTTGGCATCCTGACAAACCGGGATCTACGCTTCGAGAAGCGCCATGACCTTCCGGTCCGGGATGTGATGACGGCAGAGAGCCTGGTGACGGTTCCTCCGGGCACCAACCTGGAACGCTGCAAGGAGTTGATGCAGCGGCACAAGATCGAAAAGCTGCTCGTCGTGGACTCTGGTGGGCTGCTCAAGGGCCTGATTACCATCAAGGACATCGAGCTCACGACGATGTACCCCTTGGCCGTCACCGACAGCCGAGGCCGCTTGCGCTGCGCTGCTGCCGTGGGGCCGGGACAAGATGCGCGCATTCAGGCGCTGGTTGACGCCGGGGTCGATGCAGTGGTGATCGATACGGCGCATGGGCACAGCGCAGGCGTCTTGCGTGCCGCCGAGGCCGCGCGCCAGACTTGGCCAAGTCTGCGTCTGATCGTCGGCAACATCGCCACAGCCGAGGCCGCCTTGGCGTGCATCAAGGCCGGAGCGAGCGCCATCAAGGTGGGAATCGGACCTGGGTCCATCTGCACCACCCGCGTCGTCGCAGGCGTCGGCGTGCCACAGCTCAGCGCGATCGCTGACTGTACCGAGGTCGCCAAGAAGCACGGTGTCCCTGTGATCGCGGATGGCGGGATCAAGTTCTCTGGTGACGTGGCCAAGGCCATTGCCGCCGGAGCGGACTCCGTGATGATCGGCTCACTGCTCGCAGGCACCAGCGAGGCCCCCGGAGAGGTCGTCTTGCTCGGTGGACGCCGTTTCAAGCGCTACCGGGGCATGGGCTCGATGGAAGCGATGAAGGCTGGCTCAGCGGACCGCTACTTCCAGGAGCTTGCCCTTGGCGACCCCGAAGCTGCTACCCGCAAGCTTGTGCCTGAAGGCATCTCGGGTCGGGTGCCCTACAAGGGGCCCGTCGCAGACGTGGTGTATCAGCTGGTCGGCGGACTCCGGGCCAGCATGGGCTACACCGGCTCCGCCAACATTCAGGCCATGCAAGAGGACACACGCTTTGTGCGCATGTCTTCCAGCGGCTTGCGTGAGAGCCACGTCCATGACGTGACCATCACGGAAGAGGCGCCCAACTACCGCATCGGTTGATGCGGTAGATGGTGCTCAGCCCAGCATCGGACGGAGCTCCGAGGCCACCTCAAAGCTGGCCTCGGTGACGGAGCGGATGCTCTCGACGGTCTCGCCTGGGGCCAGCTCGGTCAGGACCAGCTTGCGGTCCTGCACCACGAAGACGCAGCGATCCGTGATGACCATGTTCACGCACCCCACGCCAGTGAGGGGCAAGGTGCAGGCCTTGAGGACCTTGGACGCGCCATGCTTGTTGGCGTGGGTCATGGTGACGACCACGCGTTTTGCACCCGCGACCAAGTCCATGGCACCACCCATTCCCTTGACCATCTTTCCGGGGATCATCCAGTTGGCCAAGTCGCCCGTTTCAGAGACCTGCATGGCGCCCAGGATCGTGAGATCGACGTGGCCGCCGCGCACCATGGCAAAGCTGGTGGCAGAAGAGAAAAATGCGGAGCCGGGCAGAGCGGTGACGGTCTGCTTGCCGGCGTTGATGAGGTCCGCATCAACGCCCTCCTCCGTCGGGAAGGGCCCCATGCCCAGGAGGCCGTTCTCGGAGTGAAGAACGATGTTCATCTCCTCGGGGATGTGGTTGGCCACCAGGGTGGGGATACCAATGCCCAGGTTGACGTAGAAGCCATCCTGCAGTTCCTTGGCCGCGCGGGTCACGATGCCGTTTCGGTCGGTAGCCATGCTTAGCCCTCCTGCACAGTGCGGCGCTCGATGCGCTTCTCGTAGTTCACGCCCTGAATCACGCGCTGGACGAAGATCCCGCTTGTGTGGACGTGGTCGGGATCGAGTTCTCCTGGTTGCACCAGCTCCTCGACTTCGGCGATGGTGACCCGTGCGGCCATGGCCATCGTGGGATTGAAGTTCCGTGCGGTCTTGCGGAAAACCAGGTTGCCGTGCGTGTCGGCCTTCCAGGCCTTTACGAAGGCGAAGTCGGCGGTGAGGGCGCGCTCCATCACGAAAGTGCGACCATCGAACTCGCGGGTTTCCTTGCCTTCGGCGACGAGCGTTCCAACCCCGGTCGGGGTGTAGAAGGCCGGGATGCCAGCGCCGCCAGCTCGGATGCGTTCAGCCAGAGTGCCCTGTGGAGTGAGCTCAACCTCCAGCTCTCCATCCAGATACTGGCGCTCGAAGGTCTTGTTCTCACCGACGTAGCTGCTGATCATCTTCTTGATCTGGCGCGTCTGGAGCAGGAGCCCGAGGCCGAAGTCGTCCACGCCTGCGTTGTTGGAGATGAAGGTGAGACCGGTGGGGCCGGCCTGGACCAGGGCTGCGATAAGCGTCTCGGGGATGCCGCAGAGGCCGAAGCCACCGGCCATGAGCACTGCATCGTTCGGGATGTCCGCCACCGCTTCCGCGGCGGACGAGAAGACCTTGTTCACGGGGTCGCCCTCCTTGTGGGCTCCTGTTCTAACACCCGCCTTGGACCCCAGAGCACGAAACGCCGACCCAGAGGGCCGGCGTTCCGGGTTGCGCAAGGTCTGGAATCAGGCCTTGACTGCGCCTCGTACCATCACCAGCTTGTTGCGAGCACCGGGGATGCCGCCGCGGATGAAGAGCAGGTTGTTCTCGGCGTCGATCTTGGCGACAACGAGGTTCTGCACGGTGGTGCGCTTGTCACCTTCGTGACCAGGCATCTTCTTGCCCTTGGCGACGTGGCCAGGGGTCAGGCGAGTACCCAAAGAACCACCATGACGGAAGAACTCATGGGTACCGTGGCTGCGGATGAAGCCGGCGAAGTTGTGACGCTTCATGACGCCGGAGAAGCCGCGACCCTTGCTGGTACCGGTGACGTCGATCTTCTGGCCGACCGTGAACACTTCACCAACGGTGATCTGCTGGCCGACCGAGTAGGCGCTCACGTCGTCCATGCGGAACTCACGGAGCAGCTTGGTAGGAGCGACGCCAGCCTTGGCGAAGTGACCCTTGAGGGCCTTGGTCACGCGCTGCTCTTTCTGAGTGGCGAATCCAACCTGAATGGCGTTGTAGCCGTCGGTCTCGGTGGTCTTGACCTGGGTCACGACGATGGGGCCAGCCTCGACGACGGTGACAGGCTCGATCTGTCCCTTGTCATTGAAGAATTGGGTCATGCCGATCTTACGGCCGAGGATGCCAGTGTTCTTGTTCATGTCTGAACCTCGCATTGGACGACTGCCATCCGGGCGGCCGTCTTACGGTGGGGTGTGTGCAGGGATGTCCTGCGCAGCCGGCGGCATGTAGCGCGGTGGCTGCTTCAGGGCAAGATCCCGAGGGGAAGCTGTGGGCTAGAAGAAGCTTGCTTGAATCTTCTGGGTCGCGGAGCCACCATTGGAGGAGATGTTGACCTCTCCCATGGCTGCGATGCAGGAGGCCGTTCCGGCCTTCGAGCCCGTGAAAGTCAGGTCGTGCGTCGAGCCGGGAGAGAGCGTCTTTGAGCCGCCCCAGCCAGACATCGTGACGGGACAGTCCGTGTTCGTGTAGTCGAAGACCACGTTGTCGATGATCAGAGGCTCGTCCCCGTAGTTGACCATCGTGAAGGACTTGGTCTTGGTGAGGTTGCTGAGCACCAAGTTTCCGCCAGAGCCGCACTCATCGCAGATCAACTCCAAGATTGGAGCGCAGATGTCGCAGAGGTCGACGCCAACTGCGCTCACGGGGATCTCGATGTCGCCGCCGGTGGCGTCTGAGAGGAGGGTGATGGTTCCGTTGATCGACTTCTCAGCGACTGGTTCAACGGTCAGGGAGACGTCCCGTGTCTGGCCCGCGCCGAGAACGTATGGAAGCGCAAGCTCACCACCGTAGCCCCACTCGGAGTTGGAGCCCTCGAAGTTGATGATGAGTACATCTTCGTCGCCGGTGTTGGTAATGCTCAGGGGAGAGGAGGTGATCTCTCCGATCTCAGCATCGCCAAAGTCGACCGAGCTCACCGACAAGCTGAGTTGGCCGCCCGATGGGTTGTCACCCGTGTCCACGACTTCGGTACCGGAGCCCCGTAGATCGACGGAGATCTCGCTGGCCGCTGCCGAGTCCGTGATGATGGTCAGCGTCCCCTCGAAGTCCATCTCGCGGTCAGGAGTGAACACCAAGTTCATGGCCAAGTCACCACCCGCAGCGATCTCGGCAGGCAGCATGTTGGCAGCGTCTTCGACGAGGAAGAAGCTGGTATCAATCTGAGCATCCAGGATGCCCATTGGAATGTCGCCGGTGTTGGTGAGGGTCAGGGTGACCACACCAGAGTCGTCGGGGGACACATTGCCAAAGTCGACCGACTCTTGGCTCAGGGTCAGCGCGCCGTAGCTCACGGGGCCCTCTTCCCCGGTGGGACCCGTGACGGGGTCAAGTCCACATGCGGGAAGGACCAGAAGCAAGGGCAGAAGTGCAAGGGCGCGCATGGCGATCTCTCCAGAAACCATAAAGTGACACGACCCCTTGTTGAGGAGTCGCTTCGGTGCCGTCGCGAAGAGTAGCGCAGAAGTCTGGCTTCGCCAAATCTTTGCAGCACGGACACATACAAAAACAGCCCCAGGAAGGGGCTGCGGTGCAAGAGCTTGCCTCCAAGGAGGCTGTCTCTCAGAAGGTGTACTTGAAGTAGCCGGTACCGTTGAAGCCCAAGTCGAAGCCGATCGCGTAGAACACGTCGGCGTCAACGCCCACACTGAAGTGAGAGAGCTTGCTGTAGTACTCGAAGGTCAAGCCACCAAAGGCGACCGGGTGTGCCCCGCTGTGGTACCCAGGATCCGCGACGCCCCAAGTGCCGGCGAGCACGTCGCGCTCGTACGCAGCAGCGTCCATCAGCAGAGGCGCGAAGAGAACGCCACCGCCTGCACGGAAACCAATGCCCACACGCCGGGTTGGGTACTTACTGAACTCGTAGTTGGCCAGCAGAGAGTAGGTACGGGTGTCGCCCTGGATGTAGGGAGAGGGAGCCGTGCCGCCCTTGTTGCCCGCGCAGATGAGATCTGCCTGGTACTCGTAGTTGCAGCCGTTGTGGACGCCCTGAATCAAGGCGACCTCCCAGGCCATGGACATCTCTTCCTGATCCACGAAGTCCTTGCCAACGGCCAAGCCGATGGCACTTCCGGTCTTGAGGAAGCCGTTGAAATCAAGCAGGTAGCCAGCGGCACCAAAGCTGGACTTGGCGTAGAGGCCCTTGTTGACCTCCTTGACGACTTCGTCCTTCTTGGGCTTTCTGGCCTCCTCCTCGATGGGATCGTCGAGGCCGTCGAGGCCTTGAGCCATCGCAGGGGTCGACACCAAGCCGGAGAGCAGGGCGAAGGACACGGAAAGAGACATTCAGCTACCTCGAAACGTTCAGCGGGAAGGGGGACGAGTCCCACTCTGGCCACGCTTTCTAACATAAAGCGGCGGGGGCCGCAGGATGCAACAAGGGCCCGGCCGAAGCCGAGCCCAAGTTGTTCTCTCAACCGACTGGATCAGCCTGGGGAGAAGATGAAGGGGTAGGACACGATGACGATGCCGCCGCCCTTGGGCTCTGGGAACTTGAAGCGCATGAATCGCCCGTTGATGCAGTTCTCAACGGCCTTGTTGTTCATGGTCGTTGCCTTGGTCGACGCGGAGGAAACCGAGCCGTCCTTGGCGATGACGAACTTGACCACGATCTTTCCGCCCAGGGACGGGTTCTTGGTCAGCTCACGCTGGTAGCAGTAGCGGATCTGGTTCATGTTGCGCTTGATGACTTGGTCAATCAGGCTCTTGTCCAGTGCACCGAGGATGATTGGATCACCACCGATTCGGCCGATACCGCCGTCGCCCTTGGCGCCGAAGTTGCCGCCACCGGTGCCGTAGCCCGAGGAGCCCGACCCACGGCCCTTGGTACCCAGGCCACCGAGGCCCTCAGCGGTACCACCGCCACCGAGACCGGAGCCACGTGAGCCCAGTCCGCCGGAACCAATCTGGGTGCCCTTGGCGCCAATGAGGCCACCAATGCCACCTGCGATGTCGGAGTTCAGACCGGAGGAGCCGAAGACTCCATCCATCTCTGCACCCTCGCGCATTGCACCGAGAACACCAGCGTTCTCTGCGATTTCCTTGTCGATCTGACGCTTGTTCATCTCGACCTTGTTGCCCTTGGCACGGTCCATCTTGGCGTCTTTCTTACCGACCTTGCCCTCTTCCCGCTTGGCCTTGGCGCCCTCGCCTGCGTCCGGGTTTGCGGAAGGCTTGGACTTCTCCTTGGGAGGCTCGGGAGGAGGCTCCTCAAGCAGGAGCTCAACAAAGCGGTCAGGGATCTCGTTGAGACCCGTGCTCTTGCTTGGAGGAGCGTTCCACACCAAGATTCCGGCCATGAGGCCCAGGAAGATGGTGAAGGTCATGATGCCCAGGAATGGGTAGTCCAGGTTGTCGGTGACCTTGGACACGATGGCCTTGGAGGCCGGCACCATCTGAGCGAAGAACACCACGTTGCCCAGGTCAATGACCAGGCGGGTGTCATCGGTGATCTCGATGGAGTAGCTTCCGCCGCCACCAGTGGCCTTACCAGACTCGATGAGCTCTTGGATGGTGTGGCGCTGTTCGCCGATGTCGACGAAGCCTCCCCACTTGTCCGAGATGTTCGCGGTCCAGCTTCCGCCGCTGGAAGTGAAGAGCTTGTAGCCCTCCTCAGCGACGTCCTCTGGGGGAACGTAGAACTCGTTCTTCCACTCAGGGGTGGCGCTGACAATTCCGCCGGTCAACCAGAGGACGCCAGGCAAGAAGTCAGGGCCCCAACCGAAGGGGTGGCTCAGGAGGCGCAGACGCTGTCCGGTGGCCGTACCGACGGTGACAGGCTTGCCGCCCTTGCCGTAGTGCTTGGTGTCCACAACTTGGTCGCCCCAGATCTGGGAGACCTCGAGCACGGGAGCGAGCTTGGTGTCGTTTCCAACATCCGACTGGCCGGAGCCAAAGCGCATGATGAAAGCCATCACGTCTTCGGTGTAGGCCTCTTCCGAGTCGTAGTCGCTGACAGAGGCAGCGGCGTCGGCCGAAACCTCGTCCTTGCTCTTCAACGCGAATCCACTCTTGTCGCCGCCGCCGTGATCGGTGGCTTCGTCTTCGATGTGCTCGCCGGCCTCTGGGGCGCGAACCATCTGAGTGGCCTCTTCGTCATCGAACTCGCTGGCGCCGGAGATGCCAACGACGATGCGGATGTTTCCGATCTCGATGGTGTCGCCGTTGTTCAGGCTGGCGTTCACAACGCCGGACCCGTTCACCTTGGTGCCTTCGCCTACGAGGTCGAGCAGCTGAACGCTGCCGTCGTCGTTGACGTTGACCACGGCTTGGAGGTCCTGGAGGGCCTCTTCTTCGACCCGCAGCATTGCTGCAGGGCCCTTGCCGATGGTGATGCTCTCCGCGGACAAGTCTTCGCGGAAGAGGAAGGTGCTGTCTCGGTAGACCTCAAAGGTCAGGATGGGGCTGTCCGCCATGGGATCCCTCGGGGTGCCGCAAAGGGCAGTGGTTCAGAAAAGAAAGGGGGGTGCGTGCGACGAGCGGCAGGTCTACTTGACCTGGTTTACCGACTGATCCATCTCTTCGTTGAAATCCTCACGAAGTTTGATCAGTGGGTTGAAGTCGGCGCGCTTGCGATCCAGAAGCAGGGCTCCCGTTGGCTTGACCAACTCACCGTCGACCTCCACGCCTTCGAAGTCGATCTCCGTGCGTGACTTGTACTCAATCTTGCGCTCCTCTTCTTCCTGCGCGAAGGCAGGGGCGGCAATGAAGCTGGATACGAGCAGCAGGGCGGACAGGCGGCGAAGGGTCATGTCGGTCTCCTTGAATGGCGGGCGACGTCGTGCGGGAGAGTAGCGCAAATCGGCGAGGTACAGAAGGCGTTTGCAAGCCTTTGGCCTTGCCTTGCACCCCTCTTCAACACGAGAGTCCGCCAAGGTTTGGGGATCTTGCCGCTTAGGGCAACGGGAAACAAGTCTGCAATGTCAGGTGTCGGTCAATAGGCCAGATGGGCAGAATCAGGCGGCGGCATGGCAACTCCAGGCAGACAGCAGCGTCGATACTGACCACGGAGATGACACAGGGTTCCGAGAAAGATCGCCGGGCTCAAAACAAAAAGGGACGACCCAAAGGCCGTCCCTGATTGATCACCTTCAGTGGACCTACTCGGTTGGAGCAGGGGCCTCTGCAGGGGCGTCCGCTGGAGCTTCCGCAGGTGCAGCAGGGGCACCTTCGGCTGGAGCGGCGCCTTCCGCAGGTGCGTCAGGGGCAGGAGCCTCGCCGCCACCACACATTGGGATGAGTTCGTCCAAAGTAGGCTCCATGGAGTCCAGGAAGGTGATCATGTCACCGGCCATGCCGAAGTCTTCGGCGTCGAGGACCATTTGAGCCTGCTCGCCGATCATGGCGAACTCTTCGATCATGCCCATCTCCATGACTGCGGGGCAAGATGCCTGCTCCACCTTGGCCATGTACGCAGTGTTGCGAGCCTTGAGCTCGACCAGCTTCTCGCGCTGGCGCTTCTCACGCTCGACGCGTTCCTTCTCCTGGCGGGCCAGCTCGTCCTGACGATCCTTTTCGGCCTGCTCAGCGGCAGCGATGCCGTTGATGCGATCGAAGACGGGGTGCGTCGGCGCGATGCTGCCTTGGTTCACGTCCACGTAGGACTGAAGCAGCTGCTTGGCCTTCTTGAAGTCTTTGGTGTACTTCTCGTGAAGGGTGGCAGCATTAAAGTACGCGGTCTCGTTCTTAGGATCGAGGCGGAGCACCTTGTCATAGGTCGCCGAGGCACCATCAAAGTCCAGGGTGCCGCGCTGAGCGACGGCCAGGCCGAGCAGTGCGGCGATGTTGTCGCCGTCTGCACCGGTTGCAGCTTGGAAGCACTGCAAGGCCAAGTTGTAGTCGCCCGAGTTGAGGGCGACGTACCCCAGGTTCATGTTCGCTTCGAGGTTGTCCGGATCCACCTTGATGGCGGTCTTGAAGGACTCGATCGCTGCGGTTTGGTCACCCTGCTGGAGGTAGGTGACGCCCATGTTGTTGTAGATTCCGGGGTCACCCTCTTGCAAGGACTTGGCCTTCTCTGCGGCCAACTGGCTCATCCCAAGCTCGCCCTTGGCGAAGTAGGCGCGAGACAGGTTTCTGTAGGCCGGCACGTTGTCCGGGCTGGCCTGCAAAATGATCTGGGCCTCGGCGATGGCCTCGTCGTATTGACCGGCCTGGGTCATGGCATCGACCTTGGTGTTCCAAAGGTCCATGTCGCCGGGCTTGGCGGTCAGGTAGCCATCGTAGATTTCGACCGCTTCAGCGTGACGACCAGCTCCGGAGAGCAAGTTTGCCAGGTTGAAGAGGGCGTCTTCGTAGGTTGGGTCGATCTCAAGGGCCTTGCGGTAGTGGCCTTCCGCCTTGTCAGGCTGACCCAACTGCTCGGCCGTCCAGCCTGCGTTGAACTGGACAGACTTGTTGTTGCCGTCCAGGTTTCCAGCTTTGACGA
The DNA here is from genome assembly GCA_913060515.1 of uncultured Pseudomonadota bacterium. Classification (GTDB taxonomy): domain Bacteria; phylum Myxococcota_A; class UBA796; order UBA796; family CAJQPC01; genus CAJQPC01. The sequence continues at coordinate 24,217 of CAJXRZ010000011.1, read as the reverse complement.
AGTCCGCGTAGGCGGCGGTGTAGTCAACGTCGCCAGTCTTGGAGTCAGGGCTCTTTAGGGTCGTCACAGCGCGGTTGAAGAAGTATCCAGGGTCAGTGACCGTGGTCTCATCAACTGCGGGCGTGTTGTCCTTGTCGCCACAGCCAGCGGCCATGCCGAGGGTCAGGGCGAGACCCAGGAGGAGGGGGATGCGCTTGGTCATCATGATGTTGCTCCGGGTCTTTATTAAAGGTTGTCGACGAAGGACTGGGTTGCCTGACCGGCAGCCGAGGTGAAGTTCGGCTCCATCAGGGTCTCTTCGAGTCCTGGGAACTGCTCAGGACGCAGCTCGCCGAGTCGACGTGTCGCAAATGCGAGCTTGTCGTTGTAGAGGTTCAGCTCGTAGCTCTTGCCCAGCGCGACCGAGTAGGCCTCGACAGCCTTCTCTTCCTGCGAGTACGCAGAAGCTTCCAAGTCCATCTTGTAGAACTCAGCTTGGTCGTCGGTCAGGTAGGACGGAACGTAGGAGTTGACCATCGAGTCCGCGAAGTTCTCGTAGGCCATTCCCAGGTTGACCAGGGCAGCCAAGCCCCACTCACCGGCGCCAGTGCCGACGATTCCTGCGTAGAGGGTCTCGATCTCCTTGAGAGTCCGGACCTTCTTGAGGAGGTTGTCACCGAGGATCTTGTCCTCTTGGCGTTGGCTGACGCGGCCTGACGGACCGGAGATCTTCATCGCCATGTACTCGTCAAAGTCATCCTGGGCCAAGATGAACATCATCTGGGCGCCGAACTCGACTCCGAGGGCCATCTCGGTGCCAGCTTCCTTGGCGGCCTGGAACCACTTGATGGAGTCCTCGTAGTGCTTCTCAGCCTTGGAGGTCTGGCCCATCTCTTCCATTGCCAGGCCGTAGTGCAGCCGGGCGTACATCAGCTCGTCTGCCGAAACACCCTTGGGGTCCTTGGCGGTGAAGAACTGCTGGTAGACCTTTGCGGCCTGCTCGTGCTGGGCGTTCTCTTCGTAGAGCATGCCGATCTCGAGCTGAACCTGCTGGACGTTCTCACGGTCTGGGTAGGCCGTGATGTACTTCTGGTAGTTCTCGACAGCGACTTCCCATTCGCCGAGGGCGCGACGGAAGAGCGCGGCGGAGTAGAGAGCGTCCGGAGAGTTCTCGTTCTCCTTGTCCAAGGTGAACAGCTTCTCGTACTGCTCAGCAGCAGACTTGAAGTCCGCCATGGACTCGTAGTCGTAGCCCAGCAACGCCACTTGGCTGTTGTAGAACTTGGACTTGGGGAAGTTCTCGAGCAGCAGGAGACGGGTCTCCATGGCCTGCTTGCGAGCGCCTTCGGTGTAGAAGTAGGTCGCGGCGTTGTTCAGCGCGAGGTCCGCGTTGTCGGCCTTGGGGAACTCTTCGTACCAAGCGACCAGAGACTCAGCAGCAACCTTCTTGTTGCTGTCCTGCTCGAGGGTGACCTCGATCAGCTTGAGGCTGGCGTTCTGGTAGATGGTGTAGGTCTCTTCCTTGAACTTCTTGTTGCCCAGGCTTTCCTGGTCGTAGAAGGCCTTGGAGACGTCCTTGAGGTTCTTCCAGTCTTCGACCAAGTTGAAGGAGTCGAGGATCAGGTTCGCTGCGAGCATCGCCTGCTTGGACTGTGGGTCCATGCCGATGACGACGCGGAAGCGGTCGGAGGCCTCCTTGAACTGGTTCTTGTTGTAGTACAAGTACCCAGCCTCGTAGATCATCCCCTTGGTGTCCTTGTCGTCCGGGAAGAGCTGCGAGTACTGATCCAGTGCTGCAAGCTTCTTGTTCTCCCAGTCCGAGAGGGGGACAGCCTCCGTCTTGTTGTCCTTGGAGGCCTTCTCGATCTTGCCTTCCTTGGCTTCTGCCTTGACCATTTCACCGGCGGCGAAGACAGCGGAGCTGGCACAGAACTGAGAGCGCTTGCCCTTGGGGTCCAACTTCACAACGGCCATGTACTGGTCGTATGCCTCGTTGAAGTTCTTCAAGGTGTAGAGGAGCTCACCGAATGCGTAGCGCATCTCGTAGGTGTGCTTGTTGTCCGGGAACTGCTCCAAGTAGACGCGGTATGCCGACTCGGCCAGCGAGTAGGTGTCCTTGGCGTTCTTGCCCGTTCCGAGCTTCTTGGCCTCGGAGTGGTAGTCGATGGCTACCCGGCGCAGGTTGGACTCGATGACACCCTGGGCGTCTTCGATGGCCTCGGGGTTGGCAGCGTTTGCACGTGCCCAAGCCGAGTTCTTGCCGTAGGTCTTGAGGAGCTTGTCGATCTCCGACAGGGTCTCCTTCTTGCGACCGATCTTGTTGTACGCGGCGATGATTTCAGCCTGGTACTCGGGCGCGTCAGGGGAGTTTGGCTCCTCTGCGATGAGGCGGCGGTAGGTCTGTACCGACTCCTCAAACTTGCCCTGCTCGAAGTAGGTCGAAGCCAAGCGCTTGAGCATGGAGCGAATCAGCTCCTTCTTGCCCAGCTTGGAGAAGTAGGCGTAAGCCTCGTCCATCTCGCCAGCATCAGCGAAGAAGCGAACCAGGTCCTTGAGGGCCTCGTCCTGGAGCTGGATGTTGCTCTGCTGTCCGCCTGCGGCCTCTGCAGCCATGGAGTAGGCGACGACGCCCTTCATGGTCTCGATGGCCTTGCCGTACTCACCAACGTTGTAGTAGCACCAGCCCAACTTGTAGAGGGCGAAGGCGTACTTCTCGCTGTCCTTGAAGGCGGTTGCCTTCTGGTAGGCCAGCAGCGCCTTGTAGGCGTTGTTGTTGTCGAAGTAGTACTCGCCGATCTGCACGTAGGCATCGGGCACGTAGGGAGACTCTGGGTAAGTCTTGACCAGGCGGGTGTACTCGCCAAGGGCGGACTTGGCATCGCCAGTGTCCTGCAGCGCTTGGGCCAAGTAGAAGGTGGCCTCGTCCGCGCGAGCGAAGGTCGGGTAGTTGTCCAGAATCTGGCGATAGAGACGGATGCTCTTGTTCTGCCACTTCTCGGACTCGTTGTTGTCCGCTTCGATGCTGGTGGAGTCGCAGGACTCGTTCTCGAAGCAAGCGTCAAACTTCTTCTCGTATTCCTTCATCTCCAGGAAGTAGATGTCTCGTCCTTCCTGGAAGTAAAGGTCAGCGAGGCGCAGGAGCATCTCTGCCTTCTGCTCGCCCTTGAGCGTGTCTCTGGAGAGCAGCTCCTTGGCGAAGTCCATCTCCTGATGGCGCTTCTCGCGGGCCATTGCTCGGAGCTCGTCCGACTGGTTTTGCATGTCATCCACGTCATCTGCGCGGAGAACACGACGCTCCTCCTTCTCCTTTCGATCCTGGGCTTGCGCCTCGGAGGAGACAAAGGACCCAGCCACGAAGGCCAAGGTGATGGGGAGCACAAAAGTGCGGAGCTTACGAAGACTCATATGAGCATCTCCTGCCGCTTACGCGGCGAGCTGGGCGGGCGGCTTGCGCCCACCCTCAGAGAGATCAGGGGGGAGCGGCGTTCCTACTCGCAGGAACTCTGCTCCGTGTAGTAGTAGTAGCCAAGCTCGTCTTGCCAGAACTCGCCGTTGAAGGGCCAGTAGGCCAATCCACGGCTGGTGGCGAAGTCGATGGCCTTTTCATCTTTGGTGTCCGCGAGGTCAACGGAGCTCATCGCGTACTCGTACCCGATGCGCTGTGCCGACACGACCTCGAAGCGGATGATCTCGGACTGGGTGAGCAAGTCGCCCAGTTGGTTGCTCATCTGAGCCATCTCCTTGAGCATTACCAGACCAGCACGCTGCTTGTAGCGGCGGCGGTCCTTCTCAAGGATGCTGTTCAGGTGTGCGCCGAGAGAATCGCGCCACAGGGACTTCTGTGCAGAGATCTTCTTTTCCTCCTCATCCATTACCTGCAGGTGTCGGACAAGGGAGTAGAGGTCTTGGTTCCGCAAAAACTTCGTAAACATGCTCTTTGGGAGCACAGAGTCCTTCTTGACGCCCTCGAAGTAGGCCTCGTAGGCCTGGTCTGCGAGCTTGCGGCCTTCCTTGGACTGGTACTGCTTGATGAAGTCAACCAGCTCCGTGTACATGGGGCGTACGGCGTTCTCGAAGCGAATCAGCTCGAACTCAACCTGCTTGTACTCGCAGAGGTTGAAGAAGGTCAGTGCCCGGAGGATGGTGGCCTCGGGCAGGAACTCTTCGGTCTCGTAGAAAGGAGACTGTACGGTCAACACCAGACCCAAGGTCGTGTTGAGCTCACCCTGCATGAAGTTGGCCCAAGCCTTCTCGAAGAGAGACTCAGCCCAAACGTCGGAGCTGCGGGGAACGTAGCTGTAGTACTTCTCAGCTTCGTCGAAACGCTGGATGCTGTAGTAGATACGCGCGATGTTCACGAGGGAGAGGTCGGTGAGACGCTCAACCTCTTCCACTTCGCCGTCGGTGTAGAGCGTGACCTGCTCGGAGTCACGAATGACATCGCGGAAGCTCTTTACGGAGCTCTTGTAGCGGTCCTGCTGACGGTAGATGACTCCCTCGAAGTACTTGGACTTGAGGTACAAGTCCGACTTGGTGGAGATCATGCCGAAGTAGCGGCGTGCGTCTGAGAGATCCTCGTCCTCGTAGGCGTCGACGCCGTAGAGGTAGGCCATGTAGTTCTGGGCCTTACGTGGGTACTCCTGGATTGGAACATCCTTGGCCTTGGCCGCGGATGCCAGGCGCATCAACTCGGAGTCGTCACCGGTGTAGCGAGCAATCGCAACAACCTTGGGCAGGGCGTACTTGAAGTAGCGGCCGTTGCTGCCCTTCTTGACTACCTGCATGAAGTAGTACTGGCTGGAGTGGTACATCTCCAGTTCGTAGAGGTTCATGCCCAGGTAGAACTGGATGCGCTCCTCTTGCTCGGGGCAGGTGCCAGCCTCGAGCATGTTGAAGAGTGCCAAGCTGGAGCCGAGGTGCTTCTTGGCCTTGTAGGCTTCGACCGCCTCATCCACGTCGTCAGCGCAAGCGCCACCGGCACGGTCTGCTTGGTCGTCGCCGTCCTCGGGGAGGTCCTCGTAGCCACCACGACTTCCGCGGTTGCCGCGGCCTTCGTCGATGCGCTCAGCGCCTTCCAGGGCGTCACGGTCCTTGGTCTTCGACGGAGTCGCGGACTGGGGATCGCGGTCGATTGGCTCTTCCACGCGGGAAGCGGCGGACATCTTCTTGGCGGTGTTCACCACCTCGTCAGGAGCACCAGCAGCCGTGAGGCACTTGATCTCCTCGTTGGTGAACTGGTCGCCCGAGTCCTCCATCGTCTGCACGATGATGTTGGCCGGAACGTTGACGTTGACCATGTTCATGATCTCGTCGCAGCTCAGTGCATGCGCATCGCCAGAGGCGGTTGCAGCAAGCCCAAGGGCGCTCAGGCCCAGAAGGGTGGAGAAAGTGCGCTTGAAGTGGAGGTTCACTTGTTCACCTTGTCCATGTTGGGGAAGAAGAAGCCAACGCCGGCCGAAAGCACGAAGTTGTTCTTCATCTCCAAGGTCGTGGAGTTGACGGTCTCGATGTAGACGAGGGAGCGTCCATCAACGCGGACGGCCAGGGTCTCGTTGAAGACCACTCGAACACCGCCACCGAAGTTGGTGGTGGGCTGAATCTGCACTTCCGTCGCTTGGGCGATGGGGTCGCCTTCAGCTTGGAGAGCGCGGAGGTCATCACGGGTCTGGGTGATTCCCATGCCGAAGGCACCGTAGATGTCGAAGTGGATGATGTTTCCACCGCCCAGTGCGACCTTTCCGTAGATGGGGGAGAACTGGAAGGTCGCGTTGCTCACCAGAGTGAGCTTGCTGATGTCCGGAGACACGTTGTTCTCGTTGACCAGCTGGGTGGTCAGAGGCTTCCAGTCGGTCTCGCCCAAGTCGGGGCTGTAGGACAGCTCACCTTCGACCGCGAAGATCTCGGTCAGGTGGTAGCCGAGGCGCACACCTGCGATGTAGCGGTTCAGGAAAGGGTCGTTCGTCACGAAGCCCACCGATGGGGTGGCCTCGAAGCGACCGATCTTCATGAAGTCCTTCTGCTGGATCATCTTGATCGTGCGGTCGGGAGGCTCAAAGGACGGCGCCTTGGTGCCGGTCGAGGCACGAAGGTCGTCCTTCTCTTCCTTGACGGTGGACTTCTCCGAGGAGGTGTCTCCGAGGATGTCGTCCAGTTCGTCATCACTGGAGCCTTCGTCCTCTTGGACGACGGCATCCTGATCCTCAAGCTCATCGGCTAGGACAGGGGTTGAGAGCAGTAGACTGGCAGCAGCCAGACAGATGGGGGCAAATTGAAGTCGCATGCTGGTCTCCGCTCAGAACTCGGTGCGCCGGTCGTCCATCTTCGGGAAGTACATCGACAGGCCTGCCGATGCGATGAAGACGTTGTAGAGGCGGTTGTCAGTCTCGGCGATGTCCGGGTCGTACTGTGGAACCTTGTCCACGTACAAGTAGGACCTGGCCTCAAGCTTGAGTGCCAGTGTCTGGGTCAGAAACAGGTCTGTGCCGATGGCCAAGTTGACCGGGACCCGGACCTGGTTTCTCTGGAAGTCCAGGGCAACGGGGGGCACAGACGGGTCAGTGCGCGCCAGCTCGTCGTCGTACACGGCGTTGTACTTGGCGATGGACATCATCCCCAGGCCACCCGACATGTACAGGTCGAAGTTGATCACCGTCTCGCCGATCAAGTTGATCTTGCCGTAGACAGGAATCCAGTTTGCGGAGAAGGTGGCGCCGAGCACCATCTTGTCCAAGGGCTGCTGGAACTCCACATCCTGGTCCGAGCTGTGGGCGATCTGGACCAAAGTATTGGTCAGCCCCTTCAGGTCACTCGTGCCCAGGTCGGGCGAGTAGATCAGCTGGCCACCGGCCGCGAAGTTCTCGGTGAAGTGGTACGCCACCAGCACTCCGCCGGTATACCGACGAACCATTGGGTTGTTTGGCACCAATCCGATCACCGGAGCGATCTCGAAGCGCTGTGACTTGACGAAGAAACGGTTTTGCACCGCGTCTTGCTTGACGGTCACCTCACCCTGAGCCTCCCGCAGAGCATCCTCTGCGGGGTTGGCCCAGGCCGTGATCGGTGAGAGCAGAGCGGTTGCGCTAAGCGCGGCTCCGAGCATCCCAGCAACCAGGGTGCGGGTAGAGTTCATGGACAGCTTCTCCAACATCAGCATGCGCGGGCAGTAGCCACGCAGGGGCGGTTTTCAGGTCGCGGAAACATAGCACAGGGGCAGTGCAGGCCTTTTGGCCGCTTGTCAGGCGGCTGTCAATGTGAAGTCAGGTCGCGAGAATTCCAAATGGGGTGAAAGGAAATCTCTGGCCGAGCCTGTGGGGACTATTCGACGATTAGATTCAAACTGACCCAGGCCATTCCGCCGCGACGGTCGCGAAGAACAAGCCAGAGGTTGTGCTCGGATGTCTCGGGATCCACCGGCGCGGTCCACTGGGCCTCCAGGTAGGGGTAGAGGCTCACTTCCTGAAAGAAGTTCCCGCCAGTGGCGTAGAAGCTCACGTAGGGTTGCTCCGTTCTGTCCTCGACGATGCCTTCGCTGTTCACGAATGTGTAGCTTTCTACCGACTCTTCGGTGAGTGTCATCACGAAGGTGTAGGTCTGTCCGGCTTGGACCCGGAGCGTGTCTTGATCCTGCACCGCGAAGGTCCCATCCAGCTCCACGGATGCGATCACCGGGTTCTGGTTCGGGCTGGGGTTCAGTGAAACGGGCATGCGCTTCAGACCCGTTTCGGCCTGGCTGTCACCCTCCGCTTCCAGATCCAAGGCGTCCAGATTTCCTTCGCCGGGGAGCGCCGAGAGGGTGAACAAATAGTTTTTCCCCTCGATGGCTTCTTCCTCACTGAGTCCGTCAAGAAGATCCACTGGAACAGTAAAGCTGGGGGGCAGGTCGGGCTCAACACCGATGAAGCCAGCGGCTTGGACCTGCTCGAACCAGTCCGCTTGCTCTTCGGGGGTCATGCTCTCCAAGTCCATCGCGAAGAGCTCTTCGAGCTTCTCGGAGTCCAAGGAGCATCCAAAGCCGCTGCTCTCTTCCAAGACGCAGCCGAACCAGGTGACCGCTCCGATGCCTTCTTCAGGATCCACCGCCAGCGAGGTCAGAGTGACCTGATCTCCTGGCGCGGGCTCAGCAGGCTCTGAGGCCACGCCCAAGATGCGGGCGCGGTCCACGAGGGTGGGGCGGGCGAGCTGGTTGATCTCGCAGCCCATCAGCAGCAGCGTCAGCGTGATCACAGGTAGAACTCCAACTCAACGCCCGGTGAGGGCAAGAAGGGCAAGCCGCGGACGTCGACGTAGTCGGTGTAGTCGTAGTTGTAGAGACGGAACTCTGGGTTGTCTCCACGGTAGACATTCAGGAAGTCTACGTAGGCCAACATGCGCCAGTGCTTGAAGGTGAAGGCCCTCTCGGCGCGCAGGTCGACGGCGGTGTAGGCACCCAGGCGGTCGGTATTCCGCTTGCCGGTGGAGTAGGGGGTCCACGAGTCCAAGTCGGCGTCGTAGAAGGCGCCCGAGTAGGGTGTGTATGGCGTGCCGGTGACGTACTGAACGCGTCCGCTGACCTCGAACTGGTACGGGAGCTTTACGCCGGCCAGTGCGGTCATGATGTGGGTCTGGTCGAAGTCGTAGAGGTAGCGGTCGCTGTCCTCGTAGTCCTGACGCCAGCTCTGGCTCCAGGTGTAGCTGACCCAGCCGAAGACGTTGTTGATCGGGTCTTGTCGCAGCATGACCTCGAAGCCGTAGATCTCGCCGGCCCCCTCGTTTGTGTAGGGGATGTCGCCGATCTCTTGGAAGTCCCGGTTGTTGACGATGAGGTCCGAGAGCTCCTTGTAGAAGCCCTCGGTCTCGAGGTTCAGGCCGGGCTTGATCTGCTGTTCCAGACCCAGAGAGCTGGCCCAGGCCTTCTCGAAGTCGGGGTTGTAGTCGTTGGTGCCCGGGGCGTAGGACTCAAAGAACTGGGGCGGCTGGGTGTACAGACCGGTGGCGCCCTTGATGTAGGTGTTCTTTGCGACGCGGCCCTTGAAGGAGAGCCGAGGGTCCCAAGCTGTGGCCGTGAACTGGTCGCTGATCGAGTAGACGGAGAAGCGAATTCCCGGCTGCACGTAGAGGCGGTCCAGATCCTTGAAGGGGCGCAGGTTGGCCTTGAGGTACAGGTCGGGTCCCCAGCCGGTGCCCTCGTCTTCGATCTTGAAGGCCTCGCGCTCGGCCAGGGGGTCGTACTCGACGAAGCTGTCCGGGTTGAAAGGCAGCTCGGTCTGGAAGTTCCACCAGCCGCCAATCAAGTCCAGGCCGGGGATGACCTCGACGTGGTCGTTGGGCTTCCAGGGGAGCTCGGCGCGGATCTCGCTGAGCCAGAGGGTCTGGTCCAGCTGGAAGGACTGACCCAGTCCCAGGTACTGGTAGTCCACGCCGAAGCTGGGCATCACGCGGACGCTCAGGGTGTCGCTGATCTCGTGTTCAATCTTGCCTTGGAGGCGGTGGGTGAACTGGTGGGTGCTCAGATCGCCCTGGGCGTCCTGGTCGCTGCTCTGGGACACGCCATCGTCGGTGGTGACGAGCAGCTTGTCGTCGAAGCCGAAGAGGAAGAAGCTGACCTGGGTCTTCTCAAAGCCGTGGTAGCTGTAGCGGAGCTGGTAGTCGTACCAGACCGGGTTGGCGCTGAAGGGTCGGTTCTTTTGGAAGGGGCGGAGGACCACGTCGACGTAGGAGCGGCGCGCGGCCACAGCGACGTGGTGCTGGTCATCCTTGCCCAGTCTGCCCTCGTAGAGGCCACCGGAGTCCAAGAGGTCGGTGGACCAAACAATTCGGTCCTGCTCGGGGGACTCCTTCTTGGTGGTCACATCCACTGCCCCACCCGTGCTGCGTCCGTACTGCACGCCATAGGAGCCAGGCAGGTAGTCGACGCTCTGGATCATCTCGGGGTTGATGACCGAGACGAATCCACCCAAGTGGTAGACGTAGGGAATGCGGATGCCGTCGATGTAGACGCCGCTATCTTCTGGGTTGGCGCCGCGGATGATGAGCAGGCCCGAGGAGAAGGGCGCGCGGCCGGCTCCGGGGAGGTTCTGAATGACGCGGATGGGGTCGCCGAAGGTCCCCGGGATCTTCTTGGCCTCGGACATGGAGATGGTCCGGGTGGTGATCTCGTCTTTGTCCTTGCGGTAGACGCCGACCACTGTGTTCTGGCCGTAGGACTCGTTGCGTACCCAGATCTCTGCGCTGCTGACCAAGCCCTCCTCGATGGTGAGCTCCAGCTCCTTCTCGGCCCACCCTGGTCGAACGACGGCGACCTGGTAGCTGCCAGGAGGCAGCCCGCGGATCTCGAAGCGTCCTTCGTTGTCGGTGGTAGCCGAGAAGTCGGTTCCCAGAACGATGACGGTCATCTCGTCCAGCTCGGCGCGCGTAGCCAACTCCAGAACTTGACCCTCGAATGTGACGGGTAGCACTTCAGGTTCTATGGGCTCTTCCGGAACGGCATCGTCGATGGCGGCGGCGTCTAGGACGAAGCCATAGTTGAACTCCAGGGCGACCACCGTGGGACCGTTGGCGTCTTCTGCGGGCGAGAAGGTGCTGGCCTGGATGGCTTGAACGGCGGCCTCCCCTAGTCCGTAGCCGGGCTCCTCGAGCACCTCGACGTAGGAGACCTTTCCGTCTACGCCGATCTCGATGAGCAGGAGGACGCTGCCCTCGATCTCGGCTTGCTTTGCCTCCTCTGGGTAGGGCGCCTGAACGAGGTCGACGAGCTCGGGCATCTTGGTCAGCGGAAGGACCTCTTCCTCCTCCACCGGACCTGCCGCTGGCGCGGCGCTGCTTGCGCTGTCGTCTTGTGCTTTCGCGCTTGGAGAGAGGACGAGTAGGGAGAGTAGGAACAGCATTGTTTAGTCCAAAGCCTTGATCTCGCAGACGCCGGGAATTCCAGTGACTGTGACGGGGGTTCCGTCCTTCTCGCCTGGTTTCCAACGCGAAGCCATCCAAGCATCGCGACAAGCCTTGTCTAGGCCGTAGCCGATGGCCTTTGGGATCTTCACTTCTTTGACTCTGCCGTTCTCGTCAATGGTCATGGAGATCTTCCACTTTCCGGTCACACCCTCATCCATTGCTTCTTGGGTTACTTGGATGGGAGGGAAGTTTCGAAGCTTGGGCCGAACCGTGACCGAGGCGTAGGGCAGACTCGTCCACTCCTTGGCATCATCGATCTCCATCTTCTGATCGCTCTGGGCGACGCCCAAAGAGGTCCCTGCGTTGGCGTCGAACCCTGTGCCCGCGCCCTCGGCGAAGGAGTTGGCGCTCATGCCCTGCACGATCCGTCTGGGTCGCGGCTTGTCGGGCGGCGGCTGGTCAGGAGGTGGCTCGTCGACGGTCTCTTTGAAGTCCACCGGCTCTTCGATTGGCTTTGGCTTTGGCTTTGGCTTGACCGGCTCAGGCTCTACCTCCACCACCTCCGGCTCCGGCTCCGGCTCCGGCTCGGGGGGCGGCGGCTGCTTGATGATGGCCATCTCCACCCACTGCTCAACCTGCTCCTCGCTGACGCGATCCTTGAGCAGGTAGATGCCGAGTAGGATGTGAAAACCCACGGAGACCCCCAGCGCCGTGCTGTTGCCAGCGAGGCGTCGCCAGAGGGGAACCGGGGGGCCGAGGGGGGAACGCACTCAAGGGTCCTGAGGCAGGGGCTTCATGGCCTCGCCGCTCTGCACGGCCATGGGGTCGATGTTGATCGCGTAGTTGGCCACGCCTTCTTGGCGCACCAAGTCCAGCAGCCAGATGAAACGCTTGTGGGGAACGTTCTCGTCCGCGGCGATGAGGCAGATCACGTCGTTGCCTTCGGCGTCCGCTTCGGCCTTGGCTTGGGCAATGGCGGCGCGAAGTCCCTGCTCGCTCACCTCGTTCCCGTCGATGGTCAGGGTGCCATCGGCTTGCAGTTGCAGGCCCAGGGAGATGTTCTCGGAGGCTGCGCCCGTGGCGGCCTCTGGGAGCTTGACCTGGATGGAGCTCTTGGCGATGTCCACAGCGGTCACCATGAAGATGATCAGCACCACCAGGGTGATGTCCACCAAAGGCGTGACGTTGATCGCGGAGATGATCTCGTCATCACCGCCCCCGAGCGAACCGGCCAACTCAGGCCTCCTTCTGGGCCAGAAGGCCCTTGCCCTGGTCGGCCTTCACGCGGGCGAGGATGAGGTGAGAGAGGCTCTCGACGCGGGCCAGGATGCTCTTGTTCTTGGACTGGAAGAAGTTGAAGAGCACCACAGCAGGGATGGCGACCAAGAGGCCAATGGCGGTCGCTACGAGCGCCTCGGAGATGCCCGCCATGACGGCGGTGCTGGCCTCGTTGGCGACGGCCAGGTCGGCGAAGGCCTTGATGATGCCGAGCACGGTCCCGAGCAGGCCAACAAAGGGCGCGTTGGAGCCGGTGGAGCCGAGCACGATCAGGCCCCGGGACATCTTCTCCTTCTCGAAGATGATGTTGCCTGCGATGGCCTCTTCGGCGGCATCGCTGTTGTCTTCTGCGGCCTCGACACCGGCTGCCAGAACGCGCGCTTCGACGCCGGTCATGGCATCGAGTTCCTTCTTAAACCCGGACTTGTCGCCCTTGGTGAGGAATGCGTTGATCGCCGCTTGGAGCTTGTCCGCTGGGCTGGTGTTGCGCATCAGGAAGATCGCGCGCTCGATCGCGACGCCCACACAGAGCACCGAGAGCGCCACCAGCAGCCACATGACCCACCCTGCGCCGAGCAGGGCAAAGTCCAACATCTTCTGTTCGAGATCCACTCAGACTCCTACGTGCCCGGCAAAGTAGCGAGAGACGCCCCGGGTGTGCTGCGCTGCCTATTCCGCCAGAGGCGAAACATCGCGCAAGGATCCCCTCGTGGGCACCCAGAGGTGCAAATGTCTCAAGGAAGAAAAAAGGCCCCCAACAAGTGGGGGCCGATGGAGGCGACGACCGGAGTCGAACCGGTGATACATGGTTTTGCAAACCATTGCCTTACCACTTGGCCACGTCGCCAAAGCCGCCGCACAGCTAACCGCTGGGCATCCTGTGTCAACCAATCCGGATCAAAGGAGTGCCGGTGCTGATCCTTGGCCTTCTCCTCGCGGGCGCCGCGCAGGCCCAAGAGCCGCTGCAGCTCGAGCTGAGCCGCAGGGTGCCGGTGACCTCTGCCGAGTCCATGGCAATGGGCAGCGCAGGCATGGCCTTTGCCAATGGGGCCAAGGGTGTGTTCTTCAATCCGGCTGCCCCCGCGGTTCGTAAGGAACATCAGGGGAAATTTGGGCTGACCGGTGTGCTCTCACTGTCCTCTGCGCTCGTGCTGACGGGCTTGGAGGATCAGCGCCTGGCCGAGAGCTGGGTGGAGAACCGCTTGGATGTGGGATTGGCTGGTCGCTACAAGCGGGTGGGCGTGGGCTTGGTGATCACCACCCTTCAAGACAGCAGCGCGGATGGTCAGCTTCTCTTCACCGAAGGCCACCTGACGAGCGGTGTCCAGCTGCGTACCGGTGCCTTGGGGGTGGGCCTGCGCACGGTCTCCGCGTCCATTCAGCGTCCGGGTCAGCCGGATCTGAACTACGCCGGGGTGGGCTGGCAGGTGGGCTACCTGGTCACCGCCTTGGATGAGGGGGTCAACGTGGGGTTCAGCTACCGAAGTCGGGTGCTCGCTCCAGCGATGACTGCCAGCTACGATGCGCCAGATGTGGCGGTTGCACCTTGGGAGTTCGGATTCGGATTGTCACGGGTTTTCATCGCGCCGTGGCCCAAGCCTGTCCCGATGCGCTTGGCCGTGGACATGGTCTTTGAGGGACCGGTGGACGACGCCGGTGCGATCGAGAACCTCTACGTGCCCAGCAATGAGTGGGTGGAGCAAGGAAGAAACCTGACCATCTCGCCCAGGATGGGCCTGGAGGTCGAGGTGATCGAACACCGCCTGCGCGTTCGCTCGGGCACATGGCGCGAGGCCAGCCGACTGGAGCAGCTCACAGGAAACTGGCACGGCACAGCCGGTCTGGAGATGCGTGTGATCCCGATCTCTGTCGGGCCCTGGGAGCGCGATCTGGCTTTGGAGTTCGCCGTGGATCGCGCGGCGGGATTCACCAACGTGAACTGGCTGACCTTGGGGTTCTGGGAGAGCGGCCAGGTGGAAGGAAGCGTGCGGGAGGCAGAGGAGTGAGGGGCGCGATCCGAGAGAGTCTGCTGCGGGTCCCCTCCGTGCTGCCTTGGGAAGCGGAGGTCCTGGAGCGGGCACTGGCCTGGGTGGACTCGGGTGGTCCGTTGATCCGACGGGTCAAGCCCGGCACGCCCTCCCCACACTTGGTCTGCTATTCGGCGGTCGTGGATGGACCCTGGGTTTTGCTGGTGGCTCACCGCTCCGCTGGAAGGTGGTTGCCGACTGGGGGCCACGTGGACGCCGATGAAGCGCCGCTACAGGCCGCGAAGCGGGAGCTCAGGGAGGAGCTGGGCCTGTCACTGGAGCTGGCCTGGGCCGATCCGGTGTTGTTGACGTGGACCGAGACGGTCGGGGCTGCGCCCAGTCATGTCGACGTGAGCCTGTGGTTCGCCTTTTCCGGAGACCGGCATGCGGCCTTGGCCTTCGACGGGGAGGAGTTTGCTCAGGCGCGCTGGTTCCACCGAGAGGCGCTGCCCGAGCCCACGGATCCTTTTCTGGCCGACTTTCTGGCCAAGCTTCAGTCCTTGAGCAGCCCCAGCGCCTGATTTGCGACCCGAAGTCCGCGCTCCAAGACCTCACGGCGCCATGCCTTGGCGGTGGGGGCAAAGGTCTCCAGCATTCCCACTTTCGCAGGGTGGTCGAGGGCGGGCCGCCCGTGCAGGTGTAGGCGGTTCTCCTCGCGCAGGGCCTTGAGCACGGCGAGGGATTTTCGTGTTCCAAACTCCTGTGTCACCGTGTCGGTGCGGGCGGTGAGCAGGCGCTCGTACAGGCTCATGTGGGCGCCTTCGATGGCATAGGCCACGCCCGCATCCGGGTCCCAGGGCACCACTTCGTGTTGGAAGGCCTTGGCCAAGGTGGCCTCTTGGGGGGAGCGCGCTGGCACATCGACCAGCAGAGTGTCGTAGGCCGGAGGCCCGAGCCCGGTGTGAATGTCGAGGACCACCAGGCGCTCCAAATCCTGGAGGTTGTCACTGACCCAGGCGCTGTAGGCTGCGGGGCCCTCCTCGAGCTGTGTGCCGCCGAAGAACAGGCCCTTCGGGAAGGCGTACTGCCCCCCTACGACCGCTTGCTTCATGGCGTTGAAGCCGTGGCGCAAGACCGACCACGCGGCCCGTGGGTAGTAGAGATCCGCAGAGGGGGGCGAGGGTGGATTGAGCAGCGCGTCCATCTTGGCGTAGCCCTCGGGTGCGCCTTCGTATGGGCGGTCCGGGGCCAAGAAGTTCCGGTTCAGATCCACGTTGGACTCGTTGACCCGACGGCGCCATGCCCAGCCGTAGGGGTTCATCGCGTGCACAAGGATCAAGGCGGTGTCCGGGGGAAGCTCGGGCAGCTTCTCCATCAGTGCGCGCTGGATCGCAGAGCCGCAGACCCCCTCGATGCCGTGCAGTCCGGAGCAGTGAAGCAGCGCTCGTTTGGCCTTGGGCGGGCCAAGCCAGGCGATGTCGATGCTCAGCGCCAGACCCTCTGGGCCCGTGGCGGCGATGGGCAGCGCCCAAGTCTTGGCACCCAGAGCCTTCCCCTTCTGGAGGAAGTCGGCTCGGGCGTCGGCATAGTGGTCGAGGTAGTGCGCGATCATGCCGCCGTCGATATCCCGTCCGGAGCCCAGGGAGCCTTTTGCAGATCAGCGTCGTCATCCTGTCCAAGAACGAGGTCGACCGCATCGGCGCGGCCATCGCCAGCGTGCCCTTTGCCCAGGAGATCCTGGTCTTGGACTCGGGGAGTGAGGACGGCACGGTGGACTTGGCGCGCTCGCTTGGGGCGCGTGTGGAGGAGGTGGATTGGCCCGGCTTTCCACAGCAACGCAACCGCGCGATGGAGCGGGTCTCCTGCGACTGGGTGCTCTTCTTGGACGCCGACGAGGTCATTGATCCCACTCTGCGGGCCGCCTTGGAGGCGCTCCCCGAGACCCCGCCCGAGCGCGGCTTTCTGCTGACCCGGGAGAACATCTGGCTGGGACACCGCGTGCGAGCGGGCAGCTTTGGCCCCAAGCGCATGTCGCGCATGGCCCACCGCAAGCACAGCACTTGGGTCTCGGAGGTGCACGAGATCCTCAAGGTGGACGGCCCCACCCGGGCGCTCCCCGGGCGCATCGTGCACCAGCCGTACCGGAGCATGCGAGAGCACCTCCAGAGCATCGATTTCTATACGGGCCTCTTCGCGGAGAAGACCGAAAAGCGGGCTCGGATTTGGGACGTGCTGCTGCGGCCGCCGCTACATTTCGTAAAAGCCTATCTACTCCAGGGTGGATTTGTAGACGGCGTGGCCGGGTGGATGCTGGCCTGGCTTGGGGCAGCTTACGTGGCGCTGAAGTGGGGTCGGACCTGGCGAAAGCAAAGGATGCCCGCCGAATGAACGTGGCATTGGTTCATCGCCGCTACACCGAACATGGAGGCACCGAGCGCTTCGTGGTCGGTCTGGCACGTCACTTGCTGCAGAGAGGGCATGAGGTGCATGTCTACTGCAATGAGATTCGAGAAGATCTGGTCCAGGACGGGCCCGTCTTTCACCATCTGCCCATGCTGCGACCGGCCAAGGTGCTCAGCCTGTATCGAAGCTCCATCGCCGCAAGCGGCGGGGGGCACCAAGTCGTGATGGGTTTCGGACGCACACGCGGTCATCAGATCTTTCGCTGTGGAGGCGGCGCGCACCAAGCCTACTTGGAGGCCTGCAAGCCCAAGTGGAAGGCCAATCCCCAGGCCTGGCTGGAGCGCTCGGTGGACCGGGAAGCGGTGCTGTCTGCCAAGACCGTTGTCTCGCCTTCTCGGCAGGCTGCTGATGATCTGGTGCGTTGCTACGGGGCCGACCCCGAGCGCATCCAGGTGTTGCCCAACGGGGTGGACTCGGCACGCTTCCGGCCCAATGCGGAAGCCCGCCTGGCACGCCGCAGAGAGCTGGGGTTGGACCCACAGGCCAAGGTGCTCGGTTTCCTGGGCACCGGCTTTGAGAGAAAGGGCTTGGCGGTGGCGGCCGAGGTGGCGCGGGAGGTGGGGCTGGATCTGGTCGTGATGGGCGCAGACCACAGATTTGACATGTGGCTTAGGCGAAACCCCGACCTGCACTTTGTTGGTCCGGTGCGCGCGCCCGAGGACTGGTTGCCCGCTGTTGACGTGTTGCTGTTGCCCACGTCCTACGAGCCCTACGGCAACGTCTGTTTGGAGGCGATGGCCTGTGGGGTGGTGCCGGTCACCACACCCTGGAATGGCGTCTCCGAAGTTTTCCCGATCCAGGGCCTGACCGGTGGCAACCACGCCGAATTGGTGGCCGCGCTACACACTGCCCTGAAAGGGGGAGCGGAGTTGAGCCGTATGTGCATTCAAGCAGCCCGAGCCATGCCCCGGGAGCGCACCTACGCAGCGCTTGAGCAGCTCTTGCTCCAGGAGGCGATGGCATGACCCGGTTGTGGAAGGTTCTCAAACCTATGTTGCTCATCGCTCTGGTTCTCCTGGTTGTCGGCGTCCTTGCGCTCGGCGTCGGCTACAAGATGCTCGTGATCGACGAGCCTGGAGAGCACCTTCAAAAGGAGCACATCCAGGAGCTCATCGCCCAGGAATCTCCTGTCCTTTACTCCGATGGCGAGACCCCCATCGGGGTGTTCTTTGCCGAAGAGCACCGCATCTACGTGGAGTACGAGGACATCCCCGAGTGCTGGGTGGACGCCATCACCAGCGCCGAGGACCAGCGCTTCTTTGAGCATGGCGGCGTGGACTGGGTGGGCTTTGGCCGCGCCATGTCCCAGAACATCAAGGCCGGACGCGTGGTCAGCGGTGGCAGTACTCTGACCATGCAGACCAGCGAGAACCTCTTCCACCCGGGCACGCGCGATGTGCACGGCAAGATGTACGAGGTGCTGGACTCCTACCGACTGGAGGCGCACTACGAGAAGACCGACATTCTCGAGTTCTACGCCAACCAGTTTCACGTGCACGGCAACGGGCGTGGCTTGGGAATCGCGGCCCGCTACTTCTTCGACAAGGACATCCACGAGGAGGAGCTGACCCTGCAGGAGTGCGCCTTTCTGGCCGGCATGGTCAAGGGACCGGGCAACTACAATCCCTTCTTGGCCCAGACCCCGGAGGCGCGGGACGCCAAGGAGCTCAGGGCGCTGAAGCGCGCCAACTATGTGCTCGAGCGCATGCACATCGACGGCAAGATCACCCAAGAGCAGCTGGACGCGAACTTCGACGCGGAGATGCAGTTCTCCGAGGGCGCCTTCCGCTACGACTCCTCCGTGCTGTTGGACGAGGTCGCCCGGCACCTGGAGTTGGCCCCTTTCCCGGAGATCTTGGCCGCTGCCGGGATCGAGAACCCAGCGACCAGTGGACTGCAGGTGGTCACAACGCTGCATGAGCCGGCGCAACGCAGCGCCACCTATGGTCTCTGGCATCACCTGAGCGCGGCAGGACCGGCGCTTGAGGGGGCCTCGGCCAAGTCCTTCATCAGCGATGGGCCTGCGCCCACCGTGGACGCCGATGCGCCCCTGGTGCACAGCTTCCGGCACGCCAGGATCACCGGACGAGATGAGACCGGCTTGAACTTGGACCTTGGCGGCGGTGTGCAGGGTCGCCTGGACGGGCAGGCGATTCAGCGTGCTGCGGACATCCTTGCGGTGGCAAACGGCAGCAAGAACTCCAAGTCGGACAAGGCCTCACGGGCTGCGCTGCGGGACGCCCTCAAGGACGATGCGGTGGTCTGGGTGAGCGTGCGCTCCGATGGCCAACCCATGATCTGCGATCTGGAGTTTCGACCGGAGCTTCAGGGTGCGGTGGTCGTACTTGAAGATGGCCGAGTGCGGGCCATGGTCGGCGGCTCTGACAACCGGAACTTCAACCGGGCTGTGGCCGCCAAGCGTCAGCTCGGCTCTACCTGGAAGGTGCTGGTCTTCAACGCCGCCCTGCAGTTGGGCTGGACGCCAACGGATGTGCTGGACAACCGCCGCGGGGTCTTCCCCTTCACCGGCACCTGGTACTACCCACGGCCCGACCACAAGTCCGAGGACTTCGTGAGCCTGAACTGGGCCGGTGTGCGTTCGGAGAACTTGGCCAGCATCTGGCTGCTCTACCACCTGACCGATCGCCTCAACGACGAGCAGGTTCGCCGCCTCTCAGAGCTCACTGGGCTCTCTCAGCGGAAGGGTGAGTCTCGTCAGGACTACATCGCGCGCATCCGGGACCAACACGGCGTGGTCGCGACGCGGGCACGGCTGCCGGAGTCCTACTTCCATGCGGTCAAAGAGGACGTCATCAGCGGCCTGAGCTTCACTGGGAACCCGCAGGACGCCATCGAGGTTCGCTCGCTGCACTACGGTCGAGGGTTCTCGGACGAGGCCGCGCGGGTGAAGGGGGACGCCATCAAGTTGGCGAACACCCAGCAGAACTTCCTGTACTTGGAAGAGCGCCAGCTCGGGTGCGAGCAGCAGCTCGATGCCTTGTTGGCCTTGCAGGCGCCCATCAAGTCCGATGTGTCTCCGCGGCGCAAGATGCTCGAGAGTTTGGGCGTCACTTTCGGCCAGGAAAAGGCCACTCCAGAGCCCCGCGAGATCGACCCCGCCGACTTTGACCTGCTGACGGTACGCCTGTCTGCCGGTGGCTTTGACTTGGCGTGTGGAGAGGAGCCTCCGAGCGCGGCCTACCGTCCGGTCTCCGATGACCTGGTCTACCGCTTGGGCAATCCCCGGCTGCCCAAGCTGCGCAAGGACGTGCTCGTGGAAGGGCGTCTGCACAGCTCCACGCTGACCTCGATTCGGGGAGCGATGGATCGTATGGCGGAGGAGAGGGCGGACCTGGACCCCTACGACGCGGAACAGCTCATGATCCACCCCGACTTCCGCCTCATCCTGGGCATGCACTACATCGCGGACCTGGCCGAGGCCTATGGCGTGCGTGAAGAGCTCCCGCCGGTGCTCTCGATGCCACTGGGTGCGCTGGACATCAGCCTGTTGGAGGCCGCCCAGGTCTACCAGGGCTACCTCTCCGGCCAAGCTTGGAGCTTCCCGGGCTCTGGCTTTGAAGACAGCGCCGTGCCGGGCCTGCGCAGCGACTTTGATGTGCCGGTTCAGGGGGCGCCAGCCTTGCTCATTCAGGAGATTCGCGACCGCGATGGGAACGTGATCTACCGGGCGGAGCCAGAGGCGACCCAAGTCGCGGACCCCGTCGCAGGCCGGCTGACCGTGGACATTCTTCGGAACGTGGTCACCCACGGAACCGGCCGCAGGGCCGCCCGCATTGCCGGGGACTTCCCCTTGGGCGGCAAGACTGGAACCACCAACGACTTCAAGAACGCAGCCTTCATCGGGCACGCTCCCATCGCCGATGAGAAGGGCCGTTTGGACCCGACGCACGCCTACACGGTGGCCACTTATGTCGGCTACGACGACAACCGTCAGATGGTGCGCGGCAACATCAAGTTGGCCGGCTCCAGCGGCGCGCTTCCAGCGTGGATGGGCACGGTCGAGGGCCTGAAGAGCGAAGGCCTGATGGGCAAGGTCAGCTTCCAAGAGGAGCTGGAGAGTGGCTACAGCTATGTCCCTGTCGTGGACTACTCGGGGCTGGCCGGTGGCGACCCGGAAGAAGGGCGCACGGTGCTGGTCTACGGCAATGCTGAACAGGTCAAGCGGCGCTTTGCACCCTTGGCCGACCGGGCCCAGGACCAGAGCGCTCCTGCGGAGCTGCCGTCTCCAGAGTGGACCGAGTCACCGTGGGAAGTGCCAGGAGTAGAACCAAGAATTTCCCCGAAGGACCCGCCCAGTGTTTGGGACGGGATCCAGTGAGGAGTTAGGACCGCCCCATGAACATGATGCTGCTCTTCGCCTCGCTCGCCTGTGTGATCAAGCCCTATGGGACCACCCCCCAGCCGGCCCTGACCCAAGAACAGGTCGCCGCCGGGCAGACCTCTGCGCAGGTACAGCCGCAGGTGGACTTCTCTCCATACGAGGAGGAGCTCACGACGCTGCTCAACGAGGGCGGCGTCCAAGACCGTGACCGCTTGGACCGACTGAGCGCGGCCCACAACCTCACCTTGGCCCTGCGCGACGGCAAGTCCAGTGAGCTGGCGGTCCAGGCCTACTTGGAGGCCATTCTCGAGATCGAGCAGCGCGCCCAGGAAGAGGTCATTGAAGAGGGGGGGTTCCTCATTGGGACCATCGCCGAGGGTGGTGGAAGCGTCGAGGAGATCATTGAGGATGTCGACCAAGGTGCGCTGGACACCGCCTTGGCTGAGACAGGAGGGGCTCAGCTTGGATCGGAGCCCAGCATCGCGTTGGGGGATGCCCAGGCCCAGGCGCGGGAGCAGCTGGCCACCGGCGACTACCAAGACGCCATGACGACCTTGGAGCCTTTCAAGGACGGCCCGCTCTGGGACAGCGTGACCCGCGGGCTTTGGAAGGAGGCGGTCGATGGCTTTGTGCGCATCGAGCGTGAGCGGGCCGGAGAGATGTTCCTGGCTGCTCGAGATCTGCCGGCTGGAGACGCACGAACCCGCTCTCTGCGGGAGGTCGAGACCCTGCTTGTCGGCCTGCTGACCTTCTATCCAGAATCCAGCTACAACGAGCCCATTCAGCAGAACCTGGACATGGTACGCGCTGAGCTGGCTGGCTGAGGGCGCTTGGCGGAGCAGCACCTGGGGCATGATGGGCCCCATGCTCGTCTTGGCCAACCGCATCGACTGGGTCATTGCCCGCCTGGGCAAGGCCATCTCTTGGGCGACTCTGCTCATGGTGGTGCTGGGCGCGGCCAATGCTCTGCTGCGCTACAGCTCCAAGTTTGCGGGCATGAACCTGAGCTCCAACGCCATGCTGGAGCTCCAGTGGGCCTTGTTCTCCGCGGTGTTCTTGATCGGCGCGAGCTGGACCCTGCAGCGAGATGCCCACGTACGGGTGGACGTGGTCTACGGCCGCATGAAGCCGGCGAACAAGGCCGCCACGGACCTGGCCGGGGTGCTCTTCTTGCTGCTGCCCTTTGTGGGGGTCTGCATCTGGGTGTGTTTCCCAAGTGTGGCCGAGAGCTGGCGGGTGATGGAGGGCTCTCCGGACCCCGGCGGGCTGCCGAGATGGCCCATCAAATCGATGATCTTGCTGTGCTTCTACCTGGTGCTGGCCGCAGGCGTAGGGCAGGGAATTCGCGCCTACCACCGCCTAAAAGAAGCCGATGGCAAGGGTTGGGCTGGCCTGCTGATTCCGCTCTTCTGCGTGGTCGTGGCCGGTCTCTTGGGATTTGGTGGCGTGGTGCCCGATGCCTGGCTTGGGCCGCTGATGTTTCTGGGCGCCTTGTCCCTGATCTTCAGCGGCTACCCGGTGGCCTTTGCTCTGGGCGGCGTGGCCATCCTCTTTGCCTTTGTCGGGGTGCAGCGCTGGCTCTTTGACTGGACACTGCTCCTGGCCATGCCCGAGCGCATCTTCGGCATCATGAGCAACCAGGTACTGCTCGCGGTGCCCTTCTTCATCTTCATGGGCACCATCCTGGAGCGCTCCCGACTGGCCGAGGACCTGCTCAAGGCCATCGGTCAGCTCTTCGGTCCCATGCGCGGTGGCTTGGCCTTGGCGGTCATCTTCGTCGGTGGCTTGCTGGCTGCAGCGACCGGGGTGGTCGGGGCCAGCGTGGTCGCCATGGGCATGATCAGCCTGCCCATCATGCTGCGCTACGGCTACTCACAGGAGCTCTCCGCCGGGGTCATCACGGCAAGCGGCACCTTGGGGCAGATCATCCCACCCAGCGTCGTGTTGGTGGTCTTGGCCGACCAGATGGGCATCTCCGTCGGCGAGCTCTTCGTCGGCTCCCTGGTGCCCGGCCTGATGCTCGCCGGCATGTACGCCATCTACGTGGTCATCTTCGCCTACTTCAAGCCCGAGGCGGCGCCTGCGCTCCCGGCCTCTGAGCGCACCTTGCAGGGGATGGAGCTCTTCAAGCAGATCTCCCGCGCCATGCTGCCTCCCTTGCTCCTGATCCTGGTGGTCCTAGGCAGCATCTTCGCTGGAATCGCTACCCCCACCGAGGCCGGTGCGCTGGGCGCCGTGGGCGCCATGATTCTGGCCAAGCTCAACGGGCGCTTGGACAAGAAGGCCCTGGTCGGCTCCCTGGAGAAGACCACCGAGCTGAGCGCCATGGTGGTCTTCCTACTCGTAGGAAGCACCGCCTTTGCCCTGGTCTTTCGAGGGCTCTACGGCGATGTCTTCATCGAGGATCTTCTGACCAACCTGCCCGGCGGCAAGATCGGTCTGCTGGTCGTGGCCAACCTGGTCATCTTCGTGCTGGGCTTCTTCATCGACTTCTTCGAGATCGCTTTCATCATCCTGCCCTTGCTGGTGCCCGCAGCGCGCATCTTGGGCATCGACATGGTGTGGTTCGGCGTGATGATTGGCATGAACCTGCAGACCAGCTTCCTGACCCCACCCTTCGGCTTCTCGCTCTTCTACCTGCGCGGGGTGGCCCCCAAAGAGATGCCTACGTCTGCGATCTACAGAGGGGTGCTGCCCTTCATCGCGATTCAGGCGCTGGGGCTGCTGTTGATCATCGTGTTCCCGGAGTTGGTGACCGGGCTGTTGTGAGCGCTAGAGGCAAGCCATGGTTTTGGACCCCAAGGGGCTCGGGTTGTGTTCGGTAGGATGTTTGTGGTGCTAGTAACTATCTGAAAATCTTAGACTACAATTCGTCGGTCCAGCCCGTCCAAACATCCATGCAGAGCTTCCCTGACTGTGCTTTGAGGAGTTTTGGTTTGATGGTTCTTGTCAATCACTCGCGGCCCTTGAATCTAGCTTCTCTTGGGCAGGGTTCGATACGGTCATCGGGGGTAGCCGAAGTTCCGAGTATGACTTCTTGGTGGTTGTCAGGATCGATCCCGAAACCGCATTTACAACAACGGCCTTGATCGTTCCGGGCATGTTGAGCACCGGAGCGTCTACTTTTGCTGGCTACCCAATGCCAATGTATGCGGAAACAGACTACTCATGGGATGAATCCGCTCGAGAGTTAGTCACCAACAGCAATGTCTACGGTGCGACCCTGTCGAGTTCTGGTGATTTAGTCTTCGGGCTTCAGACTGCGTACGTCCCTCGGGCTGTCTCTTATACACATCTGACGCTGCCGACGAAGAGGATAGTG
>CAJXRZ010000010.1 GCA_913060515.1 uncultured Pseudomonadota bacterium | reverse complement strand
TGCCTGTCTCGTGGGCTCGGAGATGTGTATAAGAGACAGGCGCAGAGGTGGGCGGCGCGAACCTGTCTGGGCTTTCCTTGGAAGACCCGCTGTCCAGTGAGCAAGCACCAGCCCAGAGCGCCCAAGGTGTACAGGTCCGTCCAGGGGCCTTGGTCCACCCACCGGCGAGCGTGCTGCTCCGGAGCCATCCACGCGGCTGTGCCGCCGCCGAGCGGGGCACTCTCGGTGCCATCCAGGTGGCGCTCCTGCAGATAGGCCAAGCCAAAGTCGCCCAGCTTGACCCGGCCGCCCTCGTCAAAGAGCACGTTGGCGGGTTTTAGGTCGCGGTGGATCACGCCGCGGGCGTGGGCGTGGGCCAGCGCTTCGAGCAGCTCCAGCATCCACTGGCGTGCTTGAGGCCAAGAGGGGTGCATGCTCTCGGCCAGGGTGCCGCCGGGCACATACTCCATCGCCAGCCAGGGCGTTCCGGTGGCCAGGCGGTTGCCGTCCGCCTCGTCGCGGCGCACCAGACCGTGGTCGTAGAGGCTCACGATGTGGGGGTGATCCAGGGCTGCGACCGCGCGAATCTCCGTGGTCAAGCCTCTGCGCATCATGCGTCCACGCAGTCCGTGGCGCAGGACCTTGACCGCTGCCACCCGCCCGTCCATGTTCCGGCGGGCCAGCCAGACTTCGCCCATGCCGCCTTGGCGAATGGGCCGGATCAGGTCGTATGGGCCAAGCGTCGTGCTCATCAGAGTGGGATCATACGCTGTTCTCGTTACACTTCGGCACCAAGATGAGACCGAGGACAGCATGGACGAGGCTTGGATCAAGGAAGTTGCGGCCCGGCACCAGCTCGATCCAGAGCTCGTAGATGCCCTCCGCTCCGTCGTTCAGCAGGCTCAGCAGGGGGCCCACTCGGTGAGCATGGGAGCGCCCTCAACCATCGATCTGACGGGTGAGGACTTCTCCTTACGTAGCAAGCCTCCGATCACTCTTGGCCGATACGAGCAACTGGGTCTGATCGGGGAAGGGGGCATGGGCGAGGTCTTTAGGGTTCGGGACACGGAACTCTCTCGCTCTATGGCTCTGAAGGCTCTGCGCGCCCCCCTTTGCGCCAAGTCGGCCCAGCTCACCCGCTTCTTGGAAGAGGCCCAAGTCACCGCCCAGCTCCGCCATCCAGGTGTGGTCGCGGTTCACGAGTTTGGGCGCTTGGAAGACGGCCGCGTCTACTTCACGATGGAAGAGGTCCAGGGAAAGACTCTCAGCGCGATCATTCGTGAGTTGCATGGGGCGAGCGAACTTGGCCGCTGGGGGGTCACCGATAGCGGCTGGACCTTGCGCAAGATGATCGAGGCCTTTCGCCGTGCATGCGAGACCATGGCGTACTCGCACGCACGGGGCGTTGTGCATCGGGATCTCAAACCCAGCAACCTGATGCTCGGAGACTTTGGTGAGGTGCTGGTCCTGGACTGGGGCTTGGCCAAGGTGACCGGCCAGGTGGACCAAAGCCTCAACGCCAGCGAAGGGGTGGTCACCGAGCGCAGCCTCTCCCAGAGCAGCCCCAAGTTGACGCGGGTTGGGCGTGTCTTTGGCACACCGTCCTACATGCCGCCGGAGCAAGCGCGAGGGGCTTGGGACGAGGTTGGACCGGCCTCTGATGTCTTCAGTTTGGGAGCGGTGCTCTACAAGCTGCTCTCTGGGCGCACGCCTTACCGGGGCGAGGACGCGCAGACGGTGCTGGACCAGGTCTTGGCCGGTCCGCCCAAACCCTTGGAGGAGGCCCGCCGTGGGCCGCCGATTCCGGAAGGGCTCAGCGAGATCTGTGAGCGCGCAATGGCCCGAGAGGTGAAGGACCGCTACGCCGACGGCGGCGCGCTCGCTGCAGCCGTAGAGGCCTGGTTGGACGGATCCATGCGCCGGCAACGCGCCCTGCTTCGGGTGGGCGAGGCCAAAGGGCTCTTGCCGCGGGCCGAGGAGCTACGCCGCCAGGCGCAGGACCTAAAGGCCGGCGCCCTAGGCGCCCTGGAGTCGGTCAAAGGCCACGACCCTGTCACGGACAAACACAGTGGCTGGGCCTTGGAAGACCAAGCGGCGCAGGCTCGGGCTCGGGCGGCGCTCCTGGAGTTGGATGCACGCCGGGCCCTGCACGACGCCCTGAATCTGGACCCCGAGCTGCCCGAGGCCCATGAAGGCTTGGCTCGGATCTACAGAGAGCTGATGGTACAGGCCGAGGCGGACCGCGATTGGCAGCGCGCTGGGCAGTGGGAGCGCTTCTTGCGCGACCATGACCGCGGCGAGCACCGAGCCTTCTTGGAAGGCCGTGGCGTGTTGAGTTTGAAGACGGAGCCGGCGGGTGCTGAGGCGGTGGTCTACCGCTACGTCGAGCAAGGAAGACGTCTCCGGGCCGAGCGTGTGCGCAGCCTGGGCAGCACCCCGCTGACTGTGCGGCTGCCCATGGGCGACTTCTTGGTTGTGCTCCACAAGGAGGGCCACGAGAGCGTGCGCTATCCAGTGAGCATCGAGCGAGAGGGGCGTTGGGACAGCGTGGATCAGGACAACCTGGCCTCGTTGGTGCTTCCCCCTCAAGGCAGCTCAGGTGGGGAGGACTGCTTTGTGCCTGGGGGATGGTTCACGGCGGGCGGGGATCCACTGGCTCCCTCCGCCCTGGCCCGAGAGCGTCTGTGGGTAGCGCCCTTCGTGATGCGCCGAGATCCGGTGACAAACGCCGAGTACTGCGCCTTCCTTAATGCCCTGATCGACGCAGGCGAGGGGGAGAGAGCCCAGCGCTGCGCGCCTCGGTTCGAGAACTTTCCGCTGCTCAAGATGGAGGGCCATCACTACAGCTGCCGCACCGACCTGAGCATGTTCGATGCCTCGCCCGACAAGCCGGTGGTGTTGGTGGATTGGCACTCGGCCAAGGCCTACGCGGCTTGGGTCGCGCAGGAGAGTGGGCTGCCTTGGCGGCTGCCCTTCGAGCTGGAGTGGGAGAAAGCGGCCCGAGGAGTGGATGCGCGCTCTTTTCCTTGGGGCAATTTCCTGGATCCCACCTGGTGCAACATGCGTGAAAGCCTTCCGGAGAGGCCTGCTGTCGCCAGCCCAGGGGACTTCCCAGCGGACCAGAGCCCGTACGGGATCCTGGGCCTGGGCGGCAACGTGATGGACTGGTGTGAAGATCTGTATCGGGAGCTTGGACCTAAGGTATCGTCCGGGCGTGTTTTGGTGGAGCCACAAGCGGGAGAGGGCGCGCGTTCCTTGCGTGGCGGGCACTTTCATGGAGTGGGCGAGATCAGCCGTGCCGCCCATCGCTACCGCTTGGACGCGGGGTACCGTGGCACCATGATTGGGATCCGCTTGGTTCGTCCCTGTCCCTGAGGCCCCTTGTCTGAGACATCCAGCCTGAAGTGCTCCAACTGCGCCGCCCACCTGGATGCCCAGAGGGTGCTCTCCGACCCCTGGAGGGAGCAAGTTCCTGGTGCACGGATCTTCGGCAGGCGCCCCAAGGCCGGCCAGCCTTTGCGCTACGTGCTCAGCTGCGGCAACTGCTTGGCGGCCCACGAGGTGGAGCTGGGGCCGGACACCCACATCCAGACCTTGGCCACCTCCGAGCGCATGTTGGGCTTGGCCCGGGCCATCGAAGAGCTGAGAGACCCCTGGGATCTGGTCGGCGACATGTTGGCCGAGCCCTTCCAAGCCGAGCTCTTGGGCACACCGGAGATCTTCGCGCGCCTGCGTCCGGCGCTGGGGGGCTTTGTGCGCCTGCTGCGCAAGGTCCGGGTGGACCTTCGCCCCGACCCGCCAGATCTACCGGTTCCCGTGGGCCCTCGGAACATCTTCTCCCCCGAACAGCTCACCCAAGGGCCGGTGCTGCCTTTGGCCTTCAAGCTCTTTCCGCTCGGGCTGCGCAATGGCCTGCTCATGGTGCGGCCGGACCGAATCCGCTCCACCGATGGTCGGCAGCTCCCTCTCTTGGCGGTGCCTCTGGAGTGGGTCAGGCGCCAGCCCAGCGCCGCCTTGGACCCCGAAGAGGCCCTGCCTCCTCTGCCTTCTGGCAAGAAGGTGGTGCAGGCGGTGATGGTGGAGCCGGAGTTCATCGAAGAGCCGCCGCCGCCCAGCGACCCCTTCGACTTGCCCGAGCCGGCTGGTCTGATCGCTCAGGTGGAGGAGCACTCGGCTGCAGACACCCAGCTCCCCACGCCCCTGGACACGTCCCGCTCTCTGCTGATCGATGATCACCTCGACGCCGAGGTCATGGCGGGCTGGGACGAGGACGCCTCCGACCCAGACTCAAGCTGGGCTGCCCGCCCGCGCCAGAGCACGGAGCTGGCCGAAGGCTTCGCATCTCTGCTCAGCGAGAGCTTGGGCCCGCCCATCGAGCGCTTTACGGACCCCGACACCCGCTTGGCCCTGACCGTTCACGTGTACCAAGCCCCAGGTCACCCGGACTGCGTCACCCTGATCAGCGACGGAATGCGCCGCCACAAGATGCCCGTCGTGGCCGTGGACACTCCGCGTCGGGTGGAGCTCTGCTGGACCCTGAGCAAGGAGCTTGTGCAGGGCATTGGCAGTTGGCCGGTGCAGCTCTTCATCCGCTTGGCCCGCATGCCCTTCTCCTCTCGCTCGGCCACTTGGCCAGGAGACATCCTGGGCCCCCTTCGCCCTGGTTTTGGCGAGACGGGCATGAGGGACGCGCTGTTGCTCCCTTCCACGCTCTTGCCAGTTGGCCTGCGCGCTCCCTTGACCTCCCAAGGACGCACCGATGTCTTGGCCATCTGGCCTGTCAGCAGGACGCAGGCGGTCTCGGCCGAGCTCGATGGCGCCGAGGGCGTGCTCGCTGAGCTCAGGGCCAGTGGGCGCACCGAAGCCTTTGTTCAAGGCGGCGTGGTCGACGCGTATTAGCGGCCGGCCGGTTCAGGCCGCTTCGCTCAGTCGGTGGAGAGCCGCAGATCCGCGATGACCGGCAGGTGGTCGCTGGCGTCTTCGCACTGGCCGCGTCCCACGCTCTCGCCAGCCAGGGGCAGGCTGCCTTCCAGGTGCTCATCCATGCAGTCGAAGATCTGTGTGCCGGTGCTCGGAAGTCCAGTGAGCACGTAGTCGATGCGTCGTCCGCTGCGTGGGCGGGTGCCCAGGTCACCGTCGAGCTGACTGGCCTCGAGCAGGATCAAGCCCTGGTCCAAGAAGGGCTGGAAGGGGTCGGAGAGGATGCCTTCCCCGTCCATGCGGTCCTGCAGGTCATCTCCAAGCTCATAGGTGCTTGGCAGCCCGCCAGGTGCCCGGGTCCAGGTGCCCGGGTCGTCGGGCATGTCGGTGATCTCGGCGTTGAAGTCGCCCAGTACGACCACCTTGGAGCCGGCCTGAGCGGAGCCTTGAGCCACGCGCACGCCGTCGATGGTGCGCCGGAAGATGTCCGTGTCGTCGTAGCCAGACTTGAGGTGCACGCTGAAGATGGAGACCTCCTCGCCGCTCTCGGGCCCGATGACGCGCAGCTCCGGTGCCCAGCGGGTGAGCTCCTTGGCGCCTGGGTACAGGCTCTCGCTGCTGTGGATGCTCGAGGAGGCCACCTCCCAGCGCGTCATGACCGCGTTTCGGATGCCACCAAAGTCGTTGTCGTCGGGCAACAGCAGGGTGTAGCCCATGGAGTCGGCCAGCTCTTGGAGCGTGCTGTCCTCGCCTGTGTCGATCTCGTTGAGGCCGTAGACATCGGCGTCTAGGCGCTCGAGCACGGCGCGGGTGTCGTCCAGCTCTTCACTCCCGCTCCCCCCCAAAGACTCCACATTCCAAGTGACCACGCGCAGCGCGTCGATGGGTTGGGCGGCGGTGTCATCGGGGACGCCGGAGGGGTCGGTACAGGCAAGCAAGATCAGAAGCATGGCGGCCCAATACCCCGCTGCGGGGCTGCCCCGCATGTTTCATGGCATCCGATTCCCCGCGCGGCCTCATCTTGTTAGTTGACGGCTATGCAGAAGCCCCTGTCCATCCAGCCGATCTCTCCACCACCAGCCGAGCAGCGGGTCAGCCGTCAGGCGGCCTTCGCCGAGGAGGGGGAGAAGCGCAATCGCTACCACTTGCCCACCTCGCTGGACTCCGGCAGTCCTGTGGGCTTCCGCATGCGTGTGCCTCTGTCCACGACCGAGGTCAACGCGGTGCTGCCGCTGCTCTGTCTAGAGCGCCCAGAGGCCTTCGTTCCGGGCCCCAAGGCCACGGAGCAGCAGCTCTTCGAAGAAGCCAGCCTGGGGGTGCTCTCGGCCCGGCAGTCCACCAACTTCCGCGGCCACCGGCAGGTCACCGTCGGGCCGGCGGAGTCCAAGCGCGTCGCAGAGCTGCTGGGCTCCCTGGACCACCTGGAAGGCCCGGTTCTGGAAGGGGCGGCCTACACCCACATCTGTTTGGCTAGGCCCTACCGCACGCCCTTTACCTTTCTGCTGACCTTCATTGGCCACAAGAAGGGCTTGTCTCTGGGCACCGTGCCGCTGAGGGGAATCCGCAAGACCCTCTGGCACGAGGACGACATCCCCACCATTGGCTACCTGCAGCACCTGCACTTGGGCATCTGGATGGACGCCATGGAGCGGGCTGCGCTGGTGGCCAGTGAAGGTACCCGGCGGGCCAACGTCTTCTCGGCGCCCTTCTGCACAGAGGCCCGCCGAAGGGAGCACGCCTCGGTCAACGCGGAGCTGGAGGCTCTGGCGGGCATGACCACCCAGGAGCGCCGCTTGGGCTGGCGCGTTCACGTGGTCACCCAGGTGGGCACGACTCCTCAGGCGGTCTCCTTGAGCAAGAATACTTGGAGAAAGCTTGGGGCAAACCTGCTCTCTTTCCGCTCCGAGCGCATTCAGCCCGGGGTGAATCAAGAGGAGAAGGCGCCGCCGCCCTACCATGGCCGCCAGGACATGGACGTGAGCGACGACACGGCCTTTCAGGCCGGACGTGCCGGCTACAACGCCTTCGCCCACTGGGCCGGTGTGGACCGCGAGAAGGCCAAGGAGCTGCTGTTGATGGAGCGCGTCGATGTGCTCACCGACGGTGGCAAAGAGCGCCTGCGAGGGATTCGTACCGAGCTGGGCGAGATCACCGACCGCGTGGTGGACAACATCCCTCTCTGGGCCGACCTGCCCACTGGAAAGCTGCTGAGCTCCTCTGCGGCACGGGGCCGAAAGGCCTTCGCCCTGGCTGGGCAGCGCATCTACATCGGCGGCCTAGACCGTGGCGATGTGGAGGCCTCTGGGCTGGAGTGGAACCAGGCTGTGCGTGCCTTTGGTGCAGCGGCCGCGCGCTCGGCCTTGTACTGCGAGCTGGCCGGTGTGACCGAGCTTCCCGCGGACTGTGACCTCTTGGCCGGCATCTGTCTGATGGCTGGCCCAGTGAACCAGAACGATGTCGGCAAGCAGTTCTTTGGCTACGCCGACCTGCTGGCCAAGGCCTACCCGGACAAGGAGCCCACCAGCCTGCTGGTTTGGACGCTCAAGGCCAAGACCGTTGCAGATCCCATCGGCAATGAAGAGCAGCTGATGAATCCAGCCCGAAAGGGTGCCTTGGTGGACCTGCGTTGTGCGCCCCACGAGGTGGTCTCCCTACGCAGCGGGCCGAAGTTGGTGCCCATGCGCAAGCGCGATGGGCGGGTCAACTCCGAGCGGGCCTTTGGTGACGTGGGCAACTTCGTGGTCGATGCGCAGGGCAAGGAGATTCCGGGCAACCGCGGCTCAGCCTGGCCTCGTGCGTGGGCAGAGGAGCAGGCGTGGCCGGTGGAGTCATGAGCGAGCGTCAGCTGGACTTTGATGAGCCGCCGAAGATCTCCCTCTCCAAGCTGCTCCTGTCCCGCAAGCCGGGATTGGAGCCGGGCGAGAGCATTCCCAGGTTGGAGGCCCACCTTCGATCCTGGACGGTGCCCACCGTGCCCGAGTACCGGGCCGTTTGTGGGCTGACCGAGGGCCCCCTGCCCATTCTGTATCCGCAGATTCTGGCCGAGCCTCTGCACCTGGCGTTGGCCAGCCACCCCGACATGCCGCTGCCCGCCATGGGTTTGGTGCATGTGCGTCAGTCTGTGGCGCAGGTTCGTCCCATCCTGGAAGGGGAGCAGGTGGGCATCTCCTGCTGGCTGGAGGGACAGCGCACTGCCCGTCGCGGGGTCGAGGCCGACATCCACACGGCGCTGCGGGACGAGGACGGCCAGGTCATCTGGCGCGGCATCTCCACGGTGCTCTCCAAGCACGGTCCTGGGGACGGACTGAAGCGTCAGCAGCCTGAGCAGGCGCCCCTTCACGTTCGCCGCAGCGCAGCCTGGTCCATTCCAGGGAACCAGGGCCGCAAGTACGCCAAGGTCAGCGGAGACTGGAACCCCATCCACACCACCGCTCTGACCGCCAAGCTCTTCGGCTTTAAGCGCGCCATCGCACACGGAATGTGGACCTTGGCCCGGGCTCTGGGTGAGCTGGACGAAGACTTGCCCACCCACAGCGTTGGCGTGACCGCGTCCTTCCGCCGCCCAGTCCTGCTGCCATCGCGGGTGCTCTTTGAGAGCGGAGAGCGTGGGGACTCCCTTGGCTTTGAAGTGCGCGAGGCCAAGAGCGGGCGGGTGTGCCTGAGCGGGGACATCAACCCACTGGTGCGCTAGA
This sequence comes from uncultured Pseudomonadota bacterium, assembly GCA_913060515.1. GTDB lineage: Bacteria > Myxococcota_A > UBA796 > UBA796 > CAJQPC01 > CAJQPC01. The sequence goes on along the minus strand of CAJXRZ010000010.1, from coordinate 108,361 downwards.
ACCCAGTCTTCATGAGCTGGGTCCAGCGCATCCCAGGGGCTGCTCTACTCTTTGGTCAGCTCATAGGAGCTGCCTGCCGGGCCATCTTCGACGAGGTGGTAGTCGATCGCCAAGGCGTCGCCTGTCAGCGACATGGTGTACCAGCCCCCGGTGCAGGTTCCTTCTATGATTTCGTTCTCGACCACGAAGGTCCCTTCGGTGGCCGAGGGCTTGCACCGCATGTCGAAGGAGCAGAACTCTTCTCCCGCGCCATCGGAGAAGTTGGTGCTCCCGATCGATGCATCAAACTCCGCTTCTGCCTCAAGGGTCATGGATTGGGTTTCACCCGATGGAATGATTCCTGACCATGTGCCTGCGATGGCAGAGAAGTCACAGCTGGTGGCCTCGACGACTTCGCCGGTCTCAGTGGTGTCATCCTTGTCGCAGGCGACCAAGAAGGAGAGGGGAAGGAGCAGGAGGGGCAGTCGTCTCATTTTGTTCTGTACTCAGTAAGTACGGAACTCTACTAGGTCCGACCGAAGCATGTCGGTTTCGAGTGGTTTCACCCGGAGCGCAGGGCAACGCAGCCAGCGGGTTCAGGGGCGAGTGCGAGTAGGCTCAACAGGAGTGATCACGACCCAAGCGCAAGTCTGTACAAGCATCCTCATCCACGTCTCCCAAACCTCGGTCCGGATCCCCAGCGTTGGGGCACCCTCACCCACTCACCGCCTGCTGCTCAGTAGCACGAACACTCGGCCGTCGTCCTGGCCCGAATCGTTGGCAGCACTGTAGTACATGTCTCCCAAGTAGAGATCGGGGCATCGATCGCCGTCAAAGTCCGCGAAGCCCTGGTCGGCGTCCCTGTTGTCGGTGCGCCCCCCGAATCTGAAGCTGCTGAGCAGCAGCGACTCCAAGGGTAGACCGGGGGTAGCCAGCAGGCTACCGTCCAGGACGCCCGCTGTCTGGTACGGGTCCGCGCTGTTGCCGTTCATGTACATCTCGGCGCCAAGGTCCTCGACGCCGTCCCCGTTGTAGTCGCCTACGGGGTAAACCGCGCCAATGATGGAGTCCACAATGGGGGTCTCGCCGGTCTTTCCCAAGTCCGTCGCCAGAACGTAGCCTTCCTCAAGGGTCTCTGAGACCAAGAGGAATGCGTACGCTAAGGTCTCATCCCAGGCCGCCGTGACGAAGATGGGGCCGTCCTGGGTCGTGATGACGCGCGTACTGCCCATAATGTCGGTGCTCTTCCCCAACTCCAGATCAAGCCAGGAGTGCTCTTCGGCGTAGCTCTCGGAGGCCAGCCCCAATGGTTGACGCAGGACCATCGAGGCGGGGTCTGAGAGGGCGCCGTAGTCCAGCATCAGAGCCCTTCCAGGCTCACCCAAGTCCACGGCGTTCAGCACAACATCCTTGCCAGGTAGACCCCAGATCGTAGACGCTGCAGAGGTCAAGAGCCCGGAGCTGTGCCTTGCTCCTTCAAGGAGGAAGATCCGATCTCGTCCGCTCTCCCGATCAGCGGAGTCGTTGGCAGCCAAGGCGAGTTCCTCGCGTCCATCAGCGTCAAGATCCGCGACGAGTACGTTCATGTAATGAATGGTGTACGACGGCTCCAATCCGTAGTCGTAGTACAACGCGGCGTCCGCTTCCAGCTCAGTGGTGCTTGGCGCCAAGCGCTGCTCGCTGCCGTACCAAATGTGAACCCCAAAGTCGTTGTCGATCCCTTCGCCGTCGAAGGCCTCGCCGGTGCCGGCCACGATGTCGCCGAAACCGTCCCCATCCAGATCTCCACAGTCCAGGGTGGTGCCCAGAAGCGCGGTTCCCACGCCGCCCTGGATCAGGCTGTCGGCCTCGCTACTGACGTGATCCGAACTGTTGATCCTGCTGGCGCGAAGAACCTGGGCCCGCCGGCAAGGCGCGAGACCGAAGGCGTGCGCCAGCCCGTCGAGCGTTGAGCAACGCGGCCAGCGGGTTCAGGAGCGAGTGCGAGTAGGCTCAACAGGAGTGATCACGTCAGTAAGGTCTAGCTCCCTCGGCCACTCTGTGGCAGGACCGTAGAACACTCCAATGGCGCCGCGGTACTGGGCTCCGATGTTGCCCGATACGAGCAGGTCTTGGTGTCCGTCGCCGTCCAGATCGCAGCTGCTCGTACCTGAGCCAAGGTACAGCCCAGGCTGCAGACTGTTGGAGATGATCACAGATGCAGCCTCCTCCATACAGCGAAAACCACCTTGGTTGATGTCGTCTCGCTTGCCCCACGCCGTCCTGCCGGCGTTGCTTCAACGCTCGGTGTGCCAGGGCACACCTTCGGTCTCGCGCCTTGGTAGAACGGAGCGTGTCGGCGCGCTACTCCGATCAACCTTCGGGGTTTTCGCTGTAGGAATCTCACCACTCTGTATCTTACAGTCTGGAAGGCTCTCTCCAGTGTCCAAGTGGGTGTCGGTGTTTGGCTTGCACGCCAGCAGTAGAAATAGCATCAGTTCTCCTTCTCGTTGCTTCGATCACGGCTCAGGACTCCGCTGTCGCGGAAGTGGTCTGGTGTGTGAATCGTCAGTGCTGCGTCGACAGCATCACAATCACGCGACCTCGGTCGTGCGCGTATGGGGCGGCGGGTCCGAAGTAGGGTTCACCCCAGAACAAGTCTGAACAGCCGTCACCATCCAGGTCGCTGAACCCTTGGTCCGCGCCGTTGTTTACGTTGGATTCTGTGAGTAGAACTCTGTTTAGGAGAAGAGACTCTAGGGCCACATCAGGTGTGTCGAGTTGGCTCCCGTCCAAGACGCCTAAGGCCCAGAATCGGTCGTCGCTGGTGGGGTCATGGTACAGATTGACTCCAAGGTCCTCGACGCCGTCGCCGTTGTAGTCGCCTACTGCATAGACGTGCGTGATGTGCACCTGCTGGAGCTCGGAGATCGCTGTTCTGTGGGAGTCTGTGGCGAGCTTGTATCCCTCCTCCAGATCTTTCAACACCAACAAGAACGCCTGTGTGAACTGCGCGTCTGCGGCAGGTGCGACCAAGATGGGACCGGAGTCACCTTGGATTGAGCTTGGGGAGAGCAGTCTGTCTGTGCTCTTTCCGATCTCAAGACTCAGCCAAGCCTCCTCTTCGGCGTAGCTCTCAGTACCAAGGCTTAGGGGACTGTCCAAGATGGTCGCCAGTGGGTCCCTAGCTCCTCGGTAGCTGAGCAACAGTCCGGCTCCGGACCCGTCGAGGTCGATCTGTGATGGGCTGATGTCGCTCCCCTCAATGCCCCAAATGGTAGAGGTTGACTCGGTTAGCTCTCCCGATGTGTGGCGTCCGCCTTCCAGTACGAATACCCGGTCTCGTACGCCAGCCTGAGCCCCCGACTCGTTGGTCGCCAGGGAGACTTCGGCTTGGCCGTCTCCGTCCAAGTCCAAGACCAAGACCTTCATCCCGTACAGTCTGTTTGCTGACGGCTTTCCGTAGTCGTAGTGCAGGCTCACATCCGCTTGCAGCTCGGAGAGGGTGGCCGACAGTGGGTCTTGGCTTCCGTACCAGATGTGGACGCCAGAGTCTGTGTCTGCTGGGATCTCTGTGTCGAGGAGCTCCGCGTTCGTCGCGACGATGTCAGCGAAGCCGTCGCCGTCCAGGTCACCACAGTCCAGGCTTATGCCCAAGTAGGTGTAGTCCACGCTGCCTTGGATGAGGCTGTCCGCCTCGCTTAGGTCCATCTCGCTTGGCCAGTCCGTGGCGGGTCCGTAGAACACGCCGATGGCCCCGCGGCGCTGGGGACCGTGGCTACCGGAGACCAGGAGGTCTCCGTGACCGTCGCCGTTCAAGTCGCAGACGCTCACCCCCCGGCCCAGGTCTAGGGTCTCCAACTCTGTGTTGGAGATGATGATGGATGCCGCCTGGTCTGTGGTGAGATCCCCAGCTTCAGTTGCGCAACTCGGGAGCGCCTCTCCCGTCTCCCCCTGGGTGTCGGTGTCCGTCGGGGTCAGGTTCGGCGTGCACGCCAGGAGGAGAATGAGCATCAGTTGGCCTGCAGCTTGTAGGTGAACAGGGGCTCGGAGAACTGTGTGTCGTGGTAGGCGATCTGCAGCTCGTCGCCGGCGGGCTCAAAGGTGTACCAGCCGGGTAGACACTGGTCGGATGAGCCGGGTGCTACGGTGTTGTACACCTGATACAGAGTTCCCTCCGCGGGCGTGCGGCAATCCATCTCAAAGATGCAAACGGGGTCTTCGCCGCCCATGTAGAGATTGTTCATGCCGACAATCTCCTCGTAGTTTACCTCGCTCTCGAGGTTCAGAGTCTGGCCCAAACCTTGGTTGGTCGTGCCAGCCCAGTCGCCAGCGATGGCGGAGTAGTCACAGTCAAAGCTCTCCGCGGTGTCCGCAGTGTCCGCAGTGTCCGCGACGCCGGTGTCGTCGCTGCTGCTGGTGTCGTCTGTGTTGACCTCGCCGCTGCAGGCCATGGTCAATGAGAAGAGAGAAAGAAGAAGAGTCATTTGGTTCGCCTCAGGTTGAGACGTGAAGTTAGCTATGGCAGGGTTAAACTCCTATTGCAGCCGCTTGCGGTCACTTTCAACTCGTCCCTCCTCTAGCAGGGATGTCTCGTTGCGGGCCCCGCGTTGCATGTCCCCAGCCGAAGTCGAGCGAGATCCATTAGGGGAACTCAAACGGAGAACCCATGAAACGCCTCAGCCTGATCGCCCTGTTGACCCTGACCACTGCGTGCTTCAAAGGAGACGTGGAGGACACTGGCGAGACCGCTGTTGACGACACGGCAGTAGATGACACGGGAGTGGCCGGGGCGACACAGGTCGAGATCGTCACGGGCATGGGAAGCGTTGTCGTCGAGATGGCCGAGGCCGATGCCCCCATCACCACGGCCAACTTCCTTCAGTACGTGGACGATGGCTTCTTCGATGGGGACGACGGAGGCGGAGCGACGCTCTTCCACCGGGTCATTCCAGACTTTATGGCCCAAGGCGGTGGTGTCCTGGAGAGCGGCGCGCAGAAGACCACCCGCGAGGCCATCGTGAACGAGTCGGACAATGGCCTGAGCAATGCGCGGGGCACCATCGCCATGGCCCGAACCCAGGCGCTGGACACCGCGACCTCCCAGTTCTTCATCAACGTGGTGGACAACGACTTCCTGGATGGCGGGAGCGATGGGAGCGGCTACGCCGTCTTTGGTGAAGTGGTCTCGGGCATGGATGTTGTGGACGCGATGGTGGCCGTCAGCACCGATGGGAACGACAAGCCCACTGCGGACATCGTGATCCAGGACATGGAACGGGTTGAATAGACCTCCCGGAGGGTCTCGTCTTAGAGCGGGTTTTCTACCCGCGCTACGAAGAGCAGGGCGCCACTGTCCACGTCCAGGATGCCGAAGAGGTAGGGGCGATCCACGATCATTGAGACTTGGGGAGGCGGAGGCACGGAGGCGGGCTTCATCGTGACACCGGTGACCGCTGCCGCCTCCGTGCCCAGCTCGTCCATCTTCAAGAAGCTCTGGTGGATGACCTCGGAGAGCATCAGGTCCTCGTCGCTGAGGGTCGAGAAATCGGCTTGGCTCGAGAATGCGGGACCCATGTCAAGGGCGACGAGGTGCTCCACGAGGGACTGTTTCCAGTCTAGGGCAAGGGTGGGAAGCGCGAGCTCTGTGAACTGAGGGGAGACTGAGTCTGCGGCGGCGGTGAGTGCCTCTGGGCCAAACTCGTCGATGGATCGGCCCTCGTCGGGCAGGAGCAGCACCAGCTCCTGGGCGCCGCCGGCGTAGGGCAGGACCAGGGTCTTGGCGCCTGGAAGGGTGCCGACCAGTTGGTCCGCTGTGGCATTCATGAACGGCACGCTGACCACCGCGGTGGGGGTATTGAAGGGGCCTTCGGCGGTCTCGTAGGGGTCGAAGGGGCGCTCCCAGTCAGCCAAGAAGTACACCGCGTTGCTGAGAACCAAGCGGGTCTGTGGCGTCAGAGCGCCGCTGGGGACCAGCTCAGGGATCAACGAGTCGGTCTCCTCGGCCACCCAGTGGTTGATGACCTGTCGGGCTGTCTCTGGCTCCTCGAAGCTTAGGGACTCTGGGTAGACGTTGAAGAGCATGGCGCTCAGCTCTTGGAACTGCGGCTCTACGGCCAGATCATCCGCGTGCCAGAGGCGGCTGCTGAGGCGCAGGGTGTGGGTCTCAGAGGGGGCGTTTAGAGCCCGGAGCCACTGGCCCATCTCTTGGTCAGAGTCAGCGAAGTCCAGGTGCAAACCAGCCTCTATGCTCTCGCGGGTCTCGCCTGCAGCGGCGGTCATGGTCATGGCCATGGCCATCTGGATGCTTGCCGGGGAGAAGATCAAGTTGCCGGTCTGAGGGAGCTGGGCGTACAGGTCGGCGGCGAATGCGTTGCAGGCTGCGCCCGCTGGGCTGGCTCCCTGGGTGACGTCGGCCGCTAGGTCGGGGCTGCTGAAGGCTCCCGGTGCCGCCAGCCCACCGCCCCTTGGGCGCTGGTCCAAGAGCTCAGGGGGCTGGTTCTCATATGGAAGGTCGGCGTCAGTGCCGCTTGGCTCACTGCAAGCAGTCAGCAGGGAGAGTAGAGAGAGAAGGGGAGTCATCGGCTTGCCTCGGAATGAGGCTTGAAGGTAGGAATGCGCGGTCAAATCTCCAATTGCGGTCCATTGCGCTCGCTTTCAGGGGCGCTTGGTCGAGGTGTAAGCCTGGCCCCCGTCTGAACGCTCTGGAATAGCAAGCCCTCCCGCGTGTCATCATGGCCGCTGAGTTTTGCCAGGACCATGCTGGTCCATCCAAGAGATCAAGAGAGGAGTCCGAATGCGCGTTTCAAAGTGGGTTGTTGTAGCAGTGCTTTCCTTAGGTGTGGCTGGAGTGGCCGTGGCTGAGGAAGAAGAAGGCCCACGCCAAGCCTGCGTGGAGATCCCTTGCTTTGACACCAGCGGCCGCGTGAAGGAGTTCGCCCCTACCTGGAAGGAGGGCGTGGACATTCAGGAGAAGCTCATTCAGATGGAGCTGGACGTCAACAGCATCGAGCCCGATCTGAAGACCGCCATGGGCGTGGCGGAAGATGCGCCACTGGAGAAGGCCATCGCGGACCTGAAGGAGAGCGCTGGCGACAAGCTCATCGTGAGCCTGGAGTCTGGCGGCATGCCCAGCTTTGCTGTTGCCGATGATGCCCCTGAGAACGTGAAGACCTTCGCGGACGCCGGCAACGCCGCCGCTGCGAAGCTCCAGAAGATCAGCGCGGATGCGCAATCGTTGGAGGGCGACATCACCAAGCTGGGTACCGAAGCCTCGGACGCCAGCGGCAAGATGAACGCGGGCACCATGAAGGCCAACGGCCTGAAGGTCAGCGATCTGAAGGGCGAGCTGGACATCGTCAAGCACAACAAGGAAGCTGCCAAGGGCTTGAAGGACCGCTCCGCCAAGGTGGTCGCCGAGAGCACCCGCTTGAGCGGCATGCTCGCGAGCATGGCCAACTGAGGGCTTGACCCTCGTCAATGAACGTCCCTCTCGGTGAACCGAGAGGGGCGCTCTGTCGTCTGGGTGCGCTGTCCTCTGGGCTCAGCGCCAGGTCACTTGCAGCGGCGGCATGGCTTGCTCCGGCCAAGGGCCAAAGACCTCGTTGAAGTTGCTTAACGACCAAGTGATGCGCTGGGTGGGGACCCAAAACTGAGGCGCGCCGCTCTGGCAGTCCACCGCTTGAAACCAGGTCTCATCGCCGGTGGCTACCGGGCCACTCACTCCGCCAAAGCAGGTGTTCTTGCCCTTGGTCTGGCCGGTGGCTTGGAGCTCCAGCGCCTCTCCGAACAAGTCCGGCTCAGCGTAGGTGGGCCCGCCGCTGACTTGGCCGGCGGGTAGCCGGGTGCTGGATCCGCGCACCTCCAGGGCGCCGCCCTTCCAGGTCCAGCTCTGCTCGCTCAGGTGCAGCTTGCTCCAGCTCTGGCCTTCGACTGCCGTGCGCTCTGCGTAGATCTGGCGCAGCTCCTGACGAGGCAGGTCCAGCTCGGCCCAGCCCCAGCGATCGCTCGTGTCCAGCCCGCTCCAGTGTGGGTCGTGCAGCGGGATGACCAGGAGCGGCTCGACGCCCTGGGTCAAATCGAAGATGTGCAGGCTGTGACCAACGCTTCCGGCCTCCATCACGGTCTCTTCGATGATCATGATGGCCTCGTTCTCACCATCGGCTGTGAGATCTCGCAAGATCACACTCTGGATGGAGTGGGTGGTGCCCCATCCGTTCGAGTCGATCAACGCCACCTTCTCGGTCCCCCCTGGCCCTTCGTGCACCCACCAGCCCTGAATCATGTGCCGGTCCCAGGCCTCAAACTTCTCGCTCCATTGTCGGCTCTCTTGAGCGGCGGGCCACCAGGAGTGCTCACCGATCTGCTGTTTGTAGGGCAGCTCGCCCTGCCAATTGTTGCTGTCCCAGTCTTGTTCGATGGCCAGGTTCGCACCGGAGATCCAGCCTGTGCCCGCTTCGCCGCGGACCAGGTAGAGTGGATATCGTTCATCCCAGTCGTCGGGGTCTGGTGGGATGGGGATCCAGCTGCTCTGGGCGTGGATGCGTAGCACCTCACCTTCTTTGACCTGCATGCTGATGGTCGACTCTGGCCCAAGGGAGGACACCGCAGCGGCGTCGGAGAGCACCAGGGCGCGCAGAGTGGTGGCGCTTGGGTCGACCTGGGGGCCGGGGCCGACTCCAGGGGAGGGACGAAGGCAGGCGAGCAGGAGCAGCAGCATGGGTCTCTCACGGTGGGACTGGCGAACGCTCCGCTAGCAGCCTTTCTTACGGGATGCAGGGTCTTGGGGGAGTGAATGCCGGAGAATCCGCATCAGGCGGGCGCACCCGGAGTGCTTCCGACCGCGCCCAGGCCAAAGCTGACTCCTGTGTTGTGGCGGGGGACTCGGAGCTCACCGTCGTGATGAGGGTGTTGGGAGCTTGGTTCCTGGAACGTCGCCGTCTGCTAAAACAGTTCGACAGCCCCCAGGAGTCCCATGTCTGATCCCACCGGTTTTTGCCTCTGCGGCAAGGTACACATCACCTTGCCCGCCACGAAGACCACCGCTGGTGCCTGTCACTGCAGCATGTGTCGCAAGTGGTCTGGGGGCGGTCCTTTCTTGGCCGTGCACGCTGGCCCGGACCTTGCCATGAGCGGCACCGAGCACATTGGCCGCTTTCAGTCTTCGGCTTGGGCTGAGCGGGCCTTCTGTACAAACTGTGGGACCAGCCTGTTCTACCGGATGCTTGGCAGCGGGGACCACATGGTGGCAGCTGGCTTGTTCGGGGAGACGGAGTTCTCGATGAAGCAGGAGATCTTCGTGGACCAAAAGCCAGAGTGGTACGGCTTTCTGGTGGAGGGCTCGGAGAAGAAGACCAAGGCGCAGGTCATGGGCACGCCCTAGTCAGGCTGGGAGTACCACCCGCTCAAGCCGATGTCCGTAGGGCTTCTCGCTCAGTTCGGAGGAATCCAACCAGAGGGCAGGGCCTTGTTGACTCGGCAGGTGGAAGCTCTCGGCACGCCGAAGCTCCTGAATGCCCCCTGCTGCGTCGTGGAGGATGAGCGCGTGGGTCCAGCTGCCGCCGACTTGTGTGTGGCTCAGGAACCCCTCGGGGAAGCACTGGGCGTGCTCGGTGCGTGGCGCCGACCGCTCTCTGGTCGGTACGGGTGCGGTGCCATCCCAGAGGACGGGGTCCAGCCCTGGCTGCCAGGCGACGACGCCCTTGGCGTGGGGCTGAAGTCGTGGGACGTCGGCTTGTCCGCCGTCCTGAAGACCTAAGGTGCCCAGGTGGGCGCCGCTGCGCCAGTTGAAACAGAGCACCGCCGTTCCGCCGTGGGTGTTGGCCGCGCCGAAGAATACGCGCTCGTCCGCCACGCGGGGCCAGCGTCTCTGGGCGTACCATCTGCGGTCCGTGAGCGGACTGCGTTCCAGAGAACCATTGGACCAACGCCATCTGTGCATGGCCGAGTCGGTCAGCCAAATCAAGCTCTCTCCGTCGGGGGCCCAGCAGAAGCCGAAGGACACATCCGAGGTCTCTGCCCGCTGGCTGGCCAAGACCTCGCCCGTGCTGACCTCGACGACGAAGAGGGTCTGTGAGCAGGTGACCGCGAGCAGAGCGCCGTCCGGAGAGTGGGCCAAGTAGTGGGACTTGCCAGCGTAGCCCTTCACCAAGAGGAGCTTGTAAACGGGCTGACCCTTGTCATCGAAGAGACGCACGTTTCCGTCAGAGCAGGCCACGGCCAAGCTGCCCTCGCTCTCGGACACGCCGTGCACCCCGGCCGAGGACAAAGAGGCGGTGAAGGAGAAGGGCACGCCCTGGCGCAGGCGGAATCCAGTCTTCTTCCCCATGGCTACAATAGGCCCTTGAAGAAGTCATTCCCCTTGTCATCCACCAGGATGAAGGCCGGGAAGTCCTTGACCGTGATCTTCCACACCGCCTCCATGCCCAGCTCCGGGTAGTCGAGCACCTCCACGCTGGTGATGCTCTCCTTGGCCAAGGCTGCGGCCGGACCGCCGATGCTGCCCAGGTAAAAGCCGCCGTACTTCTGGCAGGCGTCAGTGACCTGCTGGCTGCGGTTGCCCTTGGCGAGCATGACCAGAGAGCCGCCTGCGGCCTGGAAGGGGGCCACATAGGGGTCCATACGCTGGGCGGTGGTGGGCCCAAAGCTTCCGCTGGGCATGCCCGCAGGCTTCTTGGCTGGGCCGGCGTAGTAGACGGGGTGCTTCTTGATGTAGTCGGGCAGAGGCTTGCCGGCGTCCAGCAGCTCTTTGAGCTTGGCGTGGGCGATGTCCCGGCCCACGATGATGGTGCCGCTCAGGGCCACGCGGGTCTTGACCGGGTGCTTGGAGAGCTCAGCCCGGATGTCATCCATGGGCTGGTCCAGGTTGATGGCGACGACGGTCTCGTTGGAGGTGTCGGCTTCGAGCAAGAAGCGCTCGGGGTTGCGCTCCAGCTCCTCGATCCAGATGCCCTTGGCGTCGATGCGGCCCTTGATGTTGCGGTCTGCCGAGCAGCTCACGCCCATGCCCACTGGGCAGCTCGCGCCGTGACGGGGCAAGCGAATCACGCGCACGTCGTGGGCGAAGTACTTGCCACCGAACTGGGCCCCGATGCCGGTCTTCCAGGCCGCCTCCAAGAGCTCCTGCTCCAGCTCTACGTCTCGGAAGGCGCGGCCGCCCATGGAGCCGGAGGTGGGCAAGGTGTCCAGGTACTTGGCGCTGGCCAGCTTGACGGTCTTCAGGTTGCTCTCGGCGCTGGTTCCGCCGATGACAAAGGCCACGTGGTAGGGCGGGCAGGCTGCGGTGCCCAGGGTCTTCATCTTCTCCACCAAGAAGGCCTTGAGGCTCTCGGGGTTCAGCAGAGCCTTGGTCTTCTGGAAGAGGTAGGTCTTGTTGGCTGAGCCGCCGCCCTTGGCCAGAAAGAGGAACTCGTAGCTCTCGCCGTTCTTGGCGTAGATGTCGATCTGAGCCGGCAGGTTGTTTCCGCTGTTCTTCTCATCGAACATGGTGAGGGGGACAACCTGGGAGTAGCGCAGGTTGTTGTTCTGGTAGCTCTGCCAGATCCCGCGGGAGAGGGCCTCCTCATCGTTGCCTTCTGTGAGCACATTCTGGCCTCGCTTGGCGACCACAATGGCTGTTCCGGTGTCCTGGCAGATGGGCAAGGTCCCAGCAGCGGCAATCACGCTGTTCCGCAGAAGGGTCCGGGCCACAAAGCGGTCGTTCTCGGTCGCCTCGGGGTCCTTGAGGATGCGTGCGACGCTCTCCTGATGGGCGGTGCGCAAGTAGAAGGCCACGTCGTGCATGGCGGTCTGTGCCAGGTGGCTCAGCGCTCGGGGTTCGACGATGAGAAAATCACGGCCGAACTGGCTTTCGGCGCGAATGCCTTCGGACCCCAGGAAGCGGTACTGGGTGTCGTCCTTGGAGAGGGGGAAGGGCTTCTCGTAGCTGAACTCAGACATGGGGCCTCCGGTGGACCGGTCTTAATCGCTCCGGTTAGGAAGACGCATGCTCTTGTTTCTCTTCGCGCTGACCGCACTGGACCGAGCCCAAACACCGGAGCCCATGTCGTGGAGCTCTGGTGAGCTTGCCAGCGGCGCCTACGCGCCATCGGCGCTGCGACTGCGCCTTGAGACGCCAGTCGGACAGGGGTGGACCCTCTCGCTGCGGGATGTGCCACGCGGGGTAGAGGCCGTGCTCTGGAGCGAGGCGAGCTTGCCGGACCTGTCTGCGCGGTGGAGCAGCGCTCAGGCCAACGGTGCTGATCTCACCCTCCAGAAGACGCTCAGCGGTCCGGGCAGGTACGGGGAAGTGATGGCGTCGACCCAAGCCTGGCCCGCTTCAGAGGGGCGCAGCACCCTCAACAATGGACGGCTGAGTCTCAGTGTCGCGCCAGAAGGGGCCGGAGACGGGGAAGCCTTCATCGGTGGGGTTGTTGGTGCGGCTCCGAGTGTCTCTGTGGAGGTCGACGTGGCGCTGGATCTGAGCGGTGCCTTCCCTATGGAGAAAGCGCGCTTGGGCTACGCAGTCCGCGATGAGACCTTGCTCCTCTCTCAAGATGCTCAGCAGCTCATGGGCCTGCCCCTCTCGGGTCTGTCCATTCGCTCCGCCCACGCGAGTCCTTGGGCCGGCGCGCAGGAGCTCAGCTTCGTCCTGGAAGGGGACCCAGAGAGCTGCCGGGCTGCGCGGGCGGTCTGGAGCGCTGGCTGCGAGAGCGCCAAGGCCAAGAAGAAGAGCGGCTGTGACACCATCGAGATGGGCCTGTCCTGGAGCCGCCGCTACACCTCGAGGGACGGCCACCGGGTGGTGGTCAGCACGCCCAACGTGGTCAAAGATGGCGAGCTGGACACGCGGGCGTGCGGGATCGTTGGCTTTTTCCCTGCCACGGAGACCCCGCTTCCCCTCGGCTTCTCCCTGGACTAGCGGGGGCTCTGCACCCGACCCACGAAGAGCAGCGCACCGCTCTCAATGTCGCGAATGGCGAAGAGGTAGGGCCGGTCCACAATCATGGTGACCTGTGGGGGAGGGGGCATGGAGGTGGCCCGCATCATCACCGCGGTGGCGGCGGCGGCCTCGGTCCCTTCCTCGTCCATCTTCAGGAAGGCCTGGTGAATGACCTCGGAGATCAGCAGCTGCTCATCGCTGATCTTGGAGAAGTCTGCGCCGTCAGAGAAGGCGGGGCCCATGCCCAGAGCGACCAAGGGACGGGCCAGGGACTGGTTCCAGTTCATCTCGAGCTTGGGCAAGGAGAGCTGCGTCATCTGCGGCTTGACCGAATCGGCGGCCTCTACCAGGGACGCCGGGCCAAAGTCGGCGAGGGACTTGTCGGGGTTGGGCAGCAACAGCACCATCTCCTGCTTGCCGCCGGCGTAGGCCATGACCAGGGTCTGGGCGCCGTCGATCGTGCCGACGTGCTGCAGGCCAGTGGCGTTCATGAAGGGCACCATCACGCCCTCGTTGGGGTCGGTGTTGAAGATGCGCTTGGCGGTGTCGTTGGCGTCGAACTTGCGCTCCCAGTCCGCCAAGAAGTACACCGCGTTGGTCAGCACCAAGCGGGTCTCCGGCGTGATGGCGCCGCTGGGGATGAGCTCGGGGATGCGCTCTTGGGTCTGCTCGGAGACCCAGCCGTTGATGGTGGAGCGTGCGGCCTCGGGCTCCTTGTAGTTGAGCTGCTCAGGCTGAACGCCGTAGAGCTCGGCGCTCAAGGCCAGGTACTCGGACTTGAGGCCCAGGTCCTCGGCGGGCCAGATGCGGTTGCTCACCTGCAGAGTGTGGGTCTCGGCGGGCGCGTTGAGGGCCGTGAGCCAAGCGCCCATGGCTTGGTCGGAGCCCTCAAAGTTCAGGTGCAAGCTCTTCTCCAGAGCGGTGCGTGTCTCACCAGAGGCGCCGCTCATGGTCATGGCCATGGCAGTCTGGATGCTGGCCGGGGAGAAGATCAGGTTTCCGTGCTCAGGAAGCTGAGCGTAGAGATCGGCGGCGAAGGCGTTGCTGGCCGCGCCCAGGTCGGAGTCGCCCTTGGAATCGTTGCTCACGGGAATCTCCGGCTGAACCTGGGGCATCGGGGCAGGGGTCACGGCTGGATCAACGCCCACCGTGACAGGGTTGTCAGCGCGACCGGCACAAGCGAGAAGGAAGAGGGAAAGCATGCAGTCTCCTTGGCCAGTGGTGGCCCGTGCTGTTCAGGTAATGCTTCAGCCTGCGCTCTGCTTACGGCGGTCTGCCCCCGAGGTCAGTCTGCTGTGAGTCTCTGAGCGTGAGCGTGTGGTCTCGGAGGCCATGCGCGCTCTTCCCCCAATACAAAAGGGCGGGCCAGTTTCCCGGCCCGCCCTCAGTCTATCAAAGCAACCCAGCCTTTCAGCTGTAGAAGCTCTCGATGTGCTCAGCGTACTTGCTGTTCACGATGCGGCGCTTGACCTTCATGGTCGGGGTCAGCTCGCCACCTTCGACGGTCAGGTCCTGGGGCAGGATGAAGATCTTCTTCACGGTCTGCACGCGGGCCAGGCCACCGTTGACCTCGTTGACTTGCTCCATCAACCAGCTGTGAAGCTTGGAGTCGGCCGCAGCCTCCTCCATGGTGCTGGCGGAGGAGCCGCTGGCTGCGACCACTTCCTTGAGCTTGGTCTCATCCAAGGTCACCAGGGCGGCCAGGTGCTTGCGACGGTCACCGACCACGACGAACTGACTGACAGCCGGGATCGCCTTCATCTTGCCTTCGATGTAGTTGGGCGCGATGTTCTCACCACCTGCGGTGATGATCAGGTCCTTCTTGCGACCGGTGATGCGCAGGAAGCCCTCGTCGTCCAAATCGCCCAGGTCTCCGGAGTGCAACCAGCCGTCGTCGTCCATGGTGTCGGTGGTCGCCTCGGGGTTCTTCAAGTAGCCCTTGAAGACGTGGCGGCCGCGCATGCAGATCTCGCCGTCCGTGTCGATCTTGACCTCGCCGCCGGGCAGCACGAAGCCGACCGAGCCGGTGCGGTAGCGGTTGGGCAAGGACAGGGTGGCGGGCCCGGTGCACTCGGACATGCCGTAGACCTCCATGATGGGGAGGCCCAAGCTCAGGAAGAACTCCAGGGTGTCCTTGGAGATCGGCGCAGCCGAGGTGATCTGAACCACGCACTGGTCCAAGCCCAGCTGGGCCTTGACCTTGGAGAAGACCAGCTTGTCGGCCAGTCCCCAGAACATGGGCATGGACTTGCCGTTTTGAGCGGCGTAGCCACCTTCCATTCCCTTGGCGCGGGCCCAGGCACTGATCTTCTTCTTGATTCCAGTGTTCTTGGAGCCAGCGGCCACGATCTTGGCTTGGATCTTCTCCCAGACGCGGGGCACGGCCAGGAAGATGGTGGGGTGAACCTCTCGCAGGTTGTCGCCCAGCTTCTCGATGCTCTCTGCGAACCAGGTCTCACCACCGTTGATCACCGGGCAGTGCAGGGACACGATCTGCTCAGCGATGTGGGAGAAGGGCAGGTAGCTCAGGAAGCGGTGCCGCATCTTTCCAGCGTAGGAGTCGAAGGTGTCCATCGCCGCTTGCGCGGTGAAGGTCATGTTGTCGTGGCTGATCATCACCGCCTTGGGGTCACCGGTGGTGCCCGAGGTGTAGATCAGGGTGCAGATGTCGTCGGGGGTCTGGCTGGCGATGCGCGCCTCCAGCTCCTCCGGCGTGGTCTGCTCACCCAAGGCCATGAACTCGGCCCAGCTCAGCACGCCCTCGTCGGAGGACTCGCCTTCGATGAGCACGATCTTGCGAAGCTCAGGGAGTTGGTCCCGGATGGCCAGGAACTTGTCGAGCTGCATCTGGTTCTCGACGACGGCCACGCGCGAGTCGCTGTGTTCGGCGACGTACCTGCACTGCTCGGGGCTGTTGGTCGTGTAGATCCCTGCTGGGAAGCCGCCCGCGTAAATGGCGCCGATGTCGGCGATGGCCCACTCGGGGGAGTTGTAGCCGAGAATCGAGACCCCGCGGTCCTTCTCTACGCCCAGCTGCATGAAGGCCCGTGCGGCGGTTCGCACCTGGTCTCTGTACTCAGACCAGCTCCAGGTCTTCCAGCTTCCTGCACGCTTAACCTTGAGGGCTGCGCTGGAAGAGTTGGCGGCGGCGGTCTTCTCAAAGACCTCCATAACGGTCCGCGTGGGAATCATTGACGCTCCTAAAGAGATGATCGGTTGGCCATTCTACAGCGTGCGCAGGAACGCGTATAGCGGTCTCTTGGGCCCAAACTCAGGACAGCTGGTCCAGAGTCTTCTGAGCCACACGTAAATCGTATGCACCTTTGGCCAGTCCGAGCACCCCCGCGCCCATCAAAGCCTTCCAGCTCAGGAAGCTCAGCTCGTAGCCAAAGAGTCCGGCGATGCCCCCCAGGAACATCACACCGGCCGTGGCCATGAGCACGTATCCGACCTTCTTCTTGGTCTGCATCTGCTGTTGAAGCAGCTTCTCTTTCAAGTCCATGGGGAATGCTACACCGGGCCGCCAAATCCAGAGTCAAGGCCCCGTCACGTTAGAATCGCGCCCATGTTCATCCAGTCTGCCCCTCAAGTCCCCGACCTCTACCAGGTCGACCAGCCCCTGCACGCCGAGCTGAAGCGTCGATTGCCTGTGGCGCTGATCTCGGCCCTTGAACCCGAGCTTCGCGCTCTGGGGCAAGACACCGCAGGCACCCTGCTCGAGCTCTCTTCCGCAGCCGAGGCCAGCCCACCCGTACACGTGCCCTACGACGCCTGGGGCCGAAGGGTGGACGAGATTCAGACCAGCGCAGCCTGGAAGCAGCTCAAGGCCTACGCCGCCGAAAAGCGTCTGGTCGCCTGCGCCTACGACGCCGATCTGGGGGCGCACAGGCGGGTGGCCCAGGCGGCCAAGCTCTACTTGTTCTCTGCCAGCTCAGCGATCTACTCCTGCCCCTTGGCCATGACCGACGCCGCGGCGCGGGTGCTGCTGGATTCGGAGCAGGCTGAGCTCAGAGAGCGTCTTCTGCCCCGCTTGCTCAGCGCAGACCCAGAGTGCTTCATCACCTCGGGCCAGTGGATGACCGAGCGTCCTGGCGGCAGCGACGTGGGGCGCACGGAGACTCTGGCCCGGCCGGTGCTGGGGCAGTCGGGCCGCTTCACTCTGCACGGGGTCAAGTGGTTCACCTCGGCCACCACCTCGGAGATGGCCCTGACCTTGGCCCGCATCGACGATGGCGTGAACCCCACAGTCAACGGCTCCCGAGGCCTGACCTTGTTCTGCGTGGACGTGCGCCGGGATGACACGGGTCAGCTCGAAGGCATCCAGGTCAACCGCCTCAAGGACAAGCTGGGGACCCGGGCTCTGCCCACCGCTGAGCTCACTCTGGACGGCGCCCCCGCCACGCAGATCGGGGACCCCGGTCGCGGCGTGGCCACCATCGCCACCATGCTCAACGTCACCCGCTACTACAACGCCGTCTCCAGCGCCTCGAACATGGCCAAGGCGGTGTGGATGGCCCACGACTATGCCCAGCGCCGCGAGGCCTTCGGCAAAGTCATCGCCGAACATCCCTTGCACGATCAGACCCTGGCCGAGCTCCAGGCCCATCTCCACGGGGCGCTCTCCATGTCCTTGGAGGTGGCCGCCCTGCTCGGTGCGGTGGAGAACGGCAGCGCCACGGCCCAGGAGGCGCAGGTGCTTCGAGCCCTGGTTCCTCTGGCCAAGCTCACCCTGGGCAAGCAGGTGGTGGCCGTCTCCAGCGAGGCGCTGGAGTGCTTTGGAGGGGCCGGCTACGTCGAGGACACCGGACTTCCGCGCCTGCTGCGCGACGCCCAAGTCCTGCCGATCTGGGAGGGCACCACCAATGTGCTCTCCCTGGACCTGCTCCGCGCCGAGGCCCGCGATGGTGCATTCAGCGCCTTGCTCCTGGACCTCTCGGCGCGCTGCGAGGCTCTGCCGGAGCAGCTCGAGTTGGCCTGCCGCTCCGCGCTGGCCAAGAGCTTGGCGCGCGTCGGCGCGGTGGCACAGCGACACGCCAACAGTGGAGACCGAAGCGCCCTGGAGCGGGACGCCCGGCGCTTGGCCCTGACGCTGGGGCGCTGTGCGCAGGCTGTCTTTGTGGGGGAGACCGCCGCCCAAGACGCTGACAGCGTGGCGCGCTTCAACTTGCTCGTGCGCACCACTCTGATGGCGCCGCTTGCGTAAGGCCGCCTTCTGGCTGGGTGCTGTCGCTGCGCCCATTGGCCTGGGCGCCGCCATCTACGTGCTCTGGCGGCCCACGCGGCTGAGGGTCTTCTCTTGGCTCGCGCAGCTGGGGCTGGGCGATGCCGTGCTGCAGGCACGCGCCTCCGCCGCTGGACTGGGGGAGCGGCTGCCAGGCTGGGTGCTCTACACCCTGCCCGATGCCCTATGGGCCATGGCTCTGAGCGCCGCGATGGCGCGCATCTGGCGTGAGACCTTGCGCGCACGTGGGGCCTGGATCTGGCTGGCCATGGGTGCGCTCATCGGCGCCGGAGGGGAAGGTCTGCAGTGGCTGGGGTGGCTGCCCGGGACGGCAGATTGGGCGGACGCACTGGCCTCGTTGGCGGGAGCGGGCTTGGGATTGTGGCTGGGGTCCCGGTCATCGAGCGAGGAGCCTGACTCAAAGGCGCCAACCTCTGCTCTTCCCCTTTGATAGGCTTGCGCGACTTGGAGAGAACATGAAGCGCCACATCCTGTCTGCCACCACCCTGGCTCTGTTCTGCGGCTTGGCCATGGGCTCGGACACCAGCGAGCCTGGTGGCACCCTGCTGCCCAACCAACTGTCTGTCACCACCACCTCGTATATGAACGACAACGGGTTGATCGAGAGCGGTGAGAGCATGCGGGCCTACTATGACTACACCCTTGAGCTGGACAACTCCGAATCCGCTTGGGTGACCGACCAGCGTGTGGCCTACCACCTGGCCCCCAACACCACCTACATGATGCTGACCGAGATCGACTCCATCGACACCCGCGAGGAGGGACTGATGGGTCACATGATCGACGTTCGCAGCAAGAGCGGCGAGCTGATGCACATCGAGATTGCGGCGATGAACGGTGGCGAGACCTTCATTAGTGAGCTTGAGTACGCGTGGAGCAACGCGCAGTAGCTGCTGCGGTACAATCTTCGGGTTGACCTTGAGAGGGGGCCCGAATGTTCTTGTTGCTTGGCTGTTTGACCACACCGTCTGATTACGATGGGCTGCTTGCCCGGGCCCAGGACGCAGACGGAGATGGGTTCGCGGCCCTTGAGTATGGGGGCGAGGACTGCAACGATACCGATGCCACCGTGTCTCCCGATGCAGAAGACATCTGCGATGGGCAAGACAACAACTGCGATGGATTCGTAGACGAGGGCATCACGCTAGCGATCTGGTACCCCGACCAGGATGGGGACGGCTTTGGTGTCAGCGAGGCCGGAATCGCCGCCTGTGACGCACCGTCTGGGACGGTAGCCACTCCCGGTGACTGCGATGATCAGGACACCAAGAAAAATCCTGACGCGGACGAGGTCTGTGATGGCCAGGACAACGACTGCGATGGCTTGGTCGACGACGCCGATGAGCTGGCCGAGGTGCCTGGACAGACCTGGTACGTCGATGCCGACGGCGATGGCTACGCGTCAGACTCGGCCGAAGCCTTTGGGTTTTGCTCTGCCCCGGCCGGCTACGTGGAGACGCTCGGGGACTGTGATGACAGCTCCAAATCTGTGAACCCGGGCGCGGTCGAGGTCTGCGAGGACGGAATCGACAATGATTGCTCGGGCGACGCCCCAGAATGCGGCTTTGAGGGGGCCTACACCCTGAATCGGGCGGACTTGGTGCTCAAACCAGGTGGGGCGGACTTTGGTAGCAGCTTTGCCCTCGTGGACGTTGGTGAAGCTGAGCCGTGGCTGCTGGTCGGCACCTCGAACAAGATCTTTGGCTTTGAGCCACCCTTTGATGGGAGTGAGGTGATTGAGACTTGGGATGTTCGGTTGAAGGAGGATGGCACCGGGAAGCAGGTAGTGTCTTTGGGGGACAGCAATGGGGATGGGGTGGATGAGTTGGTGACCTCGTACGCCGAGAGTGGGACCTACCAAGGCACGGTGTCACTCTTCTACAGCGATGAGGGACCTGAATGGGAGGAGGCCGGGAGCTTCGATAAGGGGGGAATCCCCGGTTCGCAGTTCGGGTTTGGGTTTGAGCTGCTTCGCTATGGGGAGCACGGGCTTTTGGTCGGGGATATCGGCCACGTCTATCTTTGGGACAGCATCCCTAGTTCCACCAGCCCTCTACAGTCGCCTGATGGCGTCGTTGAAGGCGGCGATGACCATTATCCGGGCTTCTTGAACACGACTCTTTCAGCCGACTTGGACGGCGACGGTGTCGACGACTTGGTAGTTGGAGGCTTGTTCGGGCGCGTGGATGTCTTTGACGGGGGCGTCAGCGGCACCGTCTCTTATCTGGACTCCGATCGTTGGCTGCTCAGCGAGCCAGGCTACGAGTCCGAGGCCTTTGGGGGCTCACCTCGGGCCGTGGATGTTGACGGAGACGGCTACCCGGAACTCGCAGTCACCGATCTGTCCTACAGCGTTGAGTACGAGTACGCCGGAGCGGTGTGGCTCATGGAAGGCCAATGGATTGGGAGCGTCGACACCACGAGCGCATTGGCCTCTGTCAGGGGCAGTGAAGCGGACGCCAAGCTTGGGCGAAGTGTCGAGTTCATGGACAGCAACGCGGATGGCGCGTTCGAGCTTGTGGTATCCGAGGCAGGAACCGGTGACATCTATTTGTTTGACTTGGGGCTAGGCCTTTCGGACTGGACCACCAACGACTCACAGGCCAACATGGTCGGCGTGACCAACGGAGAGTGTTCCGCTGAGTTTCTGGTCCTCGACGCGGACCAGGATGGCTTTGACGACCTGATGACGGGCTGTCCGGACTCTGGGTCCGGCAGCGTTCATGTTCTCCTCTCGCCAGGACTCTAGTAGCTTGAGCTATTGACCAGCTTGGAAGGAGAGGGTCGTCGTGAAGGTTCCGACGAACTGCTCTTCTTCAGGGCAGGAGCCCAGCTCCGCTGGTGTTGGAATCCAGATCTCTTCGGAGTCTACGATGGTGAACCCGGAGCCTGAATCGGTCATGATCGCAGCCTCTTTCCATTGGCCGTCGTCGCCCTTGGCGAAGAGCGCCCACTCTGTCTTGCTGTTGAAGCGGAAGCCGAGGTTGGCCTCATTCTGCAAGGGGTTGTTGAAGAGGTCTGGGTAAGTGGAACGGCACTCGTTCTTCTGCCAATTCAACGACGCACTCATCATCAGGTCGCAACCCGGGCAGTCCGCTCCGGAGGGGGTGAGTGTGGAGTTGTAGAACTCGGTGCAGTCGACAAGCTGGTCCTTGCCTACCTCGAAGCCGTAGCACTCAAACACACCTGCGTCTAGGCTGAAATCACCCTGATGCTCAATGGTCTCCGGCCACCAGCAAGGTGCAACATCCGCACAGTCTGAGTCATCGCAATCCGCCTGGCCGTCCAGATCATTGTCGACGCCGTCATCGCAGACCTCCGGCTCAGCCTCCTCTCCCCCTTCACACACCGCATCGTCGTCACAATCGTCATCCGCGCAGTCGGTCAACCCATCTTGGTCGTTGTCTACACCATCTGCGCAGGAACGCTCCGGGCGGTCGGGGTCGATTTCGCCCTCCCCTTGGCCGGTGCAAGCAGTCAGGGCGAGAATCAACAAAGGGGCGAGTGTCAGTGCGCGCATGCGTAGCTCCATCAGATGCTGCAGACGGTAGCAGAAAAGAGACTGGGCTGGCAGTCGCCGCTCTGTGGATAACGACGGTGGTTGAAGACTACTCAGGGGTAGGTCGTCGGCAGAATCGCCTCAATGTCCGCCGCCACCACGCTGTTGGAGTCGCCAACGCTCACGATGCTCATGCCGGGCTCGATGAGCACCAAGGTCGGACGGGTGGAGGACTTGGGGTCGTAGAGCAAGTCTTCGGTGCCGCTGGTGTCTGCGATGACGGGGTAGCCCAAGCTGTAGTTGGTGTCCCAGCTCAGGAGCTCAGCTTGTGTCGGAGTGGTGCGACTGCTGTTCTCGGAGTGGGCTTGCACAACGATGAAGCCGTAGTCCTTGTAGGTGCTGTACCAGGAGCCTAGGGTGCTGGCCTTGGCTTGGCAGACGCCGCACCACATGGTGGAGAAGTCCAGGAGCACGGCCTTGCCGCAGAAGTCGTGCAGCTTGACGGTGTCGCCGTTCTGGTCGGTCAGGGAGAAGTTGGTGGCGATGTCGCCCACGGAGTTTCCGGTGCCCGTGGTGCTGCTGCGGCAGGAATCGATCTCCCAGCCGCCGGTGTAGGGGTGGTCGCTGGAGTCGTTGGCGTCTGTGTAGGAGTCCACTTCCTCATCGTCGTCCCAGCCGTCGCCGTCGGTGTCAGCGAGTGCGGGATCCGTCCCGTGGGTGTTGACCTCGTCGCCGTCGTCCAGTCCATCCCCGTCGGTGTCGGTCTTGGTGGGATCCGAGCCGTGGATGTTGACCTCGTCGTCGTCATCCAGTCCATCCGCGTCCGTGTCGACCCCGCCGTCGTAGCCATCGCAGTCCTGGTCTACGCCATCCAGATCGACCTCCGTCGCGCCTGGGTTGGTCGCTGGATCGGAGTCCAAGCAGTCCTGGTCGTTGTCGGCGTAGCCGCTGGGCTGCTCGCAGGCCTGGAACCAGGTGCTGGTGCCGTAGCCGTCGCCGTCCATGTCCTCGTACCAGGTCAGGGTATCCAGGGCGTAGTCGTCGTCCAGAGTGCCGTTGCAGTCGTTGTCAACGCCATCGCAGTACTCCTCTGCGCCAGGGTTGATGGAGGCGTTGGAGTCATCGCACTCCTCGCAGGCCGCGAAGCCATCCTCGTCTGCGTCTGTGCGTCCAACGCTGCCATCGCAGTTGTAGTCGTAGTCGTCGGTGCAGGTCTCCTCGGCGCCTGGGTAGAACAGGGGCTGCTTGTCGTCGCAGTCTCCGCCCTTGGCCACGAATCCTTCGGGCATCTCGCAGGACAGGGTGGCGCTGGCGTCGTCTCCAAAGCCGTCCTTGTCCAGGTCCTGGAACCAGGTCTGCGCGTCGGTGGCGTTGTCGTCGATCATGCCGCTGCAGTCGTTGTCTACGCCGTCGCAAATCTCCGCAGCGTCCGGGTTGATCGCCCCGTTGCTGTCATCGCAGTCCTCGCTGCTCACAAAGCCGTCTTGGTCTGCGTCCGCCGGCGCGGTGCCGGTCTCTTCGACAGGTGTGCTGTCGTTGACGGTCTCTTTGGTACAGGCCAACACCGAGAGCAGTGCGAGAAGGGGCATGGACAACCTCAAAGCTGGGCGAGCTGGTTCAAGATAGGGGATGCAAACAGGCCTCCCAGGTTTCGAGGGAGGTGGAGGTTTCTATGTGGTGGATTCTCGCGTCAGCGATGGCCCAAGAGCCGGCAGTTTTGCTGCCCGGCACCTACACGGAGCTCTTGCAGCTTGAGGACACGGAGTGGCTGGCCTTGCGCTGCGATGCTGCAGGTTCTTGCAGCCTGCAGCCCGCCAAAGTCCAAGTCGTTCAGGCCCAAGGCCACACGGCGGTTCGTGTGGAAGGTGGTGCACTCGCCTTGGTCCAAGGGGTCCCTGCTGGTCCAGTGAGCTCGGAGTTCACCACGCCGCAGCCCCTGCCTCGCTACACCAGCGTCAAGCTCGGTGCGGGCACCCGTTTGGTCGCAGACGGCGGCGAGAACTACCGGATGATGCTCTCCTACATGGGCGCCGCGCAGCCGGTCTTGAACCTGCCGACGACCAAAGGACGCACCCCTGGGCTGCGCTTTGCAGGAGACCTGGACGGGGACGGCAAGCTGGACTTGATCCTGGACAGCTCGGGAGACCGAGGCCAAGTGGGCTGCGTGCTGCTGCTGTCCTCGACTGCGCCAGAGGGGGATTTCATGGCCCAAGCGGCCAGCTTCCAGGCCAGCGTCAAGCCTCGCGCGGCGGATCCCGCGGCTCAGACCGTGCGCACCGAAGTGGACTTGGGTACCCTGGGTGTGAGCCCGGAGAATCCATGAGCCGAGACGTCCTACGGCCTGCCCTGCTGGGCTTTGCGGTCCTTGCTCTGGCTTGCTCCTCCGGTGGTGAGGGCCAAGAGGGCAACGGCTTCTTCCCGGACTGGGGACCTGGCCAAGGGAACGGCGCTGAGGACACGGGCACCCGGGATACGAGCATCGGGAACGATGACACCGGCACGGGCGGGGGAGATGACACCGGGAGCGGAGGGGACGATACGGGTCCGATCGACACCGGTCCCATCGATACGGGTGACCCCGGGCCGACACTGGGCTCCAAGGACAACCCCAAGGTGCCTTCTGTCGGCGAGGTCGCAATTGCCGAGCTGATGGTCACGCCTTCAGAGGCCTCCCAGGCCGATGGAGAGTGGGTGGAGATCACCAACACCTCGGATCTGTGGCTCAAGACCGGCACCTGCACCCTCAGAGATGAGGGCAGCGACAAGGCCACCCTGAGCGAGACCAAGAGCAAGAGCTTGATCATGGAGCCGGGGGAGACCCTGGTGCTCTGTGCCAACGACTCCACCTGGGACAACGGCGGCGTGGACTGCCAGGGCACCTACAGCCACGGCAAGTTCGAGCTCAACGGCAGCGATGCGGCCATCCTCTACTGCGATGGCCAGGTGGACAAGGTGCGCTGGAGCAGCGGTTGGGCAGAGAGCGGCGCGTCCATGGGCGTGGACGGCGGCAAGGTAGACACCAGCAAGAACGACAACTTGGACAACTGGTGTGTGCAAGGCGGGTTCTTGAGCAACGGGGACTACGGCAACCCGGGCTACGGCAACGACTGGTGCTTCTGAGCCTTTAGGTCGCGCTGCGGATCAGCATGAAGCGGGTGCCCATCGGGTCGGTGCACACCGCGATGCGGCCGAAAGGGGAGTCGAAGGGGCCAGCCAAGACCTGACCGCCCAGGGCTTTGACCTGCTCGGCTTTGGCGTCGACTTCTGGGCTCTGGAAGTACACGATCCAGGCGCTCTGCTCGGCCACCCGCGCCTCCTGCACCTGCATCACGCCGTAGCGAGGTCTTCCCTCCGCGTGCAGGGTGAAGTAGGTCATGGGCCCTGGCATGGGCTGGGCTTCCAGCCCCATGCTCTTGGAGAAGAAGTCGCGGACCAGCTCGCCCTTGTGGCTGTTGAGCTCAAACCAGACCGGCGTGCCGGGGTTGCCGGTGATGGTGAATCCCTTGTGTGTGCCCGGCTGCCAGAGGGCGACGGGGGTCCCCCCTGGATCGTCGAAGATGGCGGCCTTGCCGAGCTTGCCGACGTCCCCAGGGGGCACCGCCAGATCGCCACCGGCGGCGACCATGGCCTCGGTCGCGGACTCGATGTCGCTGACATGCAGGAAGACCAGCCAGTCCCTGGGCTCACCAGGACCGATGGCGGCGACGGGCTGATCCCTATCCATTCCCATGACCCAGCCAGCGGCGCCGACCACTGGCTTGAAGGTCCAGCCCATCACGGCGCCATAGAAGTCTTTGGCGCGGGAGACATCGGTCTGGATGTCGATCCAGCAAGGGGTGCCGTGGGGCTGCATGGGGGGCTCCTGGAGCGTCCGTGTAGGACTTGTGAAGGGTTGCATTATTCAGGTCGATGACTAATGTGTCCAGGCTTCCCCGTTGGTCTAGCCTGAGGTGCTGAAATGTCCGGTCCGCCCTTGACCCTTGATAATTCTCTGAGCACTTCGGACCAGGAAGTAAAGGGTATAGACCCGGCTCAGAGTGCGATGGCCAACGGCTTCGGACTCGGAGGGGCCATGGACCACTTGGCCACGCCGCTGTGGACGCCGCCAGGAGGAGAACCGGTGCTCCTGGAGATCGAGGAGGAGGGCTGCCTCTCGGACGACGATGTGGAGCTGGGCCTGACAGGAGGCTCTGATCCGACGGTCGGGGCGGAGTTGCCCAACCCAGATCCCAAGCAAGGCCCCAGCACTGCGGCCCAGGGCTACGCCTTGGTCAGCGATTCCAACGCGATTGTGAGGGATGAGAAGGGCAAGTCGCTGAAGACACGCGTTCCCCAGGGCACCCTGTGCGAGCTGCTGTCCATCCGTGGTGGCAAGACGGAGCTGGCTGAGCTGCGCTACTGGCGCGCAGGAGAGGAGGTGCACCTCTTCACGTCGGCCAGCAACCTGCAGGGTGGCAAGGCCTTGCCGGAGGACCAGGCGCAGCAGCTGCTTGCTGAGCGCAAGCTTGAGCAGAAGGAGAACGTGCGTGGACGCACGCTGGAGGACTTGAACGCGGAGATCAGCAACGGGGACAACCCGGATGCTGCGGTGCAGAAGTACCGGGACGAGCGGGGCAATGCCCTGGACCAAGGAGGCAGCTCCTCGGCCTTGATGAGCAGCAGCTTTGGCGCAACCAAGTTGGCGGCGACCTACCAGTCCTATGCCAATGAGGGGGTTGAGGAAGAGATCGCTGGGCAGGTGCGCTCCGAGGTCAATCAAGCGGTGTTCGCGGAGCCAGGAGAGCAGATTGCGGCCGGCGGGGACCTGAGCACCAAGCACATCGGAGATGTCCAGCAGCGCATGCTGGAGCGCTTTGCGGCCGGCCAGTACCTGCTTGAACATGTTGATGCGGTCCAGAACTACTGGTCCCCTTGGCTGGACAAGTTCGAGGATGGACAGGACTACAAGGGACTGCAGGCCCTCTTTCACAAGAAGAACAAGGACTGGAAGACGCTGCGAAAGAACCAGCGCCGCCAGCAAGCGCTTCCGGCTGTGAAGTGGCTCAGAGGCCTGCTCTCCAAGACCAAGGACAGCGGGCCGGCTCTGAACGAGATCACGTGGCTGGTGGAGAGCCATGAGCAGGTCAAGCTCGCCGTACAGGCTGGCGTTGAGCAGGCCTTGGCCGTGGACTTGGGCCACTCTGGGGGCGTGCAAGGGGGAGACGTGGAGGCGCTTCCTGGTCCCCCACAGATCCAAACCGCGGACGACTGGGTCTCTCAACTCGGTCGCCATCTACAGGTTCTGGGGGCTCCGGGACTGAACCTGAAGGTGAGTACGGAGAAGCGGAAGCTGGCACCCAAGCATGAGAAGACGGTGAGCAAGGTGGTCTCTGCAGCGGTCGAGGAGGGCGGACCGGAGGAGCCCACCCTGGAGAACGAGGCCAAGACTGCGCTGGGTACCGACGTGAGCTGGAGCGAGAAGCACACGGACCACGAGGGGCAAGGCATTGAAGGTTGGCTCACAGTGGAGGGCGTGCCCGGTCTGTTGGAGCTGGACATGCCGGTCTTCAAGAGCCTGGATGGCCAGGAGCGGCTGGGCGAGGTCCACCTTGGGGACCGCTTGCCGTGGACCGGGGCGCTTGAAACGCGGGCCGGAGAACCCTGGGTTCAAGTTCGCTTTGGGGATGCCCTTGGGTGGGTTCAAGGGCGCTACACAAACGGAGGCGCGGTCAGCGCGCAGATCGAGAGCCAGAGGAGCGTGGCGCCCGATGCTGGAGTGGCCGACTCCAGCACCATCCTGGACACCGAACCGGAGGCCCACGACCCGGAGCGCCTGTTTCAGCCACCACCTGGTCTGTCCGTTCAGCGCTTCTTGGTGCTCCGGGACCCGAAGGCGGCGCCAGCCATCTTTGGAGATGTGTACAGCAAGAGCGCGCTGGGACAAGTTCAAGGGCCGGCGTGGATGTTGTTGGGGGAGACCGGGCCAGGGTCCTCAGGTCGCAGCGAGGTTCTGCTTCAAGGAGCCCCGCGCTACGTGCCCAGAGCCACCCTGCGCGAGGCGCTGCACGTGGACTTGCTGATGAATACAGCCGCGCTCAGTGAAGCCCAGCTCTTGGAGGCCAGAGATGCGCTGGCTCACGAGCCGGCGCTTCAGGCTGAGCCCGAGCGTCGCTCGGCCTACCACTTGGCGCTCCTTCAGCTGGGCCCCCGGAACGAGGGCAAGTCGACGAGCCGCAGCCGGAACCGCGACGCCGTGGGTGGCTTGGCCGACGCGCTTCACCATCTGGGCTTGCCGAACCCCTATCCGGGACACAGCTACGCGGACGCGCTTGAGATGCTGCGAATGGAGCACAACCTTGCCCCCCGCGCCTTGACCCCCCTCGCGCAGCTCCTCGGGGCAGACGCTGCCGGGATCGGCGCGACGGAAGTGCCAGAGGCCATGGGGCAGGGCCGCAGCGTGCTGGTGCAAGTTCAGGGCGAGGTCTCGCGGGTTGTGGGAATCACGGATCAGGGAGAGCTGCTCATTGTGCGCGGGGGCAGTGAGGTGGCCGTGGCTGCCGCTGGCGTGGAGCGGGCGTTGTCATTGGGTGTGCCTCTGGAGGCGGAGGGGCAGGCCTCGGCTCTGGCAGCCTTGGAGCAGGACGCCCAGGTCAGCGAAGCGGAGCGCTCCTCTCGCTGGAAGGAGCTCTACGCGGAGACCGGCGCCAGCCAGAGCGCTTGGTACATCGGTCAGCTTCGGGGGGATGTGGCCCTGGCTGAGCAAGGCAAGGAGCTCGGCGCTTGGCTGCCCGGTCCAGACGATGCGGGCGCCTTTGTGGGCAGTCCCGACGACAAGGTTCTGGAGGTGCTCAACCGTCACTTGGCCCAAGGAGGTCAGGGGGCCTCGGTTGGGGAGGGCGTGGCTTGGGTGGAGGCCTGGGGGACGCTCCAGAGTGGCCGGGAACCCTTGCTGACGCAGATGATCGAGACCATCAAAGGACAGCTCGGTCGGGAGATGGCGGCGCTTTGCCGACAGGACTTTGCGCTCGGCGCAGCCTTTGTCGCCAAAGCCGATGCTCTGTCCTGCATGGGCCAGCCCCTGGGGGGAGAGTACCTGCGCGATGTTCTCAAGCAGATGATGCTGGCGGTGCAACCCAAGCAGGCGCCCAAGAAGGTTGTGCCCACCAGCAACGAGAAGCCCTCGGACAAGAACGAGGACAAACAGGGTCAGCCCAAGCTCAAGCCCAAGCCAGTGGGTGGGCCTGGGGTGCAGGTCTCGGATCTGGAGAAGGGGAAGGAGAGCTCCAACAGACCCTATGACGCGGACGTGCCCCGCTACGATGACCACATCGAGGTGTCGGTCGGCAGCTTCTCCATTGACCTGAAGGGCAACACCGCCTCCGACCGCTACGGCTGGGATGCGCTGGGGAATGCTGCGACGATCGACGGCAAGAGCTTCTCCAACCTGCCCTCGGACGCCTCGCTCGCCTCCGCGGGCTTGAACGAGACGGAGATCCGTCTGGTAGGGGTGCGTTCCGCCATGGAGGACGGCGAAGGGAGTGATGTCAATGCCTACGACAAGGTCTACGCCTCCTTCGGACTGAACCAGAACACTGCAGTCGACGAGGTCGGGGACGGTCGCTCAAACATCGCCAACATGCTTGGCGGCACCCTCTACGACACAAAGGGCGTCCTGCGTGTGGGGATGGAGGACATCGAAGGTGCTCTGCGACTGGTAGACCTTCAGCTGGTCGCGGTGGGCAGTGGATCATGGGGGCTTCAGGTCTTGGCCGATCCGGAGCTTGGGCCCTGCGGACCCAAGGATGGATTCGATTGGACGGACCTACAGAAACTCAACGAGGCACACCGCCTTGTGATGAGCCGAGGGAGCAAGCCGAACGAGGCGACCTTCAAGTTAATGTGCAAGCAGCTGATGCTGCCCGGACAGAACAAGGTCGCCCTGGCCTTGCGGAGCAGCCCGGCTCGAATTGGAATGCTGGCAGCGATCTATGCAGACCCCCGCATCCAAGCCGCCTGTGCCATTACCTGGGCCAAAGACAAACTCAGTGAGATTGAGGCGGTCGAGGTCTTTGGACATACCTTGGCCGACTACCCGATCTCGGATCGGGTTGCCGGGGTCGTTGGCAAGCTCAGCAACTCGCTCGGCGGAGGCGGCTGCGTCACGGTCGTCAAACGGGCCTTCAAGGCGCTCGTGGCAGCCAACCCCAAGGCCAAGTCACTGGAGTGGGGTGAGCACGCGGCGAGCTGGAACACCGAGCTGGAAGGGCACATCGTCTCTCAAGAGCCTGTCTACCGGAAGGAGAAGGGCCACAAGACCGACAAGAACGGGGAGTACAAGCACCGCGCGAAGGACTGGCTGGACACGGCCGACAAACTCGAGGCCGAAGGTGTGCACTTCGGAGAGCGCTTCCAAGGGACCTCGGGCACGTCCCTTGGGGACATCGCAGGAAAGGTCCAGGGTGGAACGCACCTCGCTGAGGCGGTTGGGCAAGGTGGGGGGAACCTCTCTGAGTCTGGACAGAGCGGCTCTCAGGGAGGGGCCGTGGGCCCAGTCCTGGGGATCACGAATCTCTGGGCCAAGCCTGCCCTCGCGACGGGGAAGGGTCTCTCGGGGCTGGGCGCGCTTCCAGCTCAGGGCGTGCGCGGCGCTGTCTCCGATGGGCAGGATCAGCCCGCTCCCCCTGTGCAGCACTGTGTGGATGATCCACAGGCGCTGCTCAGTCAAGCCCGCGCTGTCCCTCTTGGTGCGCTCTTTGGAACGTCCCTCAGAATGAAGATGGAGGGCAGTCGGGATGCTTCCTTGGAGAAGGGAATCAAGGGACGAATCGGAGCTGGCTGGATCCGTCAGGCGCCGGACCTAAGCGCACTTGGGGGCAAGCTGAGTGGCGGTCTGGAGGGGCTCTGGGAGCGGAAGCGCCTCTCGGACTTGGTAGGCCTCCAGGAGCTGGGAGACCAGGTTGACAAGTACTTGGTTCACTTGGAGCAGAAGGCAGGGCACAAGCGTGAAAAGGTCGAGGGTCCGGGGGCGGCCCATGCGGAGCGTGCCTATGACGAGGCCTTGGCCAAGCAATGGATGGAGGAGCTCTTCGAGGCCTATTCGGCGGTTCCAGTGAGCGTCACGCTTGCGGACGGCAGCCAAGTCAGCGTGTCGGTCAAGGCCGAGTACCGCAACTTCGGCAAGGACCACAATGAGAAGCACAACAACGACTACTTGGGCCTGATCGAGCGGACCAAATCGATGGAGAAGGGCTACACCTGCGGCAACTACACGCGGGCCTTGGAGAGCGGCAACACCGATGATGGCGTCTCGCACAGCCATGCCTTCTTGCGCGGGTTCCAGGGGAAGGCGACTCCAGATGAGCTGCAGGAGTCCATCCAAGAGGCCATCGCGACCGACTTGAACCTGGCCGACGAGTTGGCTCAGTTTGCGGACGCCGATGCGGCCCAGGCTCACCTGCAGAAGTGGCTACACCTCAAGTTGGGTCTGGACTGTGTGGGCTTTGCTTGGAATGTGCTCAATGGCTCGGGCATGACGGAGGACTTCACACCGGTGATCTATGACAAGAATGGGAAGGGCCATGTCCTGGACAGCCACGAGTCCAAGTATCTGAACTTGGCGTGCGCTGGATTCCGCAAGGTGGCTCAGGAGATGCCCGACCCCAACACCTGGCGCACGATGGACTGCATTGTCAGCGACAGCCACATCATCGTGATCTACGACGTCCGGATGCTGGATGGCGAGGCGGCGCTCCTGGAGACCATGGAGTCCTGTGGCAGCGAGGGGCTCAAGAAGCGCCACCTGTACTGGAACGGCAAGGAGTTCCGCTACAGCAACGCCAAGGGCAAGACCAACGGGAGCGTCATCAGCGGCGGCCACTACGACGTGTTCCGGGGACAGAACAACGCCGAGGTGAACAGCTACCTGGAAGGCCAACCGACCAAGTGACTCACTTGGTTGGAGTGAACATCTGGTTGAAGTAGGAGGTCAGCAAGGCGCCGTTGAGCTCTGTGGGCAAGGCGTTGAGGATCTCGTTGACGCCTTGAAGGCGCTCGGGCAGCCCCTCGGTGGTGTCTCCGCCAATGCCGGCCATGGCCAACAGGTTGCCGAGCATCTCATCGGTCAAGGTGCTGGGGTCAATGGTGCTGGCCATCGCCGCGATGTTCTTGCCTGCGCCGGTGGCGGGGATCTTGCGGGCGGACTCTACGGCTTCGGCCAGGGAAACCAGCATCTCGTCGACCAGGGTGACGTTGGAGTGCTGCATGGAGACGTGGAAGTTCTCCTTGTACTCACCCAGGGCCAGCTGGGGTTGGATGTACCAACCGCGCACGGTCATCTCGTCGATGACGTGGAAGATGTCGACTTCGTCCGAGGTCACGGCGACCAGGCACATGTCGGGCTTGCCCATCACGCGCAGACCAGGGATGGCCTCCACCCCTGCGATGAACTTGCGGGTGGCGTCCAAGACGCCCTTGGCCATCTTCATGTAGCCAGCGTCGCCGATGTGGTGAAGCACGGCCCAAGCAGCGGCCAAGGGACCACCTGACTTGGAGCTCTGGATGGTCGGGTTCACGATGGTGTAGCCGGTCCAACCCGGGCAGCTAAAGATCTGATAGCGCCGGACTTCCTTGGACTTGTACAAGATCAGGCTGGCACCCTTGGGGGTGTAGGCGTACTTGTGCAGGTCCACCGAGATGCTGGAGACACCGGGCACCGAGAAGTCGAAGTCGGGGGTCTCTGCGCCCAAGCGGCGGAAGTAGGGCAGCATCCAGCCACCGATGCAGCCGTCGACGTGGAAGAGCACGTCCTTCTCAATGGCGATCTGGCCCATCTCGCGGATGGGGTCGGCCACGCCGTGTGCGTAGGCGGGTGCGGAGCCCACGATGAGCACGGTGTTCTCGTTGACGGCATCGCGCACAGCGTCGGGGTCTAGCGCGAAGGTCTCGGGGTTGACCGGGACCAGGCGCATCTTCACGCCGAAGTAGTGGGCAGCCTTCTGGAAGGCCGCGTGTGCGGTCACACCCAAGACCATCTCGGGCTCGGTGATGCCCTTCTTGTCGCGGGCAAAGTCGCGGGCGCTCTTGACCGAGAGCATGCAGGACTCGGTGCCGCCGCTGGTGAAGTTGCCGACGGTGTTCTCATCCCCGCCCAAGTGACTGGCACCCATGGCGACGATGTCGTTCTCGAACTGCAGCAGGCTGCCGAAGCTTGTGGGGTCCAAGGCGTTCTCGGTCAGAAAGGCCATGAAGGCCTGCTTGGCCAGCGCCTGGATCTCGGGGTCAGGCACGTAGACAAAGCCCATGGCCCGGCCAGATTGCCAATCCAAGTCCTTGGACTTGGCGGAGAGCAGACGCTCCATGACGGTGTCTGCGGGCAGGCCAACTTCGGGTACGCGCTTCATGATCAACTCTCCAGAGGGATAAGCAAAGACTGGGCGTGTTGGGCCAGTGCCCGCAACGCGATTGTGGTTCCGCTGGCCAACCATTCGCGGAGGGTCGCGCGGGTCAGGCCAGAGAGGGCGCCGGCCATGAGCCGGGCTTGGGTGGGGTCCATGTCCTGAGCCAGGGTGCGGGCCATGGCCGCCTCCCATTGGGAGTCCAGCTCGAGCTCCGCGGCCAACAGGGCTGGGTTGCCCGAGACGATCTGCGCCTGCTGGAGGAGCTGCTCGGAGCCGGCTTCACAGTCGTCGACCAGGGTCAGCAGGGCGCGCTGTACCCGGGTGATGGCTGGGGCTTGGGGGTCGCGGGCCAGCTCCACTTGGAAGTCCGAGAGCCGTCGGTCGTGCTCGGGAAAGACCAGGTCGACCTTGGAGGGGAAGTAGCGAAACAAGGTGCGGCGAGAGACGCCGGCCGACTCGGCCACCTGGTCCATGGTGGACGCGTCAAAGCCCTGGCCCAAGAAGAGCTGGGTGGCCGCCTGAATCATGGCGGCGCGGCTGTGCTGGCGTTTGAGGTCTCGGGTCACAACTGGCACTTAGTGCCAATTGGCACCGAGTGCCAGAACTATTCTTCTCCGAATCTCGGCCCAGCTGGATCGGGCTGCTCCTTCCCTCCGCTCAACAGCCTGGCGCTGTTTAGCACCACCCCAATGGCGCCCAAGTTGTGAAGCAAGGCCCCCATCAGCGGGGAGATGACGCCACCGGCAGCCAGCGCCAGCATCACAACGGAGAACAGGACGCCAAGCACGGCGTTCTGCGTCATCACTGCCCGGCTCTGCGCCGAGAGGGTCAGCAGTCGGGGAAGCCGGTTGAGCTCCTCCGTCAACAAGGCCACGTCGGCCCCACCCAGAGCGACCTCGTTCACGCGCGCTCCGATGGCCACCCCCACGTCTGCCCCAGAGAGCGCCAAGGCATCGTTCACGCCATCACCCACCATCATGACCACACGGCCCTTGGCTTGCTCCGCGCGCACAACGTCCAGCTTCTGCTCGGGCAGCACTTGTGCGTGCAGCTCCTCGATGCCCAGCTCATCGGCGATGGCTTGGGCGATGTTTTGCCGGTCCCCGGTGACCAGCACCACGCGCTCGATGCCGGCCTCCCGGACCTGGGCCAAGACGGCGCGGGCTTCTCGCTTCACGGTGTCGGCGATCTCAAAAGAGCCCAGGTAGTGCGTGCCATCCGCCAGGTGAACGCCGCCGCTGGAATCCGGCTCATGAGCCGCCCCCAAGCTCTGCAGCCAGTCGGAGCGCCCCAGGGAGAGGGTGCCCACTTGTACGCCCTTGCCCGGAATCTCCTGGCTCTCAAGAGGCGTCTGCACCACCAGGCCTTGCTCCTGGGCGTGGCGTACCAGCGCCTGACTCACTGGGTGGCGTGAGGCGGCGGCGACCTGGGCGGCTTGAACCAGCATTCGCTCGGCATCTACGCCCCTTGCTGGGCGAATGCCGACGACGCGCAGGCGGTTTTCGGTCAAGGTGCCGGTCTTGTCCAGGAGCAAGGTGTCCACGTCGGCGACGCGCTCGAGAAAGCCAGCGTCCTTGATGAGGATCTGCTCGCGGGTTGCCGCGGCCAGGGTGGCGACCATGGCAGCTGGACCGGCCAGGACCAGGGCAGTGGGTGTGGCCACGACCAGAACGGCGATGGCTCGGGCCACATCTTCGGTGAAGAAGAGCACGGAGGCTGCGAGCACCAGCACGACGGGCAGCCATGCGCCGGAGTAGCGCTCCAACAGGCGCAGGGCGGGGACCTTGGCGTTCTCCAGGTCTTGGAGCAGGGCGACGACCTTGCCCAAGACGGTGTCTTGGCCGGCGCCGGTGACCTGGACCTGCAGGAGCCCTTGCAGGTTGATGGTGCCAGCAAAGACGGCGTCCCCAGGGCCCACGTCTTCGGTGCGGGACTCGCCGGTGATGGGCGCCTGGTCTACAGCGCTGCTGCCGCTGTGTACGTCGCCGTCGGCCGGGATGACCTCGCCTGGGCGGACGATGACCACATCGCCGGCTTGCAGATCGGCCGGGTCGACCAGCGAGCCGTCCAAGCGGGTGGCCTGGGATGCACGCAGCTTGCGCACACCTGCGATGGCCGCCCGCGCCCCAAGAGCGCTGCGCTCTTCAAAGAGACGGCCAATCTCCAAGACCAAGGGGACCAGGGTGGCGGTGACGAAGTCGCCCGAGACTGCGGCCGCGAGCACCGCCAAGCTGACGAGTTGGTCCGTGAAGGACTTTGGGTCCCGCGAGGCCAAGCCTTTCACGCCACGCCAGAGCACAGGCACTGCGACGATGGCGGCGGCGAGGGCTTTGATGGCCTCTGTGAACTGGGGGTTGTCTCCGCGCAGCGCGTCCAGGACGAAGGCCAGGCCCAGCAGGCCTGCGCCGGCCAAGTTCAGCAAAAGGCGGGACTGGATCTGTCGCCGCTCGTTGGCGTCCAGGGTCGGCTGGATCATCGCGGCCCCGAGAGGGTGACGCGGAAGTCGGTGTACTCCCGGCCGACCGGTGGCGGGATGAAGCGAACCTTGGCGGCATCGTCCAGGGTGGACTCGATGCGCTCGCGGTACAGGCGCTCCATGACCACGCTGCGGTTGCCTTTGGCTTCGGTCACAAGGCCTTCAAAGGAAGCGGCGTCGCCGCGGGCCTGTGCCAAGAGCGCGTTGGCCTCGCCCTCGGCCCGACGTGTCATGGCGTCCCGCTCAGCGCGTGCGGCTGGCAGGGTGCGCTCGCGGTACTCCTTGGCTGCCTTGAGCTGCGTCTCCGATTGGATGAAGGCGGACTGCACGGCGCTGAACTCTTCCCGAACCTGGGTGGGCGGGGACAGATCGGTGAGTTCCACGGCGACTAGCTGAATGCCGGCGCCCACGGCGTCCAGGCGCTCTTGGGCCCGCGCCTGTGTGGTGTCCAGCAGCTTCTTTCTGCCCTCGGCGAGCACAGCGTCCACGGGCATCTCACCCGCGCTGCGCACCAGGGCCGCGATGACGGCGTTCCGCAGCAAGCGCTCGTGGTCCGGCTGGTACAGGGCCCAGGCCACGGGATCGGAGATCTGGTAGCGAGCGACCACAGTGGCGTGCAGCAGGTTGTTGTCACCAGTGAGCAGGTAGCCCTCGGACTCGGGGTCGATGCTGGGCCGGCTGGGGGAGCGGTAGCCGCCCTCGCCGCGGTCCCAGTGCAGCTCGCGCATCTCCAGCTCAAAGATGCGCGCGACCGGGACCCGCACCACCTCGTCCATGGGCTTGGGCAAGGCGATGAGCAGCCCAGGGCCGTGAACTTGCTCCGCAGGGGTGTTGCCAGCCAGGGCGCCAAAACGAAGGACCAAGGCGACCTCGTCTGGGCCAACGATGCGCACACCGCTGGCCAAGTAGGCCGCCAGGAGCAGCCCCAACCACCAGTGCAGCCGGCCATGGATCCAGTCCAGGCCTGCGACAACAGGGGCGGCGAGGCGGCCGGCTTCGGAGGGACCTCTCCTCACTCCTTCGACTCCAAGAGGCTGAAGGGTTCGGCGTCTGTTCTCAAGACGACGGTGGTCTGCTCACCGACCACGACGTCCAAGGTCTCCAGACCGCGCAGGAAGCGGTAGAGCTCGGGGTCTTGCTTGTGGGCTGCGGCATAGATCGACGCAGCCTCGGCCTCGCCCTGGCCCTTGATCATCGCGGCCTTCTCTTGACCCTCCGCGCGGATGCGTGCGGCCTCCAGGTCGGTCTCCGAGCGCACCTTGTCGGCCTGCTCCTGCCCCTCGGCCTTGTAGCGCGCGGCGTACTGGTCACGCTCTGCGCGCATCTGCTTGAAGACGTAGCGCACGTTCTCTTCGGGCAGGGAGAGGCGCTGGAAGGCCACCTGGGTAATCTCGATTCCGTAGCGGTCCAAGGCTGTGGGCGCGGTGGCTGCCAGGAGCTCCGCTTCGATGGCCTGGACCTGGAGTGTGGCGGGGTCGGTGGAGACCAGGGCTGCCAAGTCGTAGCGGCCCATTACGCCGATCTTGGCGTTGGTGATCAGACCGTCCAGCTTGAGCTCGGCGCCCTCTGTGCTGCCCACAGCCTGCACGAAGCGCAGGGGGTCCTTGATGCGCCAGGTCGCGAAGGTGAGCAGGATGACGTTCCGCTTGTCGCCGGTGAGCATCTCGGTGTGGGAGGTCTCGAAGACCCGGGTGCGCTGGTCGACGACGGTGGCTTGGTCGATGGGCCAAGGCAGCTTCCAGGCCAGACCTGCATCTTCAACGACGCGCACGGGCTTCCCGAAGCGGGAGATGAGCACAGCGTTGCCCTCGCGAACGGACACACCGGTGGCCCAGATCAGCAGACCCAAGACGGCGGCCAAGCCCAAGCCCCGACGCATCCAGTTCAGAGCGTTGCTCTGTCCGGTCTCGGGACCGATCTGTGGGGGTGTTGTCTCGCTTGTTTCCACGCTCACTCCATCAACCAGACGTTTCCGCCGTCGCCTTCGAATCGGGCGTCCAACACGTAGAGCCGTCGGTCTTTCAACTTGGCCTCGAGCACTTCCATGCGCCGCCGGTAGCGAAACAGGGAAGGGGAGGCGCGGTAGCTCTGCTCGACTGCAGAGAATGCGGCTGCCTCGCCGCGTGCCTGAGCCAGCCGAGTCGATGCATCTGCGCTGGCTTGGCTGGTCTTCTCCAGGGCTTCGCTGCGGGCCAGAGGCAGACGTCCCAGGCGGTAGCCTTGGGCTTCGGTCAACATGCGCTGCTGGTCGATCTGTGCGCTGACCACGGACTGATAGTCTGTGGCGACGAGCACAGGGGGATGCAGGGCGGAGAGGGTAAAGTCGACGATCTCGACGCCCAAGCCTTGGTCAGCGATGCTGCTCTGGATGGTCTGCCGAATCTCTCCCGCGAGGCTCTGCAGGTTCTCGCTCAGAGCTTGCTCCAGGCCCTTGTCCGCGGTGTGCAGCATGAGGGCTCGGTAGGCGGCGGACTCCAGCGCTTGCTCGGGGTTCTGGGTGTTGTAGAGCCAAGCGTGGGGGTCGGCGATTCGGTAGTGCAGCAGTCCGTCGACGCTGACCAGGTCCCGCCCGTCCCCCAAGAGCAGTGTGTACTCCTCGGCAGCGTGCTGCTTGGCCCAGAGGCGTGATTCCTCCTCCTCTTCCACTTCTTCTTCTTGGGAGTAGCCAAGGGAGAAGAGCCAGGCGAAGGACTGTCCGGCGCCCGCCTCCGGTGCCTCGCCATGTCCCAGCTTCATGGTCTGAACCCGGGCTGTGGGCAAGCGGTGCACCGTGTCCACGGGCCAGGGCCAGCTGACGTGTAGGCCGGGCTCCAGCACCTCGGCGTCGGGCACGCCCAAGTGCTCGCGAACGCCCTGCTCGTGTACGTCCACCATGGTCAGGCCAGTGCTCAACCAGCCGATGAGCACCAAGACCAGGGCCAGTGGCTCCAAGCTGCGCCGCAGCACTTGGATGGCCCACGTTCCCTTGATGTCGATGCCGCTCAGGTTCTCGAGGGTGTCGAAGAGGCTGGAGATGGGGTTCAAGCCGCTGAAGAAGAGACGGAGCAGCAGCGGAGAGGAGAAGGGGGCCCATCCCAGCTGGGCGTGGGTCTCCCGCTTCAAGGGCCGAGCCCCGCGCAGGCTGGTCCACAGCCCTTCCGCAGTCCAGGCCACGCTGGCGATGCAGACCGCGTTGACCCAAGCGGTCTCCCACCAGAGCTCCGCAGCGAAGTCGGGCACAGCCCAGGTTCGGGCGGCCAAGACCAGAGCGCTTCCGCCGAGACTCCACAAGCCCCAGCGGGCCCAGGTCGCCAGGCCCAGCGCTTCGGGGAGGCCCGGGGTGTCCTGGTGGTAGCGGGCCAAGACTGCGCTTCCAAGGGCCAAGATGGCCAAGAGAGCAGCAACCCAGCTCGGCGGCGCTTGCACAGGCGCGATGGGAGCCAGGAGGGCGACGACGAGCGCTGCTGCGATGCAGAGCGGGCCCCAGATCCAGAGCATCCCGCGCTGGGGATCGACGCCTTCACCTGCCAAGGGCCTCGTTCTTCGGCGCTCCGCCAAGGCGCTCGTTGTGCTGGCGAGCGCCCATGGGAGCAGCACGACGGCGGCTCCGAGCAGTACTTGCAGGCCTTGCAGCCAGCCCAAAACGCCCAGGCCCACGGACAAGAGCCAGAGGACCGAGGCCTCGCCCACCAAGATGCGCAGGTGTGGGCGAGGGGGTGTGTTCACTCGGTGCGCTCCGCTTCCATCTTCTCTATCGCCCTTTGGCGACGTACCAAACCGTAGCTGGCAGTGCCCAGGCCGACGACGGCAAAGGCCGGTGCGGCAATGTAGCCCCATGTCACCTGTTGCTGCCGCAAACCGGCCAAGCGATCGGGGTCTGCGGCGTCTGCGGCCGCCACCATGTCGTCGTTCAGACCGTAGGCGATGCCGTAGCTCACGCCGGCGCCAGCCAGACCTGCGCCGCCAGCCACCAGCCATGGCCAGCGAGGTGGAGCGTCCAGAGTGGGCTCAGCCAATCCGGTCTCGACCCGGCTGGTCTGCGAGGCGCTCAAGGTCACCTCTTCGGCGTAGAGCACCTCGGCACCTTCGGCGACTTGCACCAGGTGCGTGCCGGCGAAGAGCTCCAGCTTGGCCTGTCGTTGGGGGCGGCCGTCCACGTAGAGGGTGGATCCATCTGGCAAGGGCCACACGGTCAGGCTGGCGGGGTTGGCCAGCGCTTCGACCTGAGCGGTCCACACCTCTTGAACCGGGGCACCCAAGCGCTCGTTGAACCAGTAGGGGTTCACCGCGGCCGCTTGGGCCATCCACTCCTCACCCTGGGTGGTCTGACCGGTGTACACGGCCACTGCACCCTTGACCTGCCAGAGGGTGGCCAAGTCCTCGCCGTCGACGACGCGCTTGGCGCAAGAGAGCGCCGAGAGCCCGTCGTCTGCCAAGCGTCCAGCCAGCTTGAAGTCCGCATCCGTGAGCGCAACAACCGCGCGCTCCGCCTGCTGATCGATGTCCATCTCTGGGCACTCTTGAGCCTGCCCAACCCCCACCGCCAACAACCAAATCATTTGCACTTCTCCGAGTTGCTATCGAACTTTACTTGCTTGCCTTCTGCTGCTCGCACCGAGCAGCTCAAGGTCTTTCCATCCTCCCACCGCCAGGTCAGCGTGTGGGTGCCCTCCTCCAAGGGGAGGGTCTCAAAAATTCCTGCGCTCTGTCCTTTGTAGCTCACGCTTCCGTTCATGGGGTCCGCTGAAAACTTAACGTTGAAGCGCTCTTTGGCGACAGGCGCCTTGGGCTGTTCCTTCTCAACGACCAGGGTCTGCTTTTCGGGTTCGGGCTCCTGGACCACCGGATCTCTGGGAGAATCGACAGGCGGGGGGTCCGCAGTCTTGCCGCCGTTGCCCTTGGGCCCCCGTTCGCGCTTCGGCTCGGCCACCTCGGCCACCTCGGGCTCCAACTCCAGCTCCGGTGTTGGCTCAACCAGCTGCTCCTCGGGCTCCGCTTCGGGCACCGGCTCAGTGATCTGGGCCACGTCCACGGTGGGCTCCGGCTGCGGCTCCGTCTTGTCTCCTGCCAACCAAAACAACCCACCCGCCACCAAGGCCAGGCCCAAGCCAATCCCGCCAATCGCTGGCAGCAGCAGGCTCTTCTCAGGCTCCTCCACGGTCTCGGAGTCCTGGAAGAACTCCGGCCCGGAGATCTTCTCAGGCGCAGGCGCCACAATCGGGTTGCTCGGCTCGGCCCGGGTCTCAGCCGTCGGGCCTGAATTGGCTGCAGAGACGGGGTTTGGGACCCCGGGAGTCGGCGTGATCGGAGAGCCGCCTGGCCAGACCACCGAGTCGGCCAGCAGCTCTTGCTGGCGCGCCTTGAGCAGCGGAGGGACCACGGCGCGGGCATAGCGGCGCAGGCTTGGCCCGCTGAGTCCTTCGGCCAGCTCGTCCAGCGCATCCATGGCTTGGGCCGCGCTTGGCCGAGCCTCCTCTTCAAAAGCCAGCATCCCTCGCAGCACTTGAGCGACGCGCCCTTGGGGGTCCTGCTGTGGCGGGATGGCCGCCAGCATCTCTTCGAGCTTGCGGTCAAAGTTGGCCGGCGCCAGCGGCATGCGCTCGAAGCGCAGACCAGAGAGCATCTCGTAGAGGGTCACACCCAGGGCGTACACGTCGCTGGCGTGCTCGGCGCGGATGTGCAGCCAGCGCTCGGGCGCCATGTAGCGGCCCGTTCCGTACTGGGTCGATTGGGTCTGGGCCTCTCGGTCAAAGTCCGCCCGGGCCACGCCAAAGTCCATGACCTTCAGGCTGCCCTCGACGCTCAGCATCAGGTTGGCGGGCTTGAGGTCGCGGTGCACGACACGGAGCGGCCGGCCAGTGTCGGGGGAGGGCTGATTCCACGCTGCATCCAGCGCTGCACAGGCCCGCTCGATCATGGCGACGGCCACCTTTGGGGGCAGCCCTCCTTCGCACGAGGCCAGCAGAGCGCCCGCGTCGATGCCCTGGACGTACTCCATGAACACCGCCCAGCGGTCCTCTAGCTTGGTCAGGGCGTGTACTGCGACCACATGGTCGTGGTGTAGCTGAGACATCAGGCGCGCCTCGTCTCGGGCGCGCGCCGCCAAGTCTTCGTCCAGCTCCAGGTCGGCGTGCATCAGCTTGATGGCCTGTTTGTGCATCAGCCCATCGGGCGTACGCACCTCTGCCAAATAGACCGCACCAAAGCCACCACGCCCAAGAGGCGCCAGTAGGCGGACCTGTCGGCCCGAAGGGTCGGTCAGGATGTGTTGAACGGTGCCTGCCCCAATCCAGAAGGAGTCGTGGCGCTCATTCTATCAGGAGTACAGGCGCCGATTCTGGACTCGAGGATCCTCCCGCCGCAGGGTGGCGGTCCAGGCGCGCAGGGCCTCTGGGTTCGGGGGGCGGCCCAGGATTGGCACCCCTTCCGAGGCCAGCATTGCGGAGTGTGGCGCCATGAACGCGAAGCGCGTCGCCAGCTCCGGGTACTCCAGGCTGAGCTCCATCAAGACCTCGGGTCCAGTGAGACCGCCCAAGTCCACGCCCGCCAATACGCCATCCACGCGCTGTCCGCTGCGCAGGTAGGTCAGGCCCAGGAGACCGCCGGTGGCCTGTAGCACCCGATGTGGACGCAGGATCCTGCCCACGCTCTGAAGGAGCAGGGGGTCGCGATCCAGTACCAGCACGGTGAGTTGCACGCGGAAATCTTCCCGCTCAAGTAAGAGGAATGCAAGTGAAGAGTTCCACACATCTCTCTTTTGATTTCAGGGCTCTTTTTCTGACCAAGCCCAAAGCGCTGCTCGGGTGTCCAGGGCGCGCGCAGATTGGGGAAAGCGGTGGGTCTCCTCCAAGGGATCCAAGGCTCTGGGGAAGTAGAGGCCGGGGAGGGTCGTGGGCTGGGTCGCAAAGGCCAGCGACTGTTCCCCTCCAACCTCCTCTCCGTCTAGGAAGGAGCTGTCTGGGAGGGTGAGCACTCTGACCTCGACCGGGCCAGCTTTGGTGGGGTGTTGCAGGCGAAGCCCACCCTGGGCGGGTGCTTCGGTTGCCCGTGTGGCCAGGTCCATCAGCACCTCGGGCAGCAAGGTCATGGTGACGCTCTGGGGGAGGGCGTCGCGGCAAACCACGTCGATGTCGACCTGCAAGCAGTCGTTGCTGCTCGCGGCGCCATTGTCTGCGGGCCGGTAGGTGGCGCGGGTCTGCACCAGGGTCGCGCCCCGCAGTGTCTGCTCGGAGCGCGTGGCGACCAGGCCGTCTTGGGTCCAGCGGCCCTCGACGTGCCAGGAGCCTGGGACCAGCAGCTGCAGGCCTTCTGGAACTTCGCCGTCCCCACTCTGGCCCGGGGCGATGCCTTGGATCTCCAGACGCTGCTCGTCCAGGATCTTGTTCTCGCTGGAACTGGTGCGCTCGAGCAGCAGCAGGCCGTCGCTCAGGTAGAGGGGGCCCTCGGCCCGCGCCCAGCCCTCGGTGCGCAACCAGCCGCCCTGAGGACGTCCGTCCTCGCGCAGGGTGGTGTAGCGGAAGGTGCCGCCCGGTGCGTCGATGCGGCCGTCAATGGACGCCAAGTTGCGCTCGGTGGCTGGAACGCGCTCCACTGGAATCAGCAGGTCTTGGGCCAAGGCTGGATGACTCAGCCGCACCCCATCTGCGTCGTTGGCGCGCAGGCGTAGCCAGACCCGTTCCTCCTCCAAGGCCACAACTTCCAGCTCGAGCAGGATGTTGGCATCGAGCACCTGGAGCTCCTTCCAGCCCTTGCGGAAGTCTTCGCGGTGACGGGTGTAGGTCCAAACCATGCGGTCGCCGACCCGGGCATCTTCAAAGGACGCCAAGGGGGCTTGGTTGGGTGTGCAGGCCATGGACGCCAGCCAGAACAGTCCCATCATGGCTTGCTCGTGCGCAGGACCCAGAACTCGCCGGCCCCGTCCTCATCGACTTGAAGGGTGCCTGGAGAGCCAACCAAGACCTCTCCCAGTCCGTCGCCGTCCAGGTCGCCCAGACAGGCGACGTAGAGCAGCCAGCCGGCCCGCTGGGAGTGCTGCCAGATCAAGAAGGAGGCGCTGCTGTCCTCGGAAGAGAGACCCAGAATTCGACCGTCTCGGGTGCCAACCAAGGTCGCGCGGTTGGGACGGGCGGCGAAGACCAGATCGGTCAATCCGTCTCCATCCAAGTCCTCACAGGTGTCCAGGCTGTGGCCGAAGAGGCCGATGTTTCCCTGGAGATCGGTCTGTTTCAATGGGTTGAAGCTGGAATCGGAGCTTCCCGTGATCTCCGTTCGGCTGCCGTCCATCTCCAAGGTCTCCCCGCTGACGTGCCACATCATCTCCGGCGCGTCTCCCTCCTCGCCGAAAGGCGCGCCGGAGATCAGAAGATCCTGCTCGCCTTGGTGGTCCAGATCGCCCGAGGCGACGCGCACCCCAAACCAGGCCTCTTCGGGGCCGATGATGGTGTGCAGCGGGTCGGGTCGACGCTCCGTTCCAGTCCACTGGTAGACCCTGACCCGGCCGCCTCCCGTGGCCTCGGGCTGACCGAGCACCAGCTCGTCCAATCCGTCTCCATCCAAGTCCGCGAAGGTGACATCGGCGTGGGGGCCGTCGATTGTGGAGCGCTCGAATGGTGCCCACTCACTGAGGTCTTCCCCGCGCACGACCCAGGCGCTCTTGCGGGTGGTAATGGCCAGGACCGGCAGGTCGTCCGGGCTGAACTGGCCCACGTCGATGGCCAAGTTCACCGGCTCCTCGAGCGCTTGCGTCCAGAGGGCTTGGGGACTTCCTGCTCCAACGCTGGCCCCGTCGTAGACACGAACCCAGGCCTGTGTTCCGCAGAGCTCCGGACTCCGGCAGCCGATGGCGTCCACCAGCTCGTCTACACCGTCTCCGTTCACGTCGCCGATGCTGTGGATCTCACCGATCTGTTGGGTGGTGTTCTCGAAGGACAGGCCCTCTGGCATGGGCAAGCGCGCCAGGGCGTCGTCGACGGTGGGCGCTTCTTGGAGCAAGAAGGAGGCGCCGGAGAAGACCAGAGTGCCCTGCCGGTCGCGCACCGCCAGATCGCCGATTCCA
This sequence comes from uncultured Pseudomonadota bacterium, assembly GCA_913060515.1. Lineage (GTDB taxonomy): Bacteria > Myxococcota_A > UBA796 > UBA796 > CAJQPC01 > CAJQPC01. Next base: position 63,858 of record CAJXRZ010000010.1, on the reverse strand, counting down.
TCGCCGTCCAGATCGCCAGCCGAGGCGGGCTGCTTGCCCAGGGACTGACTGGCCACGGTGCCCTCGACGACGACACGGTCGTAGAAGGAGCTGTTGCAGGCGATCAGGAGCAGGAGCATGTTTCAAGGCTAATGCATAGCGGGGACTCTGGCCTACACTGGGCCCATGCAAGCTCACCCCCCAATCCCCGAACTCCTGGGTCAGATGCGTGCCCACGGGGCCAGCGACCTCTTTCTCTGCGCAGGGGCACCGCCCGCCCTTCGGGTACACGGTCAGATGTGTCCCTTGTCGATGGAGCCCACGCCGCCAGCGCTCTTGGCCGAGTTTGCGGAGGGCCTCCTGAAGACACCGGCGCGGCGCGCAGTCTTTGCCCAGAGTGGGGATGCGGACCTGGGGCTGAGCCTGCACGGCGAGCGTTTCCGTATCAACCTCTCTCGCTCCCGGGGGGCCTTGAGCCTTGTGGCGCGTCATGTGCCGAGCGGGAACCTGGACCTCGAGGATCTGCGGCTCCCTCCTGCCGTTGCATCCTTCGCCGATGCCCAACGTGGTTTGGTCCTGGTGTGTGGGGCAACGGGATCCGGCAAGAGCACCACGGTGGCCGCCATGGTCAACCGCATCAACCAAGGGCGCGCCTGCCACATCGTCACCATCGAAGATCCCATCGAGTTTGTGCACCTGGACGCCCAAGCGCGCGTCACCCAACGAGAAGTAGGCAGCGACACCGAGAGCTTCCACACCGCGCTGCGCCATGTCGTTCGCCAGTCCCCCGACGTCATCGTACTGGGAGAGCTGCGGGACGCCGAGACCGTTCAAGTCGCCCTTCAGGCCAGCCTCACAGGCCACTTGGTCTTGGCCACTCTGCACACCCACGACGCCGCCCAGTCCATCCGCCGTCTGATGGCCTACGTGCCCGTTCATCAGAGGGAGCAGCTGGCTTTGGATCTCTCCCTGGCCCTGGTCGGCGTGCTCGCGCAGCGCTTGGTTCCAAAGGCCGACGGCTCGGGACGTGTGCTCTCCAGCGAGGTCATCACGCTCACCCCTCCGGCCCGAAAGCTCCTGGCCAAACAGGACATCGAGGCCCTCCAGGACCTGATCACGGGCAGCCGTTCTCCGGAGCTGCGCAGCTTCAACCGGGACCTCTTGGACCTGATGAAGGAGGAGAAGATCTCCTTCGAGGCTGGGCTGGCCGCCTCGACCAACAAGGACGCCTTCGCGCTGCACGCCCAAGGCATGGCCACCGGCTCTGCGACCTTCTCCACCACCGAGGGCACCGGCACCGAGATGGACATGAAGGCGCTGCTCAACCTGGTGGTTGCCCGGGGCGCCAGCGACCTGCATCTCTGTGTGGGTCGACCTCCCATCTTGCGGCGTGCGGGCAAGCTGCAGCCCATCGGAGAGCGCACCTTGAGCGTCGCGGAGATGCGCATGCTGCTCTTCTCGGTGATGAGCGGGGCCCAGCGCAGCCGCTATGAGCTGGAGCGCGATCTGGACTTTGCCCTGGCCATCGACGGCGGCAAGCGCTTCAGGGTGAACGCCTATTTTCAGCGTGGTCAGATGGCCGCCTCCCTGCGCATCATCAACGATGCGGTGCCCTCGGCTGAGGAGCTGGGCCTACCCCCTGCGCTCTTGGAGTTGGGCAGCAGACCCCACGGACTCCTGCTGGTGGTGGGACCGACCGGCTCGGGCAAGAGCACCACCTTGGCGTGCCTGGTGGACCGCATCAACCGCAGCCGGCCCTGTCGCATCGTGACGGTGGAGGACCCCATCGAGTACGTGCACGGGGAGCACTTGGCCACGGTGGACCAGCGCGAGATCGGCCAGGACACCGGCAGCTTTGCCCAGGCTCTGCGCTACGTGCTGCGCCAAGACCCGGACGTGATTCTGGTGGGTGAGATGCGGGATTTGGAGACCATCGGCGCCGCCTTGACCGCCGCGGAGACGGGACACTTGGTGCTGGCCACCCTGCACAGCAACGACGCCATCCAGGCCATCGACCGCATCATCGACGTCTTCCCGCCCAACGCCCAAGCCCAGGTGCGCACCCAGCTCGCTGCAGGCTTGCTGGGCGTTGTCAGCCAGCGTCTCTTGCCCGCCGCGACGGACCCGCAGGCCCGCGTCGCGGTCTTTGAGATGATGGTGGGGACCTCGGCCATTCGGAACCTGATCCGTGAGAACAAGCTGCATCAAGCGGCTTCGCTGATGGAAGGGGGGCGTGGGGTCGGCATGCTCACCTTGGACAAGGCGCTGCAGCAGGCGGTGGCGGTCGGTCGCATCACGGCAGAGGCGGCCATTCCCTACATGCGCAGCCCCCGCGCCGTGCTGCCGGAGCCACCCAAGCCCGAGCCTGAGCCCCCCAAGTCCACCTTTGGCTGGGGGCGCAAGCGATGAAGAAGTGGCTCAGCACCCTCAAGCTCCCCCACGTCTTCACCTTGCTCTTCGCAGTCACGACCCTGGTCTCGGTCGCTAGCTGGTTTGTGCCCAGTGGCAGCTTTGAGCGGGTGGAGACCCAGGTCGGCACGATGACCAAGCAGCTGGTCGTCGCCGACTCCTTCCAGGTCCTGGAGAAGTCCCGCTCCTTTGAGGGGCTCTGGCTGACCCAGGAGGCGCCGGAGGGGGCCGCCTCGCCGGTCTCTCTGCAGGGTCTGCTCTCGGCCATTCCCCGGGGACTGGAGGACTCCGCCGACATCATCTTCTTCATCTTCATGATGGGCGGTGTCTTTGGGATTCTGCGGGCCACGGGGACCATCACAGCCACCTTGGGCTGGCTGACCCAACGCTTTGAGAAGCGCGTCTGGCTGCTCGTGGCCGTGCTCACGGTCTTGATGGGCATCGGCGGCAGCACCTTGGGCATGGGCGAGGAGTTCATCCCCTTGGTGCCGGTCTTCCTGCTGCTCTCCAAGCGCCTGGGCTACGACCGGCTCTTTGGGCTCTCGGTCGTCGTCCTGGCCAGCGGCATTGGCTTTGCGGCGGCCACCACCAACCCCTTCACGGTGAACATCGCCCAGAGCATCGCTGGGGTGCCGCTGAACTCGGGCATTGGTCTGCGCGCCATCTTCTTCTGCATCGCCATCACTCTGACCATCGTGCACATTCTGCGCTACGGCGCCAAGATCAAGGCCGATCCTGCTGCATCCCTGGTCGCCGATACGCCGGATCCTGAGCTGGAGCAGGCCGAGTTGATCGAGCCGAGTTGGCGACACGGCGCCATCGTGGCCACCTGTGCGGTGCTCTTTCTGGGCATCATGGTCGGCGTGCAGCAGGGCGGCTGGTGGCTCAACGACATGGCCGGCGGTTTCCTGCTCATGGGTCTGCTGGCCGCGGCCATTGGCAAGCTCTCTCCAGCCCGCGCCACCGCGGCCTTCGTTCACGGCCTGGGGGACATGGTCGTGGCTGCCCTGGTCGTGGGCTTTGCCCGCGGAATCGTCGTGGTCATGAACGACGCCCAGATTCTGGACTCCCTCATCTTCGCCGCCAGCTCTCTGCTGGACGGAGTGGGCCCGCACTTGGCGGCCCAAGGAATGCTGCTCTTCCAGACCTTCTTGAACTTCTTCATCCCTTCCGGCTCCGGCCAAGCTGCTGTGACCATGCCCCTGATGGCGCCCCTGGCGGACCTACAAGGGCTGACCCGGCAGACCGCGGTCTTTGCCTTCCAGTGCGGGGACGGCTTCTCCAACATGGTCATCCCGACCTCGGGCAGCCTGATGGCCATGTTGTTGATGGCCCAGGTGCCCTACGAGAAGTGGCTCAAGTTCGTTGGGCCACTGATCCTTCAGCTCTTGCTGGTCTCGGCGGTGTTCCTGGGTATTGCCGTAGAGATCAACTACTGAAGTGCTCGGTCCGCTAGCTCCGGCATGGCATCATCCTTGGCCAAACCGGAGTCTGGATGCCGCTCTTTTCTCGCAAGCGTTCCCTGCTCGCCGATGTGCAAGCCAGCAAGTGGCGAGATGATGACGAGCGCGCCGCCATGGTGGCCGAGCTGCGGGAGACCAAGCTCAAGCCCGAGGATGTGATCAACCTGCTCTGGCACCGCCAAGCCAGCGTGCGCGCTGTGGGGGCAGACAAGTTCCTGGAAGGGGCTGAGCCCAAGAGCGTGATGGCGCTCGTAAAGGCCTCGGACGGGAAACCGCGTCACATCAAGGCCTACGTGCAAAGGCTCTTCGCGCGCCTGCCACCGGTGTTGATGGCCGAGGTCATCGAGACCCTACTCCAAGCCAAAGACCCAAAAGAGCGGCGTAGTGCCTGGGATTTGGCGCTGTCCATGGGGGGAGAGAAGAAGGTCCACTACCTCCAGCGGGCCACCCGAGAAGCCCCGGCCTCCTACCGCATGACAGCCCTGCAGCGTCTGCTCCAGGAGGACGACCCCAATGAGATTCAAGACCTGTTGGTGGAGTTGGCAGCCAGTGAGGATGCCCGCCTGGCCCAGATGGCGCTTCAGGCCCTCAGTGAGCAAGAGGGGGACGCGGTCGTCGGGGTGATGCTCGAGGCCTTTGGGGGCGGCGATGCCACCCAGCGGGAGATCGCCGTGAGCTACATGCGGAAGCAAGCTCGGCGCGACCCGGTGGCCATGCGCCGCAAGATGCTTACGCTTCTCTCCGGGGGCGAGGACACCACGCGCCGTGTAAGCGTGGAGATCCTGCTCGAGACCGGGGAACCCAAGGAGATTCTGGAGGAGGTGCTCGTCGCCTCCAGGGAGCTGGTGGGGTGGCTGCGCACGCGCATCTTGGAGACGCTCCAGACCTTTGGCGACCAGGTGCTTCATCCCGCGCTGGAGCTTCTGCAGCACGACGATGAGCAGGTGCGCACCGGCGCCTTGGTCTTGGCTGAGCAGTTCGATGACCCACGGCTGGTCGAGCCCGTCTGCCAGCTGCTCAAGGACCCCGACTGGTGGTTGCGGATCATCGCCTGCGAGACCCTCGGCCGCCTTGGGGATGAGCGCGCGGTTGGGCCGCTGGTTCAGGCCCTCTCGGACGAGGACACCCGCTGGGGTGCCATCGACGCCCTGGCCAAGATCGGCTCCCCCAAGTCTCTGAAGCCCCTCACCCAGCTCTTGCGCAGTGACCGAGTGGAGGTTCGCCGCGCAGTGGTCAGGGCGCTGGGCTCCTTCTCCGACCAGCGCCTCTTTCCCATCCTGCGTGCCGTTCAGCAGAAGGACCCTTCCACCGAGATCCGCACCCTCGCCGCCGAGACCGAGCGGGCAATGTCGACGCGCTTGAACCTGAAGAGCAGCACCGGCGATGTCGCCAGCGCCGTCAAAGCGGGGGCCTTGAGCAGCCCGGTGGACCGCCTCTTGGCCACCATTCGGGAGATGGGGGCCAGCGATCTGCATCTGAGCTCCGGCGAGCCCCCCCTGGTGCGCATCGGCGGCAAGCTGGAGCGCCTCAAGCTCAAGGCCCTGAGCGCCGAGCAGGTGCGCAAGAGCGTGCTCACCACCCTGGATGAGCGGCAGCGCGGCATCTTGAAGGACACCGGCGAGGTGGACTACTGCTACGCGATTCCGGAGGTTGGGCGCTATCGGGCCAACGCCTTTGAGCAGCGCCTGGGGCTGTGCGCGACCTTCCGGGTCATCCCCAACACGCCGCCGACCTTCGCCGACCTGCGCATCCCGGGTCGCCTGACGGAGCTGCTGGACTACCACCAGGGCATCATCGTGGTCTCCGGGCCTGCTGGATCGGGCAAGTCGACCACCCTGGCCGCCATCATCAACCTGATCAACGAGACCAAACCCGAGCACATCCTCACCATCGAGGATCCCGTCGAGTTCGTGCATCCGGTCAAGAACTCTCTGGTCAACCAGCGGGAGATTGGCGGACACACCGACTCCTTTGCCCGGGCGCTTCGAGGGGCTCTGCGTCAGGACCCGGACGTCATCGTGGTCGGGGAGCTGCGGGATGCGGACGTCACACGTATGGCCCTGAGCGCCGCGGAGACGGGCCACCTGGTCATCGCCACCATGCACACGACCTCGGCCGTTCAGACCATCGACCGCTTGGTCACCAGCTTCCCTCCCGATGAGCAGCAGCAGGTGAGAATGGCCCTCTCCGAGTCGCTCAAGTACGTCATCAGCCAGCAGCTCATCCCGCGCAAAGATGGAAAGGGCCGCATGGCCATCTTCGAGGTCCTCAAGGGCACGCCCAGCATCGGAAACCTGATCCGCGACAACAAGACCTTCCAGATCGCCTCGATGATGCAGATCGGCGCCCACGTGGGCATGCAGACCGTGGACATGGCCCTGGTCGAGCTCTACGAGGCCAACATGATCACCGCCGAGATGGCGTGGACCAAAGCGAAGAAACAAGAGACCTTTGAGCCTTGGTGTGACCCCGACTTCTTGGCCCAAGCCAAGAGCGTGGCCCTTGAGAAGGAGCCAACGCCATGAGCCGCCGAATCGACCGCTTCCTCAAGCTGATGAAGGACCGCGGAGCCAGCGACCTGCACCTGTCCGTGGGTCGCCCGCCCATCTTCCGCCTCTCCGGCCGCATGGAGCCCATCCGCTTCCGAGTCCTGGACGACAACGACTTTGAAGGCCTGATGCGTCCGGCCACGCCGCCGCACCTCTGGCAGAGCTACATGGAGCACGGGGACGCGGATTTTGCCTACGAAGTGCCTGGAATTGCGCGCTTTCGAGTGAACCTCTTCCGGCAACAGCGCGGCATGGCGGCGGTCATGCGCATCATCCCCACCAAGATCATGACCTTGGAGCAGCTCGGCATGCCGGCCGCCGTTCACAGCCTGACCAAGCTCACGGGTGGCTTGGTGCTGGTCACCGGTCCGACCGGCTCCGGCAAGAGCACCACCTTGGCCGGCATCATCCACGAGATGAACCACAACCGGCCCATGCACTTTGTCACCATCGAAGACCCCATTGAGTTTGTGCACAAGTCGGCCACCGCCCTGGTCTCTCAGCGAGAGGTTGGGCCGCACTCCAAGAGCTTCCGCTCCGCTCTAAAGGCCGCCGTTCGCGAAGACCCGGACTGCATTCTGGTCGGTGAGATGCGGGACCAGGAGACCATCGAGATGGCCCTAAACGCCGCGGAGACGGGGGTTCTGGTCTTCGGAACTCTGCACACCAACTCGGCCGCCAAGACCGTGGACCGCATCGTGAACGTCTTCCCCGTGGAGCGGCAGGAGAGCGTGCGAAACATCGTCGGCGCGGTCACCAAGGGCATCCTCTCTCAGCAGCTGCTGCGTCGAAAGAAGGGGGGACGGGTCGCCGCGATCGAGGTGCTCTTCGGCTCACCGGCCTTCACGAGCTTGGTCCGTGAGGGCAAGACCCATCAGATCTCCGGGTTGATCTCCCAAGGTCGCTCCAGAGGGATGATTGGAATGGACGACTCCCTACGCAAGCTGGTGGACCAGGAGGTGATCGAGCCCTTGGCCGCCCTGGAGAAGGCCTTGGACAAGGACCTGATGCGCACTTGGCTGGAGGAGCGCGGCGTGGAGACGCCCGAGGATGTCGGCGGGCACTGAAGCCTGAGGGAACCAAAACAGCAGGCGAGGGTCCAGAGAGGCCATGCGCCGCTTTGCAACCCTCTCCCTGCTCGCCTTCATGGCCACCGCTGGGGTGCTCGCTCAAGAAGCCCCCCCAGTCGAGGCCACGGTGCCCCTGGAAACCCAGCCGCCTTGGGCTGAGCTCGCTGTGGCCGACGGCTTTGATTTCCCTGTTGGACAGCCGGACGCCCAGGCCTACTACGATGCCCAGCCCTTCGGCCGCAACGACCACTTGGGCAGCGACTGGAACGGCCGTGGGGGAGGGGACTCAGACTTGGGGGACCCCGTCACTGCCGCCGCAGACGGCTACGTTCGCTACGCCGAAGATGCAGGGATCGGCTGGTGCAAGGTGATGATTGTGGTGCACCGCGTGGGAGAGCAGGGACCCTGGGTGGAGTCGCTCTACGGACACCTGGACAGCTTCTCAGTCCCCGTGGGGAGCGAGGTCGAGCGCGGCCAGGAGTTGGGCACCATCGGCAACTGTCAGGGGCGCTACGCCGCCCACCTCCACTTCGAGATTCGCAGTGTGGTGGGAGGCCAGGTTGGCCCTGGCTACGCCAAGGACAAGCTGGGGTGGGTGGACCCGACGGTGTTCATCGAGGCCCACCGGCCTTGAGTGTCGCTTCGGGTCGCCTCACTTCTTCCATTCCTGCACCTCTGCGCCTGTGCCTTGGCCGCGGCACCCCAGTCCAGTTGGGTGGTGTTCCTTTTCGGGAAGCGTCGAGTCTCCGCTCCATGAGGTGATAGCCTCCCCCAATGAAAGAGCTCTGGTTTTGGCGTGTGGCGACGGCGATTGCGTGCATCGGATGGGGGGTCACCTGGTGGACCGCCGACTCGGCGCCGGGCCCAAAGAGCCATGCTCTGAGTGCGGAGGGCCCACAGAGCGGGCAGGGCCAAGAAGAGGGGGCCCGAATGGGTCGTGGAAAGGGGCTTCAAAAGGGGCTGGGAATGGGTCCCAGAGGTGGGCGAGGAGGGGCTGGTTCAGCTGGTTTTGGGCCGCAGGAGGGCTCGGCGGACCGGGCCGAGGATGCCCCTCCAGTTCAGGTCAGCGAGGAGTCGCTGGAGCTGGCCCGACAAGAGCTGGCCCAAGAGCGCGAGGAGCGCTTCCTCGCACGAATGGAGGAGCGCCACGCCGGCTCGCTGGAGAGCTTGGATGCCTTCGCCGAGGAGAACGAGCTCTCCGAGGAGGAGGTGACGGGCGTTGAGGAGGCCATCGATCTGCGCTTTGAGGCCATGGGCGAGGCCTTTGCCGGTGAAGGAATGGAGCCTGATGCCCGTAGGGAGCACATGAGGGCGGTGGCAGATGCCTTTGAGATGCAAGTGGTCGGTGTGCTCGGTGAAGAGCTGGGTGCCGCATACCTGGAACAGGTCCAGCGCCCAAGCTGGGGGCGAATCGGCCAAGACCCAGAGCGCTGAGCGACTCACCCTCCAGGGTAAGTTCAAGTCCTTCTTTTACTTGACACTTGCCACGTCAAGAGTTCAAGGTGTTCGCTGATGCTGCTCTTCTCGCTGTTGCTGGCCTGTGCGCCAGTGTTTCGCTACCCCGGACCGACTCGTTCGCTGGGCAAGGCCGTGGACACGCCCAACCAGACCTCGGGGCCGTGGCGGGGTGGCGCTGAGCAGCCCGAGCGAGAAGCTGTGGTGCATGTGGAGCCCCCAGACGCGCAGGCAGCGCCCTCTTCCAAAGAGAAGAGCTGGAAGCCACGCCGGGCCTTGAAAGGCAGCGGGCAGGGCGTGGCGGACGCCGCTGGGCACTACGTGGGCAAGACGGTGATGAGCTGCAGCGGGGAGAAGTTTCGCTACGACTGTTCGGGCCTGGTCAACGTGGTGCACTACAAGGCGGGCATCGACCTGCGCGGCCAGAACTCGGAAGGGCTGCTGGATATGGCCCGAGAGCTTGGGGTTGAGCACGGCGGCCCCCCAAAGATGGGCGACGTGGTGTTCTTCGACAACACCTATGACCGCAACAAGAACGGGCGCTTGGACGACAAGCTCACCCATGTGGCCGTGGTGGAGTCCGTGGACAGCGACGGCACCGTTCACATGGTGCACAAGGGCTCCAAGGGTGTGGTTCGCATCGTGATGAACCCCGAGCACCCCGAGGACCGCCTTGGCCCCGAGGGTCAGGAGTGGAACGACTGGCTGCGCGCCCGCAAGAAGGGCGACTCCAAGAACACGCCCTACTTGGCCGGACAGATGTTCGTGGGCAGCGCCAGCTTTTGGGCTGCCCCCGAGCTGCGCACCGACGCCCTGGCCGAGAATTGACGCTCGCGCTCAGCCTCCTGGGCAGCTTGAGCGGCTGCATCATGTTGGCCGACGTCTCACCGGGGGTCTCGGTACCGATGGCCAAAGACCCGCAGCCCGCCGTGGCTGTGGACGTGCGCTTTGTGCCCCTGGCTCCCCAAGGCTTTGAGCCGCCGGAGTACGAGGAGTGGGAGTTCCCCATCGTCGCCGGCGCTGGCTTGCACACCAAGTTTCACTCCGATCTGCAGTCCTTCGCCTTGGGGCCTCAGGTGTGCGCCGGTGCCGTGCGCGCCAAGGCCAACTACCTGCCGGTGCTCTGCGCCGGCGCAGCCCTGGCTCAGCTTGAGTGGGTGGGTCAGGACTTCAGGGTGGGCATTGGCAGCCCCTATCTGGAGCCTGCTGTGGGCATCCGGGTCGGCGATCGCCAAGGCTCCGTCGTGGTCTCCATGCCTATCGAGTACATGGTGCGTTTCGGTCAGCCCAACGTGACCTACATCGGCGTTCGCTTGGGCTGGGGGCCCTGGGGCTGGATGCACAGCTCGGAGCCCGAGGCCATCGTCAACGACTGCTTGGGCCGCTGCTCGGGCTTCTGATTTCGGGCTGATTCTCCAGCTTGGCTGCGTCTGCCAACCCACGGAAGAAGCGCTCTCCGACCTCATCGGTGGGGAACATCAGCTCCACCCGCAGGTCCTGTGCGGCGACGGTGACCGCGTGGTCGAAGCGCACGGCGGCCACGATGGTGGGAACGCGCAGGCCGCCGATCAAGAAGATGGGGCAGGCCACTGGCAGACCGGAGGTGGGGGCCATGGGGAGTTTGGTCTTTGAAGCCAGTCGCTCCGCCAGGGACAAGGCCGCCTCCAGCTCGGGCTCTGGCCGCTGGGCCACCTCTTTGCGAAGCACCGCCAACGAGGCCAGCACGACCTCTTGCCAGTTCTCCACCGTCTCGCGGAACGGACCCGGGGCAAACCAACTCTCCACCATCTGTGTGGGGGTGAGATCGGCCATGCCTGGCATCAGCCGCTCCCCGGCCGCGTTGCCCCGCAGCACCTTCATGCCGCCTTGCATGACCCAAGCTGGGTAGTCGCCGTGGCGGGCGATGATCTCGTCGATGACCGCGCGCAGTGGGGCCATCTGCTCGTCGTTCAGGCTGCTCTTTGGGAAGGCCGTCTTCAGTCCGGCGGCGGCCAGGAGGGCGTTCTGGTCGTGCAGAGACAGGCGCAGCGCGGCGGCGATGCGCAGCACCAAGTCTTGGCCTGGGCGGGCCCGCCCTGTCTCGATGAAGGAGACATAGCGGGGGGTCGTCCCGGCACGGTGGGAGAGCTCCAGCTGGCTCAAGCCGCGCTGCTTGCGCCAAGTGCGTAGCTGCCGACCGAAGGGGCTCAGGCTCATGTTCGGATCCTCACTGCGGCATTGTGGCAGGAAGCGGTACGCCTTCCTCCAGGCGGTAGCGCAGCTGCTCCATAAAGCCCTTGCTGTCGCGCTTGATCTGGAACTTGAGCAAGGGAGTGACAGGCCAGGCCCACCAGGCCAGCTCCAGCTTGGCGCGGCTGGTCACCCGACAGCTCTCAGGGCCGGCCTCCTCCACCTGCCAGTGGTTCTCTGCGTGGGTCATCAGGGGCGGGAGCCCAGTGCGGGCCTCGTAGCGGAAGCTCTGACTGGCGCGGTCGAAGTGCACCAGCTCTTCGGTGAAGGTGGAGGCCTGGAAGGGGCCAAAGCCGGAGATCTCACAGCTGCGGGTCGTGCCCACCTGTACCGGGCCATTCAAGGAAGATGCCGTGATGGGAATGGCCCATTGGGCGATCTGGCCGAACTCTTCTCCGAGCAGCTGCCAGGCTTGGCTTGCGGGGACCTTCACGTGGACTTCGTTCTCCAGAATCATGCCTTCCTCCTTTGGATGCCTCTGATCTATGGGGGGCGGGGAAGGATTACCCTTCCCATCTTGGGAAGGATGCGCGGAAGGGCTTGTGGAGGAAAGCCTGATCTCGCGCAGGATCCGACCCAGGCGCACACAGTCTTGGACCTTGGCCGCGAATAGATGTTCCGCGCAAGGAGCGCCCTCCAGCGCGCCCGGGAGTCACCATGAAACGCATCGTCATTTTGGGCGGCGGAACAGCGGGCAGCATGATGTCCAACAAGCTGGTCAAACGCCTGGATGCCAGCTGGACTGTCACGGTCATTGACCGCGACGACGTGCACCTGTATCAGCCAGGTTTTCTGTTCATTCCCTTCGGGGACTACCGGCCCGAGGAAGTGCAGCGCTCTCGCAAGAGCTTGCTGGACCCCAGGGTGGAGCTGCGGCTCTGCGGCGCCACCCGAGTGGAGCCCGAGAACAAGCGGGTCTTTCTGGGGGACGGCACGGCCTTGGACTACCAAGTGCTCATCGTGGCCACCGGTGCCCAGCTCATGCCGGAGCGCACCGAAGGGCTGACCGGCCCAGGCTGGCAAGAGAGCGCCTTTGACTTCTACAGCTTGGAGGGGGCCACCAAGCTGGGGGCCGCCTTGGAGCGCTTCGAGGGTGGCCGCTTGGTGGTCAACATCGTGGAGAACCCCATCAAGTGCCCAGTGGCGCCCTTGGAGTTCGCCTTCTTGGCGGAGTCCTGGCTGCGCAAGAAGGGGCTGCGGGAGAAGACGGAGTTGGTGTACGCCACGCCGCTCTCTGGGGTCTTCACCAAGCCCAAGGCCTCGGCCATGTTGGGCGGCATGATGGACCAGCGGGGAATCGAGGTTCAGGCTGACTTTGCCTGCTCCAACGTGGACGGAGAGCGCAAGGTGCTCCAGAGCTTCGATGGACGTGAGCTGGACTACGACATGCTCGTCACGGTGCCCTCCCATGCTGGAGACGAGGTCGTTCGTGCCTCGGGCATGGGGGACTACGCTGGCTTTTTGCCCACGCGGAAGCACAGCCTGCAGAGCCGGGACTTTGAGAGCATCTTTGCCCTGGGGGACTGCACGGACTTGCCGGCCTCGAAGGCGGGAGCGGTGGCGCACTTCCAAGGCGAGGTCTTGGTCGAGAACGTGGTGCGCTTCGTCGAGGGGCTGCCCATGCTCCAGGATTACGATGGGCACACCAACTGCTTCATCGAGTCGGGGGACGGAAAGGCCCTGCTCATCGACTTCAACTACGAGACCGAGCCGCTGCCCGGACGCTTCCCACTGCCAGGCATTGGCCCCTTCACGCTGCTGGAAGAGAGCGCTGTGAACCACTGGGGGAAGCTCGGATTTAAGTGGGTCTACTGGAACATGTTGGTCCGAGGCGAAGAGTTGCCCCTGGACCACCGCATGCTCATGGCCGGAAAGTGGGGGGAATGATGGACAAGCACTCTGATCCGAAGAACGCGGATATTCAGCGCCTGGAAGCCAAGGTTGATCAACTCACGGAGTTGGTCGGACAGCTTGTGGAGCGCAACCAGCGCCAGTCTGAGCTCATTGACGAGGCCATGCCCATCGCCAAAGAGATGATGGACTGGGCCACGGTGAAGCTGGACAAGGCCGACAAGGCCGGTGTCTTTGCCCTGGGCCGCGAAGGACTGGGTGTTCTGGAGGCTGTGGTCGAGGCCTATGAGCCCGAGGACCTGCGTGCCCTGAGCCAGAGCGTGGTGACCATCCTGGAAGGCGTGCGCAGCATCACCCAGCCCGAGGTCATGGCGCTGCTGGCGGAAGCTGGCGAGGCCATCCAGCATGGCGATGAGCTGGCCCCTGTGACCCCCCTGGAGGTGCTCAAGGCTGGCCGGGACCCCGAGGTCCAGCGTGGCATGGCGGTCATGGTGGAGGTGCTACGCCAGGTTGGGCGGGCGACCAAGACCATGCACCCGCTGCACGCACAGGACGACGCGAAGGAGCGGCGTCAGCGTCTGCTGGCCAAGCGCTTGGCGCCCACCGGCACCCGCACGGCGCCAGCCGCTCCCCGCACCGCACCCCGCGTCAGGCCGGCGCCGAGCGCAGCGAGGATGGACAACGACACCGGCTCGGAGAGCACCGAGAACCCCGGTATGGTGGCCTCGGTGGCGCAGAGGATGCCCTCCCCGGCCACCCCGGAGCACTGGGAGATCACCGGCTACGTCTTGGACGCACAGGGCTACTTGTCTGACCCCAACACCTGGACCGAAGAGTTCGCCAACTGCATGGCGGAGGCCCTTGGGGCCCCAGAGCTCGAGCACTCTCACTGGGAGGTGCTGCACTTCGCGCGAGCGTGCTTCCTCAAGACCGGTCGCAGCCCAAACATCCGGGCCATCACCGTGGGCATGGGGATCTCCACCAAGGAGCTCTATGACCTATGGCCGGTCGCGCCCGGCACCACCACAGCCCGTATTTCAGGACTGCCCAAGCCTACGGGCTGCATCTAAAGGAGCCCAAAAATGAGCACAAGAAAGTCGCCATCATCGTCTCGCGCGGTGGACTGGACGAGATCTACCCGGCCTTCATCCTTGCCAACGGCGCCCGTCAGTCCGGCATTGAGGCTGTCCTCTTCTTCACCTTCTACGGCCTGAACGCCATCACCGAGAACAAGGTCGACCACCTGCACGTGAACATGGCGGGCAACGCCGCCAGTCCAGTGCCTACGGCTCTGATGGGCCTGCCTGGCATGGAGGCTGTGGCGGCCAAGATGATGAGCAAGCGCATGGAGGGCCTGGACATTCCTGGGCCCCGTGAGTTCATCGAGATCCTCAAGGACTCCGGGGTCAAGCTCTATGCCTGCCTGCTGGCCATGGAGATGTTCGGCATCGAGAAGGAAGAGCTGATGGAGCAGGTCGAGGACGTCATCACCGTTGGTGACTTCTACGCGATCGCCGACGACGCTCAGGTGCTCTTCACCTGAGATCCAGCTCAGGTGGGCCGCTCCACCAGGTAGGGGCCCATCCACAGCGCATCGAGCTCGGCTTGCTTGAAGGCGCGAACGGCGTCTCCAGGCGTGCAGACGATGGGCTCTTCGTGCAGGTTGAAGCTGGTGTTCACCAGGGCGGGGATGCCGGTCCTCGCCTTCCATTGACGCAGCAAATCGTGCAGGACTGGGTTGTCTTGCTGCCGCAGCAGCTGCGGCCGAGCGGTGCCGTCTACGTGAACGACCCCGGGGCAGAGCTGGGCAAAGCGCTCGGTGGCCTGGAAACACACCGTCATGAAGCGCGCCGCGTCCCGGGCCACGTTCACGTCTACAAAGCACGCCTCAGCGTCCTCGTCTGCGAGCAGAGGGGCGAAGGGCATGAACTCGGAGCGCTTGAGGCGCGCATTGAGCCATTGGTTCGCGGAAGGGTCGTCCGGCCGAAGGAGCAGTGAGCGGTTGCCCAGTGCCCGGGGACCGAACTCCATGGCGCCATCGAATCGGGCAACGACCTTGCCTTCCTCCAGGAGCTCCAGGACGCGTTCCATGACGTCGACCTTCTGGGGACGCAGATCGCCGGTGGCCAAGGAGCGGGCCAGGTTCTCGTCGTCGAAGCTGGGGCCCAGGTAGGCGGTCTCCAGCGACTGAGGGGGCATGCCCGCGCTGGCCATCGCCGCGCCCACCGCCAAGCCGCCGTCGCTCATGTTCGGGAAGACCGAGAGGCTCTTGAGCTCGTCGAGCTCCGCCAGACGCTGGTTCAGCTTGACGTTGGCGAAGACGCCGCCGCAGACGGCGACATCCGCGATGCCGGTGCGGCGGATGTGGTGGCGCACCAAGTCGCACACCGCCTCCTCCAAGGCGCCTTGGGCGGCCGCAGCGACCTCTTCTCGGGAGTAGTCCTTGAGGGCCACGTAGAAGGGGTCTGAGGGGCTCTGGGTCTTGAGGTAGTTCGTCCGGGAGAACCTGCCTTTCACAAAGCGCAACTGGGTGCGCATGTGCTGGAGCAGGCCGGGCGGTGGCGTGGCCAGGGCAGCCAGTCCGGTGACCTTGCCTTCGTGGCGGTTGGCCGTGAAGCCCAGGTACTCGGTGATGCGCGAATAGAAGGTGTTGACCGCGGCAAAGCCCGACTGGCTCCAGTGCATGGAGATCAGGCCGTTTCGGCCCACGCTTGCGGTGGCCGAGCGCCCATCGCCCATGGCGTCGACCGTGATGACCAGCGCGCTTGCGTGGGGTTGGCTGCGGTAGGCGGCCTGGGCGTGGCTCATGTGGTGGTCCAGCACATCCACGCTGGCGTTCACAAAGCCACGGTCCTTCATCTTCTTGTGCAGCAGGCGCCGGCAGGCCTCGGCCTCCTGCATGTGCAAGCCGGTGCTGCGCAGGCCCACTTGGTAGGCGATGTAGGCGTTCAGGGCCGGGTCGAACTGACCCTGGTGCTTGCGCTTGTGGTGCGCATCAGGGAAGCGGCGCAGTAGCCAGCTTGGGGTGAAGGCGGTTCCAAAGACCACCCGGTCCACGTCCCGGGCCCGAATGCCGCCGGCGTCCAAGGTCGCGTCGATGGCGCCCCAAGGGAAGGCGCCGGAGTTCTTGATCCGGTCGATGCGCTCTTGACCGCAGGCCGCCACGAGACGGCCGTCACTGACCAGCGCTGCGCTGGCGTCGTGGTTGTCGGCGATGCCCAGGATGTGCACGGACTACTCCGTCGCTGGGGGCTCGAACACCAAGATGCGGGCGGACAGGTTGCCGTTGAAGACCGGCATGTTGCGCGCTGGACGCATGCCCCAGCCCTTGGCTGGAGAGACGCCGCCGGAGAGCACGGAGATCTTCCAGCCGCCGTAGTAGTTGCGGAAGAGCTCGCCCAGATCGCCGCGCATGCCTTCCTCTTCGTCCAGTCGCTCACCGTGGGGTGGGTTCAGGAGCAAGAGACCCGGTCCCTTGGGCGGCATGGCCGTGAAGGCGTCGCTCTCTTGCAGCTGCAGGAAGTTGTCGACGCGGGCCGCGCGCAGGTTCTGCTGGGTCGCATCCAGGGCTTGGGGACGGATGTCTCCGGCGTAGAGACGAACCTTTCTCTCTACCTTTTGGGGCAGGAGCTCCTGGTAGGCCTCTGGCACGAAGGAGGGCAGACGTTCAAAGGCGTAGTGCCGGTCTTTGGCCGATGGGCGCAGGCCCAGAGCGATGCGTCCAGCCTCCGCCAGCAGGGTGCCGGAGCCGCACATCAGGTCCACGACAGGACCCTGTCCGTTCCAGTCGGCTGCCAATACGCAGGCGGCCGCCAAGGTCTCGCGCATGGGTGCGATGGTGGTCGCCTTTCGGTAGCCGCGGCGATCCAAGGACTCCCCGGTGGTGTCCAAAAGCAGGGTGGCTTGGTTCCGGTAGATGCGCACCCGCAAGAGCAGATCGGCATCGTCACGATCCACGTTTGCGCGCTCGCCCCACATGGAACGCTGGTGGTCGACCAGGGCATCCTTGCAGGTCAGGGCGATCTGCTGGGTGTTGGTCATCTCACTGGCAGCGGAGCTGGCCTGGATGGAGAAGGTGCGCCTGGGGTGGAAGAGCTCGTCCGGCCAGTGCTTGAGCAGGTTGCGAAAGCCACCGTACAAGCGCTCTTTGCGGCTGCCCTTCCACTTGCCCAACTCCACGAGCACGCGGTTGGCGGTGCGCAACCAGATGTTGCACTTCCACACCAGCAGCCAGGTACCATCAAAGGTCACCGCGCCGACGTCGTCGCTGTTGTCTGGATGGGCACCCAAGGCCTTGAGCTCTTGGGCGAGGAGGGGCTCAAGGCCCTTGGCACAGGTGGCTACACACTTCATGCTGTGCTCCTAGCCTGATGAGCCCCTCGATGCCCTGGCACCCACAACTTTGGTCCAAAGAGCTCTGGCGTTTCTTGCGCGGGCATTGGTGGCACTTGCTCCTGGCGGTGCCCATGGCCGTCGTCGTCACGACGGTGCATGAGCTGGCCCATGCGGCGATGGCCAAGGGTTTTGGGGCGGAGATTGGACACATCTGGGTGCTGCCAGGGCAGGGGACCTGGGGGCACATGAGCTACACCTTGGCGGCTCCGAATCCATCGGCCCATTTCTGGGTGTCCTTGGCCCCCGGTCTGCTCGGGCTCTTTCTCGGGCTTCTCGGCCTGGTCTTGTCCCTGAGGAGCTGGGGACCTCGTGCGGGGAGCGTGCTCTTTGTTTGGGGCATCGTGGTGCCACTGCTCGAGCCCATGTACGCCCTTGTCCACTGGCTCATGGGGGCTGAAAACGACGGCTTTGGCGCTTTCGGAGAGCCAAGCTGGATCGGCGCGGCCTGCACTCTGGCCTACGGGGGAGTCGTGGTGTTCCTGGGCTGGGAGGCCCACGGCAGCATCTTTGGGGAGCGGGCTCTAAGTCCGGTGCCCTTTGGTGTGTTGGTGCTCGCTGTCGGGGGCGTGATGTCTCTGGTGTGAGATGGGTGCTCTCATCTACCGCAGGGGTGGTAGTTTGTAGACATGCTCCTGCTCATTGCCCTGCTTCAAGCGTCTTTTGAACCCGACCCCGTGCAGGATACGGAGACTGTCCTCGCCCGGGCCACAGAGCGCGGTGGAGGAATCGTGCGCTGCCCGGTTCAGGGCGTGGAACACGGCGCCAGGGGCTACGCGGTGCTCCCAGAGTCCTCGGACTTCCCTGCTCGGGTGCCCTTCTTCATCGACCAAGACCATCTGGTCGTTGGGGTACCCCTTGGAGACGGCGAGCTGCGGCTGGTGACCGGGGCCCAGGAGCTCGGGAGCGTGCGCTATGAGGGCGTGGAGCTGGGGCAGGAGGGCAAGTGTACGGCGTTGAGCGTCGTGCCTGAGCTGGGGAGCTGGATCTCCCGTCCGGAGCTCTTCGATTGCGGCGGTGGGCTCCAGTGTGGCCTGCTGGACGGGGTGGGAGAGATTCCCCCGGAGAAGCAGGTCTATGTGGACGATGTACGCGAGTACTGCGGCTGTCAGACCTCTCCGTAGACCTCGCCCACGGAGCTGGCTGCAATCACGCTCAGGTGCGCCAAGGGCATGCCCGTCTCCTCTCGCCATTCCAAGAAGGTGGCTTGAGCGGCCCGCTGGTCCCTCTGGCTGGTGCCCTTGGTGATCTCCACGCCCGCGCCGATCAGGGCCTGCTTCACATCCGAGGTCAGCACGAAGGTGTCTACCCCCGAGCGCCGAAGGAAGCGTGGGCCGGTGTCCCCACCCAAGCGTGCGCCCTGCTTCTTGAGCGCGCTCCAGAGCCCGATGATGTCGTCCTGGGGCCAGTCGGCCAGGAAGCTGCCAAAGCCGCCGTACTCCTCGGAGATGTGGTTGACCCACAGGGCGTTCTTGAGGGTGGCGTCGATCTTCTGGCCGTTGCGCACAATGCGGGTGTCCTGGCGCAGGGCCGCGAGCTCATCGGCCTCCATGCCCAGCAGGGCTTGGGGGTCAAAGCCCCGGAATGCTTCCTCAAAGCCGGGCCACTTTGCCTGGATCACGCGCCACACAAAGCCGGCCTGGAACACGCCTTGGGTCATCTGGGCCAGGTAGCGGTCGTCCGGTGTGGCCCGAAGCTCGTCCGGGGTGCGCACCTCGGGCAGGCGCAGGGCCAGGTCTTGGCCGTGGCGGCTGACTGCGCGCGCGTAGATGGGCTCGAAGGAGGGCATGGGGCTCCGGGGGCATCAGGTGCTCGAGAACATAGCCTGTGAACAAAACTGACCCGTTCTGGACGACTACGCGCGCTTTGAGCGCATCGCGACGCCGACCTTCATGGTCTCCCTGGCCTGGATCCCCGTGTGTGGTGGGTGTCGGGGTGGGCCTGTTGCGGAAGTGGGCGCTCAAGCCCTACCTGCTGCTTGGCGTGGGCTGTGTGGCGCCAGGGCTCGTGTTCTTCGCGGCTACTTCGCTGCTGTACTGAGCACGTTCTGAATCGCTTGGACCAGGGCTTTGGCACCCACAGGTTTGGAGACCACGCCGTCTACGAGGGGCATGACGCTGGGCTCGATTCCCTTGCCAGAGAAGACCAGGACGCGTGTCATCTTGGAGGCTCGCAGGTCCGGGAGCAACTGCAGGCCCTCCTCGGGCCCGAGGGTCTGGTCCAGGAGAACGACATCGTAGGGCCGCCTGAGCACTGCTCGAGCCGAAGCCAAGTCCCCAGCGCTGGTGACCTTTGCGCCCGCGAACTCCAGGATGCGCGTGATCAGGCGCTGGATGATGGGCTCGTCATCCACGATCAGGATTCGTCGACCATAGAGGTCGCCGCTCAGAATCCCTTGCTTGGACAGGGGCTCCGGCTTGGGTGAGCTTGCGGCTAGCGGCAAGACGATGACGAATTCGGCTCCCCCTCCCTGGCGTGGGCGGTAGGCGAGCTGCCCGCCCATAGCGCTCACCAGCTCTGATGCTGTGGCCAGGCCAAGCCCCGTGCCCTCATTTCCTTTGGAGGTGACGAAGGGTTGAAAGAGGTGTGGCTCAATCTCCGGCGGGACTCCGGAGCCGTTGTCGCTGACCGTCAGCTCAAGGGTTGCCACGCCGAATGACTCGCTCCGCTGGGCGCTCAGCCAGAGAGTGGGGGACGCCACCGATCTCAGCGCGTAGTTGGCGTTGGCCAGCAGGTTGCCCACCACCTGTTCAAGTACCCCTGGGGGTTGCCACACCCATAGATCCGCGGGGATGGACTGAAGGATGTTGAGGCCCTCGACGGCCACATGTCGAAGCCCCTCTAGAGCGCCGCTGCAGAGTGGCTGAATGTGGCGGTGCTCCCTGGGAACCTCCTCGTCTGAGCGGGTCAGTAGCGTCATGTTGTTGACGACTGCGGACGCTCGGCGTGCGGCCTCTTGTGCATCGTGGATGTCGCGAACAAGCTCCGGGTCGGTGCTCTGCCTTCCAACCAGTTGGCCCTCTGCGTCGTCCAAGCAGGCGATGATGATGGTGAGCATGTTGTTGAAGTTGTGGGAGACCCCTGCGCTGAGTCGACCGATGGCCTCCAAGCGTTCTGCCTCGACGACTCTTTGGCGCAGCATCCTCTCTTGCGTGACGTCCTGAATTGAACCCTGCCAGAGCCGGCCGCTTCTGCGACCGGCGAGTTGCAGGTAGCGGGGGCCCTCGGCGGTGCGGTAGCTCAGGTGGGCAGAGACCCACCCCTCATCATGCGCCCAGTCGGGGAGGCTCTGCTCGCCCAGGCCCGCTTCGAGCCGGCCGACGAAGGCTGCGGCGGACTGAGGCCCCTCGCGGTCGAGCAGTTCAGCGCCGACGGCATCCCAGGAGGCAAGGTTGCTCTGAAGGTCCAGCCGCCACATGCCCAAGCCCAGCGCGTCTGCTGCTCCACGAAGGGCGCCGTCCCAAGAGGCCGGACTCATCCCTTGTCTCCTGCCAGCTGTGCTTGCAGAAAGATGTCTGCTTCCGCAGTGTCGCTCGCGGCGACGATCGGGAAGGGGGGCGTTCCAGCCCAGACCATGGCTTGGGTCGCCATGCGCAGGGCCGAATGCTTCATGACGATGGAGACAGCCACCACGTGACTGTTCAGGATTTCCTTGTTGACCTTCATCCAGGCCACGGACATCTGTACGAAGCGAGGCGGGAAGACGGTCAGAGGTCCCGCGTGCATCCGGATCACCACACGCTCCCGACTCTGAATGGCCTCCAAGAGCTCCTCCAGGTAGGCGGGAAAGCTCTCATCGTTGACGGACCCGACGACGACCACCACCACCAGCGGCAGCTCCGAGAGGGCGATCTCGGCGTAGGTGTTCTTGGTGTAGCTCATGTGTGTCGCTCACCCTGCGAAGATTGGCGACGATAGCAGCGGCACAGGGGAGGCTTTGCGCATCCGTCCGCTTGGATCCGGGAGCTTGGTGCTGTGCTGGCCACGGGTTCGAGGGTGCCTGGACGCTTCGCATGGTGAGTGTTCGCCCAACTCGGCTCGTCTGGAAACCTGTCGCGCTTTGGCGCAGACCTGAACCTTGTACGTGGAAGCACTCATATCAGCGAGGGGAGGCCAATGTTCTGGGCTCTCGGTGCTTTGCTCTCAGGTGCGCTTGAGACGCGGAAGGGCAAGAACGACCCGGGCCATGGAGGCTTCTAATCCCCTCAGGTCTGCAAATTGGCGGATCCGGTTCGCGGAGAGGTTTTTCGCTTTGCGCGCCGGGGCGCGGCGGTCTTCTGCTTTGTTCAGGGGCGCAGAAGCAGGATCAACCGACGACTTCCATGCCCGTGCTGTCCTCGCCGAGCTCACGCTGCTTGACCACTTCCCAGGCGGTCGATGCGCTGCGTTGGAGCTCATCGAAGCTCTCAACTGCCGCCAACCGCCGCTTGATCATGCTGGGGCGGTAGTAGAAGCGCAGGTAGGCCAAACGGCACCAGCGCTGGATCTCCGCATCGGTCATGTCGCACTTGGGGCGGGGGACGAGATCCGAGTGGGGGTTGAGCACGAACTCGCGCCAGTAGTCGCGGCCCGTCTCTTGGAGCAGCATCGTGTACATCTCGGTGGCCGGCATGGGGGTCACCTTGGAGAACTGGGCGTAGTCCAGGTCCAAATCCAGAGCCAATCGGATGGTCTGACGGATGGTGGTCGGCGTCTCGTAGGGGTTGCCGACCATGAAGTAGCCGAAGGTGTCGATGCCAGCCTTGCGGGTGTCGGAGACGACCTGCTTGATCTGGTCCAGGCTGGTGCTCTTCTTGAGCACACGCAGGATCTCGCGGTTGCCGCTCTCAATGCCGTAGTAGATGCGCGAGCAGCCCGCGCTGCGCATGGCACGGAGCACATCAGGCGTGATGCAGTCCACGCGGGTTCGTGCGGCCCAGGTAATGTCCAGCTTGCGCCTGTTGATCTCCTCGCAGATGTCGATGACGCGCTGCTTGCGGATGGTGAAGCTGGAGTCGAAGAAGTCCAGCTCTTGGATGTCGAACTCTTTGTTCGCCAGCTCCAGCTCGTCGACCACCTTGATGGGGCTGCGTGCGCGGAAGGCTTTGGAGCCCTGCTCGCAAAAGATGCACTTGTAAGGGCATCCTCGGCTGGTGATGGTGACCGAGAAGTTCTTCCGCTTGGAGATGAAGGAGTGGTAGATGCTGTTGTCGATCAAGTGGCGTGCGGGCATGGGAGCCTCGTCCACATCGACGGTGTCTGCTGCGGAGTTCACCACCACCTGGCCGCCTTCGGCCACCGGTCCGCCCACGCGGAAGGCCACGCCGCGAACGTCACGCAGGTCACCTCCACGCTGCAGGGTGTGCAGCAGTTCGGGCAGGGAGATCTCAGCTTCGCCGGTGACCGCGTAGTCGATGGCGTCGTGATGCAAGGTCTCGGTCGGGTAGATGCTCAGATGCACGCCACCGACGATCGTCGGCACGGGGACGCGCTTCTTGATGGCCTTGATCCAGTCCAAGGTCTGGAAGAAGAGGTAGGTCGTGATGGTGTACCCGATGTAGACCGGGTCAAAGGCCGACAGGCGCGCGGTGGTCTCCTCGATGCTCAGACCTTCTGCGTGGGCATCGATGAAGAGCACCTCACAGCCGGCGTGTTCCAGGATGCCCGCGACGTAGAGCAAGGAGAGGCTAGGGAAAATCCCATAGTTCTCTTTGACCGCTTTGATGCCGGGCTCGTTCTTGACCGGGCCATAGGGCGGATAGACCAGTGCAACGCGCAGGCCGGGGGTTTGGTGATGCATCAGGAACCTCTGACAAAGTGTAGCCTCTGGCCCACCCACGCCTTGCGGAATCTCCTGTCCCTTCCATGACCAAGCCAGACCGACCCGTGTTGCAGCGCCCCTGGGTGCCCTGGCTCTTGGGGGTGCTCTTGATGCTTGGGTTGGGTGCGCTTCAGCAGGGCTGGTTGGCGGCCAATGCCCTGCCGAACGGCCACCAGAACGAGTATCTGCACGTCGGCAACGCCTTGGATCTCTGGCAAGCGTGGGCGGCACACGACTGGGGCACCTTCGGAGAGCTGCTCCAGGGCAACTACTGGCCGCCCGGTTTCTACCTCTGGCCTTGGCCGCTCTTTCGAGTCTTTGGCGCCAGTCACTGGGCGATGGTCACGGCCAACATGGGGCATTTGGCACTTCTCTTCGCGGCGGTCTTCCTCTTGGGCCGCGATCTGGGCTCTCGCCGGGGGGGCCTCTTCGCCATGGTGGGCGTGGCGCTCTTGCCAACCGTCACGGGCAACCTGATGCGCTACGAGCCCAGCGTGGCGCTCACGGCGTGGGTGACCTTGGGGGCCTGGGCCCTGCTGCGCTCCCGCTCCTTCAAGGACTGGCGCTTCTCTCTGCTCTTTGGCGTGCTCTTCGCCCTTGGGCTGATGATGGACCGGCTGAGCGTCTTCCTCTTCCTGAGCATTCCTGCCCTTGTGGAGCTGGGCTTTGGCCTTCGCGAGCCGGAGGGACGGGGACGTCGTTTGGCCATCGCCGGCGGTGTCATCGCCTTGATGCTGCTCATGGTCGGGCCCTGGCACCTGGACTTCGTCGAATTCCACCTGCACGAGGTCACCAGCCAGTCCAACATCGGTGAGATCGACAGCGCCGGCACCCTGACCGAGAAGCGCTCCTGGACTTCCTGGACCACCTGGGCTTGGTACGGCCTGGCGGTCTTGGATGGACAGGCTGGGATTTGGCTGGGTCTGGCCTTGTTTGCGGGACTGGGCTGGAGTCTGACCAAGCTCAAGACCCTGCGTTTGCCGGTGGTTGTCATCGCCAGCAGTCTGCTCATCTTCACCCTCATCCTCAAAAAGCAGGCCTTCTACAGCCTGCCCATGCTGGGGTGCTGGGTGGTGCTCGCGTGCATCGCCCTGGATCGGGTCCGCTTTGGGCCTTGGGTGGCTTTGGGGCTGGCGCTGGTGGGGGGCGTGCAGCTCAGCGACCGGGTCTGGGGGACGGAGATGAACCTTCCCGGAGCGAGCATCCCGGCCCTTCCCGAGCGCTGGGTCACCCCCAGACATCCCATGGCCTTGCCCCCCGCCCGAGGCCAGCACATCCCTGCCCAAGCCCTGCTCGCAGAGCTCCAGGGTGCCCAGCGCGTCGTGGTCTTTGGCGAGGACCATGACTGGTACGAGGGCTACGTGGTCTTGGGGCTGAGAGAGGGCCTGGAGGCCTCGGTTCACGGGGTCATCGGCGACCCGCAGGGCGCCATGGAGTTTGTGGGCGCTGCAGACCACGTGGTGGTCATCCGGGAGTCGCCGGACGCGGCAGACTGGCCGAGCCAAGCGGAGCTCTACGCGCTGCTGGCCGAGCACCACTACAGCCAAGAGGAGGTGGCGCTGCTGGTCGCCGCCTTTGGGTCCGCGCGCCAGGGCTACGAGCGGGTCGGGGAGGTCCCTTGGCCCGAGGGGCGCGTGGTGGTCTGGGGCCGTCCCCCCAGCGACTGAGCGCTAGTGCTTCAGGGCCTCCTGCACGTTGATCCGGGCCCGCGCCTCCAGCAGTCTGGAGAAGAAGGTGGAGTGGTAGATGGGGCGCTTGAGGAGCCCTTGTAGGAAGCTGCGCCGGCCGCTGAGGTAGAGCAGCTCGGGCACCTCGCGGTACTCCTGGCGGATTTGCCTCTCGTAGAGGGCGAAGCGCCGGGGTGACTCCCCGAGAATGGCCATGTCGCAGTCCAGGACCAGGGCCGCTTGGGGGTCCAAGTCCTTGGCGTCCAGCTTGCCGTGCTGGGCGGTGAGCAGCACCCACTGGGCGACGAGGCTGGGCTTGGCGTCGGGACAGAAGCGCGCGCACCAGCTCTCAGCCAGCTCGGCCGAGTTGGCCTCGTTGTCGGGGGCCCCGGCCACATACACTGCATCGTGCAGGCACAGCGCAGCGAAGGAGCTGGCCCGGTCCTGCCAGAGCGCCACAGCGTCGACTTGACCCCAGCGCAGCAGGACCTCTTCCAGGTGGCGCACGCCATGGTAGGCCCGAGGTGGGTCGGCGTAGCGGGCGCTCAGGTCTCGCCACCAGCCATCGCGCAGATCGAGGTTCAGGGGGGCGTGCACAGCAGCTCCGGTTGCCTGTCTCTTCTAGCTGAGCAGGCCTTCCAGCTCCACATCCAGCGTGCCTTCCATCTCCACAAACTCCAGGCGCAAGGTGCCAGCGCTCTGATTCAGGAGCGCCCCCAAGGCACCGGGGCCGACCACCTCTCCATGCACCGCATGGATCAGGCGGCCATCACGAATGCCCAGGTCCCCCAGACGCGCGGCGCCCGAGAGCTTGATGCGGCAGCTGACCTTGTCGGCGGCGAGCACCTTGAGGAGGGCGCGCAGGTCTTGAACCGGCGTCTCCAGGGACTCCCGTCGGGCCACCTTCTCCGCCAGCTCTGCCCGGCGCTTGATGCGACCGAGGGCCGCGGTGATGGCGGGGTGGATGTCTGCGCGAGAGGGCTCTTCGAGGGCCAACAGGGCCTCGACCGAGAGATCACTCCCTGCGATGCCTTGTGCGGCGCGATCGTCCAGAGCGCGGCCCAGTCCTTCCAGGCCGGCGACGGCCGGAGGAGACCAGGCGCTGCCCAGCTCGCGCCTAAAGAGCAGCAGGGTCGCCGCAGCGTAGGCCCGAGAGGGTTCCAGGCCGAGATCCTCGATCAGCTCCAGCAGGACCTGCAGGTCGTGGCGGTTGGGATCGGTGTCGTCGGGGAAGTGCACCCGCAGCAGGGCTTCCAAGAGCAAGCCACTCAGGGCGCCGCCGGGGCCGGCGTGCTCGGGGGAGAAGCCGTCCACCAAGTCGATGCGAACGCCGGGATGGGCCCTGCGCCAGATCTCCTCGTAGCCCCTCATGTTCTCGCGCAGGGTGCGTCGGTAGACCACGCGCCAGGCACCACCGTTCTCTAGGACGGCGGTGATCTCGTCGGGATCCGTGAGCAGCCTGGCCTCGCCGCCTTCCACGGTTTGCAGGCGCTTCAGTGCAGCCAAGCGTGCCGGCTCGGGCTCAAAAATCGCCGTGCCGGGCCGCCTTGGCGGCAGCTGCATGGCCGAGGAGGCAGAGTCATCCTCCTCCTCTCGGGCCCGGTCCGTGTGCCGGTCCAAGAGGTCGACCAGGGCCTTGCGCGTGGTGACGAAGAGACGCAGCTGGCGTGCTTGCGCCAAGAGTTGGGCGCGCTCTAGGCTGGGCACGTCGGTGGGGTCCGCGGTGAGAACGGACAGAGTGCCGCGCTCCTCGTCCATGAAGGTCGGGACCAGGAGCTCGCGTCGCAGGAAGCTGCGGGGAAAGAGTCCGAGCAGGTGGGCGTCGATCTCTAGTGCGTCGACCTGCTGATTGCTCAGGTGCGGCAGCCGAAACTGCTTGGCCAGTGCGCGCGCCAAGCCTTCGTCGTCGACCAGGCCCATCTCTACGGCGAGTTCGCCAAAGCGACCGCGTTGGCGCTCCTTGAGGGCGGAGAGGATGGTGGTGACTTGATCCTGCTCCAGGAGGTGGAGTTCGACCAGGATGGCCCCAATGGGTTGTCGGCTCACGAGTTCTCCTCAACTTCCATTGTAGGCCGGATGAGGGTCTCGGGCTCTGTCAGGGCGACTTCAGACGCTTACAGTCGGGCGCCTCAGCCTTCAGCGCCCAGCCTTCTGCCAGCAGCTGGCTTGGTGAGAGCTCGGCGTGTACAGCTGATGGCTCCAATGCGGGTTAAAGCTGCACCCCATGGATTCCTCCCAGCCCACCGCCGCCACCGCCCCCGACCCCAACTTGGCGGACAGCACGACCCCGCTGGAGCGCCTGCGCGTCTTGATGCGCCAGGCCGGCTCGGTTCTGGTCACCTTCTCCGGTGGCGTGGACTCGGCCCTGGTGGCCGCTGTCGCGCACCAGGAGCTTGGGGACAAGGCCGTCGCCTTGACTGCGGACAGCCCCACCTTTCCTCCAGAGGAGTGCGCAGAGGCCAAGCGGATCACCGCGCAGCTGGGCATGCGCCACATCGTGGTGGACTCTCAGGAGCTGGAGCGCGAGGGCTATGCGGCCAACAACGGCGACCGCTGCTACTTCTGCAAGTCTGAGCTCTACGAGCTGGCGCGGGACCAGAAGGCAGCCTTGGGACTGGCCCACATCATGGACGGCACCATCCTGGACGACTTGGGCGGACACCGGCCGGGTCTGGTGGCCAGCTCCGAGAACGGCGTGCGGCACCCCCTCGTGGAAGCGCGCTTCAACAAGGCGGCTGTCCGGGAGGCTGCCCAAGCGCTGGGGCTGCCGGTCTGGGACAAGCCCAGCTTTGCCTGTCTGGGCTCCCGCTTTCCTGTCGGGACCCGGGTTACGGAAGAGCGCGTTCGCAAGGTTCAGCGCGTTGAGAGCATTCTTAGAACCTTTGGTCTACGCCAGTTCCGGGTACGCTTTCATGAGCTGGAGAGCTTGCCGATGGTCCGCATCGAGGTGCCCATTGACGAGCTGCCTCTGCTGGTCGCAGAGGGCGTGCGTGATGCAGTTGTGGGTGCCTGCAAGCAAGAGGGATTCCGTTGGGTGACCCTGGATCTTGAAGGCTTCCGTAGCGGGGGTCTCTCCAAGCGGCTCAAGGCGTGAGCAGCCCGGACATTCAGCCTCAGCCGGTGCAGCTCGGGGATCGGGCCAGCGTCTTTGAACGCGGCGCGCGCAAGCGGGTGTGGTGGGAGATCATCGGGGTCTGGTTGGGCACTTTGCTGTTGATCCGCGGGGTGGTCTTTCTCGCGGAAGCGGTCCCAGCGGTGGGCATTCCGAATCTCTTCACCATCGACGAGGTCATCTTGGCCGGCGTGCCGGTGCTCTTCATCTACGCCCCGGTGCTGGTGTGCAAGTGGCGGGGGGTCGACAGCTTTGCCTACCGGCTCAGCGTGCCTCCCTTCGTGGAGTGGCGCGCCTGGTGGAAGGCGCTGAAGGAGTCGGGACTCTGGGCCGCCATTTTCCTGCTGCCCTACCTGCCGCTCTACCACCTCTGGACCACACAGGTCGTGGGCCGAGAGTTGGGACAAGGCAGCTTTCCACCTGATTTTGGGACGCTGCTGCTGTACCAAGTCTTCTTTGTGGCCATCCCCGAGGAGTTCTTCTACCGCGGCTACATGCAGACCCGCTTCAACGAGCTCTTTGAGCGCAAGTTTCAGATCTTTGGCATCCCTTTTGGCCACAGCCTCTGGATCACCTCGCTGCTCTTCGCCTTCGGGCACAGCGTGGTCACCTTCCAGTGGTGGCACTTCGCCATTTTCTTTCCCAGCATCCTCTTTGGCTTGATCCGAGAGCGCACCGGTTCGGTCTTGCCGGGCGCGTTCTTCCATGCCGCCTGCAATGTGCTGGTGA
The DNA here is from genome assembly GCA_913060515.1 of uncultured Pseudomonadota bacterium. Lineage (GTDB taxonomy): Bacteria > Myxococcota_A > UBA796 > UBA796 > CAJQPC01 > CAJQPC01. The sequence continues at coordinate 35,153 of CAJXRZ010000010.1, read as the reverse complement.
TGAGCCTGGACCATTTCTACGGGGTGGCGCGTCCGGGCTGAGGCGGGGGCTTGCCGGTGCGTATGTGTCTCGCGTTTAGGCGCCCTTCTCCAGCGCCTCAAGACGCTTGAGTAGGAGCGCCCGCTCCTCGAGCAGCTCCGCCACTTGCGCCTCCAGCTTCACCATGCGCTTCTCAACTTTGCGCGTGCCGCTGGCGGCGTTGGAGGCTTGGCCTCGCATTTGATTCACGGTGTCACGAAGTTCTTTGTAGTCCGTGCGGTTGGGCACTTGGCGATCCGTCAGGGTCTCCATGACCACGTCCTCCAAGAGCTGTCGGCTGACCGGAAGAGCGGCGTCTGTGACGATGGAACGCAGGTAGTCGCGGGTGGATCCCAAGAGATTGGCCTCGGTGTTGTCTCCATTATCCTTCAACCCACGGTGAATGGGAACCGAGGGGAGTGGCCTGTTGTCGATGGTGACAGCGTGGCTCCGCATCTTGCGGGGTGCTTTCCTTGACCACTGGCTTGCTTGCTCCGGTGCGCAGCCCGGTGGTACCTTTCGGCGACAAACTTTTACGCAGGCGCCGCCTGCGGAGGCTCGATGGCAGCCAACTGCCCCTTCTGCTCCGGCACCATCTCCGAAGAGCTCGCTCGCAACGGAGGCAACTGCCCGCACTGTTTCAACCCCATTCCAGGGGAAGAGGCGGCAACGGACCCCGGCGTCGAGGCTCAACAGGCCGAGGCCGAGGCAAGCCGCGTCGAAGAGCGCAAGCAGACCGGAGGCCGAATGGTCGCCCTGGTCGTCTTGCTCTTGGGAGCGATCGGGACCGGGGGCTGGCTCTACTGGCAGCAGCTCCAGGAGGAAGAGAAGATCGCCGAGATCCTCATGGACGATGGCGATGACGTCGAGTTCTTCTTCATGGATGCCGAGCAGATCGACTCACTGACCGCCGAGGAGCAGGCCGCCGCCGATGCCCAGGCCGCTGCCGATGCAAAGGCCAACAAGCCTGTCGCCGTGCGCGCGCCCAAGGAAGACGCCGGCAGCTTTGGCAGCGGAGATGACCGCTTTGCCGATGACGGCACCGCCGAGGCAAGCACGGGTGGCAGCGGGGACGGTCCTACTCTGACCACCACGTCCATGGGGCCTGCAGGTCTGAGCACGGGACCCAGCGTGGGCATCTCGCGCAAGGACATCGTCCTGAGCGATCCCGCTGAGATCCAGAAGATGGCTGGTACCGCTATCAAGCGCTACTCCGGCCAGATCAAGAGCTGCTACGAGACGGAGCTCAAGTCCAACGAGAGCCTGCGTGGTTCCTGGACCCTGACCTTCACGATCAACCCAGACGGCACGACCTCCAGCGCCGCGGTCAAGGCGAAGAACGCCAGCGACCCAGGCTTGGAGGCTTGCATGAAGCGCCAAGTGGCCAACTGGAGCTTTCAGAAGATCTCCAAGCCACAGCCGGTGGGCAAGACCTACCGCTTCGGCGCAGGCTGAGAGACCGGGCTTGGGCCGAAGGGCTCCAGCCTCAGTTCTCGCGGCCCGTACTCACGCCCCACCCCAGGCCCACAGCCGAGGGGTCGGGGTCTTTGATCGTCTCAGGGAAGGGCACTTCGGTGGCGCCTTCAGGATTGGTGTCGATGACCCAAGCCAATGACCAGAGCAGCTCCCGTGCGGTGAGCAGCTGGTCGCCAACATCCGCCAAGCTGGGAATGTAGCCCCGAAGCTTGGGTGCCAAGTCATGCCCTGCGGCGAGCACCTGTGCGGCGGTCACCGGGGTCTTGCGGCTGGAGCGGGTGCTCTCTTGGGGCGCCTTGAGGGGGCCGATGAAGATCTGAGGCGGTGCTTCCAGCTCGGTGTACAGAGCGCTGGCGTGGTGACAGAAGGCCAGGAAGATCTCGGTCAAAGAGAAGGCACCGACGCTGCGGGGCAAGCTGGGCTGTGCGGCCAGAGCCTTGGCGGCGGCTTGGAGCTGCTCGGGGCTGATCGGCCGTCCAGGAGGAGGACCCGAGGGGGCCTGGCTTCGTGGAATCTCCGCGGTGATGTTGTCCACGGTGACAAAGGCCACATCGGCGGGCAGCATGACCTCGTCGATCCAAGTACCCAGGGTCTCCAGACCCTGCTGGTCCAGCTCGGCGAGCTCCATGCGCAGGCGCAGGGCGGGCAGGCGGAGCTCGGGTGCCTTCATCAGGATTCGAGTGGCATGGTCCAGGTGCCAGAAGTCGGGATCCACCACACCCTTGCAGCCGATGGGACTGGCCGGCATGACCAAGGCCACCCCGCGGGTGCCGTCAGGACGGGGAACGCGGTGGGCCACGCCGTCTTGAGAGTCCACGATGACGTGGGTCAGGCGGCTCTGCTCCACACCCAGCTCGCCGGCCAGAGTCAGCAGGCCGTCGCTCGACCAGATCGTCGGGCGTTCACCCAAGCTCTTCTTGAAGCGCTTCTGCTGGGCCTTGATGGCGTCCAGGTAAGGCGCGGGCATCGCAGGAGGCGGGGTGGAGAGGATCTCGCTGGCTGGCGCGCGCATCGCCAGAGCGTGCCCTCTGGCCTGTGCGCCGTAGAGCAGCTCCTCATTGCCTTTGAGCAAGCTCGAGGGCACCACGATGGTTGCCGTCACCCCGGACTCTTCCAGGCGCTCCAGGGCGGGCTCTAACCCCTCCAAGGAGTCCGTGGCCAGAATCTCCACCGCGACCTTGAATCCCGAGATCCACTTGGCTTGGGTCTCAAAGGTGGTGGGAGGCTGAGCGGGCGCCTGGCAGCCTGCCCAGTCGGCCGCCGAGGCGGTGGTCGAGGCGGCGCTGAGCCAAAGCAAGAGAGTCATGGGCGCTCCAGGGTCATGAGCAGTGCATCTTCGCCGTCGGAATAGTAGCGGGGCCGGCGACCCACCTCTTCAAAGCCCATGCGGGTGTAGAGCGCGATGGCCGGAACGTTGCTCTTCCGCACTTCCAGCAGCGCATCCCCAGGTCCGCAGGCCTTGAGCAGGGCGCTCACCAGCTGCTTGCCGATGCCCTGGCGGCGGGCACTCGGCGCCACGCAGACGTCCAGTATGTGCACCTCTCCGGCGATGCGCCAGCCCACGACGTGGCCGGCGACTTGGCCCTTGAGACGGGCCACCAGGATGCGGCTCTTGGAGTTTCCGAACTCTTCTGCGAGCTGTGCGCGATTCCAGCCGTTGCGCATGCCTGCGTCTTCGATGGCCGCGATGGCGTCCAAGTCGCTGGGTACGGCGGGTCGGATCTGTGCCTGCAAGGGGGCTCCTGGGGTGGCGCTGCGTTAACCCGGTGCAGGATGCAGAGACTCCCCAAAGGGGTGGATCACGTCCGATAGGAGCGGCATGATTGAGGTCCAGGGGATCACCAAGCGCTACGGCCCCTTCGTGGCGGTCAAAGATCTGAGCTTCTCGGTTGGAGAAGGACGTGTTCTGGGCTTCATCGGTCCCAATGGCGCGGGCAAGACCTCCACCATGCGCGTGCTGACCGGCTTCCTTCCCGCCAGCGAGGGCAGCGCAAAGATCGCTGGTTTCGACGTCTTCGAGAAGCCGATGGAGGTCAAGAAGCGCGTCGGCTACCTGCCGGAGACCCCGCCGCTCTACCAAGAGCTCTCCGTGGGCGATTACCTGCAGTTCGTCGCGGAGTTGCGCGGCATCACGGGCGCCGAGTCCCTCAAGCGCATCGGCGAGGTCATGGAGCGCGTGGGATTGCGGGGCTGGGAGCGTCGCATCCTGGGCAGCCTGTCCAAGGGCTACCGCCAGCGCGTTGGCCTGGCCCAGGCCTTGATTCATCAGCCGCCGGTGTTGATCTTGGACGAGCCGACCTCGGGCTTGGATCCGGCCCAGATGGTGGGTGTTCGCAAGCTCATCTCAGATCTGCGCCAAGACCACACCGTGGTGCTCTCCACACACATCCTTCGGGAGGTTGAAGCCCTCTGCGACGACGTGGTGGTCATCAACAAGGGGGAGCTGGCCGCCAAGGGAACCCTGGACGAGGTTCGCCTCGCCCACGCGCCGGTGCGCTACCGCATCGGTCTGCCTGGCGTGGACCTGGACAAGGCCGCCAACGCCGTCGGCGCCCTGGACCAAGTGGCCCAGGTGCGACTGGTCGATGGAGGCTTGGAGGTCTCCTCTCCCGAAGACCCACGGGTGGCCATCGCCGCGACCGTGGTCAACGCTGGCTGGGCCCTTCAGAGCCTGGAGCGCCTGGCCCCCTCTCTGGAAGATGCGTTCCTGTCCCTGGTTGGGGCGGAAGGAGAGCTGCTGTGATGCGCGCTGTATGGACGCTGCTGAAGAAAGAGCTGAAGGTCACCTTCGTCACGCCGCTTGCCTACGTCTTTCTGGGCGTATTCCTGTTCTTGGCCGGCCTGTTTTTCTACATGGGCATCGTCATGACGGGCGAGGCCAGCCTTCGCGTCATGATGGGAAACTTGGCGATCTCCCTGCTCTTTGTGCTTCCAATGCTCACCATGCGTCACTTCGCAGAGGAGCAGAAGGCGGGCACCTTTGAGCTGCTGATGACCTCGCCCATCTCACCGGTGGCCCTGATCTTGGGCAAGTGGCTCTCCTCGATGGTGATGTGCTCGCTGATGCTGATTGGAACCTTGGTCTTCCCCATTGTTCTCGAGGTCTACGGCGACCCGGATTGGGGCATCATCTTTACCAGCTACATCGGGCTCTTCTTGGTGTGCGGTGCCTTCACCGCGGCGGGGCTCTTTGCCTCGTCTCTCACCAATGACCAAGTGGCTGCCGGCATGGGCGGCATCGTGCTGCTCTTGCCTTTTTGGCTGATCGGCAACGCCGACGCTCTGGTGGGCGATGGCCTGCAAGATTGGTTGGACAAGTTGGCGCTCTTGCCACATCTGCGCGGCTTCACCCGCGGGGTCGTTGACTCCGCTGATGTGGCCTACTTTGTGGCCTTCGCCTTTGTCTTTCTCTTCCTCACCTACCGCACGCTGGAGAGCCGACGATGGCGCTAAGCCGCGATGTGCAACGCGCCCTGGCCTACGGCGGAAACGCCACGGTGGTCACGGCCTTGGTGGTGCTCTTGGTGGGCGCGCTCTATGGCGTCGCCGACCGAAATCGGGTCACCGCAGACCTGAGCGAGGGCCAAGAGAACACGCTCCAGATCGACACGCTGAACAAGCTGGAGCTCTTGGAAGGGGACGAGCAGCTGGTCACGGTCACCGCCTTCTCTCACCAAGAGGGCAAGCGGGACACCTACGTCAAAGACCGCGAGGTCAAAGACCTGCTGGTGGAGCTGGAACGTGCAAGCTCCGTGGTGAACACCGAGTTCATCGAGTTTGACCGGGAGCGCCTCACCGCCGAGAAGCTCGGCGTGACTGAGTACGGCCACGTGGTCATCCAGCGGGGCGAGGAGCGTGTAGACATTCGTGCCCGCGAGCTCTTCCGCAAAGGCCCTGACGGCGAGGTCCAGTTCCTGGGCGAGGGCGCCTTCAACCGGGCCGCCGCTCAGATCCTCAGCGACCGCCAGCGTGTGATCTACAGCCTCCAGGGGCACGGTGAGAAGTCGGTCTCCGACTCCGGCCCTCAAGGGCTGAGCGATCTGTCCAGCTTGTTGGACAAGGAGAACTACCGCCTCAAGCCGCTGGACTTCTTCCAGGCCTCCGAGCCCGGCGCCATCCCCATCGTGCCTCTGGACGCCGCCGGCGTGCTCATCGCGGGCCCGACGGGACCCCTGACCGATGCGGAGCAGGACGCTCTGGTGGGCTACGTGGCGGGCGGCGGTGCCTTGCTCATCGCCTTGGACCCGCGGGCTCCAGAGATCGACATCTTGGACGACCTGAACGTGCGCATCGCCACAGGCGTGGCCGCCGACAAGCGCGTCTACTACCCGCACCCTGACCGGCCGGTGCCGCAGTACGGCCGTCATGGCACAGTGGACGAGCTGCGTGAGCAGAAGCTGGCCACCGTCTTGGCCCACATCGCGCCGCTGCGCTTGCCAGCTACAGCGCCGGAGTGGATGACGGTGGACGTCCTCTTCAAGAGCAGCCGTGATGGCTGGATCGACCGGGGAGGGGAGCTTGAGGTGGGTGGACTTGCCCGCTACGAGCCTGAGTTCGATCTGCCGGGACCTGTGGACTACGGCGCCGCCCTGACCCTGACCCCCGATGAGAACGGCGTGGTGGAACCGGGCAATCGGGTGGCGCGCATCATGGTGTTGGGCGACTCGGACTGGATGAGCAACGAGCTCCTGGCGACTGGACCCGGAAACGGCAGCTTTGCCGTCAACGCCTTCCGCTGGATGGTCTGGGACGATGCCCGCCTCTCCCTGATTGGCGCACCCACTGCAGTGCGCCGCTTGGCGCTGACGGAGGAGGACCAGGGACGCATCCGCTTCCTCGTTGTCTTCCTGCTCCCGCTATTGATTCTGATCTCCGGAGCGGCCGTGTGGGCCAGCCGGCGAGGACGCTGAGATGAACGTGAAGACCTTCCGCGGCACCCTGATTCTGGCCCTTGTGGTCGGTGGCGTGCTCATCGCCGTCAAAGCCTTTGACCCTGCCGATGAGGTGGTGGTCGATGGCGCAGATAGGCCCCTCTTTGTCTTTGAGAAGCAGGACTTGGTGGGCTTCTCTGTGGTGCGTCCGGATGGGGTGGCTCTGACCCTGGAGGAGCGCCCTGACGGGTGGGTCATCGCCGAGACGGGCAAGGTGGCCTCGAAGACGCAGGTCAATCGCACCCGGCACCAGCTGCACGATCTTGTGGCCCGTGCAAGCGTGGTTGACAACCCAGATTCTCCCTCCCTTTACGGGCTTGGAGAACAGCAGGCCGTGCGCGTGACCCTGCGTTTCCGGGACGGCTCCGAGGAGAGCTTCCTGGCGGGCGACCCCAACCCCAGCGGGGTGTCCTACTACATGCAGCGGGACGGCGATCCGGCGATCTACACGGTCAAGAAGAGCGCCGTGGACTACTTCAGCTTGGACCTGGAGGACTTCCGCGAGCGGCGTTTCGCCGGGTTCAACGCCAAGGATGTCGACCGACTGCACGCCGAGCTGCCCGAGCAGACGCTCACCATTCAGCGCACCGGCGAGAAGCAGTGGGAGATGGTCTCCCCCCTCTCCGGAATGGCGGTCTCCCTGGACAAGGCCCGTGCACTGCTCGGGCGCATCTCGGTGCTCAAGGAGACCGGTGATTTTGGGGTGGAGCTGGCCGACGGCGACCCCAAGCTGGCGGACTACGGTCTGCTCGAGCCCAGGGCCATGGTGACCATCAGCTTCGGCACCCGGGCTCCGCTCACCCTCTACGTCGGGGACGAGGTGGAGGCGCAGGACTCTCAGCCCCATGCCTACGTGCGGGTGCAGGGCCAGGAGACGGTTTTCGAGAGCCGGGTTGGCTTCTTGGAAGACTTTGCGGTGGACCCTGAAGAGCTCCGGGACCCACAGTTCACCGGCATGGAAGCAGACGAGGTCAACCAGTGGCTGCTCGAGATCCTCTCGAATGAGGACCCCAAGCTGGTGGGGACCACGCCAGGCAAGCGCATCGGCGATGTGTGGCAGTGGGAAGATGGCCGGCCCGTGTCAGGCTCCACGCCCAAGCGCGTGGCCGAGCGGGCTGCCACGATGGAAGCCCAGGAGTTCGTGGACGAGCCCAAGGGCTTGAAGGCCTATGGTTTGGACGCCCCAGTCGCTCGAATCACCCTCTGGGATCTGAACGGTGAGCAGGTCGTGCTGCTCTTCGGTGCGGAGGGAGAGCCCCGCCGCGACATCGAAGACCGCGTGTTGCCGCGCATCTGGGTGATGGTGGAGGGCGGAACGAGCGTGTACCTTGTGGACAAGGGCGTGATGGATGTGTTCGCGGACGCGCGCCGGGAGCACACCCGCAAGCTCAAGAAGGACAGCGAGAAGGCCGAGCGCCAAGAGCTCATCGAGGACCCATGATCCCTGCATTGTTGATGTTGGCCTGCTCGGGCTCCTCCGGAGACGGTGGTGAGATCGCCATCGCCTACCAGCACCATGTAGACGGCGACGTGGAGCCCTGCGGCTGACCCAAGCGTCCACTGGGCGGTCTGTCCAGGCGTTCGATTGTGCTCAAGGAGCTCCGTGAGAGCACCCCCACTGTGGTGGTGGACGGCGGAGATCTCTTCTGGAAGAGCCGTGTGATCCGGGATCGGGATCTGGCCCAGCGCCAGCTCAAGGCTCAGACCCAGGCAAAGCTGCTCGCGCAGCAGGGCATGGACGCCATGGTGCCGGGCGAGGGCGACTTGGCCCTTGGCATCTCCGAGTACGTTGCGCTGACTCAGGACATGCCTGTGCTTGCGGGCAACCTGGTGTGTGGAGAGCAGACCTGGCCCTTGACCCGAGTGGTCAGGGCCGGCGGCCAGAAGGTGGGCGTCATTGGCGTGACCGGTGAGATTCATCCGGACTGCACCCTGAGCCAAGACCCCATCGACGCGGTCAAAGCGGGGGTCGAGCAGCTCGGCTCTTCCGTAGACGTGGTGTTGGTCATTGGGCATGTGGGCCACAGCTTTGCGGACCACGCGGGCGCCGTCCCCGGCGTGGACTTTGTCCTGGAAGGGGAGTCGGGCTCGGCACGCAAGAACCCCATCCGGAAGGACGAAGGGGCCTGGCAGCTCGGCAGCGGCAAGCGTGGCAAGACCCTTGGCGTGCTCACCCTGAGCTTCGTGAAGGGCGCCAGCGGCTGGATGGACCAAGCCAGCGCGGTGGGCATCGAAGAGCGCTTGGAGCAGCGCAGCGACCGGCTAGAGGAGGCCAGGGAAGGCCTGGCCACCTGCAGCGAAGAGGACCGCGGCAAGTACGAGGCGCGGGTGGACTACTTCACCCAAGAAGTGGCCGAAGCCGAGGCGGATCTGGCCGCAGCGAGGGCCAGCGATGGTGCTCTGAGCCACCTCTTCCTGAACAAGCTGGTCGAGCTGGAGGCCTCCATCGGCGAGGACGATGCGGTGCTCGCGGAGCTCGAAGCGTTGACGCTGGCCATCGACAGCATGCCGGCGCAGGTGGCCTCGTCGCCGCCACGGATCGGGCCCTATGTGGGCGCGGAGAGCTGCCGAGGCTGCCACACAGATGCCTACACGCAGTGGAAGACCACCCCCCACGCTGCGGCGTACACCAGTCTGGAGAAGGAGAGAAAGCAGCTCGACAACAGCTGCTTTGGCTGCCACGTGACGGGCGCTTTCCACCCCGAGGGACCTCAGTACGCCAACGAGGTCGGACACCTCAAGAACGTAGGCTGTGAGTCGTGCCACGGTCCTGGAAAGGAGCACGTTGCAGGACCCAAGGCTGGGCAGATGACCGCTGAGCCGCGGGAGGCGAGCTGCGTGCAGTGCCACGATGGCGTGCAGGACAACGGTGACTTTGACCTGGAGACCTACTGGGCCAAGGTCGTGCACACAAGCGCTGAGAAGCCCTGAGCTTCAGCAGCGCTCAGTGCGCTATGGCTGACTTGTGCAGGCAAAGGTCACAAAGGCCTCGCTGCTTGCATCGATGCCATCGTCGGCGACCAAGCCCACGACGAACTCGCCAGGGCCGGCAGCCATGAGCTCCGCCATCGCGGTCTCTTCACCTTGCCATTCGGCGACCGGAGGGCCGTCGACGATGCGCCAGCTGACCGTCAGTTGGTCGCCGTCGGCATCTGTGGAGCTGTGGGTGAGGGGTAGAATCTCGCCCACGGTGCAGTCGCCTACGGGGTCAATCACAGCCACAGGCGGGGTGTTTCCGCCGCCCACCCCGCTGCCCAGTGTCTTGAACTGAGTGGTGATGGTGCCCGGCAAGGTGCCGTAGCCCTCGCCTTCGAGGGTCTCCGCGATGGTGAAGCTGTAGACAGCGTCGCGGCTCAGGGGCACGTCGGGTGTCAACACCAACGTGTTGCTCTCCCCGTCGTAGTCTAGGACCGAAGGCACAGGGTTGCCTTGGGCATCGTCCAGATAGACAGCTCCAGTCCAGCTACCCGCGACCAGAGAGTCGTTGAAGGTCGCAGAGATCTCGGCGTCCGTCGAGATGTTGGCGGCGCCGTCGGAGGGGGCCACGTGAATGACGCTGAGGTAGTCGGCGACAACGATGGCGTCGCCGCAGCCGAGCATCAAGCTCATGAGAACAAGCATTGTTTCGGTCCTAAAACGCGATGCGGTAAGCAATGTTGAAGCGGCTGCCGGTCAGTCGCTCGCGGGCGGCCTCGCCCTGTGGGTCCAAGTTGCCAAAGTCGCGACTACCCAGGTTGAAGGCGAGCTCTGGTGAGAGAACACCGGGGCCTGCGTCAAAGTCCAAGCCCAAGGCCCAAGAGCTGCCAAGGGAGGCTCCGCGGCTGCGGTCCTCGTCAACGATGCGCGTAGAGGAGTAGGCCGCCAACGCACCCCAGCCGTAGGCGTCAATACCGCCCAGCGACAGGGTGTAGCGCGCCCCCAACTCCAGAGGACGGACACGGGTGTTCCAGTCCACGACTTGGCTGCTCGCCGTTCCGCCGATGGGCGGCTGGATGGCCAGCTCTTGCTCCAACCCAATCCCGTAGCGGCCCACGCGGGCGCCAAGGTGCACGTTGGGCACGCCGATCTTGTAGAGCAGCTCAAGACCCAGGTACAGGCTGGCTTGGTTGCCAGCCTGAGCGGTGCCCAATCCGGTGCGCGCGCCAAGCCAAAGCTTGGGCTCGTCAACGGGCGTCTCGTAGAGCGGGAGGGGAGGACGCTCTTCGGGGGAGGGGAGCGCTGCCAGAGCGGCAGGCTCAGCTTCGGGCTCAGCTGCAGGCTCTGTCACGGTCGTCGCCGGAGGCTCCTCAGCAGGCTCCTCGGCGGTCTCCGGTGCAGGCTCTTCCACAGTGGCAGGCTCGGGCTCGACCACGACGGGCTCAGAGGCAGCCGGCTCCACTGCAGGCTCTTCAGCCGGCTCCGGTGCCGGTTCATCGATCACCGGTTGGATGTCCTCCGCTGTCGAGGCCACCACGGTGCTCACGCCCATCAGGGCGCTCGGGGGGGCATCCACTCTGGCCAGCATCGGCAAGCTGCCGTCTACGGGCTCCAGCGAGAAGACATGTTGGCCAGCCGGCACGTTGATGTTGGCCTTGCCAACCACTGAGGGCGTTCCGCCCTTGCCGTCCATGATGCTGCCTTGGCCAACCTCGCCGTCGATCTTGACGGTCAGGATGTCCATGCCATCGCCCTTGGCTTTGACCTGGCCTTTGGCACCGGCCTCGGCGTTGGGGAGACGTTGAACCAGCTCCACCTGCAGGGTCGCAGGCCCCATCACGTCGAAGTTCAAGGCGCCGCCATCTGGGATGACGTACCAAGCACCTCCGGCGGGGCCGCCTCGGATCAAGGCGGGCTCCGTTGCATTGTTGGGCTTCATCTCAGCGGCATCGACCGGTCCGGCCCAGAGGGCCAGGGTCAACAGGGACAGAGTCGCAGGAATCCAGGATTTCAAGACCTACTCCAAACCAAAGACTTCGATTTCGTTCACGCCACCGCCGGTGCTGTAGTAGCTGTCGACGTAGAAGCGGATGTACTTGGCAGCCACGGGAGCACTCAGGTCCTCCTGGTGGTAGCGCAGGTCCGTCTCCAGATCTCCGGTGCCGCTGGCGATGAGCTCCTCTTCACCGAGGAACTCGCCGTTGTAGGAGCCGTAGATCTCGTAGGCCTTTGTTGCGTAGCTGTAGCGGGGACCGTGGGTGGTGTTCACCCAACGAACCCGGGTCACGCCCACATAGTCAGCCAGCTCGACGGTGACGTAGCCGGTCGTTCCGGTGCGGAGCAGCCAGTAGGTCTCGTCGGCGTAGTCATCTTCATCCACCTGCTCGTCGATGACGTTGGAGGCGGTGTAGTTGGCCGAGAGGTTGGTGGTCGCTGTCGCGGTGCCATCGGGCGCCAAGTTGTCGCTGATAGTGCAGACCTCACCCTCGGTGTAGAGGGCCTTGAGCTCGGCGCCCGTGTAGGTGTCCTCGCGGATGCGAAGGTCATCCAGCTCGCCTTGGAAGAAGTAGGCGGAGCCGTTGGCCGAGCCGACGTAGAAGTCGTCGCTGTTCGTGGACAGCGCGCCGCCCACCGTCACGATGTCCTCGAACACTCCGTCCACGTACATGCGCAGCTTGGTGCCGGTGTAGTTGCAGACCACGTGATGCCAGTCGCCATCGTTGTAGCCGGTGGCGGTGGTGGTCCAGTCTGTGCTGGAGCTGTCTCGCACCAGGCAGTAGACGTCCGAGCCGTCCAGGGCCGCAGCGTAGTTGTAGGTGCCCTTGTGGAAGAGGACCTCGATGTCCGTGGTCGCCCCATCGCGGCGGTACCAGAAGTCCGCCGTGAAGTTGCCGCTGTAGCTCAGGGCTGCATCGTGGGTGATGGTGGCGTAGGCGGTGCTGCCGTCAAAGACGCCGGCGTTGCCATAGACACCAATGACGCGGTCGGTGGCGCTCTCGGTCGCGTCCAACGCGTTGTCGCTGTAGTCCCCTGCGGTCGCGCCTTCGTCCTCGTCCCAGGAGAGGAAGAGGCTGTAGTCGTCGTAGCAGGTGTCGCTGTAGCTGACGGTGATGCTGTCCGTGTTGGTGTCGGTGTTGCCGACGATGTCCTCGGTGTCGACCTCGATGCTGTTGCTGCCGTCAGCCAAGGAGACGTAGGCCACCCAGGTTGCGTAGTTCTCGGAGGTGGGGACCGCGGTGGAGCCGCCGACCGTCAGGCTGCTGATCTCGCTGTCATCCGAGGCGGTGCCTTCAACCGCGACGACACCGTCTGTGCTGCTGGTGCCCGTGCTTGGCGAGGTGATGGTCGCGCTCGGGGCCGAGGTATCCTCGTCACCGGTGCAGAACTGAGTGGTGCTGCTGTAGCGGCCGCTCACCTCTGTACTGGTCAAGGCGGTCTCGTGAACGATGAACTCGTCCATCCGTCCGCTGAAGGTGTAGTAGCCGGGGTAGGGGCTGTACTCGCCGATGATGAAGTCGCCGCCGCTGTTGTTCAGGGCCGCGCCACCGGATGCGGTGGCGATGGAGACTCCGTCTTCGTACATCACGCCGTTGTAGGAGGAGTCGTAGGTGACCACGTAGTGGTGCCACTCTCCGTCCAGGGTGGGGTTGCCCAACAGGTAGATGTAGCTGCCGCCCGTGGTCAGGGCGTAGAGGTACATCTGGCTGCCATTCAGGAAGGTGGCCATCTGGTAGGAGGTGCCACCCGCGTCTTCCTTCATGAACACGGTCTCAAAGCCGGTGCCCTGGCCATCGGGCTTCATCCACCACTCGATGCTCCAGTCGGAGGTCAGGGCCAAATCGGAGGTGTAGGGCACGTTGATGGACTCGCCGTCGAAGTCCATGCCGCCCAAGACCCGTGCGCCCACCCAGTCACCGTTGGTGGCTGCGCCGTCGTTCCCGCTCCAGGAGCTGTCGGTCACGGTGGTGCCGCTGGTCTCGTCCATGTGCAGGACCATGACGGTTCCGTCGTCGCCAATCTCCACGTCGATGCGGTCGGTGTCAAAGTCGCCGCTGGGGTCCTTGGCCGTCAGGCGCAGGGAGAAGGTTCCCTCTGCGTCGGGCGTAAAGCTCGCCGAGGCGGTCTTGCGGTCGCTGATGTCACCGTTGACCAGGGCGGAGGCCGAGGGCACCGAGATGAACACCCAGGTGTAGGTCAGCGCATCGCCGTCCGCGTCGCTGCTTCCGGTGCCATCCAAGCTGATCTCGCCGGGGCCGCAGCTGTCCTGGTCGGCGCCAGCGTCGGCCACGGGGGCGTTGTTGGTGCTGCCAGGTGTGACCGTCACCGTCATGGTGTCGTTCGTGAAGTCCGTGCCGTCATCAGCACGGAGCTTGACGGTGTAGGTCCCTTCCACGTCGGGCACGAAGCTGGTGCTCACGGCCGCTCGGTCCGCGTAGCTACTGCCCTTGATGGCGGAGCCCGAGGGCACCGAGTTGAATCCCCAGTAGTAGGTCAAGGGGTCGCCGTCGGGGTCGCTGCTGCCGCTTCCGTCAACGGTGACGGTGTCACCCAAGGTGACGGTCTGGTCCGCGCCAGCATCCGAGATGGGTGCTGTGTTGACCGCGCCGGCTGCGCTCATGGTCATGGTGTCGGTGTCACAGGCCGAGGAGGGGTCACACACCTCGACGGAGAGCACGTAGCGGCCCGAGACATCCAAGTTCAGGCGTGGTGTGGCGCTCGTCGCAGCGGCGATGTCGCCGCTTGTCCTGGCCGAGCCGGAGGGAACCGAGTCCAAGGTCCAGGTGTAGCTGAGGGTGTCGCCGTCGGGGTCGCTGCTCGCTGATGCGTCGGCTGTCAGGGTGTCCCCAACATTGCCGCTCTGGTCCGCGCCGGCGTCTGCTGTGGGCGCGTTGTTGCCGGGGTCGCCTTCGATCTCGAACTGCGCGGTGTCGGTATCGCAGAGCGGCTCGGAGTCGCAGACGGCGATCTGAACGAGCCAAGTTCCGGCCTTGTCTGGGGTGAAGCTGGCGGCGAGGGTGCTGCCATTCTGGATGTCGCTGCTGCTCAGAGCGGAGCCAGTGGGCTGGCTCACGAACTGCCACGTGACGTCCAAGGCCTCGCCTTCGGGGTCGCTGCTGGCGCTGCCGTCCAAATCGATGCTGTCGCCGAGCTTGGCCGTGCCATCGGGGCCGGCGCTGGCGCTTGGTGGCAGGTTCTCGGGAACGTCACCGGCGTTGATCCGCACCGTGCAGCTTCCGGTCAGCGCACCATCGCTGACCACCAACTCAGCGCTAAATCTACCCTCCACGTCCGCTTCGAAGGTGGGGTCAATGGCGCTCAAGTCGTTCAGGCTGGCACCGGAGCCCTCTGGGGGGCTCAGGGTCCAGCTGTAGGTGAGGGGAGTGCCCTCCGGGTCGAAGGAGGCGCCGCCGTTGAGCTGCACGCGCTCGCCAACGTCCACGTTCTGGGCAGGACCGCAGTCGGCGACAGGGGGCTGGTTGCCCTCGCTCGTCACAGTAATGGTCAGGTCTGCACGGGTAGAGCGGCTGGTGCCATCGTCTACCTCCAGACCCAAGACGTAGACGCCTTCTTGGTCCGGGATGAACTCGGCGGCCGGATCACCCTCGCCCCCATGGGTGATGGCTGCTGTGGAGCCGCTGGGGGCAACCTGCACCGAGAAGATGTAGCTCAGGGCATCGTTCTCAGGGTCCGTGGAGGCGCTGCCGTCCAACAAGATGGGGCTGCCGACTTGAATCGTGCTGCTCGTGCTCAACACGGCATCCGGACGGCCGTTTCCGGTCGATGCGGTCACCGTCAGCACGTCGGGCGCGGACTCATTGCCGTCGTCGTCGACGACCACCAAAGCCAGCGTATAGGAGCCAACGACGTCGGCGACGAAGCTGGTGCTCTCACCTGCGGCAGGCGCGGTGGCCGAGCTGCCATCTGGAGCAGCGAGGATGCTCCACTGGTAGCTCGCGATAAAGCCGTCCTGATCGAAGGAACCGGATCCGTCCAGGCTCGCGGTGCCTCCGACTGAAACCAGCTGGTCAAACCCGGCATCTGCTGTGGGGTTGAAAGAGGCTTGGTCGGCACACGCTGCCAAGAGAAAGAGCAGGTTGCTCATGGAATCTCCACAAGATTAATCCTCAGCACGCTGGTCGAATGCGAGGAAAGTGAAAGGAAGGCAGGCTTACTATAGCCAAAGGTCCTTCGGGGTTGTGGAGGCTCCCCCCTCCAAGATCCTGATCCGCGGCATCAAAGCCGCGAAAACCTCAGGGCGCGGTGGCGCCAGCGCCCAGGTAGCGCTCGACTTCGGCCAGTGCCACCAGGTCGTCGCGGTAGGCGGACTGGAAGCCCAGACGCTCGGTGGCCAGCATGCGCTGCTCAAGTTGGCCCCGCTCCGCCTCGAAGGCGCTCAAGTCAGCGTCCTTGCGGCTGGTGACCTGAGCGATGACCAGGTCTCCGCCGACGGTGTACACCTCCGGCAGCACGGCGCCTTGCTCGGCGTTGCTCGCGGCAGCCAAGACCTCGCTCGCTGGACCCAGCTCAGGAATCTGAGGGCTGGAGGGACGCAAGTCGGCGCTGGTCGTGGGAAGCAGCAACTTGGGGGTCAGCATCTCCAAAGGCGCTTGGCCAGTGGCATCCCAGTCGGCGCGCACGGCGTCGGCGAAATCACGCGCCAGCTTTGGAGCCTGGTCAGCCTGGAGGGTCTCTCGGGCCAGCTCTTGCTGGGCCTCCTCCAAGGTGGTCACCTTTGCCGGGATCTGCTCTTCGACGAAGAACACGGCAAAGCCTCGTCCCGTCTGTACGACGGCGGTACGCTCACCGGCCTCGACCGCAAAGACGGCCTCGGCCACGGCGGGCTCCATCTGACGGTCGCTCTGCAGGCCCAAGGAGCCCCCGTCGACGGCGTTGAGGTCCTCGCTGTACTTGCGCGCAGCGTCCTCGAAGCTCAACCCGGCATCGATCTCCGCCTGGATCTCTTCCAGCTTGGCGGAGACCGCTTCGTCGCTCATGCCCGCGATGCCGCTTCGCAGAAGAATCATGCGCAGGGTGGCTTTGCGTGGCTCGTTGTAGCGCCGCTCAAACTGGGCGTCGTAGAGGGCCTTGATGCGCTCGGGGGACATGGCGATGAGTGCATCGACCTCGGTCTGGGAGATCTGGACATCGCTCATGAAGGCGTTGGAAGGAACGCGAACCCAGCTCAGGGCCAAGCTGGTGTTGTCCTCGATGTACTGGCGCTCTACTTCCTGTGGTGGGACGTGCACTGCCAGCGAGGCCAGCTCGAGCACCTTGCGCACCTTGAGGTACTTGTAGACGTCCTCACGGAAGACCTTTTCGTCCAAGCCATTGCCCGCGAGGAAGCGGTCCAGCTTGGCCTTCTTGTAGGTCTTCTCTTCGACGAAGAGCATCTCGCCGCCAGCGGGGAACATGCCTGCGCTGGCCTGGAGGATGGCATCGACGTCCGGCACGATGACCATTCCGAAGGTGGTGTTGTCCATGCGCTGAATCGTGTACTCGACCTCTGCGCCACTCACCTCGATGTTCAGGCGCTCCGCTTCAGCGAGCAGCACGCGCTGTTCAACCAAGCTGGTCAGGATCTGCTGCTGCAGGCTGGCGTACTCGGCATCGCCCTTCACGCCGCGGGACATCCAACGCATGGTGCGTTCGAGCTGCGAGCTCGTGATGCGCTCTCCGTCAACTTGGGCGACCTGGGCGGTCTTCTGGCCGTCCTGGCCCAATCCCCAGCCCACGAAGGAGACCACGATGATCGCAAAGACGGCTTGAGTGAGGAAGGAATCGGACCCTCCGCGCATCTTTTCCATCAAGGACATGCCGCTTCTCCTGCCAGTAGCGAGACTTCTGAGACGGGCGCACGTAGCCGGACAGCGCCCAAGGGGCAATTGCTTCGAGGCCCTTCCTAAAGCATCCTCTGTCTCTGACCGACCATAGGGTGAGTGCGGAGGCTGTTGATGAAGACCCAATCCCTGCTGTCCATTTCTCTTGAAGCGGCCATGTGTGCGGCCGGCGCGGCGCAGCGACGTGCCGCCGAGCTTGAGATGGCCATCGCCGTGAGCGTGGTGGACCATAGTGGAGTGAGCAAGCTCTTTTGTCGCATGGACGGCGCCCCTCTGGTCGCGAGCGAGGCCGCTTGGAAGAAGGCGCGCACCGCGGTCGGGTTTGGCATGCCCACGGGTGCGGCTTGGCACGAGTTCATCAAGGATGACCCCATCTTGAACGCGGGGGCGCACGAGCTGCAGGACTTCATCCTGCTGGGCGGCGGCTTGCCTATCTACGTTGGAGAGTCGCTCGTGGGGGCCATTGGGGTCGCTGGCGGCCACTACCTCAAGGATGAGGAGTGCGCGAAGGCTGGATTGGCCGCATTGGACGTCATGCCTTGAGCACGGACAGTGTCCAGGATCGCTTGGAGCTGGTGGTCTCCCTTGGAGAGATCACATCCCGCTTCTCACACATGCACGACCTGTCCTCGCTTGGGGATGAGGTCATGCAGATCGTCGGCGGGATCGTTGAGGTTGAGTACTCGGGCCTCTACCTCTTCGATGAGGCGCTTGATCGCTTCCACCTCGTTCGGGCCAAGGGCTTCTCCGAGGAGGAGAGGCTGGAGGCGGAGCGCACCGCCATGGATCGACATCCTGGCCACGTGATCCGCACCCGGGAGGTCATCCACATCCCGGATACCGACGCGGAGCCGAGCCGCTCCAAGTCAAGCAGACGAGGGTGGTCCGTGCGCAGCCGGCTCTGGCTTCCGGTCCTGGCGCGCGACCAGTGTGTTGGGGCCATTGGCTTGGCCTCGGGGCAGGCCCATAACTTCACGGCGCTGCACATCGAGCTGCTCAAGTACGTGGCCAACATGACGGGGCTGGTCTATCAAAACTTGGTTCACACGCAGTCTCTGAGCCTAGCCAGAGACCGTGCACAGGCAGCAGACCAGGCCAAGACCGAGTTCCTGGCGACCGTCAGTCACGAGCTGCGCACGCCAATGAATGGGGTCCTGGGGATGGCGGAGCTGCTCCTCGATAGCAAGCTGAGCGCTGAGCAGACGGAGCAGGCCAGCATGGTCCAGCGCTCGGCGCTCTCGCTGATGGAGATGATCGAGGATCTGCTCGACTATGGCCGTATTGAGAGTGGAAATGTTGAGTTAGATCCTCGGCCCTTTAGACCGCAGACCATGGTCCAAGACGTGCTCTCCATGGTGCGCAGGCAAGCGCTCTCTACTGGAGTCCAGCTCAACGGGGTGATTGCCCCAGATGTGCCAACGGCCTTGCTCGGGGACGTGGGACGTCTTCGCCGCGTGTTGATCAACTTGGTCGCCAATGCCGTCAAGTTTAGCCCAGAGGGCAGAATCGACGTTCGAATGAGCGTGGTGGATGAAGGCGACCTTGTTCGTCTGGTCTTGCAGGTTGAGGACTCAGGAATCGGAATGGATTCTGAGGTTCAGGCCAAGCTCTTTGAGCGCTTCTCTCAAGGCGACAGCAGCATCACACGGCGCTTTGGCGGGACCGGCCTTGGCCTCTCAATCTCCCGCTCCCTCAGCCAGCTCATGGGCGGGGACTTGCGCCTCTTGCGTTCAGCGCCCGGTCAGGGCTCTTGCTTCGAGGCCTCCGTCCGCATGCAGCGCGCACGAGAGCTGGAGCTTGCACCTCGGGAGGGCAGTGGCCAACCAGAGGTCCTGGTCGTGGACGACAACGCGGTTAACCGCCGGGTCGCTGAGCTCCTGTGTCAGCGCAGTGGCTGGCGGGTCCGTTCGGCCGAAGACGGCGTCAAGGCTCTGGAGCTGCTCGCCCGTCACGCCTTCGATCTTGTTCTGATGGATGTCCACATGCCTAGCTTGGATGGCATCACCACGACGGAGCGGCTGCGGCGCTTGCCATCGGGATCGCCGAACTGTTTGGTCCCAGTGTTTGCCCTGACGGCCGATCGGCTACCGGAGACGCAGCGCCGTTGCTTCGCTTCAGGGATGGATGGCTTCTTGGCAAAGCCGCTCACCCTGGAGAAAGTGCAGAGCGTTCTGGGCCGTTTCCATCAGGTCCAGCCCCAGTCGGGACATGCTTTGGTCGCTGATGACGACCTCGTCAACCGAATGGTGCTGACCCACCTCTTGGAGCGCCTCGGGTTCTCAACCCAGAGCGTCGCGGACGGTGGTGCGGCACTGGAAGCCCTGCAGAAGGGTACCTTCGACGTGGCTTTCCTGGATCTCTATATGCCAGTGTGCACGGGACTTGAGGTCCTTCAAGCGTTGGAGAGGCCGCCGTGTCCAGTGGTCATGCTCAGCGGAGAACTCAGGGTCGAGGTCCAGCAGGCATGTCTGCAGGCCGGCGCCAACACGATGTTGTCCAAGCCCTTGGATAGCGCGGCCCTGCAGGGCGTTCTGAAGACCTTGAAGGCTGTGGAGTTGTCCGTTGAGGCCCTTTGAAGACCACTTCTCCCAGGGCTCGAGCTTGTACGCGCGCGCCCGTCCAGCCTATCCGGAGGCACTCGTCTCGTGGTTGGCGAGTTTGGTGGAGGAGCACCACCTAGCCTGGGATGCTGCGACGGGATCTGGTCAGCTGGCCCGGATGCTGGTCCACCACTTCCCCAAGGTCCACGCCAGCGACGCCAGCTCCGCACAGCTCTCCCAGGCCCAGTCTCGACCTGGCGTTGAGTTCGTCCTGGAGCGTGCCGAGACGCCCAGCCTCAAGGATGGAAGCGTAGGCTTGGTGACGGTGGGAGCCGCGGCCCATTGGTTGGACCTTCCGGCCTTCTACGCAGCAGTTGAGCGTGTCGCTGCGCCCAGGGCCTTGCTTGCGCTTTTCTCCTACGGCACTCGGCTGCGTGGCTGTCATCACCTTCAAGAGGCAATTCAAGGCTACGCGGACAGCATTGAGCCTTACTGGACGGAGTCGTACCGTGTCGTCGCTGAGCGCTATGCGGGCTTGCCCTTTCCTTATGAGCGAATCGAGATGCCTGAGTTCTCCGCTCAATCCATCGGCGACCTCGTTCAACTCATGGACCTGATGCGCACTTGGTCAGGCAGCATGCGCGCCTACGAGGTCACGGGGGTCGACCCCGTCGCAGCCTTCGAGGACCAGCTCCGCTGGGCTTGGACGCAAGAGGGGCCAGTAGAGGCCTCGCGGACGCTCTACTGGCCCATCTTTGGACACGTGGGGCGGCTGCCCTGAGTCTGAGAGGGTGGCCTCAGAACTGAGAGGCGCTCCAGAGCTTGGTGGTGCTGTCGCCCTTGACCTTGTCCTTGTTGCGCTTGTAGCGCTTGGTGGCTTGGGGCATCCACTCGTTCAGGTTCTTCTTGCGATCCTTGTTGGTGGGGTGCGTGCTGAGAATGGAGACGTTCCCGCCGCCCGTTGCAGCTTCCATGCGGTCCCAAACCAGGGGGGCTTCCTTTGGCGGGTAGCCGGCCTTGGCCATGTACATCATGCCGATGACATCGGCTTCCTTCTCATGCAAGCGCGAGAAGGGCAGCACGTAGCCGACCTCTGCACCGGCACCGGCCGCCGCGCTGATGATGGCGATCTGCTCGGGGCTCATCTCGGTCTTGTTGTCCAAGTAGAGGTAGAGCGCGCCCATTCCGCCCAGGACCGCGAGCTGCTGGGAGAGGCGCTCGGCGCCGTGGTGTGCGGTCGCGTGACCGACCTCGTGGCCCATGACAAAGGCCAGGCCCGCCTCGGACTCGACCACCGGTAGGAGCCCGGTGTAGACGGCGATCTTTCCGCCAGGAAGGCACCAGGCGTTGATGGTGTCACTGGCCTGAAGCAGCTTGAACTGCCAGTCGAACTTGGGCTGATCCGCCGACTTGGCGATCTTCTTGCCCACGCTGTTGATCACCTTGGCGTTCTCGGTGCCCTTGGCCACCTGCTCGTCAGCCAGAGTGCTCTGGTACGTGGACGCGCCGAGCTGGCGCATCAAGGCATCTGGAATCAGATTGGCTTGCCGGCGCCCCGTGACGGGCACCTTGACGCAGGCGACCAGAGTGGATGCTGCGAGGACGAGGCCCAGGGCGGTACTGCGTGCGAATCTGCGCATGGGATGTCTCCTTCCGAAAGGGGGCGGTGGATGCTGAGAAGTAGCGCGTTTGTGAGCGCTTGAACAAGGGACTTGGGCCGGGATCTACGAGGTGCTATACGCCATTACCCCCCACATCTTCACTCTCCCGCCTCTCTCCTCCCCCCAAGGCTGCCCCCCAATGGCCTCCAGACTGCTGGATGGCGTGCTTGGCGCGCTCTCCCAAGACATGGCGATCGATCTCGGTACCGCCAACTCATTGCTCCATGTTCGTGGTCGAGGCGTGGTCTGTCGCGAACCTTCCGTGGTCGCACTGCACACAAACCACAAGGGGCAGAAATCCGTCCTCGCTGCCGGAGCCGAGGCCAGAGAGATGCTGGGCCGCGCTCCTGCGGACATTCGGGTGGTGCGCCCGCTGCGGGATGGGGTCATCGCCGACTTTGAAGTGACCGAGGCCATGTTGCGCTTGTTCATGCACGCCAGCATGGGACCCAACCACATCGTGCGCCCGCGCTGTGTGGTCTGCATTCCATACGGCACGACCGAAGTGGAGAAGCGCGCCATGCGGGAGTGCGCTGAGGCGGCCGGCGCCCGTGAGGTTCACCTGGTTGAAGAGCCGCTGGCGGCCGCCATTGGGGCCGGTCTGGACATCACCGAGCCCAGCGGCAACATGATCGTCGACGTAGGCGGAGGTACCACCGAGGTGGCCGTCGTCAGCATGGGCGGCATCGTCTACAGCCGCAGTGTGCGGGTGGGTGGCGATCAGATGGACGCGGCCATCATCAACTACATCAAGGACAATCGGGGGCTCCTCATCGGTCCAATCACGGCCGAAGAGATCAAGATCAAGCTGGGGAACGCGGCGGCGTTGAAGCGAGATCCCGCCCTGAGTATCGAAGTGCGTGGCCGTGACCTGGTCACCGGCTGGCCAAGGGCTGTGCGCGTGGGCTCAGGCGAGGTCAGAGAGGCGCTCGCCAGCACCGTGCAGCTCTTGGTGGACACCCTGCTTGCAGCGCTGGAGAAGACTCCCCCGGAGTTGGCCTCGGACATTGTCGACAAGGGCATTGTGCTCACCGGCGGGGCGGCCCAACTCAAGCGTCTGGACTTGGCCATGCGCCAAGCAACGGGCCTCCCAGTCATCGTCGCCGATGACCCGGAAGCCGCCGTGGTGGCCGGAGCCGGAAAGGCCCTGGCGCACATCGACTTCTTGCGTGCGGTGGCCTGCTAAGACCAGCGCAAGGCTGGGGCGCTCAGAGCGCTTCGCTCAGCAGCTGCGCGATCTTGGCCTTGTCCACGTTGCCGACGGCGGAGCCGACAGCCTCACCGTTCTTGAAGACGATCAGGGTGGGGATCGAGCGCACGTTGTAGTTCATGGCGATCTTGCGGTTCTTGTCGATGTCGAGCTTGACCACGCGGGCGCGGCCGTCAAAGTCACCGGCGACATCAGCGATCTTGGGGGCCAGTGCCTTGCACGGCGCGCACCAGGTCGCCCAGAAGTCCACGAGCACAGGTTGGTCGGAGTCCAGGACCTGGGCCTTAAAGTCGGCTTCGGTGACGTTGGTGATGAGATCAGATGCCATGAGATTGGCTCCTTGTACGGGTGAGTCGCTGCTCTGAGCGGGTGGCTTGGTTTAAACTCCAGTGGGGCCCAGGGCAAGGGCCAGCACGGCCTGCCACTGAGTCCTTGGAGACCCGATGCCGTCCGCGCCCGTCAGTCAGCTCTACGTTGCCCACCTGGAGCAATGGACCGGGCTCTTAGAGCTTCTCAGTGGTGGGCACAGCACGCGGATCTATCTGCAGCGCGGCAAAGTGGTGCAAGTCGAGGACATGCCCGGCCTGCTGGAGTCGGTCACCCCGAGCCCAAGCGGCAACCTCAGGGATGACCTGGCCAGCGCCATTCAGTCCGGTGTCGATATGCAGCAGGCCTTCCGCGTCGCAGCCACCGACATCGGTGTGGCCTTTGCCATGACCCACGGCAGCGAAGGGCTCGAGGCGGTCTGTACCGTCGATGTGGCCCCACCTCCGGGCTGTTTTCCCCTCAATGACTCTCTGGCGAAGATCCTTCGGCTCGGGTTCGCCGCGGAGCGCCCCCCAGTGACGGTCTGCCACGAATACCGTTCGCGTCTTGGCTACACCCTTCGGCCTACGGGGCGCGCCGCAAAGGATCTGGGCACACACGCTGCCGGGCTGATGCGACGGGCCCGTCAGGGAACACCCTTACGGGACGTGGTCGCCGGAATCCCCGAGGACGACCTGACCTGGGTAGCTTTGGACCTGCTCTTGGCCGTCGATGTGCTGCGTTTAGAGGCCGGAGCGGAAGACGCAGCCAAGGCGGAGCGCCGTCGCAAGCTCAAGTCCAAGATTCAAGCACTGGAGCGGCGCTCCAAGGAGATCCTCAACGCGCCGCCGCTGGAGGCCTTGGGCATCGAGCCGAAAGAGAACATGGCCTGGTTGGATGTCGACGGAATCTCCAAGCAGTACCGAAAGGTCGCCACCCCCTTCCATCCGGACCAGATTGGCCGGCGGCCGGCGCCCTACCAGGCAGCCGCCTCTGCGGTCTTCTCGGCCATGACCGAGGCCAAAGACCGACTCACGCGAGAGCCGGGCCTTCTCAAAGAAGAGAAGGAGCGCTGGGAGTGCAAGGCCAAGGGGGTGCCCTTCGTCTCCCGCCTGGACCGGGACGAGGCCAGGGCCTGCTTCAAGCGCGCCCAAGGCCATGAGCACTATCGGAACTGGCAAGAGTCCTTGGACGAGCTGGACCGGGCCATTGAGCTGGACTCCGCTGACCTGCTCTACGCAGTGATGCGTGCCTTTGTGCTCACCATTCTCAAGCAGCGCTCCGTGCCGGATGCCATCGGCGACATCCGTGAGATCTGCAAGGACGCCGGGATCATTCCGCGTGTGGAGGGCCTCTACCGCATCGGAAGGCTCTACAAGATGGCGGACCGGCCCAGGGACGCTCTGGCCAGCTTTGAGAACCTGCTTGAGATTGTGCCCGACCACCTGGGCGCCAAGCGCGAGGTGCGCTTGCTCCGGAAACGCATCCAAAGCTGAGCCGCAGGTTAGCTATTGGCTGTGCACCTCGCCCTGCTTCTGGTGGCCCTGCTGGCCTATTGCGCCTCCGCCGCATTTCGCATCGCGAAATGGGGGCCGCGCCCTTGGGTTTCTAAGGCTGGTTTGGCCTGCGCTGTGCTCGCCGTCTTGGCGCACCTGAGCGCCATTGGGTGGGTCTGGTTTCAGAACGGGCGCATTCCGGTCTCCGACATTGGGGAGTCGGTTGCGCTTATCTCTGCGGGCATCGGTGTTGGGGCCTTGCTGCTGCAGCCCAAAGAGCGTGGAGAGGTGCTCGCGGGCGTGTTGTCCTCGCTTGCGGCCGTGTTGTTGGGGGTGGGCCTGCTCCTGCCCGGTGCCAGTAGCCAAACGGATGCCGTGCTCTCCAACGTCTTCTTCCCCATCCATGCCTTGGCGACTTTCGTAGGGATCAGTAGCTTTGCCCTTTCCTTTGGGGTCTCAGCTGTCTTCCTGATGGTTCGCTCACGGCTGAAGCGAAAGCGCCTGCGAGGTCTGGGTGGGCTGCCCAGCATGGAGTCCCTGGACCAGCTGAACACACGCTGCGTCGTGGTGGGCTTTCTGAGCTTGACCCTGGGCATTGCAGCAGGTGGTGGCTGGGCCTCGGCCCACGGAAGCGGCGGCCTGGGGCCTGTGGTGTGGATCACGCTGGTGCTCTGGGGCTGGTATGCACTCGCGGTCTTGCTGCGGGTCGTAGGCGGCTGGCGCGGCAAGATCACCGCCCAGCTCTCGGTCTTTGGGTTCACCGGCATGTTGGTCTCTCTGGGCAGCGTGCTCCTGATCAGTCAGGGATGGCACCCATGATCGGGCAGCTCG
Organism: uncultured Pseudomonadota bacterium; assembly: GCA_913060515.1. Lineage (GTDB taxonomy): Bacteria > Myxococcota_A > UBA796 > UBA796 > CAJQPC01 > CAJQPC01. The sequence goes on along the minus strand of CAJXRZ010000010.1, from coordinate 9,930 downwards.
AGCTGGTCTCAGTGGGTTTGAACCACCACACGGCGCCCGTGGACTTGCGGGAGCGCCTGAGCATCTCCCCTGAACGCCTGGGAGAGCACTTCAACGGGCTGCGCGAGACGGCCGGCACGGTCGAGTCCCTGATCCTGAGCACCTGCAACCGGGTCGAGGTCTACGCACTGGTGGCCAATGCCCGTGAGCAGGGCATCGGAAACTACCTGGCCCGCGCCCACGGCCTGCGCATGACCGCTCTGGAGCAGCACCTGTACACCCGCCAGGGCCCCGAAGCGGTGGGGCATCTCTTCCGGGTGGCCTCCAGCTTGGACAGCCTGGTCCTTGGGGAGCCGCAGATTCTGGGACAGGTCAAACAGGCCTTTGCCCAAGCCAATGCCCATGGCGCTTTGGGTCGTGTCATGCAGCCCCTGCTGCGGCGCACGCTGTCCGTGGCCAAGCGGGTGCGCAGCGAGACGCGAATCGGCCGGGACTCGGTCTCCGCTGGCTCCGCTGGAGTGGAGCTTGCACGCAGTCTCTTTGGTGACCTGAGGGAGCGTCGGGTGCTGCTGCTCGGCGCTGGGGAGATGGGCCGACTGGTCTGCCAGTCGCTGCTCTCCAAGGGCGTTGAGGAGCTGCTGGTCAGCACCCGCACCTACACCAACGCGGTCAACTTGGCCCAGGACTTTGGCGCCACGGCCATTCCGATCGAGCAGCTGGACAGCTACCTGGAGCGGGTCGACATCGCGGTCGTCAGCACCTCGGCGCGGCACCACCTCCTGACCCGGGCCCGCATGCGGCCCATCCTCAAGAAGCGCCGCTATCGTCCGCTCCTGCTCATCGATTTGAGCGTGCCGCGAAACGTGGCGCCCGATGTGCATGAGCTGGACGGCGCCTTCGTCTACAACGTCGACGATCTGAGCGAGATCTCCCGGGAGGGCCTGGAGAAGCGGCAAGTGGCCGCCAAGCAGGCCGAGGTCCTGGTCGCCCACGAGGCCGTGCGCTGCTACCGCTCTCTTGGGGCCCGCACAGCTGACCCGGTCATTGCCAAGCTGACCCACTCCGCAGAGGCCGCGCGTTTGACCGAGCTTCAGCGCAGCGCCGCCCTCTTGGGTCAGCTCACCCCTGAACAACGCGGGGTGATCGATGCGATGACCCGGGCGATGTTCAAGCGCTACCTGCACAACGCCATTGGCCGTGCGCGCACCTTGGCCGAGATCGGCGATACCGAGGGCCTGCGTGTCCTACAAGAGAGCTTCAGCAGCGAGGTTGAGGATGATTTATCTTAAGCGCTTGGTCTTGGGAACCCGTGGTTCCAAGCTTGCTCTGGCGCAGTCGGGTCAAGTCGCCGATGCCCTGAGCGCGGCCACAGGACTGCCCGTGGAGCTCAAGGTCATCAGCACCAAGGGCGACCGCGTTCAGGACCGCCCTCTGCCGGAAGTGGGGGGCAAAGGGCTCTTCACTTTGGAGCTCGAAGAAGAGCTGCGTGCACGCACCATCGATCTGGCGGTCCACTCTCTGAAAGACCTGCCAACCGAGGACAGCGAGGGCCTGATTGTCGCCTGCTACCCTGAGCGGGTGGACCCTCGGGATGTGCTGGTAGGCCAGCCTCTGGAGTCGCTTCCCCAGGGCGCGGTGGTGGGCACGGGCTCGGCCAGGCGCGCCACCCAGCTGCATGCGCTTCGTCCGGACTTGGTCATCAAAGGAATCCGCGGCAACGTCGACACGCGCATACGCAAGCTGCACGAGCAGGACTACCAGGCCATCGTCTTGGCGGCTGCAGGCCTGTCCCGCTTGGGTTTGGACGTCGAGCGCTTTCCGCTGGACCCGGAGCAGTGCCTTCCGGCCCCTGGGCAAGGGGTCTTGGCCCTGCAGTGTGCGGCGGATCGGCCGGACGTCATCGAGCTGCTTCAACGTCTGGATCATGCGCCGACACGGGCCCGCATCACCGCCGAGCGCAGCTTCTTGGCCGCCCTGGGCGGCGGGTGCTCGGTGCCCGCAGCCTGCTTTGCGGAGATCGACGGCTTGGACCTGCGGGTGCGCGCTGCGCTCGCCGACGAGCGTGGCAAGGTGAACCGCCGAGAGACGCGCGGCCGCATCGAACAGGCCGCTGCCTTGGGCGCCGTCTTGGCCGCCGTCCTACGTCAGGCCTGAAGTTGGAAGCCGGCGCACTGCTCGAGACAGAAGGCCTGCTACTCGGGGCAGAAGGCCTGGCACTCGGCGGGCTGCTCGGTCGCCAGGACTTCGCAGGTCAGTGCCTCCCAGCCCTCGATGCACACCTTGGCGTTGTCCACGCTGAAGTTCTTTCCGCAAGGCTCCTCCGCCTCGGTGGCGGCGTCCAGGCGGGAGATGCAGTCGTCCACGTCGCTGTAGCCCAGGGCTTGCAGGTCATCGCAGCGCTCCAGGGTTTGGCATTGCACGGCGTTGAAGTCGGCGCGCAGGGCCTCCTCGCTCTGGCAGGCCATCAAAAGCAGGATCAGCATGGGGTCTCTCCGGGGCTGGAAAGTAGGGGGTTGGGGCGATGAGATCAAGGGCCCACCTGCTGCTCACCCGGGCCCAAGGCCGGAACGGGACCCTGCGCTCGGCCCTGGCAGGGCTCGCAGAGCTCAGTGAGCTGCCCCTGATCGCCTTTGAGGGGCTGCCTCACAGACTCCCAGAAGCGGTGGACCGGGTGGTCATCAGCAGCGCGACGGTGCTGGAGTTCTTGGAGCTGGACGCGTTGCAGCAGGTGCCGGTTGCAGCCGTTGGTCCGCGCACCAAGGCGGCCTGTGAGGCGGCGGGGCTCTTCGTAGACCGTGTGCCGGAGCGGGCCCTGAGCAGCGTCCTGTTGCGGGCGCTGGGCGACTTGAGCGGGCAGAGAGTGCTCTACCCCCGCGCCGAAGTGGTGCCGCCGGAGCTGGAGCAGGGTCTGCGGGCTGCGGGCGCCAGTCTGACCTCGTTGGCGGTGTACCGCACGGTCTGTCCCGCGGGCGCGCGGGCGGCGTTCAAGCGCTTGGGGCCTGTGGACGGGGTGTTGCTGGCGAGTGGATCCGCTGCCATCCACCTTCACAGCATCGGTGGGAGCGGCCGCGTATTTTGCATCGGTCCGAGCACCGAAAAAGTAGCCAGAGAACTGGGCTTTGAGGTGCTTGGTGTGGCGAGTTCGCACACATCCCAGGGCTTGGCGGACTGTGTGAAGGCCTGGCTGCGAGACTAGCGCAGCGCGCGGGTCAGGTCCTTGGTGATGTTCTTCTGGTGGGACTCCAGGGTGCCACCGCCGATCTCCAGCAGCTTGGCGTCGCGCAGCAGGCGCTCGACGGGGTACTCGCGGCAGTAGCCTTGGCCCCCCATGACCTGCATGGCGTTGTCGGCCACTTCCTTGCCGACGGGTGCTGCGAAGAGCTTGGCAGCATCGGAGCCCAGTCGGTTGTGCTTGTCGGGCGCCACGGAGAGGGCCACGGTGTAGACCAGGGCGCGGGTGGCCTCGGTCTTGGCGTAGGACTCGCCGATGTAGCGCTGGATCTGTCCAAAGCGGTTGATGCTCTGACCGAAGGCCACGCGCTCAGCGGCGTGCTTGACCATCAGCTCCAGGCAGCGGTCGGCGATGCCCAAGGACATGGCAGCCAAGCCCAGGCGCTCGATCTCCAGGTTGCGCATCATGTGGATGAGGCCGCCGCCTTCCTCGCCCAGCAGGTTCTCGTGAGGAATCACGCAGTCCTCGAAGATCAGCTCGGACATGGAGCTGGCCCGCATGCCCATCTTGGGGATGTGGTGGCTCTTGGAGAAGCCGGGGGTGCCATCTTCGACCAGGAAGGCGCTGATCTTGCCGTTGGTCTTGGCATAGAACATGAAGACGTGGCCTTCGGGCCCGTTGGTGATGTAGGTCTTGGTGCCGTTGACCACCCAGCCCTTCTCGGTGCGCTCCGCCGTGGTGGTCATGCCCAAGACATCGGTACCGTGGCCCGGTTCGGTCATGCCCATGCCGCCGATCCACTCCCCGCTGATCACCTTGGGCAGGATGCGCTTCTTCTGGGCGTCGGTGGAGCAGTAGAAGAAGTTGTTCACAAAGAGCAGCGCGTGGGCCAGGTAGGCCAAGCAAAAACCAGGGTCGCTCTTGGACAACTCGTGGTGCACGATGACCACTGCGGTGGTGTCCATGCCGGCGCCGCCCCACTCCTCTGGGACCGTGATGCCCAACAAGCCCAGCTCTCCAAGTTGCTGAAACAAGGGGATGTTCATGCACTCTTTGGCGTCGAACTCCTCGGCCTGGGGTTCGACCTCCGCCTTCGTAAAGTCTGCCACCATCTGTCGGAGCATCGCGTGCTCTTCGCTTGGGTTGAACAGGTCAAAGGTGGGGTTCGAGGGGGCCGTGGGCTGGGACATGGGCTTCCTTTACCTGGGGCTGGGTCACTTAACCCGGGGATCTCACCAGGGTTCCGCCAGCGAGGTCAGGCTGGTGTTCTCTAAGTCCATGAGCCTCTGGGCTTTGCGGCTGGTAGGATGGGCGGACAGGAGAAGGGGGGTAGGTGAGCAATCCATACAAGACGCCGGAGAGCGGGCCATCCGCAGAGCCGCAGCCCGCAGCGAGCTGGCGCCCTGGCGCCGTGGGGAACAGAATCGCCGCTGGGCTCATCGACGTGGTCGTGGTCTTTGTGCTCTGGTTGCCGCTGGTTTGGGTGCTGGATCGCCTCGTGGCGGGGGACGGGCTTGCCTTCGTCGCGCTGATTGTGCTCGCTCTGATCTACGGGAGTGTCATGGAGAGCCGCTGGCAGGGCACCTTGGGCTTCAAGGCGAACAGGCTGCGCGTCTTGCAGCAGGATGGAAGCAACTTGAGCATGCTCCAGGGCTTCATTCGGTCCTTGCTGCGCCTGCTGCTCTCAGGGACGCTCGTGACCTGGCTGGTCCCTGTTGTGACCAAGCGGAAGCGGGCGCTCTGGGACTACCCGGCGGGTGCGTTCGTCGTGGGGCACAAGAGGGACCGGCGCGAGGATGAGCTCGCAGGTGTTGTCATCAGCCAGGAGATCGACTGATGCAGCTCAAACAGAAGGGGGACATTCCACGGCCCGAAGACAATCCCTACGCGGCCCCTGGTGCAGCGCCTCCGTCCCCAGCGGGCCATGAGGAAGTGGCGTTGCCGGTCCCGGGAAACGGTGTTCGCTTCGTGGCCTTCGTCATCGACATCGTCATTGTCTATGCCGTGGTGCTTGTGTTGGCCTTCGGGATTGGCGTGCTCAAGGAGCTCATGGGAGCGGGTGATCTCAGCGACCTGTTGGACGGAATCTACTTGGTCTCAGCGGTCGGTCTCCCCATCGCCTACCACACCCTCTTGGAGGGTTCTGCGCTCCAGGCAAGCGTCGGCAAGTTGGCCATGGGGCTGCGGGTTGTGCACGACCAAACCGGTGAAAGACTGGGCTACGGTCGCTCATTCCTTCGCGCACTGGTGCGTGGAATGCTCAGCTTTGGTTGGATCTTCTGGCTGGTCGTCCTGCTGAGCAAGAAGCGACAGGGGCTCTGGGACATGCTTGCCAAGTCGCGGGTTGTACAGCGCTAAGGCCCAACAGTGCTCAGAAGGCCCACCCCAGCGAGAGCTCAGAGTCCAGCTTTAGCGGCGTGAATTGAAGGCGGTCTTCCAGCAGCTCAGTGGCCGCTGCCACGCCAGGATCTTCAACGTCGGTCTGGACTTGGTGTTGTCCCAGACCCACGCCCAATCGGGCCGTGATGCGTAGGTGTTCTCCAAGCTCCCATCGGTGACCGATGTGGGGAATCACAGAGGTCTGACGGACCTCGTAGCGCCAGTGGCTGTCCAGGTCGCCGGACAAGTAGTCGTACTTGAACTTGGCGTGGCCCTGTTTGGCGCCTACCAAAACGCCAGCAAAGCTGCCCTCGCCGAAGTGGTAGCGGTAGCCCAGTCCACCGCCGATCAAGGTGGTGTGGGTGGGGTTGCCGTGTACATGAAGTCCGCTGGCTTCGAGTAAGAGTCCATGCTGTCCCCGCTGGTGTTCCAGGTTGACAGCAAAGTCTCCGATGTTCATCAGCGCAAACCCTAGCGCCCCCATCGGACTCGCGCTCAGAGTGGTCTCGGCTTGGGCGGTGGACATTAGGGCGAGAAACGCAAGCATGGGGACTCCGTGTTGGTGCTTCAACTATGTTGGCTACGGCCTGCTGCCATTGACCGTCGGTGCCTCAACCTTGACCTTGGGTGCCAATCGCTTCCAGTCCCCCGGGGTCTGTCCGGTCCATCTTCTGAAGGCGCGGTGAAAGGGGGGCACCTCTGCATACCCCAGGAGGAAGGCCACCTCGCCAACCGACACGCCTGCACTCAGGTAGCTGCACGCCAACTCCTTGCGCATGTGCTCACAGACAGAACTGAAGGTGGTGGACTCTGCTCGCATTGCGCGCTGGAGGCTTCGGCGGCTCATTCCAAGGCGCTTGGCCACCTGGTCAATGCTTGGATCGCCGCCTTGTAGGCTCCCTGCCAATACGCCGCGCACGGCAGCTAGGGTGCTGTCCCTTGGGCTGGGTAGGGCTCGGAGCAGTGAGTCACCGTGCTGCGAAATCATCGCGCGTAGGCGTTCATCGGGCTCTCGCATCGGCAGCGCTAGAGCGGCGTTGGAGACAAAGAGCGCATCGTGGCTGGCCGAGAAGCGAAGGGGGCATGCAAAGGCTTGTTGGAAAGGCTCAATGTCCTCTGGCGGCGGATATCGGAAGCTGACGCCGTCCAATTCGAAGGGCTGCGCGCAGGCTCCCCTGAACACCCGCAACATGGTGGCCAAGGCAAACTCTGCCGCTTGCCTGGGTAGGTAGAGTCCTTCGTCGCCCAGGAGGTGCCGGGAAATGCGTAGGCCGTCTGGCAGGCGCTCCAAGCGCAGGTGGCCTTGGGTGTTGGCCAAGCGGAAGTAGCGGGCAGCACTGGTGATCGCCGCGTCCATGTTTGGGCAGGATCGCGCGACGTAGTCGATCACGCCAAAGTAGCCCCGATCGATTCCCGCAGCGGCCTTGAGCGCCAAGGCTGGCTGGCCAGTCCATGCGATGACGTCCTCCCAGACGGCCTTCCACACCGATTGTGGCAGCCAGCTCTCGGGATTCTCCAAGCTTCGCGGGCTCAGTCCAAGCCGCCCGAGCAGCGCGTGTGGATCCATGCCCGCGGCCTGGGCGACCTGGACGACAACCTGGACCTTTCGGGCGGAGACTTGTCCGTGCACCGCGCAAGCATACAGCGCATTAAGCCCCCTGTCCCGGAGGTCCCCCTTGGCCGAGAAGCTCTTCCTCATCGACGGCAGCAACCACGCATTCCGTGTGTTTCACGCCATGCCACGCAACATGTTTGCAGCCGGTTTCCCCACCGGCGCCTTGTTGGGTTTTGCCAACATGCTGCGCAAGCTCGAGAAGGAGCATGCCCCCGACTACATGGTCGTGGTCTTCGACAAGGGCCCCAGCTTCCGCGTGGACTTGTACCCCGAGTACAAGGGCCACCGGCCCAGCATGCCCGACGAGCTGCGCGAACAGTGGCCCCACTTTCAGGCCCTGACCGAGGCCTGGGGTTGCCCCTACCTGGCCATCGAAGGCATCGAGGCCGACGACATCATCGGCACTCTGGCCACCCGTTTGGCCGGGCCGGAGCGCCAGGTCACGATGGTCACCGGTGACAAGGACTTCTACCAGCTGCTCACCCCCCACATTCGCGTTCTCGACGTCATGAAGGACCGCATGATTGGCCCCGATGACGTGATGGAGCGCATGGGTGTGGGCCCTGATCGAATCATCGACATGAAGGGCCTGGCCGGGGACTCCAGCGACAACATCCCAGGGGTGCCGGGGGTAGGGGAGAAGACCGCCGCGAAGTATCTGGCCAAGTACGGGGACTTGGAAGGGGTCATCGCCCATGCACTGGAGATCGGCGGCAAGCGAGGCCAGGCGGTTCACGACAACGCAGACTTGGCCAGGCTCTCCGCGGTCCTGGGCACCATCTTGGTCGACGCCAAACAGGTCACCCTGACACTGGAGGACCTCAAGAGCGACTCTCGGGACGTGCAGACCCTGCGCACCCTGTTCATGAAGTGGCAGTTCCGCACCCACCTCAAGGAGCTGCAGGCCGAAGAGGTGACCGCACACTCCGAGGTCACCGCCGAGCACTACCAAGTGGTCTCCAGTGTCAACGAGCTGGCCGCTCTCGCCGGTGAGATTCAGGGGGCCGTCAGCGTAGAGAGCCCCTTGGCCATCGAGCTGCGCTTCGACTCCGAGGACTTGGTCACCTGCGGCGTTCAGGCTCTGGGCCTGTGCTGGGCCGAGGACAAGACGGTCTGGGTTCAGGGCCTCCCCCAGGACCAGATCCTGGAGCACTTGGGCCCCATCTTCTCCAACCCTCGCCTGGCCAAGACCGGCCATGACCTGAAGAACGCGGTTCGGGTGCTCGCGCGCCTGAACTGGCCTCTGATGGGGATCGCTGGCGACACCTTGTTGGCCGACTACTTGCTGGAGCCCGCGCGCAACAAGCACGGGCTGGAAGACCTCTCCCTCCGCTACCTGGGACACACCTTGGGGCAAGCCGTGGGGGAGGAGGCGGGCCAAGCCGACCTCTTCGCCAAGCCTTCGGCCGCACCCGCGGAGGCGGTGCACGTGGCCTGGTTGGTGAACCAAGAGCTGCAGGAGCGCCTGGAGCGCAACGGCGTGCGCGGGGTCTTGCGGGATCTCGAGCTGCCGCTGATTCGCATCCTGGCCGAGCTGGAGGCCGCTGGTGTGCGCGTGGACAGCGAGACCCTGGGTGCAATGAGCGCCGAGTACAGCGAGCGGGCCGCCACCGTGCAGCAAGCGGCCTACGACACGGTCGGCCACAGCTTCAACTTGGGCAGCACCAAGGACCTGCGCAAGGTGCTCTTTGAGGAGCTGGAACTCCCGATCATTAAGAAGACGCCCAAGGGCTCTCCGAGCACCGACCACAGCGTCTTGGAACAGCTGGCCGACGAGCACGAGCTGCCCCGCAAGATCGTGGAGCACCGCAGCTTGGTCAAGCTCCAGAACACCTACCTGGACGCTCTGCCCCTGACCGTGAACGCCCACAGCGGGCGCATCCACACCACCCTGCACCAGGCCGTGGCCGAGACCGGACGCCTGAGCTCGGCGAACCCCAACCTGCAGAACATTCCCATCCGCTCGGAGGAGGGACGGCGCATCCGTGCCTGCTTCATCCCGGCCGATGGCCACAGCTTCCTGAGCTGTGACTACTCGCAGGTGGAGTTGAGGCTCCTGGCCCACTTTGCAGGGCCTGGCGCGCTCCAGGACGCCTTCACCAAGGGACAGGACATCCACGCCCGTACCGCCAGCGAGGTCTTTGGACTCAAGCTGGAGGACGTCAGCAAGGACCAGCGCTCCGCTGCCAAGGCCATCAACTTTGGCCTGATCTACGGCATGGCGCCGCCGCGCTTGGCGCGGGATCTGAAGATCACGCGCGAGGAGGCCGAGGCCTACATTGCCACCTACTTTGAGCGCATGCCTGAGGTGTTGGCCTTCAAGGATGGCGCCATCGAGAGCGCCAAGGAGCTTGGCTACGCCAAGACCCTCTGGGGGCGGCGCCGCATCTTGAGCGAGCTGACCTCGCGCAACTGGATGGCCCGCTCCACCTCCGAGCGCTTGGCCGTCAACACCCCCATTCAGGGCTCTGCGGCGGACTTGATCAAGCTGGCGATGATCGCTGTGCACAAGCACCTCAAGGCCGTGGCCCCGGATGTGCGCATGCTGCTTCAGATCCACGATGAGCTGCTCTTCGAGGTCCCTGTGGGTCGGGAAGAAGAGATCGCCGGCATCGTCGCCCAGGTCATGGAAGGCGTCGCTCCCCTGAGCGTGCCACTGCGGGTGGACTCGGGGTGGGGCAAGGACTGGAACGCGGCGCACTAAGCGCTTTCTTTTGGGGGGGCGTGCCCCCCAGACCCTGTCTCTTATACACATCTCCGAGCCCACGAGACAGGCAGAAATCTC
>CAJXRZ010000009.1 GCA_913060515.1 uncultured Pseudomonadota bacterium | reverse complement strand
CTATCCTCTTCGTCGGCAGCGTCAGATGTGTATAAGAGACAGTGCATAGACTTCCTGCGTCCCGGAGCGATCTGCCCGAGACAAAACATAAAATGGCGCCGGGTGCGATTAGCCCCGGCCGAACACCGTCAGCCCTGCTGATAGGAGTCCTTCATATGCATCCCAATGCATGCGGCCCTCGTGGTCGCCACCCGCATCCCCACGCCTCCAACGGCCGTCACTCTGGTCCCCGTGGTCGCCACGCAGGCAAGCTAGGAGGTCCCATGGGCGCCTTTGGCATCCGTCGTCCCCTCCGCATGCTCTCTCACCGTTTGGGGCTCGACGAGTCCCAGACCGCTGTCTTGGCAGAGTTCCTGGATGACCTTCGAACCGAGCAGGCCCAGGCCGAAGTCGACAAGCGACGGGCCAGCAAGCTTCTCGCGGAGGCGATGGCCGGAGAGAGCTTCGATTCCGAGGCCGCGACAAAGGCGACCAAGCTCCGGGCCCTGGCCAGTGAGCGGGTCATTGAGCACACCGCCAAGGGTCTGAAAGCCCTGCATGCGGTCTTGGACGCCGAACAGCGTCAGCGCTTCGTGACCTTGATGCGAACCGGCCCCTTCACCTTCTAGGGTTCCACTGCGGACCACACCGGCGGCGCCGGCGTCAGGGAGTACTCCAACTCCTTGATCCCCGCGCCCCCCTTCAGTGTGCTGCCGTCCCACTGCAGTGGCTTTGCTGTGGTGGGATCGGTGGGCATTGCGAAGGTCGGCCAAGCTCCTCGATGGCCTTGGCGGAGCTCCAGGGCTGTGAGCAACATCGCGCGTTGGAGCTGCAGCTCACCCTCGACCTGACCCATGTTGCCCATCCTGGTGCCCAACACGATCAACAGGTCAATGCCGATTCGATTCCAGATCAATGGCGAGGGCCAGTCCTGCTCCACCATGACCCGCTCGCCGTAGGGCTTGGCCATCATCGCCAGCTCCAACTCGCACTGTTTCGACTGCAGATCCAGGGTCGCCTCTAGATCGTAGAACACCCATTCGACCCGATGCAGCGCTGGCTCCTCAAGGATCGCCAGGATGGCCTCGCACTCGGTAGAGACCGCGTAGGGTGCCAGCGCGGGACCCGCCTGACGGGCCAGCAGATAGCGCTTGAGGGCCGCCTCCCCTTCTCTACCCAAGCCATAGGGGCTCGCCACGACGCGCTCCAACTCAAGCAGCACCGAGCGCTCCAGATTGGCCCCGATGGAGAAGGGCATCAGGCCACCCCCGGCTGCTTGCAGGTCTCCTGCGATCTCAAGCACCGGAGCGAGCGCCCCCCAGGCATAGAGCCCTTCGCCATAGGCCAGGTGCACCCTGGACTCCAGAATGGCCGCATCCCCAAGAACCCGAAGCCCCATCCAGGGGATGAAGTCGTCGTCCAAAGCCGGAACGGGCGCATGGATCCCATCGAGCGCCAACAGCACCCCCAAGTCTCGGTGGGAGAGCTCAACATCTGTTGGCACAACCCCATCCTTCACCTGCTCGGCCATGTCCTTTGCAGCCGGATCCCCGGGCCTTGGAAGGCTCTCCATCACCAGCACCAGCTCCTCGAAGCCTCCAGGGCTGTAGGGCAGCGGCGGCGGCAGAGGCGTCCAAGTAGTGGGCGGGCTCGAGGAGCAGGCAAGGGTCAGGAGCAGAGCGAACATGCACACAGGGTAGTAGACTTTCCCAACAAGGAGCCGCCTCTGGCCTGGGAAATGCCACTGGAAGTACTGGGCGTGTTGGTCGGTGTGGGCGTCCCCCTCGCCATCCTGCTCGCGCACCTCACCGGCGGCTCCAAGCGCTTGGTCCTGGACGAGCAGTCAATCCGAGCGCACCTGACCGAGCTGGATCCCCACGCCGAGCTCCAGGAAGTGCTCCTGGAGCAGAGCGGCCAGACCGCCCTGTTCACCCTCCGCGATGGCCGCATGGGCGTGGCCTGGGCCATGGAGCGCTTCATGGGCATGCGCCTGGTCGAGCGCTGGACGCTGCAGGAGAGGCAGGAGGGTCTGGAGGTGGATCTGGCCGATGCAGCCTGGCCTCGTCGGCGGATTCAAGTCCCCTCCCCTGAGATACGACAACACTGGTTGCAAGCCCGAGGTCAGCGTGACGCCGCCTGATCTTCCCGACATCGTCGCCCTGGCCGTCCCTTTCTTCATCCTGAGCATGGGCGCGGAGATCCTGCTGGGCAAGTGGACCGGCAAGGCCCGCTACGACACCCGCGATACCGCCGCCTCTCTGGCCATGGGCGCCGGCAACCTGGCCATGGGCATCGTGTTCGGCTTTGTCAGCTTTGCCGTGCTGATGGCCCTGTACCCCTACCGCCTGATGGACTGGGGCTGGAGCTGGGAGTGGTTCCTGCTGGGCTTCATCCTCGACGACGCCCGCTACTACGTCTTCCACTACCTGGCGCACAAGAGCCGCTGGTTCTGGTGGGGCCACGTCACCCACCATTCCTCCCAGCACTACAACCTGAGCACTGCGCTCCGCCAAGAGTGGAGCTCGCCCTGGAATCTGGCCTTCCTGCTGCGGGCGCCCTTGGTCCTGATCCTGGGCATGCACCCGGTGATGCTCGTCTTTCTGGGCGGCATCAACCTCGTCTACCAGTACTGGATCCACACCGAGGTCATCCGCAGGCTGCCCAGGCCCATCGAGTTCCTCTTCAACACCCCCTCCCACCACCGGGCCCACCACGGCGCCAACCCGCGCTACCTGGACTGCAACTTCGGAGGCACCTTCATCATCTGGGACCGCATCCTGGGCACCTTCCAGCCGGAGCTGGATGAGGAGCCGGTGCGCTACGGCCTGACCCACAACATCGCCACCTACAACCCGCTGCGCATCGCCTACCACGAGCTGATCAGCATCGGAAAAGACGCCACACAGAGCGGCATTTCTCTAGGGGAGCGGGTGCGCTACGTCTTCGGTCCGCCCGGATGGAGCCACGACGGCAGCCGCAAGACAGCCGAGACCGTCAAGAGCGAGTGGCGAGCTGAGCAAGCTGAAGATCAAGAGAAGCGCGAGACCCCGGCCAAATAGAGCCGGCCGCGATCCCCCTGGACACCGCAGCAAAGCACGCTATACGGGCCTCAACTTCGAGGTCACCATGTCCATTCTGCTCTCTCTGCTCGCCTGCACCGGTGCCACCCAGCGCCAACCCCAGGACCTGGCAGACCAAGCAGCGCGCGTGGCCGACGGCAGCGCAGACGCCATTGGCATGCTGGCCTTCCTCAATGACGCTGGCACTGACCTGGCCCTGCTCGACGACGACGTCGCCCTGGACAGCCGGGCAGCTGGCGCCATCATCGACTGGCGAGACGGCGACGACGCCGTTCAGGGAAGCAGCGACGATCGCAGCTACACCACCATGGAGCAGCTCGATGCCCGCTACTACGTGGGTGACTCGGCCATGAACAAGATCCAGGCCTACGCCTTGGACGCGGGCTTTGTGCCCACCGACGACGCCGACTACCTGGGCACTTGGGACGGCGTGGCCTTCACCCTGGGCGAGGCCAACTCGGTCCTGGCGCTGAGCAACGACACTGGCGAGACCTACCTGGACGACACCTTGGGTCTGGACTCCCGCGCCGTGAGCTCCATCATGGACGCCCGCCCAATCGCCACCGTGCAAGAGCTGGCCGGTCTGTACTACGTCGGTACCAGCGCCTTGGAGACCCTCAAGGCCGAGAGCAACAGCGCATGTGACACCCCCGGTTGGGACCAAGTCTACGTGTACAACGCCGGAGATGACGCTTGGCGCAGCGAGCTGTCTTCCGGCCTGGTCGCAGTGATCGACGAGACCCTGCTCACCGACGATTGGTGCGGCGAGGCCACAGGCTCTCCCGAGTTCGTCAAGGTCGCCATCGACCTCTTCGACTGCCAGGAGAAGGGCTACTACATCGAGCTGGGCCAAGGCATGTTGGAGTACCCCAGCGTCGACTGGTACATCGAGTTCGAAGTAGACACCAGCTACAGCTACTTCTTGAGCAGCTGCGAGGTCTGAAGACCTCGCTTTGACGCCTTTTCGCACCTTTTCGCTGCTGCCATGACATAGGGGGCAGTACCGAAAGGAGCCCCGAACATGGCACTGAGCGATTCCGAGAAGGCCGAGCACGCAGCGAAGATGAAGGCCCTCAAGGCCAAGCAGGACGCTGAGGTCAAGACCAAGACCATCCACCGCGGCGTGGTCATCGTCAACACAGGCAACGGCAAGGGCAAGAGCACCTCTGGCTTTGGCGTGGCCATTCGTGCCGCTGGCCACGGCCAGAAAGTCGCCGTGATGCAGTTCGTCAAAGGCACCTGGAAGACCGGCGAGCAGGCCGCCCTCAAGCGCTTTCCCGAGATCACCCACGAGGTCTCGGGCGATGGCTTTACCTGGAATACCCAGGACGTTGAGCAGGACATCGCCAGCGCAAAGGCGGGCTGGGCCCGTGCGGTCGAGATGATTCAAGGTGGGGAGTTCAAGGTGGTCGTGCTCGACGAGATCAACATCGCCCTGCGCTACAACTACCTGGACGCGGCAGCCGTGGCCCAAGTGCTCCGGGACAAGCCTGAGCAGGTCTCCATTGTGCTGACCGGCCGGGACGCCCCCCAGGAAGTCATCGACGCTGCGGACACCGTGACCGAGTTCCAGGTGGTCAAGCACGCCTACAAAGCCGGCATTCGGGCCAGAAAAGGCGTTGAGTTTTAGCACTCGGTTTTGATTGATTTCTCTCACTTTTCAGATAGAATCAATCAATAATGATTGATCTATTCCTGACTCCCCAAGATCTGCAGCACACGCTTGCGCAGCGCGTGCGTGCGCTGCGCAAGCGTCAGGGATGGACCCAGCAGGAGCTCGCTGAGCGCAGTGGCCTCGGCGTGGCGACCGTGGCCCGTCTGGAACGCAGCGGTCAGGCCCAGTTCTCGACCATCCTCCAAGTCAGCTCTGCCCTGGGCCGGCTGGAGGACTTCCAGGACCTGCTGGCCGCACCAGATCCGAGCTCCATGGCTGAGCTCCTCGGAGAGCGGGAATGAGCCGCAGTCTGCAGGTAAGCCTGGACTTTAGGAGCCACGCTGGCGAGGCGGACTCCGTCGCTGTGGGGACCTTGGCACAGGACGGGCGCCGCGTATTTTTCGAGTTTCATCCAGACTTCCTGAACAGCGGCCTGGACATCTCTCCACTTCGCCTCCCCCCCAAAGCCAGCCTGCAAGAACACCGAGTCAAGCCCGGAGTCCCTCTCCCCGGAGTGTTCTCCGACGCCAGGCCAGATGGCTGGGGCCTCAAGCTGCTGCACCGCCAATTCCAGGCCCAGGGTCGGCCCGCCAGCAGCGTCTCCGCACTGGAGGAGCTGGCCTTCCTGGGCAGCCACACCATGGGCGCTCTGCGCTTTGAGCCCAGCACAGGCACGGACCAAGCCCTCTCTCAGGCCGTCGAGTTGGGCCAGCTCGCTGCGCATGCTCAGGCTGTGTACGACAACGCGAGCGTGGAGGTGCTGCCCGAGCTGGTGCGTGCCGGCGTCTCCTCCGGCGGAGCGCGCCCCAAGGCCTTGATTGGCATCGGGCCTCAGGACCAGATCTGCTCTGGAGAGGGCCCCCTGCCGACCGGATTCCAAGCCTGGCTGGTCAAGTTTCCCACCTCCTCCGACGACTCCCAAGTCGCCGCCCGCGAGCAGGTGTGGATGCACATGGCCGCCCTGGCTGGCTTGGACGTGCCGGAGACCCGACTGCTCCCAATCCACGCGGGCCATGCCTTCGCTGTGAAGCGCTTCGACCGGGGACCAGATGGCCAGCGCCTGCACATGCTCTCAGCGGCCGGGGCCTTGGACGTGGACTTTCGCACGGCAAGGGGCGACTACCGAGACCTGGGCCGCCTCACCATGCACCTGTGCCGAGACATGCGTCAGGTTCGAGCCCTGTTTCGCTTGGCTGTGTTCAACGTGGCGACAGTCAACCAGGACGACCACCTCAAGAACCTGGCCTTCCTGATGACTCCCCAGGGTGCGTGGCGGCTGTCCCCGGTCTTTGACCTGACCTACTCCCCGCACAGCTCCGGCTACCGCTCGACCTCTGTGATGGGCCAAGCCCAAGGCATCACCCATCGCCAGATCCTCGAACTCGGCGCCGCCCTCTCTCTCTCCAAGGCCCAGGTCCAAGAGACGGTGGAGGAGGTGCTCTCCGCGACGCTTCAAGTCTCCCAGCTCCTGGAGCAGGCCGGCTGCGAGAACCTCGTCAGCAAGCGTGCCGCGACACAAGTCGAACTAGCCAGCCAAGCCCTGCACCGCTGAGAGCAGAGCCGCTGCCTCGGGCACGCCCTGTGTGGGCCCCACGCTCAGGCGCAAGGTGCCATCGGGGTCGGTGCCCAGCGCTTCGTGGGCCATCGGCGCACACTGAATACCGCCGCTGGCCACGAATCCAGTAGACCTGAGCTTTGCAGCCGCCTCTCCCGCAGTCATCCCTTGCAACACGAGGCTGCAGGTGGGCACACCGGGCACTGTTCCAAGCACCTGCACGCCATCGATCTGCATCAAGCCTTCTCGCAGCAGCAACAGAGCCGCCAGCGCACCCTCCAGAGGCTGCTCTCGGGCCATCCAAGCCAGCCCCGCCGCCAGTCCACACAAGGCCGGCAGGTTCACTGAACCGGTGTCGCAATAGCTGGGGCCATCGTCGCAGGAATCCAGACCGCAGCGTGCTCCTGGGGTGTCCATCACCAGGCCGTCCCGCACGTACAACCCGCCCGCCCCGCTGGGACCCTGAGGTCCCTTGTGGCCGGCAAAAGCGAAGAGGTCCACGCCCAACTCAAGCAAGTCCAGGGGGTGCCATCCCGCCACCTGGGCGCCGTCCAGCAAGCAGGTGGCGCCGTGCGCATGGGAGAGCTCCACCAGCTCCTTCCATGGCAACAGCTCCCCAGTCACGTTGCTCGCCATGGACATGGCCATCAGACGCACGCCGCCGGCCTTGAGCTGCTCTTCGACCTGATTCAGGTCAATGGGCCCAGCCTGGCCTCGTGGGAGGTGCAGGGTCTCTACGCCTTGCAGCTTGGCCAGAGGGCGGACCAACGCGTGGTGCTCCATCTGGGAGCTCAGCACTCGATCTCCCTCCACCCAAGGCAGATCCGCGATGGCCACAGCCAGAGCCTGGGTACAGGAGGGGGTGATGAGCATGCGTTCCGGTGCCACCCCAAAGGCCCGCGCCACGCCCTGATGTGCGTCCTCAAAGAGCGAGCCCCACTCCGCCGGCGAGGCCATCGTTGCGCGCTCTGCCGCCTGGAGAACTGCGTTTGGCTTGGGCCAGCTGGTGCCGGCGTGATTGTGGTACTGCACGGAGCTCTTCATGGGGGTCTTCTACCAGAAACGTGACCCTGGGATGCCTTTGAAAGGGCCCTTCACATTGGGCGTGATCCAGCCACCGTAGAAGTCCCCGGGCTGCGGTGTGACCTGGGCGCCGTCCACCAAACAGCGGTCCACCGAACCCGCATAGAGCGCGATGTAGCCGGGCAACATGCCGCTGCCCGGGGTGGGGTCGGCATAGGACCAAGCCACAGCGCGCAAGCGCACAACCCCAGCGACCAGGTCGTGGTACCCGGCCTGCCCCTTCCACTCACACAGGCTCCCCTGCGCTGAGCGACTGGGCTGTACGGCACCCGCTACAAAGTCGTCGGGGTGCAGGTAGTAGGTGGGCGGGTGGCTGGTCTCAAGCACCCGCAGACCTCGGCTACAGTCGGCAATACAGACCCCGTTCAGGTAGACCTGAAGCCGACTCTTGGTGGGCTCAATTCGGGGTGGCCGAGGGTAGTCCCACACTGATTCTTCTCCTGGGCTGATGGGATCTGGAGTAGGCCAGGAGGGGTTGCGCATGTGCCCCTTAGGTCAGCAGCTCCAAAGCCTCGCAGCGTCGTTTTGACACACCCCTCAGTCTAGGTCGTGCATCTCGGCGTGACCACAGCTCTCACAGGTCCAAGCGCCATGCAAGACCAGGCCGCAGCTCTGGCATCGCTTGAGGACCAGGGCGTGGCCACCTGCGCCGAGGAGTGCGAGCCCAGCGGCCAGAACGGCCACTCCTCCCTCGTCCTCTATGAGCAAGCTGCCCCCAAAAACAGCCAGTCCCAATCCAAGGACAACAGACCCCCCACTGAGCGCTCGGCTGATCAAGTTGCCCACCATTGACGACTCCCTTCGCACTCTTGGATGGCGCCTGTCTTAATGCAGCCCATGACCTGCAGTCCATGAAGCTACAACGCGGCCCGGCCCTGATGATGCTCGCGGCCCTGGCCTTCACGGTCATGGTCAGCTTGGTCAAGATCGCCCGACAAGAGCTGGATGTCTTTGACGTCATCCTCTTCCGCGGACTGGTCGCCGTTCCGGTGGCCCTGGTCTTGGCCCGAGGCAAGCTGCGCATTGAACGCAAGGGCGTGATGCTGCTGCGCTCGGCCACCGGCTTTGGCGCGATGCTCTGCTTCTTCGGCGCCGCAAAGGGTCTGGCCATCGCGGACCTGCAGATCATCTCCAGGCTGCAGCCTCTGGCCGTGGGCTTTCTGGCTCCCCTGGTCCTGGGGGCCACGGAGAAGCCAAAACGCGGCATCTGGGTGGTGCTCATCTTGGGCCTGCTGGGCTGCGGCATCATCATCGGACCCGAGCTGGCGGTCGGCAGCTGGTGGGGCGGTCTGGCCTTGGGGGCGGTGCTCTTCTCTGCGGTCTCTCACACCTCCGTGCGCGCCCTGAAGGAGGAACACAGCGCCAGCGTGGTCTTCTGGTTCCAGCTCTTCGTGACCGTGATCTGTGGGGCCATCTGGCTGCTCACCGAGAGCAGCTTGCCGCCCGTGCACTTGATCTGGATCCTGGTCGCCGTGGGCGCCCTGGCCAGTCTGGGCCAGTGGCTGATGACCCAGGCCTATGCGGCAGACCGGGCCGCCAACGTCGCCGCGGCCTCTTACGTCAGTCCCCTCTTCGGGGCTGCGATGGACTGGATCGCCTTCTCGGAGCTGCCCACTTGGCAGGCACTGGTAGGCGGCTCTCTGGTCATCGGCGCTGGACTCTGGCTGGTCTTCCGCAAGGCCTGAGGGCTACTGCGCAGCGCCCAACAACAAGGCCAAGAACTCTGGGTCTTTGAACTTGTTCGAGTCGCACTGCTGGACCACCACCCAGTCCAGCTCAGGGATGACGTAGATGCGCTGCCCCGAGGCGCCGGCCATCACGTACATCTCCGGTCCGCCGGCCAAGAAGGCGGCGCCTTCCCCGCTCTGGTTGGTCCCGGCCACGTTGAAGCGGGTCCCCTCCCCCATCTCCTGGTTCACCCACCCCGCCAGGCCATAGGCCGGGTTCGCCGTGCTGCCCTGCATGCACATCTGCAGGGTGCCCTCGGGGAGCACGCGCTCTCCCTGCCAGAGGCCATCGTCGCGCACCAAGGCCCCGAACTTGGCCATCTCCGGGGTGCTCGTCCAGGCGCCGTAGCCCAACATCGGATTGCCATCGGGGTCGTGGTTCCAGCCGGCATAGCGGAAGCCGATGGGCGCGAAGACCCTCGCCTGGAGGTAGTCCAGAGGGCTGCCATCCAACTTCTGCTCCATTACCTGCCCAAAGGCCGTCAGGTGGGAGGAGCCGTACTCCCACTGGCTGCCGGGCGCCCACTGAACCGGCTGGGCGGCGGCGTAGGCGTACTTGTCGGCCACCTTCTGGTCCTCCACCGCCCGCAGGCCGTCCCAGGTCAGGGTGCGCCTGTCCTGGGCCAGTCCGCTGGTGAAATTCAGCAGGTGTTGGAGGGTGACATCCTGCTTCAGGGGCACACCGGCCCAATCGCTCAGCGTCGCTGAGACCGGCTCCTCCAGGGTCATCAGGCCATCGGAGACCGCCAAAGAGGCCATCGCGCAGCTGAAGCTCTTGGTCGCGCTGTACATCGGCCAGGGGCTCTGGTTGCTGTGCTCGGGGCTGTAGACCTCGTAGAGGACCTGATCCCCCTGCAAGACCATCAGGGACTTGGAGCCGTGGGCTTGCCCATAGGTCCAGGCTGCCTCAAAGCGCGCCTCCAACTCGGCGACGGGCTCCGCGCGTTCCCAGGGATCGTCAGCGGGAATGGGGGTCTCAAACTGGGCTTGACCGGCGCAAGCCAGGGCAGTGAGCAACGACAGCATTCTAGGCTCCTTCCTTCATTCGAACCATGAATCACCCTCATCCGAAAACGGGATGTTGCCTTGTGCTGGGGCGCACCTACCTCAAGGTCCCAATCCGTCTTGGAGCGCCTGATGTACCCCACCCTCTTCTCTTCCTTCGACCTGGGCCGCCTCACCCTGCCCAACCGCATGGTCATGGCCCCGATGACCCGCAGCCGTGCCGACCAAGATCACACGCCAACGGCCCTTATGGCTGAGTACTACGGCCAGCGCGCCAGCGGTGGTCTGCTCATCACCGAAGGGGTGGCTCCCACGGCCAATGGCTGCGGCTACGCCCGCATTCCTGGAATCTGGAGCGAGGAGCAGACCGATGCATGGGCGCAGATCGCCGACGCCGTCCACGCCAAAGGTGGGCGAATCGCCATGCAGTTGATGCACACCGGCCGGGTCGGACATCCCCACAACATGCCCGAAGGGGCGCGGATCTTGGCTCCCTCTCAGTCCACACTGAGCGGCGAGATGTACACCGACGAGCAGGGTCCACAGCCCTACCCGGCCGCCGAAGAGATGGAAGAGGCGGAGATCCAGGCCGCCATTGCCGGCTTTGTGCAAGCGGGAAAGAACGCCATCGAAGCCGGCTTTGACCTGGTCGAAATCCACGGCGCCAACGGCTACCTGGTCGACCAGTTCCTCTCCCCCTGCACCAACCTGAGGGCCGATGCCTGGGGCGGCAGCATCGAGAACCGTGCGCGCTTTGCCCTCCAAGTCGCCCAGTCGCTGGTGGCCGCCATCGGCGCCGACAAGGTGGCCATTCGCCTGAGCCCCGGGGGCGTGTTCAACGACATCCAGCCTTGGCCGGAGCAAGAAGACGACTTTGTGTGGCTGGCCGGCGAGCTGGGCAAGCTGGAGCTGGCCTACCTGCACCTGGTCGACCACAGCGCCATGGGCGCGCCCCCTCCCCCAGAGGGAATCAAGCAGGCCATGCGCCGGGCCTTCGACGGCCCTCTGATCCTCTCTGGCGGCTACAACGCCCAGAGCGCGGAGGCTGATCTGGCCGCTGGAAAGGGAGAGCTGGTGGCCTTTGGGCGTCCGTGGATCTCGAACCCGGATCTGCCGGAGCGCTACCAGGCCGAGAGCCCGCTCAACGACCCGGACTTCAGCACCTTCTACACGCCGGGTGCCAAGGGATACACGGACTACCCAAGCATGGGCTGAGCTTCATGGAGCAGGCATGACCAAGACCAGAATCCGTCTCGCACGCCCCGAAGACCTGGCGCTGCTGCCGGACATTGAGCGCGCTGCATCCCATCTCTTCGTGGAGGCGGGGATTGGCGGCGTGGTCTCGGTGATGCCGGTGGCCAAACTGGAAGCGGCGCGTGCTGAAGGGGGGCTGTTGCTCGCGGTCGATGGGCGCGATGTGCCGGTGGGCTTCGCAGTGGTCAGAGCGACGCAGGCCGGCGCTCACCTCTGCGAGATGAACGTTCACCCCAAGCATGGACGCCAGGGCATCGGAACAGCGCTGCTACAGGCGTCTCTGGCCAAGGCGGCTGGGCCGATGACCTTAACGACCTACCTGGAGGTGCCCTGGAACGCGCCCTTCTACGCCGGCCAAGGCTTCGTCGTGGTGCCGCCTGAGGCGTGGAGCGCCGAGATGGCGGTCCTGGCGGCAGCGGAGGGCGTAGTCCCTGGGAGCGGACGTGTGTTGATGCGGCATGAAGCCTAAGTCATCCGGGGCAACGTCGTCTTTGCCCCAATGTGCTGAGTCGAAGTCTTCTTCGCCCTAGCCAGGACGCCCACCTCGGCGCCCTACCCATCTCCCTCCTTCTCCAAGACACCCACCTCAGCGCCTCGCCCCCAGTGACGGGCCAACACCTGCTCCGCCTCCCGACCCGTCGGTGAGTAGGGATCCGGCTCACCCCGCTCATCGTCGGTGAACCACTTCCAGAAGAGCAGCCCCTGGTAGCCGGGCTGTCCTTCAAAGGCCCGCAGCACCGCCTGGTAGTAGCGGGCCTGGAGGGCATCATCCCGGGCGCCCTTCAGGCCATGGTCCCAGGGCTTGGCCGCGGCGCCCTTGCAGGCCCGCAAGCCCAACTCGGTCAGCAAGAAGGGACGGCCCTGGGTGACGGCAAGAATCTCTTGGATGTGTGGCTGCCAGCCGGCCAAGAGCTGCTCCTCGCTGGGGTCCTCTTCTTCACTCAGGGGAAAGTAGGCGTTGATTCCGATCAAATCCATGCTGTCCCAGGCCGAAAACTCCTGGTACTCCCGCCACCAGTTGGCCGCGTAGGTGAGCTTGCCGCTGTAGACCTGACGCACCTTGGCAGCCAGAGTCTTCCAGTACCCTTGGGGGTCTTTGGCCAGCTGCAGATACTCCAGGCCCATGCAGAGCAGCGCCACCTGGTTCTCCTCGGCCAGCTTGGCCAAGTGCAGGATGTAGGCGCCGTAGGCTGCATGCCAGGCAGCCACGTTCTTAGGAGCCAGATCCTGGCGAGACTTGCCGCCGCTCCAGAAGCTTCGAGACCAGATGTGCGGCTTCAGACACACCTGAATGCCAAGGGCGTGTGCCTGCTTGATACATGCGACCAAGTCAGCATCGGTGAGGCTGTCATCCAAGCTCTCGCCCCACTTCAGCTCGTGCCCCTCCAGGTCTCCCTGGTAGGCAAAGGGGGTGAGGGCGACCGCGTTGACCCCGGCCAACACCAGACGCTCAAGCTGCGCGCCGCAGGCCGAGCTGCCGTAGCCCAAGCCGCGACGATGCAGGTGGGCCAAATTCATGCCTGCCCATACCGGACGCGTCGTGAGCACCGAGGGTGCAGGCGCAGCCGCAAGAGGCCCTCGACCACATCCCACTAGGGCTGTGGCCAAGGCCGACTTGAGCAGGGTGCGTCGCTTCAGTAGTTCACTCCGTAAGTCAGGTGCTGCGAGCTATCCCAAGCATAGAGCTGACCGTCCCCTGGATTGTAGTCCAGCATCGCCGCGTAGCCGCCAGGCTGCGTGAGGGTCAGACCAGGGTCACTGCTCGTAGAGCTGACCGTGTCGTAGGCGAAGTTGATGTTGGCCGTACCGTTGTAGAAGTTGTCGGTCGCATAGAGCACGCCACAGACCACAAAGGAGTTGCCGACGCTCGACTTCGCCACGGAGTCCGTGTTCCAGGTCTCCACCAGGGCAAGGGGCTTCACATCTAGGCTGGAGAGCACAATACTGCCGGAATTCGCGCTGGTCCCGTAGGTGATCCAGATGCCGTTCTCGTCCACGGCAAAGTCAAAGTCGGACCAGCCACCCCACTGGTAGGCAAAGGAGTTTCGAAAGCCTGAGTCGCTCAGGTCAAGGGTGGAGGTGATCTCGCCGGCTGCAATGTCGTACTCAACCAGTGTGTAGCTATTGGCTTGGTTGTAGTAGAGATATCCGTCATAGACAACCGCTCCAGTTCCATCAAAGTCCTCGGGCAAAACCGTTGAACTGAGCACCGTGCCAGAGGCCAGGTCGGCCATGCTGGCGTACTCCACCAAGGTATCGCCCGTGTAGAAGTCCATCTCCCAAACCAGGCCCGCCCCCAATGTCTCCATGGAGTCGGTCATCCACTGTCCGTAGGTGCTGCCGCGGCTCACGTTGTTGACGGGCGCATCGATGCTGCTGACCGTGCACACGCAGGACTTTGCGGAGGCATCGGTGTCATCGCAGTCCCCTGCCACTTCCGCGTAGCCGCTGGGCACCGAACAGGCCTGGGTCACAACATCTTCGACACCGTAACCATCCCCGTCAGCGTCCTGGTAGTAGGTGGTGGTGTCCTCTGCGGTGTCCTCGTCTACAAAACCATCG
Organism: uncultured Pseudomonadota bacterium; assembly: GCA_913060515.1. GTDB lineage: Bacteria > Myxococcota_A > UBA796 > UBA796 > CAJQPC01 > CAJQPC01. The sequence continues at coordinate 110,050 of CAJXRZ010000009.1, read as the reverse complement.
CAGTTGTTGTCCACCAGATCGCAGTACTCCAGAGCGTCGGGGGAGATGTCCGCGGAGGTGTCATCACAGTCCAAGCCATCTGAGATCAATGTGCCGCTGGCTTGGCACGCTTGCACGGGCAGGCTGGTGTCGCCGTAGCCATCTCCGTCGGTGTCCGGGTACCAGATGGGCGCATCGGGGGCCTCCTCATCGACGCTGTCATCGCAGTCGTTGTCGACCAAATCGCAGGACTCGATGGCACCGGGGAAGCTCAGTGCATCCTCATCCAGGCAGTCCGTGTTGTCCGAGACATAGCCAGCGGGCTGCTCACAAGCGGCTTCTGTGGCAGCCTCGGAGCCGAAGCTGTCCCCGTCGGAGTCGACGTACCAGGTGGGCGCATCCACAGCGTCCACGTCCACTTCTCCATCGCAGTTGTTGTCCACGCCATCGCAGACCTCTTCGGCAGATGGGTTGATCTCGGCGTCGGTGTCATCGCAGTCTTCCGAGGCGAGGACGCCGTCGCCGTCGCCGTCAATGTCCGAGTTGACGAAACAGGCGGTCAGGGCCAGGAGAATCAAGGTCGCGGTCATGGGGAGTCCTCTTGTTGAGCAGAGCCTACTCGGCGCAACCTGGACCCGCCCCCAATCGTGGGATCGGTGTAGGGTCGCCGGGCAAAACAAGCCTCTGGCCCTCCCCGGAAGTTCCATGAACGCTCTCCTCATTCTGCTCTCCTGCGCCGGCACGCCCGACCCGGCTCCCTCCACAGCCGCAACGACACCGCCAGCAGTCGTGCCCGCGCCTCCTCCTGAGCCCAAGAAGCTCTACGTCCCGGCGGCTCCCACAGGCGCCCCCGACGAGCTGCCGGAGCTGCACGGCCAGACCGACACCCAGATCCTGGCGCACATGGGGCCGCCGACCCGCAAGAACGCCTTCGTCATGGGCGAGTGCTGCAGCGAATACGACATCGAGCTCTACAACACCTACCCTCCCGGCAAGGGCCACGAGGCGGTCAACATCGAGCGTTGGACCTGGATTTATGACGGCTACATCGTCGCCCTCTGGTTCCACCAAGTCGAAGGAACATGGACCGTGCTCGACACGGTGCGCTACGACGAGGGGACAGACTTTTAGGAGCCCTGATGCGCCGTGAAACCCAAGCTTCTTGCTTCGTGCATGCAGAGCCCGCTGCCATCTTTGCCATCGTGAGCGACCACGAGGGCACTGCAGCCTGGGTCCCAAAAGTAGAAGTGGTCAAGCTCCTGGAGCCCGACACCCCCAAGAACGGCATCCCGGCGCTTCGTCGGGTGACCTTCAAGCCCTTTGGCTGGGGCACCATCGAGGAGCGAATCACGGCCTACAACGCGGACGCCGGCAGCTTCTCCTACACCATCACCGCCGGCATGCCGGGGGTACGAGACCACCTGGGCACCTTCCAAGTCAGCCCAGCGGAAGGCGGCTGTACGGTCACCTGGAGCGTCTGGTTTGAGTTCAATCCCTGGATTTGGGGACTGGGTGCCGGCATCTTTGTGCGCACCTTCACGGGCGCGATGGAAGAGGGCCTGGCCACCCTAGCAAACCAGCACGTATAGAGAGCAGCATGTTCTCCCACCGTGACAACTCCAGCCGCAGCGCCACCCTCACGCTCAAGCCCGACAGCGCGCCCCCGGTCATCGTGGTCGCCTATGAAGACGCGAGCGGAAAGAGCCGAAAGAAGAGTTTTAAGAAGCCAAACCTCGGCCAAGCGCGAGACGCTGCTCTGCGCTTCTTGCTCAACAAAGAAGGTTTCCTCATCCGAGGTCCCCAAGATGGGCCTCTGAAGTGGATGGCACGCATCCTGGGTCCCTACAAAGGCGAGATTCGCCACAGCGTCGCGCCGGACACCGGCGTGAGCTGGGTGGTCAACGGCGACAACACCCTGATGCGCATCCAGCCGGAGAGCTGTGAGATGTGGCAGGGGCCTCTGGATAGCGGCACGAGCAGCCCCCATGCGAGCTGCTGGGCAGACCAAGGGGGCCTGCTTTGGGTCTTGGCGCCGAGCTGGGAGCGCGTGGATGGAGAGCTCTTTCAGGCCTTGCGCTTGATGCAAGTTCAGGACGCAGCCGATGGGCCGAGGATCCAAGAACACCTCCGTGTGCAGGGCCCCGGGCATCTCCTCAGCCTGCATGGCGACGCCCAGGGAAACGTCCTGGGGCCCGCGCCAGGGGGCGCCGCGCTCTACAACCGCGCCGGAGAAGTGCTACACACTTGGCCTCTGCTCAGCAGAGGGGAGCACATGCCCCCCCAAGGCGCCTTGTCCCCTTGCGGCCGCTGGGTGGTTCTCGTACAAGGCGATATCGCCGAGCGAATCGACCTCAGCGGCGGACCGATGCTCGCGCTGCCTTGCCCCCACAAGACCGTCAACGGACTTCAAGTCAGCAGGCAGGGCCAGGTCTACGTCAGCGGCTTTCACTACCCCTCACATGGCTTGTTTCGTCTGGAAGAAGCCGGCCCGGTGCGCGTGAGCGACGACATTCGCGCGGTGCTCTCCCCCGATGGCACCCAGATCGCCGAGGCCCAGCACGGACGGCTCACCCTCCGAGATGCCGTTGCGCTCTCCGAGGACCCCTACCAGATCAACCGAATCCACACGCAGATCGAGCTGCCCTTGCTGGGAATGGCCAAGTATGGCTCCGCCCGCTTCGGCGACGACGGCCTGATTCGTGTGCTGAGCGACGCCTACACCTTGGGCGCCATCGACCCTCAGGTGCCCATCTCCTGAGCCAACTTGGCGCGCATGCGCGCCTCCCTGGCCTGTCCACGGGCTTTGGCTTGAGCGGCCTGCTCCTCCCGGGACTTGGGCGGCGCCTTGGTGACCAGCTCATCGAGCAGGGTCATGGACAGCGCCGTGATGGCCTCGACGGCGGCTGCAATGGCGTCCTGGTTGGCTTGGGATGGCTTGGGCATCCCGGAGATCTTGCGCACGTACTGCAGAGCCGACGCTCTCACCTCCTCCTCCGTGGCAGCGGGAGACAAGTTGTGAAGGCGCTTGATGTTTCGGCACATGGGCACTCCGAGATAGAGAGGCAGTATGCCCAACGACACACCGCCCGACGCTGACAGTCTCCTCCTCTGGTCGACGGAGAGAGGCGTGACCACGCTCACCATGAACAACCCGCGTCGCCTAAACGGGTGGACCATGGAAATGATGGCCGCGCTCAAAGCAGGCCTGAAGAAGGCCGCGAGCGACGAGGCGACCCAGGCGGTGATCCTGACGGGCAGCGACCCCTACTACTGCGCCGGGGTCAACCTGGGGGCGAGCCTGAAGCTGACCCACCCTGCCCGCCTGCATCAGATGATCCGGCAGCACAACCAGAGCCTCTTCGACGCCTTCCTGAACTTCCCCAAGCCCATCTTGGCGGCCGTGAACGGCCCGGCCATTGGGGCAGCGGTGACCTCGGCGACCCTCTGTGATGCGATCATCGCCAGCGAGCGGGCCACCTTCAACACCCCCTTCGGCAAGCTCGGCGTTCCCCCCGAGGGCTGCTCCAGCGTGCTCTTCGAGAAGCTGGTCGGCGTGCAAGCGCAGCGCATCCTGGGCCAAGAGGGCTGGAAGCCAACGGGCCAAGAGGCCTTGGACATCGGCTTGGCGGACCACCTGAGCCCCCACGAGCAGCTGATGGGCCGCGCCCAAGCCATCGCAGAGAGCTGGATCGAGAAGGGACGCACGCGCAGCTACCGGGGTGGAATGAGCCAAGAGGAGCTCAAGCGCATCAACGCCCAAGAGTCCGTGGCGGTTGCCACAGCATTCCTGAGCCCTCCTTTCCTCATTGGCCAGTTCCAGTTCCTCTGGTCCAAGGGCAAGCGCGGGCCTGCCATGATGTTCCTGATGCTGCGGGTTACACAGCCCATCTGGGGACTGATGCTCTGAAGCCTGCGCCGCAGAGCGCGAAGGGAGCGATACAAGCCGACACAGTCTTGGACCGTGAGAGCGCATAGACTCAATGCATGAACACTCTGCTCCTCCTCGCCGCCTGCGCCTCCAAAAACGAGCCACCCACGGCGGCTGCGCCTGAGCCGGTGCAAGCCGAGGCGCCACCACAGCACCCCGGCCCGGGCAATGGTCCTCCAGGTCAACGGCGCCCGATGCGCAAGCACACCACCGTGGCCTCCTCCGGGGTTGAGCGCCTCGTGCCGGCTGACGTAGCGCCCATCGCAGCGAACGAAGCCACCTGGACCGTGGAGGGCTCCTGGCGACTGCTCAAGTCGAACGCCGTGCCTGTGCACAACACCGGCGCCTTCCCCAACCCCGGCAACCCCAACCGAATCACCGTACAGAGCGTCACCGCCCAGGTTCCCGTCGCGCCGAAGGTGGCGGCCTCTCCCACCAAGGTCAAGCTGCCAGGCTGGGCCTTGAACGGCGTGCCCTTCGATCCGGGAGCCGGCGAGTTCTACCAAGGCGACCCCAGCCTGGGCTGGCAATACGAGGCCCTGAGCGGCGCGGTGTCCCTGGGCATCGATGAGAACCACGCGCACGTCCAGCCCACCGGGATCTACCACTACCACGGCCTTCCCACCCTCTTCTTGGAGGCGCAGGGAGTGCGCTTTGAGGCCCACTCTCCACAAGTCGGCTGGGCCGCAGACGGCTTCCCCATCTACGCGCTCTATGGCTATGAAGACGCCAAAGATGGCAGCTCAGCCATCATCGAGCACAGCTCCTCCTACCGCCTCAAGGAAGGGACCCGCCCAAGCGGCGATGGCCAGCCCGGTGGGGCCTACGACGGCACCTTCAACGCCGACTATGAGTACGTAGAAGGGGCCGGCACCCTAGACGAATGCAACAGCATTTGGACCGTCACGCCGGAGTTCCCAGAAGGCACAACCGCCTACTTCCTGAGCGCCAGCCACCCGGTGGTGCCGCGCTGTGTGGTGGGCACACCGGACCGGAGCATGCGGCGCCCGCCTCCGCCAAAGCGGCCCTAAGGGAGCCAACTCTCAGGGCGCTGGCCTTGGTCCCTGCGCGCTCACTGGGCGTTCCAGTGTGCCGGACAGACCCCCTCAGCGGTCCAGACACGTCCGTAGCCGAAGCGCTGGTACAGGTGCGCGTGGGTGGGCGTGCAAGCCAGGATCAGGGAGTCTTGGATGTAGACCGTGACCGGCTCATCGGCCTCGACCCCCTCCAAGGGCATCCATCCAAGGTCCGTTTGGTGGGCGATGGGCGCGCTGATGTGCGCCCCTTCGAACCAATAGCTGCTCACCGCCAGCGAGAGCTCTGGAAACAAAACCCAGTGCGTGAAGTCGTCTTTGGAGAGCGCGCGCAGCTCTTCGGGAATGTCCTCCTCAACGGCCCCCTCCGGCATGGTGTAGTCACGCCCAGGCGCCAGAAAGCCCTCCAGTTCTCGGCCGCCGACCCCATCACAGTAGGGCGCGTACATGCCCTCGTAGAGCTGGACGACTTCCGGCTCCAGGGCCAGCCAATCGCCCTCGGTCAGGGTGTTGGGCGTACACACCACCGGGTTGAACATCTGAGCGGTGTCGTAGTCGACCTCCACCTGCTTGCCCTGGACCATCAGCCACGCCCGCTGCTCCTCTTCGTCGAAGTTCACCTCTGGACTCTCCATGGAGAACGCCAAGATTCCGCCTTCTTCATCAAAGCCCAACCCGTCCAGATCTCCGCTGGGTAGAGCCGGCAAGGCCCCCGCCGTCGAGGTCATCACAGGCGCCTCGTCTCCCAGCGTGATCACCCACTGGGTGGGGTCTGTGGGGCTCAAGGCCACCGTCCAAGCGCCGCACGCACCAGGAGCGCTGACCAGCACTCTTCCAGTGGCCAGTTCGGTGACCTCGCAGGCGCCATCTTTGTCCACCGGCTGAAGCAGGGCCGGTCCCTGAGCCTTGGGCGCCAGATCCGCTGCGGAGGCCGTCATCCACCACTCCGGCGAAGCCAAAACCCCGCCTCGCATCACCAACTGCAAGTCACGAAAGGCGCTGACGGAGTGAAGCGGCTGACCATTGTGCACGATCAGGTCCGCCTGAGCGCCCACCTGAACCACGCCGATCTGCCCTGTCATTCCGAGCATCTCTGCTGAACGCTGGGTGGAGGCAATCAGCACCTCTTCCGCGCTCAATCCGGCCTGGGCCAGCAGCTCCATCTCGCGCACGCTGCTGTAGCCCGGGATGCTGTCGATGAGCACCGGCCAACCTGGGGCATCGGAGCCCATCACCAGAGGAACGCCGCTCTCGTTGAGGCGCGTGAGCACCCCCAGGCGCTCCTCCAACATGTCGACGATGATGTTGTAGGTGAATTTGCGCCCACTCATCCAGCGCAGAAGCCTGGGCGAGATTCCGGGTGAAGTCAGCTCTCCAGCTGCGGCAAAAGAACGCTTGCGGGTCTCCTCGTCACGGAGCGCTGCCAGCTCTTCAGGGTGGGCCAACAGCGCCAACAAGGGCTCGTCCAGGCGCTCGGTCTCCCAACCCCACAAGGGCGCGGCGCCCAGGTTGGCCGTGCTCACGACGTAGACACCCGACTCGGCGATGGCGGCCTCTACCTCAGGATCCGCCTCGATCAAGCCATGCAACAGCGCGCGCGGCTCCAGCCCGAGCGCCACCTGGGTCTCCATCGGCGTCATAGCGTGGGCATAGAGCGGCAGGCTCTGCTCCGCCGCCGAGGTCTGCACCGCCTGCCACCACTCGGGCTGGGGCATGGGCCAGATCGGCTTGGTGGGCCCGTCTTCGACCAAGAGCTTCACCCCATGGGCGCCGTGGGCTCTGTGGGCGACCATGTACTCGGCGAGCTGCTCTGGGGTGGTCTGTGTGGGCAGCTCGCTCAGCACCGCGTGGCCGTAGGCATCGGCGATGGTTGGCGGCTCTCCCAGGGTCAGCACCCTTGGCCCAGGCTCACCCTCATCCAGCCATTCCTGAACCCGGTCCAAGTCCTCCCACATGCCGGCGCAGTCCAGCACCGTGGTCACACCCGCCGCCACATAGGCCCGCAGGTGGTGCTGCAGGTGTGCGTCCAGCTTCTCTTTGGGCCACTCCTCCAAGCCGGCTCCGGGCGCCAGGGTCACGTGCACGTGGGCGTCGATCAGACCCGGGGTGACAAAGGCGGAATCGATGGCCACCCAGCTGTCCGCAGCCTCACGCGGAATGTCGTCTTCGATGGCCTGAATCAGGCCGTCGTGCACCAAGATGTCCACTTGGCGAACCGGTGCACCTGTGCCGTCCCAGAGCCGCGCGTCCTCCAGTAGGATGCTGCCGATCGGTGCCATGGGAAAAACCCGAGCCGGCGCTGGTTCTTGAAGGGACGAGAGCAGAATCAAGGGGAACAACATGGAACCTCCGCGCCCCCTTTTACCCCATCGCGGGCGTGACTTATTGCCTCACGCTAGAAGGGCCCATGCCCATCCAAGCTGACGTTGCGATCGACATCCACGCTCCCGCCGAGGAGGTGTGGCAAACCATGGTGGACTTTGAGCGCTACGGGGAATGGAACCCCTTCCTGGTGCGCATCGAGACCGCCAAGCTCTCCCCCGAGCCCCAGGTTGGCGAGCGCCTGACCTTGCACGTGGCGTGGCAAGACGAGCAGGGCGGCGAGCAGCGCAGCGGCGAACGCCTGACCGTGTATCAGCCACCCGCAAACGGCCAAGACGGCGAGCTCAGCTACCGCTTCACCGGCTGGGCGCACGGCTTGGGTCTGGTCCGCGCCACCCGGGTTCAGAGAGTCAGCACCTTGCCCAATGGAGACACCCGCTACAGCTCGGTGGAGGTCTTCAGAGGCCTGCTCTCCCGGGCCATCCCCTTGGCCCGCGTTCAGAGGGGCTTCGAGGTCCACGCCCAAGCCCTCAAGTCCACCGTCGAAGCCAACTGGAGCAGCCAATGAGGACCCGTGTCTCCGTCTACGGCCTGGCCACCGATACCTGCCCACAGAAGGGCCCGCGCGTCCTGCTCACCCAGCTCGCCGAGCACTGCTATCGGCCAGGCTGCTGGACCCTTCCCGGAGGCGGCATGGACTTTGGCGAGAGCACCGAGCAGACCTTGCTGCGCGAGGTACACGAGGAGAGCGCCCTGCACGCCACCGAGCCGGAGCTCTTCCACGTGCATGCCTTCAGCGAGCAGACCAAACGCGGCCCATTCCAAGCCGTGCAGATCGTCTACCGAATCCAGGCCCAAGGCGAGCCCAGAGTCTTGGAGGTCGGTGGCTCCACTGGGGCGGTGGCGTGGGTGCCCTTCTCGGAGCTAAACGAGCTGCCAAAGGTGCCGATGCTGGATGTGATTCTGGAGATGCTGGCGCTGCGGTAGAGTTCGGGCATGACACTTTTACTCCTCCTCGCATGCAAGACCGTGACCTCGACTGCGGAGCCCGTACCAGATGTGGCTGTGGAGCAAGTGGAGGAGGAAGTTCAGGTTCCTGCTGCGCCGGCCGTCTCCCCCAAGCCCATGCCTCTGCTGACCATCAACCCTGTCGAACTGCGGGTCGACGAGGCCAATGGAAAGCTGATCTACGCACCGGGCTCCATGGTCCAGTCCGCCTCCTATATTCAGTACTGGATGGACCTGGAGACTGCGCTGGAGACCCTGGGCGGCATGCCCGAATCCGAAGTCCGCATGCGCTTCCAGGTGGTGGAGACCAAGGTGCGCACAGTCGAGCCCGAGCCGAACATGCCCAGCCCGGATGGCGGAATCCAGATCACCGAGCACCATGGGTTTCTGGTGGCGCCGGGCTCTGGGTTGCCTTCCCCTGGCTAGATACAGGCCGCCAACCACCCCTCCCACACCTTGATTCTCGCCCGCACCGCACGCTTCAGCGGCTTGCGGGCCTTGATTCTCGGCAGCAGCTCACGCAGCACCTCCGGGCACTCCCCTTCCATCGCCCACTCCGCGATGCGGTCCTGCTTGGGGTGAATGCTGGGGAAGTGGCTGCGGCCGGCTTGAGCCATACGCGCTTGCATCTCCCGGTAGGACTGGCAGAAGTGCCCCTCGGAGGCGGCGTGCTCTAAGAGCGCATCGGCGGCCCACTCGGCGAAGTGAGCGTCATAACTCCGCTCCGGATGGGCCTCGTAGTAGGCCAACACCGACTCCAGCTTGGCGAGCGCTTGCTCCGGTGCCTTCCCGCGGCTGCCCCAGCATCCGAACGGCTCCAACGGTAGTGCGCTTTGCCCATCAGAGCCTCTGCACCAAAGTCAGCGGGCGTCTTGCCGCCGAGCAGTTCAGTGAGCGTCACGATTGGTCCTCTGCGCTCTCAAGGCGTTCCTGAAGCGCCTGCACAACCGCTAGCACGCGCGGGCTGCGCTGACCGGAAGGAGGGTAGATGGCGAAGACCGGGATGCGCATGCCGGACCACTCCGGCAGGATTCGCCTCAGATTGGGCGCCGCATGCAGGAGCCGCTCCGAGCTCAGGCCAATCCCCAGCCCAGAGTTCAACGCGTCCATCATGCCGCGGCCATCGTCCACATGGACCCGACCGTGGACCGGCACAGCGCGCTGCTCGCCGCTCGGCCCCGTGAGGGTCCAGGTTGTGGAGGGCCCTCGGACGCGGAAGTGCACCGTCGCCCGGGCCCCCAACTCTTCGGGCGACTCCGGAGCTCCATGCCGGCGTAGATACTCTTGGGATGCCAAGAGCACGAACTGAACGTGCGTCAAACGGCGGGCAATCAGGGTGCTGTCCGAGAGCCCTCCTCCAATGATGACCACGTCCACATTGGCGCTGACCGGGTTGACCGGGATGTCGTTGACGGAGACCTGCAAGCGCAGCTCCGGGTGCTCTTCCAAGAGCGGAGCCAGGCAGACGAACATGTCGGCTGTGAGCACACTTGGCACGCTCAAGCGCACTGTCCCCGCCAGACTCTGGCCTTCCTGCATCAAGGCCAGCTCGGCAGCCTCGACTTGTTCAAGGATGCTTTGGGCGCGCCCCAGGAGCACCTGTCCAGGCTCAGAGAGACTCTGACTGCGCGTGGTCCGGTGGAGCAGAGTGCAGCCCAGCCTGTCCTCGAGCGCGCTCAACCTTCGACCGACCGTGTTGGCAGGCAAACCCAAGGCGCGGGCCGCGCCACTCAGGCTGCCGGACTCCACAATCTGGGCAAAGACCCGAAGCTCCTCCAGGCTCTCCAGCCGCATCAATTACCTCATATTCTGTTGGAGTGAGCTTGATACTACGTCATTGTCCGAGAGAACAAAAGGGGCGAGATTGAGAACAGCCCAACGGAGTTCCCCATGTTCCTCAGCTTTCTCGCCTTCGTATCCAGCCTCACCGCCTTGGAGACACCTCCAGCAGCCCAAGACTACGGAAAGGGCATGGAGATCCACATTGAGCGGGAGTTTGATGTGCCCGCAGAGCAGGTCTGGGACGCCCTGGCCCATGACTACGTGGGCATTGATCACTGGGCCTCAATCGTTGTGGCCTCGACCGAGATGCAAGTCGAGGACCTTCCCGAGGGCTTTAGCTACGACCCAGAGGCACCCGTCGTAGGCCGCATCGTCACCACCGGCTTTGGCGAGGTCAGCGAGACCCTGACGATGTACGACGAGGACGCCATGCAGTTGACCTTCCGCGGCGGCAACCTGCCGGGGATGATTGCCTACACCCAGAACACCCACACGGTCACCGACTTGGGCAACAACCGCAGCCTGCTTACTTTCGACATCTACATGGTGCCCAGCGGTCCAGCCAAGCTCATGAAGCGCAAGCTGCGCAATCGCTTCCAAGAGAACCTGGGCCACCACATGGAGGAGCTGGAGGTCTACTTGCTCACCGGTGAGCCTGCGGTTGCCGCCCCCTGACTATCCCTGGGCGTCCAGCACCTTGACCAGGGTCTTGGGCGCCAGAGTCCGGTAGCTCTCCACAATCCAGGCTTGAAGCTGGGCCAGCTCCACAGGCTCATCGGGTCCAAAGAGGATGGTCACCCAGCCGGTCTTGCCTACACCGATGCGCGGGTCGTTCAGCGCCGCGGCCTGCTCCAAACTGGGGCCCAGCTTGAGCATGACTCGGATCTGCCCCTTGGGCTCCCCGACAAAGACAAAGTTCTTCTTTCGCGCCTTAAAAGCCCGGTTCACACACGAGGTCCCCTCGCTGGTCTCGGGCAACGTCAGGGCGTGCTGCCGAAGCTGCTCGCAGATGGGGTGCTCAAATTCATCGCTCATGGGGTGACCTCGGGGATGCCATAGATGGCGAAGATGTTCTCGCCGGAGGGGTGCAGGTAGGCACGGAGCTCCTGCTCTTTGGGCTGGATCCGGACTTCAGCAGGGCCGCTCCCAACGGTGTGGGGCTCCAGCTTGATCTGCACGCCGTTGACCTGACCTTGCGCTTCCTGAAGCCCTCCGATGAGCGCGCCGTCCATGAAGATGGCGCCCGTATCGGTGACCTTGAAGTGCTCTCCAGTTCCGGCCGTGAACACCAAGTCGCTGGGAGGCTGCTGCCAGAGCACAAAGACCTGGCGGGCATAAGACCACGCGTAAGCCGGGGTGTCGGTGAGCTGGGAGAACAGAGCCTTGGTGCCCGCATCCAGGAACTCCTTGGCCGCCTGATGCTGCTGGGGGTCACTGGGTTTGAGCTGAAAGACCTGCCAGGTCCCCCACTCCCAGCTCTCCGGACTCGTGCCACCACCCCAGTAGAACGCGCGCCTGCTCTGGTCCCCGACTGGGGAGAGCGGGGCATACCAGAGCGAGAGCTCCAGCGGCGCTCCATCCAAGCTCAACTCGACCCCGTGGCGCACACCGTAGCCGGCCTTTCGCGACTTGGTCTCGGTGATCTCCAGGGTGTGTCCGCCTTGGGTGATCGGCCGGGGACCACAGGCCATCAGGGCGAGAAAGAGCAGCTTCATGCCAAGAGAGTAGCCCGCAAAAGCCACCAGCACCGTCACAGGGCCCAGAGCCGTTAGGGCCTACTTCAAGCGGAGAGCCTCATGCCTTGGCACACACTGAGCCGGAACAGCCCCGATGACCCCCACGCCGCCTTTGCGCTGGACGTGCTCACGGGGCTCAGCGAGCGGCCCAAGCAGCTCTCCTCCAAGTGGTTCTACGACGACACGGGCAGCGTGCTCTTTCAGAAAATCATGGATCTGGAGGAGTACTACCCGACCGACAGCGAGCGGGAGATCTTCGAGCGCTACGGCGAAGACATCGCGGGCCGCTTCTCCGGGCAACAGCTCGACGTGGTGGACCTGGGCGCGGGCGACGGCGCAAAGACCTCGATCTTGCTCGATCATCTCAAGAAGGCTGGCGTAGACCTGCGCTATGTGCCCGTGGACATCTCCGAGGGCGCGATGGCGTCTCTGGAAGACCGCATGAAACAGGCCCACCCAGGCTTGGAAGTCCAGGGCGTGGTCGGCGAGTACGTGCCGGCACTCCGCTGGCTGAGCACCAACAGCGACCGCCCCCGACTGGTGCTCTTCCTGGGCTCCAACATCGGCAACTTCGACAAGCCCCGCGCCCGGGCCTTTCTGCGCCGCATCTGGTCCGGACTGCGCCCCGGTGACCACACCCTGGTCGGCTTTGACATGAAGAAGGACATCGAGGTCCTGCTGGCCGCCTACAACGACAAAGAGGGCATCACCCGGGACTTCAACCTGAACCTGCTCGAGCGCATCAACCGGGAGCTGGGCGGAGAGTTCGACCTGCAGAACTGGCGCCACTTCGGCACCTACAACGTCTTCTCCGGTGCGATGGAGAGCTACCTGGTGAGCACCAAGGCGCAGGAAGTGAAGATCGCAGCCCTGCGTCAGAGCTTCAGCTTCGAGGCTTGGGAGCCCATCCACACCGAGTACAGCTACAAGTACCTGCCCGAGGACATCGAGAGCCTGGCCCGCTTCACCGGCTTTGAGCTCTGCGCCCAGTACTCGGACCGGCGGGACTGGTTCATCGACTCCCTCTGGCGCGTCTCCTAAGCACGCACTTAGGGAAGCTCCGCCACGAGCAAGGCGCTCCACTCACCGCTCTGGAGGGTGCGTGCGCGCAGGGTGCCGGAGGCTGTGAAGGGCTGCAGATAGCGCACTGCATCGGGGTTCAGCTCACCGCCGGGCAGCCTGGGGTCCGCACCATCCACGCTGTAGTAGGTCTTCGCCTGCCCCACCAAGCGCACCTCGCCGTCCAGTTCTAGGACCGGCGCCTCCACGCTCGGGTACCAGCCGTAGCCCTGCATGTCTTCCAGGAAGGCCTGCTCCCGCTGAGGCAAGAACTCCAACACCCGCTGGTGCTCCAACTGGCGCTGCGCCGGCGTGTAGAGCTGCGCATCCTCTGCCAAGCGGGAGTCCCGCATGTGGTCCCCCCAGCGCGCGCTCTCCGCCAGCACCCCGTCCTCGGTCGCCACCACAAGCTCCGTCCACCGCCGGGCGACCTCCTCGCTGCTGTAGACCCCACCCACGACGCGCTTGTGGATCTGGTCCCCAAAGGCCACCTGCATCTCCGCGTCGGCCATCAGGCCCAGGAACACCGCACCGGGGGTGTCGGCCTCGTCCAGGCGGGAGACGATGTCGGTGTTGTAGTCGATGAGCGTGATCTCGTTGTCCCAGGCGTAGAAGCGCCAGAGGTCCTCGTCGGCGTGGCGGGAGCCGTACCAGTTTCGGTCGTTCCAGTCGTTGTTGCCCAGCCAGAGGTTGAGCAAGACGTAGTCAAAGAGTGCGGGCACATCGACCCGCGCCTGAAGCGCAGGAACATCCCCGGCGGCGGCGTAGCCCTGCAGCTCTTGCCAGGCATCGATGCTGCCGTTCTTGACCTCGCCCTGGTTGAGCACGTCCCAGCCATCGTCCTTTAGGTCGTAGTACTCCTCCAGGAAGTGCTCATCGGGCCGCTCCTGCAGCAAATACAGGCCCCAGTACAGGCCGTTGATGAACAGGTGCGTGGACCGTGTGTGGGTGCTCTTGGCGCCAGTGGCCCGCTGCAAGTCTGTGGCGAGCTGCTCCCGAACATAGGCAGCCCGTTCGCGCTGCGGGCTCTCAAAGTGCACCCAGGAGCGGTTGTAGCGGGCCCGCAAGACCAAGGTGTCGAAGCGCTGGACCGCGTCGGCATCCTCAAAGAGCTGCCCCTCCAGCTTGGTGGGCCCAAAGGCGCTCTTGAAGCTGACTCGAAAGGACTTCTTGGGGGACTTGCTTGGCTTGCGGCTGGTCCCCCCAGCGATGCGCAGCCCACACCCGGCAGCCAGGACGCGCGCGGGCTCCTCGGGCCAGAAGAGCTCCACGTGGGCCGCCCGCTCCCAGTCGCTGCCGGAGTCCACCGGGTTGTCGTGGATGCCGTCTCTACCGAAGAGTTCCTCGGGCGGAACGACGATGGAGACCACGGGCAGGGCCGAGAACACACCGGGGAAGCGCGCGGCGTACTCCGGGTCCTCCATCACCTCGGGGTCCAGCGTGTAGTCCGCCTCGTAGGGGCCTCCGCTCCAGGCGGTCCACCACTCGCTGGGGTAGTCCTCGGGAGCTTGCTGCGCGCCCACTTGGTCCAAGAACAGGTAGCTGTGGGTGTCCTGGGCCACCTGGACGCCCTGCTCGTCCAGAAGCACGACGCGGAGCAGCGTGGTGGCCGAGATCTCCAAGGGCTCTTGGTAGCTGACGCCGGTCTCCACCGGGTCTCGCCCGTCCAGGGTGAAGCGCAGCTCTCCCCGCTGGTATGGGCTGCTCAGCGTGAGCGTGATGGGCGCCTGATACAGACCTCGGCTGTGGGAGAACTCGACGATCTGTTGGCCCAGCTCGCCGGTGTCCACGGGTGCCGTGTCGTCTGCAGCGGAGGTGTCCACTCTTGAATCCGAGGAGTCCAGAGGCGCGTCACTGCAGGCCAGCAGCAGCACGAGCGAGATCATTCGAAGATCGCCATGAGCGGGTCCACGCCGTAGTCCGCCAGGTCTTCCTCCACGCCCGCGCCTTGAAGCAGCGCCCGGAAGATGTGCTCGGGGTAGACCACCTCGCCGCTCTCCGAAGGCAAGCCGCTCGCCAGATCCGTGGGTGTTGGCGCCATGCCGATGTCCGAGCTTCGTCCAATGACTTGGCCTCCCTTCACACCTCCACCAGCGAGAAAGCAGGCGTTGTGCAGGAAGTGGTCGCGGCCACCGCTGGAGTTGAGCAGGGTGGAGCGACCAAACTCAGAGAAGCCCACGATGGTGGTGCGGTCCAGCCAGGTCTCGGAGGTGCCCTTGTACTGCCGGGTGCTCAGGTCCGCGATGAGCGAGGCGACCACATCAAAGCCCTTGACCAGGGCCGCTGGGTGCGCGCTGGCCCACTCCGGTCCGTGGGTGTCCAGACCGCTGGCGGCCTCAAAACACACCGTTCGTGCGACACCGGTGGTCAGGGCGGTCGCCGCAGCAGCAGCTTGTGCCGGGGCAGCCCCCAGGTCGTTCACGTTGATGCTGTACAGATCCCGCAGCTCAGCGCTCTGGGCCGAGGTGAAGTCAAAGGCAGCGTCCAGGCCCAGAGACACCAGTTCCTTGGAGCCACTCTGGTAGTCCATCGCCGCATCTCGAATCCGGGAGTCTTCGATGGAGGGACAGTCGGCCGCTTGGTCCAGGAGCGCCTGCAGGGCCCTCTCCTCGGCGGCGCTGAAGTCGTCCGAGCTGGGCCGCAGGGCGCGCACCAAGTCCTGCACCGAGTTGACCCGGATGGCGCTGGCAAATCCCTCAAAGCGGTCGTTGTAGGACTCCACCCGGATGCTGAGCTGGGGGATGGGCTGCCCCTGCCCGAGCACGCTGGCCAGGACCGTGGAGGCATTGGAGCCCTTGGCCTGCAGCCCCGCGGGTGGGCGTCCCGTCAGGAAGCGGCGCCGTCCCACCTCGTGGGTCAGGGTGTCCATGGACATGCCGCGTACCACCGTGAGCTTGTCGGCGTGGTCCACCAAGCCGCCCACGCAGGGCCCAAAGACCATGCCCGGCACGCTCGAGGACACCAGGCCCCCATACTCAGATCCCAAGGCGCTGAAACCCGTGTCGATCAGCGTGCTCTTCTTCAGGTCGTCCCGAAACTCGGCCGGGTCCCGGGGATCCAGGCTCAGCAGCAGGTCCCAGCCGCCGTTGAAGTAGCAGAAGATGTAGTAACGGTCCTCCAGCTCGGCGGCCTGAGCCAAGCGCGCCATGCCGGGACCCAAGACAGCAGTCCCCCCCAGGGCAAGGCCAGCGGTGAGGGCAGAACGGCGGGAGAGCAGTGGCATTACAGGGACATCAGTAGGTGTAGAAGTCAGGGTGTGTGATCAGGCCGACACAGACCAGGGCCCAGCCGCGCTCCGGGGTCTCGGAGAGACCGTAGAGATTCAACCAGGGGTCCAAGCGCGCATCCTCGGCGGGCCAATCATGGCCATGAAAGCGCAGAACCAAAGCCCGCAGGTTGTCCTGGGGCTCCTCCATCAGCATCAGGAAGTCCCCAACGTCAGAGGACTCAGAGGCCGCGATGCAGGTGGAGCGCGCTGCGTCGTCCAAGAACTTCTGGAAGAGCAGTCCGGGCGCCAGGTCCTCTTCGGTGGCGGCCAAGTAGTCGGGCTTGCCCAGGCTGCCGGAGAGGGTCTCGAAGAGCTGCACCTGCTCTCCACTCTCATCGAGCTCCTGCCAGGACTGGCCCGTGACACGCTCGATGCTGGCGGCGACCTGGTCGATGTTCATGCGCTTTTTGTCTCGGCCATAGGCCAGAGGAGTGGCCTCGACCGTGGCGACTTGCTCGATGCTGGCGCCTGGGTTGCAGGCCAAGAGCAGCCAGATCATCGCAGGCTCCGGTAGCTGTCCGAGCGCACAATCTCGTAGACCAGCTCGGTGTAGTCAAAGTCACTGGCCACAAAGCCAGCGCTCAGCTCATCCAGCCACTGCTCCTCACCATCGGCCAGCTCTCGGCCCAGCAGCCACTCAGCGGTCGTGCCTGCGACACAGCGCGGCAAACGACCGTCGGCCACGCCGCGCTCCACCAGCAGCGAGGGCCCCGCCTCGGGGTTGTCCCAGTGACGCTCCTCCAGGAACTCATAGGACTTGAGCCATCCAATGTAGGGGTCCTCCTCGCTGGAGAGGGGGTCGACCACGTAGTATTGCGCGCACTCCTCCGAGCAGGACTCGCCGCTCTCGGCACACCAGGCGCACTCCTCGTCAAAGACCGGGTAGGCGCTGGGTTCCAGGTATCCGGCACCGTACTCAGACCAACGTGCCCAGTGCGCTCCGGCGGGCTCCATCACGGCGTGGCAGTACTTGCAGCCCGCGCGCTGAGAGAGGTCCAAGCTCACGTCTGGATTGTCCAGGTCGCTCAGGCCGCCTTCCGGTGGTGTGAAGGGCTGACACAAGAACTTGTCGTAGAAGCGGTTTGTGCGACCGCGTCGGGTCTGGAACTTCATCAGGTACAGAGGCGAGGTCAGGATGCCGGACTGCTCCGGTCCGAGCTCAATGGGCACCCAAGTCTCGGTGTCGGTGTAGGCCAGCTCTGGGAGCAGCTCCAAGTCCACCGGCAGCTCGTTGAAGCGCACGTGGGCAGGGGCCTGGGTCTGGTAGCGGTAGAAGTGCACCAAGGGGCCGTTGACGTAGGCCGTGCGCCCCGTGAGCAGCTCCAGGTAGCTCAGGTCCTGCTCGATGATGCGCGCGACCCGGTGCTCCACATCGCCTGCCAGGGCCTTGTGCACCGGCGGGTTGGCCACGTCCCCGTTGTGCCCCAAGTCGGGGATGTCACACCACGCCAGGTTGGGCCCGCAGCCGCAGTAGGGGTCGTAGCGGGAGTCGTAGGTGTTGCACTCGGTCCCAAGCGGAGAGAGATCCGTTTCTTGCGCACCAAAGGCACAGACCTTGATGGGGTTCTCCGGGTCCCAATAGGGCTCGACCCAGACCCAGCCTTCCTGCACCGAGCCATCCTCGGGCCCAGGAATCGTGATCAGCTCCCCGTCCTGGTCCCACTCGGCCTCAAAGTCACCGCAGTCGATGGCTGCCCCACGGTAGTGAGGGGCGACCAGGTAGCGGTACCAGCGGTCCTCTTTGAGCTTGAGGCGCTGGCGGTTGGAAATGAGCCGGATGTCGGAGACGTTGGGCCAGAGCAAGTCGCGGTGGTGCCGAACCACTTGCTGGGCGAACTCGGGGCTCTCCAAGTAGGCGCGCAGCACCTCCTCGGGCACCTGGTCACCCTCCAGCTCGGCGTACTCCTCTGCTGAGGGAACCACCCCACGAAGATCCAGGGACAAGCTCCGAAGCAACTCAGGACCGCTGAGCTCATCCACCACCTGGGGACACTCCGGGTAGTCCTGCGCCAGGGCTGCAGCGGCGAGCCACCAGATCACTGGAAGCCCCCATCACGCCAAGCGCGAATGGTCGCGATCTGTGCCCCGGTCAGCGGGGTCTTGCCCAGGGGCATGGCGCCGGAGCTCACGCTGCTCAGGATGGCCTCGATGCTGTCTTCCCAGTCTTGGGCGTCGGCGAGCACGGTCTCGGTTCCGTTGTTGTGGCAGAGGGCGCAGTGGTCCTTGTAGATGAACTCTATGTCCTCCGCCCAGGTCGGTTCACCCACTTCGCCAATGGAGAAAGTGCGCTGCAAGGTCGAGGTCACGCTGTCCTCGTAGGTGACCACCACTTCAAGGGTGCCGCCCTGAGGCCAATCCGCGCGCTCCAGGACCCAAGCATCGTCCACCAGATCCTGCGCCTCCCCGTTGACCCTGAGGCTGACGCTGGAGACCCTCTCCGGGAGAGTGGGCAGCACCGCGAGGGGCGTATCGCCGATGACCTCCTCGCCTTGGTACATGCCCCAGAGCCCCACCGGACGGCCCCAAGACAGGCGCTCCAGGCCACGAAAGTCGGCCACAAGCCAGCGACACTGACCGTCCAAGACCGCCCCCTCAGGCAGCTCGGCGCGAACCCGGGGCTCGGCATCGAAGAACCAGACCGTGCCCTCTTCGTCCTCCACCCAGGCGCCCGCACTCTGGGCGCACACATGCAAGGAGACGGTCTCCGTAGGGAGCTCCCACGAGAGGCCATCGCTGCGGGTCAGTACGTCCGCTCCCAGGGTCCAGAGGATGCCCTCCCCGTCTAGACCCCGTGCAAAGGCGCTGCTTCTCTCCCGCTCCAGCTCCGCCCAACCCAGGCCGCTGCGCACCAAGTGAACCTGGTCTCTGCCCTGCTGCAGGTAGATGCTGCCATCCCGGCCGGTGGCGATGGACCCGCCGTAGCCGCTCAGCTCAAAGAGCTCCCCTGCCCGCCAGGCAAACACCCCCAGCGAGCTCTGCAAGACCAAGCCGTCTCCAGCCGCGTAGAGGGTGCCCGCGGCCCCCACCTGCTCCTGCATCGGGGAGGGTCCGAGCAGCCCCTGGCCGGACAACAGGCCCTCTTCCATCGACACCACCAAGCCCAGCTCTGGGGTGCGCACAGCGCTGTAGAGAACACCGGGTCGGTCCCACACCCAGGTGCCCTGTGTGCCCAGAGGATGCCACTCCTGCAGGCCCTCCGTGGAGGAGAGCAACCAGCCCATATCGGCCAAGGGCGCGACCCCTTGAATGGGCTCGGTGCTCAGGGTCTCGCTCTCTAGGGTCTCCACCGGCATGTCCTGGACCTTCTGGGGTCCACAGCCAAGGGTGAGCATCAGAGAAAGCACGCGAACAGCTCCAGGCGGGGTACCAAGAGATAGTATCCCGTAGCCCCCCGGAGACGACGTGCTGCCCTGGCTCCTCCTGATGTCCTGCAACGGCCCGAGCGAGCTAGCGCCAGCCGACACCGGCTCGGGTGACCAAGCGCTCTCTCCATGTGAACCGGCTCTGAGCCTGGATCCAGAACAGAGCATCTCCAGCATCTGGGGCTTTGTACAGCTTCAGGCCACTGGCGGAAGCGGCGCCTATCTCTTCTCTCTCGAAGGGGTCGGCCAGGTCGCCGAAGACAATGGCGCCTTCTTGGCGGGTGGCACCCCCGGTGTGGCCAAGGTGACGGTGCTGGACAGCGCGTGTTTGGGCAGCGCAGAGGCCGAGATCCAGGTCGTCGAGGGCCCGACCCTGCTCCCCCAGAGCGCCAGCTTGGCACCTGGACAGACCTTGGCCTTCCAGGTCGCCGGCGGCTCGAGCCCACAGTGCGTCCTGCATGAAGACCAGAGCGGCGCTGAGCTGAGCGCAGACTGTGTCTACACGGCTGGAGCGAGCCCCGGGGTAGACCAAGTCCGCCTTGAAGATGCGGCCACAGGCACCTTTGCCAGTGCCTTGCTGACCGTCTCCGAGTCCGCTGACTTCTCCGTCTGGGGGCACGAACATGTCTACTTGCCCCAAGGGGCCCGCTTCACCTTTGACTCGGTGGGGGGCAGCGGCGCGGTGAGCGTCTCTGTGCGCAGCGGCGATGTGAGCCTGGATGGAGACACCCTCACAGGCGGCAGCGGCACCGTGCGCGTTCAGGACCGCTACATCTCCACCTGGGTGGATGTGCAAGTACACAGCATCGCCCCTCTGGTCCCCGACGCTGGGCGGGATGGAGAGCGCTCCGGCTTGGGCAGCGCCCTGTACGTTGGGGACGTGGACGGCGATGGCTACAAGGATGCCCTCCTTGGCACACCCGAGGTCAGCAGCGGCGCCTACTACGGTGGCCAAGTGCAGCTCTACGCGGGCACGTCCACAGGCCTGTCCGCTACCCCAGCCCAGCTCTGGTCCGGCGAGACTCGCTACCAGGCCTTGGGAATGGCCTTGGCCCAAGGCGACTTGGACGGGGACGGACTCCCTGAGCTGCTTATCGGCAGCGGCGGCATCGATCGCGGCGCCACCAACAACGGCGGCGTCCACATCTACTCAGGCTCCAATGGGGCCTTTTGGAGTGAGACGCCCAGCCAGAGCCTCTACGGCGTGGCCGAATACGACCGCTTCGGCGACTCTTTGGCCTTGTGCGACTTTGACGGAGACGGATGGTTGGACCTGGCTGTCGGAGCGCCAGACTCACAAGATGAGGCTGGAAGCGTTGACGAGCAAGGCTCCGTGCAGGTCTTCAAGGGCAGCAGCGAAGGCTTCGGCGACAAGCCGGACTTTGTACTCTGGGGCCAGGTGCCTGAGGGAGAGCAGTGGCGCGCAGACGACAACACCCACTTCGGCGAGGCCCTGAGCGCGGGCGACTACGACGGGGATGGTCTGTGTGATGTGGCGGCGGGGGCGCCCGGCGCGGACGCCGTAGCCATCTGGGCTGGAACCCAAGAAGAGGGCCTGGTCTTGGAGCGCCTGCCATCCCTGGTCCTGCTCGGAGAGTCGGGAGACTTTGGCCGGAGCCTGGCCAGCGGGGACGTGGACGGCGACGGGCAAGACGAGCTGATGGTGGCCCACTGGGACGCCGACATCCTCAAGTCCAACGGCGGAGCCACCTTCCTCTTCGCGGACTTGGACCTGAGCGACTCGGGGTCCACCGTGAGCAGCGAGCAGGCCGCGTGGACCGTCTACGGCACCGCCAGCTCCGACTTTGTAGGCTCCAGCGTCGCCATGGAGGACATGGACGGAGACGGACGCTCCGAGGTGATGATCGGCGCCTATAGAGTAGAGGACGACACCCGAACCAACCAAGGCGTGGTCGTCTACTACGACGCCATCAAGGTGTTGACCGATGGGACCCGCGAGAGCACCAGCCGTGCTTCGCTTCGAATGCTTGGACCCAAGGCCCAAGGACGCTTTGGACAAGTGGTGGCCCCGGTGAGCCAGGATGGCTTGCTGGTGTTGGCCGGCTACGACTCTGAGTGGGGCGTGCAAGCAGGGACCCCCTGGTACGTGCCCCTGGAAGATGAGCCTGTGCTCCTGGAGCTTCCAGGCGAGCCCTCCGGTCACGGATTCGCCCAAGCCATGGCCATCCTGGATGTGGATGGAGACGGGGACCCCCAGCTCATCTTGGGCGGGCCGGGTGTCGGTCAGGTCAGCGAAGGCGCCAACGCCGGAGCGGTCTACGCCTATGCGCTACAGAAGGGGCAAGCCTCGGCCCCCGAAGAGATCTTGGGTGGCCACCACTCCTGGTCCTCCACGGACGGCTTTGGACACCGCTTCGCCTTGGGCGACTTTGACGGCGACGGCCGCGAAGACCTGGCCATCGCGGCCCGAAAGGACTCCAAGCTCTCCAGCCTGGACAGCTCCTACGCCAACCCCAGCGAGTGCGCAGAGTACCTCGCCCTGGCTGGCTCCGTCCTGATCTACAGGGGTCGCGGTGCGGGCTTTGCCAGCGACCCGACCTGGGTCGTGCATTCGCCAGACTCATACGGCTACATCGACGCCATCGCCAGCGGCTTTGACCTGGACGGAGATGGCAAGGACGAGCTGGCCTTTGGCGGCACTGGCTGGAACGCCGGGGGCGGCTTTGGGGTGGCCTTTGGCCGCGCCAGAGACAGCAGCGGCACCTTGGTGGTCTGCGATGCTTTGACCTACGAGGCCGAGTCCTCCTACGACCGCCTGGGCACCTCCTTTGTCGGCCTGGGAGACCTGGACGGCGATGGCTGCGAGGAGCTGGCCATCGGCGCCACAGGCACCGAGTACAGCAGCGACTACTACAACCAGGGCATGGTTCATCTGCTCTGGGGCTGGTCACCAAGCTGCGGCGACCAAGCGCAGCTCACCGCCCTGAGCATGCGCACCGTCGGTGCCGGCATCGGCGCGTCCCTGGACGCCGCCGACGTGGACGGTGACGGACTCCAAGACCTCTTGGTCGGCGGGGCCGAACAGCGGGCCTTCTTCGCGGAGATGGGTGGCATCTGGGTCTCTTCTGGCCACTACCTGCAAGGGCTGCCGCGGGTCTCTGCGAGCCCTGGCGTACTGCCAGATCTGAGCAGCGAGGGCTTCTCCCACTTGGTCCCCGAGTCTGGCTTGGAGGGCGTACACGGCCTGGTCGGTCCAAGCGCGGCCAGCCAGTTTGGTGCAGCCGTGGCCTGGGTAGAGCTGCCCGATGGCGGCTGGGCTGCCGCGGTCGGCATTCCCCTGGGCGGGGTAGGAGGAACCCCGCTGAGCGGCGGTGTGGCGCTGTATCGCTACCAGTTTCAAGGCGGCGCCTGGGGCCTGGAGTCCCTGCCCTTTGCAGTCTTGGGCGGAGAGAGCGAGACGGAGCTCGGCGAGCTGGGCCGAACCCTGCATGCGCAGTGGGTCGAGGGCGAGAGCTACCTGATGGTGGGTGCGCCCTTGAGCAGCACCCTGGGGTTGGAGCTGGGCGCCGGCTACCTGCTGCACGTGGAGTAGCAGGGCAGCGCTAGTCGCCTTGGGGTGCCGCCTGACCCGGCTTCCGAGAGAGCAACAAGCCGACAAGCGCCAAGGTGCTGGACAGCACAGCCAACTTCAGACCCGGCTGGTAGAGGCGCGTCCCGCTCAGGCTGAACATTGGTTCAAAGTCCACTTCCGAGCCAGCGAGGCTCCCGTATCCGAGCCACAGCCAGCCAGCGCCCAGGGCCATGCAGACGAAGGGCAAGGCCACGAGCGCCGCACTCATTCCAGCAGACGCAGGACTTCTCGCACGAAGGTGAGTGGCGAGCAGGAGACCGCCGGCAAGCAGCCCCGGCGCGGCACCGCCCATCGCATGACGTGCCCTGAACCAGACCAGATCTGTGGGTCCCGAGAGCACCATCTGGGCTTCACCGACAAAGGCCTGCACAAGGTGCTCCGCGCCCAAGCCCAGAGCCAGCGCCCCGATGAGCGCCAAGCCAAGCCCCAGCCCAGCCTCGGCGAGCAGACGCGAGTTCTTCATTCCGGCTCCTCGGCATCAAAGCGCTGCGCCATTAGGGCACCCCAGCAAGGCGACCACGGGGCTCCACAGCGAAGAGCTCCGGCTCGGCCACCCCATCCTGAGCACAGATGTGTGCTGCCGCGAGGCGCCCGCTGGAGACGGCGGCCTCCATCAGGAAGGCCGGGAAGTCCAGCTTGACGTGGTCGCCGGCGAGAAAGAGGTTGGGAATCTCGGTGTTCACCGGGCTGCGCTTGTCCCACTCCCCCACCCCAAAGCGGGTGAAGTTGTCCTGGGTCATGGCCTCGCTGTGGAGGACCTCAGCGTCGGCGAGCTCCGGAAAGGCCAGCCTGAGCTCCGCCAGAAGTGCTTGACGGTGCGCATCAACGCTCCCCAAATCCTCCGGCGGAATCGCGTAGGCGTGGCTCTCTACGACGGAGCCTCCCGTGCGCTCAGCCCACTCGATGTAGGGCGCCTGGAAGCTCGAGTAGATGGCCAGGGAGTCGGTCCAGCGGAAGCCAGCCACCGTGTAGAAGGCCGTCCGGCCCTCTCGCACTGGCGCATCGAACCAGAAGCGACAGACCGCATAGGGCTCCGCCATGCCCACTGCCTGAATCGCCTCGTTCAAGGCGGGAGCCACCCCTTCCAACCCGCTGGACTGGGCGATGGCCTGCAGCGGCCCGACCTCGGTGGCGAGGATGACGGCGTCTGCGTTCAGGCTCTCCTCCTGACCCGGCAAGTGGAGCACTGCTTGGTCTCCAATGACCTCCACCCTGAGGCTCTCCAAGGGCTTGGGAGGCGGACCGCTGATGTTCCGCCCCTCGCTGTCATATTGACCGTTGTGACAGGGGCAGGCAAAGCCGCTCTTGGAGAGCTGCACCGGGCAGCCCATGTGGGTGCAGCGGCTGGAGCGGGCCTCCAAACCATGGGGCCCCTGGCGCACAAAGGCCGGCCCCAACACCGCCCAACCCTGCTCGGGGATCTCCTCCAGCGCGATCCGGTGGTCTTCCCTTGGCCCACCGAGCACCACCCCGACCGCTCTGCCTTGCTCAAAGCGCACACGGTGGGCCAGCGTGCCCAAACGCAGCTCCACGCCCAAGCCCTCAAGGTATGCGGAGAGGGGCTCCAATATGCTGAGATGGCAACCCAAACCCAGGGCATCAAAGGCCAGCCCCTCCGGGTTTCCCAACATGTAGAAGTGGAAAAAACGTATCAACTCAGCTGCCGAGAGCTGCCTGAGTCCGTTCATCGACGCCTGACCGAAGGGCCGCAAAATCAGCTCCGCAAAGGCCCCCTCCAAGCGCCCTTCACGAACGAAGGTCTCGGCGTCGATGTGGTCCCATTCCTCGAAGGTGCGCACCGGGTCATAGGAGAGCAGGGCCTTCATGCCGGGCCTGTCGCCAGCGACGTCCTCCAGTCCAAGGCTGGGAGACTCGGAGACCACCTGGAGCAAATCCATGGGAAAAGGCAAGCTTCCGCCCCCAAAAGCCTCCTCGCGACCATCGGAGAAGAGCACCGTGTAGGCGTCCTGGGGGACCAGGTGTTGGTCGGCTTGGGCCTCAGCCAGGAAGGCGCGCAGGTTGTAGTACTGAGAGAAGAAGCCGTGGAAGCCGTGCTCCATGGGCACCGTCTCGCCTTGCACCTGGATGGGCCAGCCCGCCAGCTTGCCACCCAAATGGTTGGCCTTCTCGAGCAAGGTCACTCGGTAGCCGCGCTCAGCGAGGGTGGCTGCTGCTGCCATGCCCGCCAAGCCACCTCCTACGACGACCACGTGCTTGGAAGTGCGCGTAGAAGCCAGTGTTCCGGCGCCCAATTTCGACAGAACTTGGCGGTCCGCTCTGAAGCCCCGCATCGCTCCGACCATGCCAGCGGCAGCCAAGGCGCTGGCAGCAAGCGAGGCTTTGAGGAGGGTACGGCGCTTCATCCCTGGCCCGATAGCGGATGGGAGCCTTGGGCGGTAGGGCGAGCTGGGCTTCCCCCCCCAACGCACAGGCTCGCTTCAGTCTGGCTCCAGTCCACCAAAGAAGCCCACGATGAGCTCCAGCCGACCGTCCGGACCCACAATCCCGATGTCCATTCCGTCCAGGTTGAAGAGGGTCGCATCCATGACCCAGCGGAAGTGAATGAAGCTGCCTTGGGTCACCACCGCGCTGGCCGGCAGCAGTTCGGTTCTCGGGAACTGCGCATCAAAGTCGTCGATGACCTGGCTGAGCCCCTCCACGCCAACGCCCTCCGCGCCCGGGTCCACATAGCGAGCCTCTGCGCCCCAGACTGGCTCAAGCAGCGCAACACGCTCCTCGGCAGGCAGCTCCCAGGCGTCCATATAGGAGCGTGCAGGCTCAGATTCGACCTGGCCATCGGGTGCAGGAGGCACGATGGCTACCCACTCCAGCGCATCACCGTCGACTTGTGCAAAGAGCCAATGCAGCTCTCCCTGGTAGCGAACCCAGGCCCGAACGAGGTCATGGTGCCCATCGACCTCCGATGCCAAGCCCTCAATGTCCTCGACGGAGCTCTCAGGTTCAGGGCCGTAGAAGGTCCCAGCGTTCTCGGGCGAGTCCACAAAGGCCTGCAGGGCAGCCACTGCTGCTGGATCCGGACCTTCATCTGGCGCACATGCGAGGAGAAGTAGGGACCACATCAGTAGATCGCCTGCACGCCGCTCTCTTCCATGATCTCGTTGACCTGCTTCCAGTCCAAGGGCAGCTCCTCAGGGCTGATCTCCCAGCTCAGTGTCGTGCTCACCTTGTCGGGGTTGGCGATGTCCCCGCCATCCGCCATGGCCTGAAGATGGGCTGGGCTCATCACAAAACTGTACATGGCTTCCTCCGACTCCCAGACGGTCAGGGTCTTGTACTCCCGGCCGATCAGCTCCTGGCCCAAGCTGTATGCAATCAGGCCTTCAGGCTTGGCATCCAGGGTCTCCTGCATCGCCTCCATGTTCTCATTGAAGAGCTTCATGCCCTCCCCGCCGCTCACGTATAGATGCGTGGAGGCAGCGATCCACTGGGCATCGTCCTGGGGTTCAACCAGAAGCTCCCCTCCAATCTCCATGCCCGGCCCCTCCAGGGGCGAGTAGATCCAGTTTCCGGTGTAGTAGTCACATGCAACAAGGCTCAGAATCCAGAGCATCATGCTCTCCAGTCAAGACGGTTGGGTGGGTCAGCAAGGGCCAGAGAAGCCAAAGCCAAGCCGTGAAAAATCTCTCTCAAGGCGCGCCGACCGAAAGTCCTCTCGCTCCCCGAGTTGGACGAAGCTGGCCTGGCTACCCGGCCCCGGAATGGTGGAGCTGCTCAGGGTCGCCAGCCAGCGTTGCTCCCCTTCCTCATCCAGCCAGCCTAGGTAGGTGTAGGAGCCAGCATCCAGCACCTCGTTGACCTGCCCACTTAGGCAGAGGCGTTCCCCCAACTCAAAGGGGGCACCGTGCACGCGGGTCTGGGGTGCATCACAGGCCAGAGTCAGCTTGAGCAGCATGCTGAGAGACAGAGCCAAGAACACGAAGGACCTCCATTGCCCCTGGGACACCGGCCGAAGCGCCAGGCGACACCAACGGTGAAGCGATGCCTCAATTTGGCTCGTCACAGCCCAGTAAGGAAAGGACTTGTGCTACTGCCTTGAATTCGTCCAGCTAATGCACAGGCCAACATGCATTAGGTATGCTGCAGCCATGGCCCTACCCGTCGACCCAAACCTCCTGGTCTCCCTCGAAGCCCTGCTGCGACTGCGCAGCGTCACGGCCGCCGCCGAGGCGCTTGGGGTCAGTCAGTCGGCCATGAGCCAGCGTCTGCGCAAGCTTCGAGAGGGACTTGGGGATACCCTGTTGGTGCCCGCAGGCGGGGCGCTCGTCCTCACCCAGAGGGCCCAGTCCATGCAGCAGCCACTGCGTGAAGCCTTGGAGGCCCTGGAGCTCGCCACCCGCATCGGCCAGGACTTTGACCTGAGCAGCGCAGAGCGCACCTTCGTGCTCGCAACCCTGGACGTCGGGGACCTTCTGGTCCTGCCCAGCGCGATGCATCGCTGCGAGGTCGAGGCGCCAGGAATCCGCCTGCGCTTTCGCGACCTGGGCCTAAAGGACCGTGCATTTCACGCGCTGGTTCGCGGAGACCTGGACCTCATCGTAGGTGGCAGCCCTCCACCAGACCTGCCTGGTCTACGCACCCGGGTCATTGGCGCCGAGCCCCTGGTCATCATCGCGCGCAAGGGACACCCGCACTTGAACGCAGGAATCACCCAGGAGCGTTGGCTGGCGTGTAGACACTTGGTCGTTGGGGTGGGCACCGGCGCCAACCCCTTGGACGAAGCACTGGCCGAACTAGGGCTGGCCCGGGACATCGCTGCTTGGACGGGCAACATGGTGCCAGCGCCATTCACAATCGCCCAAACCGACTTGGTCATGGGAATGGGCAAGTCCCTCGCGCTGCGAATGGCCAAGCTCCTGGATCTGGAGATTCACCCCCATCCCATGTCACCACCGCCCATCCAGGTGCGAATGACCTGGCATGAGCGGGCCCAACAGGACCCTGCGCACCGTTGGTTCAGGGAGCTGGCCCTTCAGGTCACTCTGGACTGCTTTGAGGCGCTGGAAGCTGTGGGGAGCCAAGAGTAGCGATGGCCAAACTCGGCCCGCCTCTCCCAAGCAACCAGAAAGCGACACTTCCGACCCCAAAGACCGTGGCGGAGAGCGCCAGCGTCGAGACGGTCTGTGGGATGACAAAGACAGCCGCCAGGAACTGTACGGCGATCGAGACCACGAGCAGCCCCACGATGAAGCCCCGACTGCGGCCCTGGATGAAGCGAGCGCCCAGAGGAGCACCCACCACCACCACGGGAACGCACACCCACCAGAAAGACCAGGCCTCTGGGTCAAGGGCACCTGCCACCCCTTGAATCCCCGAGCCAAAGATGGCGTTTATGGCCATCAACACCACCGATGTCGGCGTCGCAATGCGCTCGCAGATTCCAAAGTGCAAGACCAGAACGGAAAAGGTCAGCAGGTCCAGACCGGAGCCGGTCAACCCAGTGCCGATTCCGCCCAGGACCCCGACCCCAAGCAAGGCGAGCCACGCGCGCCCACCCAGCTGAGGCAACGCGCTGGCCTTTGCCTTTCCTCGATTGCGGTAGGCCCTCAGCAGCGCCACACCAAAGGCCAGCCAGGTCGAGACGAAGAGCATCTTGACCAAGGGGGGCGAGACCCAGGGCGCGATGACACGCAAACCCAAGATCAACCCAAGCACACCCCCAAGGGAGACCGGCAGAATGCAGCGCCGCACAATGGGCGTGCGTGCACTCAAGATGGCCAAGCTCGCGGCGCTCATCCCAACAGACTGAATGAGGAGAGAGAAGTCTCTGGCGGTGCTCGGAGCGATTCCAAAGAGTAGGGTCATGGCCGGAAAAGCCACAGCACCACCACCTTCGGAGGTCGCGCCAGCGATGAACGACCCCACCGCCATGGTCAACCCCATGAACCCGTGCGAGGACAACAGACCCCAGCGGTCTGTGAGCGTCATCCCCAGCAGCCAAGCCCCCCAGACCACCGCTGCACAGAGCAGCGGCGCCCAGAGAGCACTACGCCCAGCCTGCTTCATGTTCCGAGCTGAGCTGACGGGCTGAGCGTTAGGGGCTCGATTGTTGGCTCCAAGTGCTTCTCGAAGAAGGCCACGAGCGGCCGGATGTGCTCCTCCTCGTGGTAGCGCTTGGCGTCGCGTCCGTTGTGGTCAATGAGCGCTGAGCTGGCAGTCTGATGCCGCCACATGCCGAACAGGTCCTCGAGCATGTGGTGCTCATCGACTACCTTGCCGTAGGACAGACGCCGAATCACTGGATGCAGGAAGGCGGAGGTGTGCGCTGCCGCATGGCGCGGACGCCGGTCAATGGCAAAGACATCCCCCTCCCATTCTCCCCACTCAAAGGTGATCTGGTACAGGTGGGGGTGCTCGGCGTAGCGTCGTGGAACCAGATCCACTGGGAGCTCTTTGACGTGTGTGACCGACCGGCGGTCCCCTTGCGCTTCATCCACCAAGACCACGTCACAGAGGTGCCCGAACTGAGCCCAGAGGGCGGAGGTCCGACACACCCACGCCAAGAGCTCGGAGACCAGGGGCTCGGGCTCCGGCGGCAGCGCCTGACTGGGCATGGGCGCATCCAGATAGCGTTCGCGCAGCAGGTGCAAGAGGGAGCGCACGTTGTAGCGAAAGCCGTCTACAAAGGCGGTCGCAGCCCGCTGAAAATCATTGCTCTGCATCAGCGTTCCCGCCACGTACAAGCCCGGTTGTCCCTTGACTTGCCAGTCCGGCTCCAGCGCCGGTAGCCGCCCGTCATGAGCCATCTCTACAGCGCAGCTCGGCCCGAGAAAGGACAGGTCGGCGCGAAAGCCCGTGCAGCAGATCACCCGGTCGTAGCGGAGCCGGTCCACCTCCCCCTCGGCGTGGGTGTAGGTCAGCTCCACGCCATAAGCCTCCCCATCCTTCCAGAGACGGTTGATCTCGCAGTCCAACACGCTGTTGAGCAGCTTGAGCTGGTAGGTGTCTAGCAGGTGGGTGTAGTTGGCCCGCAGGTGACCCGCGTGGCGGGTTTGCCATGCAAAGCGAATGGGCCTGGGAGAGGCCAAATGCACCAAGGAGGCGGTGGGAAGGATGTGGTCGGCCACCTC
The DNA here is from genome assembly GCA_913060515.1 of uncultured Pseudomonadota bacterium. Taxonomy (GTDB): domain Bacteria; phylum Myxococcota_A; class UBA796; order UBA796; family CAJQPC01; genus CAJQPC01. The sequence goes on along the minus strand of CAJXRZ010000009.1, from coordinate 79,892 downwards.
AAAGGCCGAGTTGCCCTTGCCCAGAATGAGCACGGTCTGGCCCTCGTAGGAGCGCCGGTCCAGATCGGCCGTCTCGTAGCTCTCCTCGACCACCTCGATGCCCGGAATCTCCGGAACATAGGGCGCTCCAAAGCCCGTAGCGAGCACCACAACGCGGGCCCACGTGCTTCCCCCATCTTGGGTACGAACCTGAAAGCCACCGCGCGGGTCCCGGTCCACCTGCATGACCCGAACACCGTAGCGAATACGGTGCACAAAGCGCTCAGCGAAGTCCTCCAGGTAGCGGACCAAGTCATCCGCCGAGGGGTAAAGCTCCTCGCTGTAGTCACCAAAGTTCAGCTGCCCGTCACAGAGCAAGCTGTTCCAATCCCAGCGCAGCGCGGTCTCCGGGTCCTCGTAGAGCCCGCGGCGTTTGTTGAAGGAGATCAGCGAGCGAAAACGCGGCATCCTTCTAAAGAAGCTGGCCGGCTCATTGGCCGACTCCAAGATCTGGTAGTTGGCGCCAATGCGCTCCAAGCCATAGCCCAATTGCAGTCCGGCAGGGCCGGCACCAATCACCAAAAAGTCCACATCAAAGTTCATCTTAGTCGATTCAATACTCATTGCTTTTGACTCCAAGTGGTGAGAAGGTCCAACAGGCGGCGGCTCTCAGGTCCGGTGCCCACCGTTGCGCGCAAAGCCTTGTCCAAGCCGTACATCCGAAGTCCACGCAGCAGCACCCCGTTCTCCGCGCAAAAGGCCCCGGCTCGACTCGCGGCGTCCGCCGAGCCAAAGTCCACATAGAGGAAGTTTGTGTGGGATGGGAGCGCCGGAAGCGCCAAGGCCCTCAGCCCTTCACGCAGGGTCTCCCGTTGCGTGGCCAGCTGACCCATGCTCGAGCTGAGCCAAGCGCGGTCCGCCAACGAGGCCAGTGCAGCCGCAGCACCAGCCTGCGAGATTGGAAAAGGCGGCCGCAGGCGTCCTACCGGGGCCAAGAGTTCGGCCGAGGCATGGGCCCAGCCCACCCGCGCAGCCGCCAGCCCGTGGGCCTTGGAGAAGGTGCGCAGCACGACCGTGTCCTGCCGCTCTCTGGCCATGCTGTGGGCCGTCTGAAGGGCATATTGAGGCCCGAACTCGCCATAGGCCAGATCCAGCAGTAGCAGCACGCCATCTGGCATTCCGCTACGAAGGCGGCGCAGCTCAGCCCCAGAGAGTGCCGTTCCCGTGGGGTTGTTTGGTGTGGCAATGGCCACCACCCGGGTCCGCTCCGTGACCGCCGCCAGGAGGGCGTCTACGTCGGTGTGCAGCCCAGCCTCGGGCGCCAAGACCACCTCGGCGTTGCCCATGCGCGCGGCGATGCGCAGCAAGGCAAAGCCGTACTGGCTCACCAAGACCTCGTCACCGGGACCTGCATAGGCCGACATGAGCAAGGTGATGAGCTGCTCACTGCCGGCCCCAACAGCGATCTGGTCCAGCGGGCTCTGGACTCGCTCTGCCAGGGCCTGGCGCAGCACCTGATACTTGGAGTCCGGATAGCGATGCAGATCGCCACAGGCCTGCTGATACGCCGCCGCGGCCTTGGGGCTACAGCCCCAGGCGTTCTCATTGCTGGCCAGCTTTAGAATGTCCTGGGCCATGGGTGGACCGGCCACATAGACCGGCATGCCTTGCTGGCCTCGACGGGGAAAAGGAGTCATGCGCAAGCCCTCGCATCAAAGGTGAAGCGCTGCGGCCGAAAGGAAGAGAGCGCGGAAAGATCACTTTCTCCCTGGATCCACTGCGAGAGATTCCAGCCAACCGCCGAGGCGAACTTGTATCCATGGCCGGAGAAACCCCCGGCGAGAAGGACGCGCTCGTGCGTGGGGTGCGTGCCGATGAGCGGCGCTTGATCTGGGGTGTGAATGCTGTGGCCGACACGCCATCGAATGGGCGAGCCGAGTCCTTCCAAGTGGGCTCGAACAAAGTCTCGAATGCGGCCCTTCTCCTCCAAATCCGGGGGCTCCTGCCCGAGCCCTGGCCGACCTCCGAGGTGCTGCCCAACCGTGACCAGGCCATCGCCGCGACTGTGCCCGTAGAAGGAATGGCGGACCCCTGCGGGCGCACAGTTCCAGAGACACTCCTCCCACCGTGAATCTGCGACAAAGTCCCCTTGGATCTGGCGGCTTGTCTGCAGCGGGGGGCAGCTCAGGCCCAGACTCTCCTGACCAAACCAGACGCCGGGACTGAGAATCACCCACTGAGCCCAAACTTGCCCCTTGGGGGTGTGCACGCACATCCCGTCTTCCTCCTCAGAGACATGCACGCCAGGCAGGCCTGAGAAGATGCGTGCGCCGGCAGCCCGGGCACCCTCTCGGTGAGCTGCATCACAGGCCAAGGCGTCCAGAACACCGGCGCGAGGCTCCCATAGAACGCAGCTGCCAAACGGGGGATTCAGGCCGGGCAGACACTGCGCCTGCGCCTGGGGCGAGAGGCGCTCTACCGCAAGGTCATGCGCCGCGCTGCTGGCCTGAACCCCTTCAATGACCGGATGCTGGCTTGGGCCAACAAGGGTCCCTCCGCACTGCGAGAAGAGCCCCCCAAATTCAGCATCCAAGCTGCGCCAGAGGGCCTCAGCCTGCTTGGCCAAGGCAACGTAGGCGGGGTCCTGGAAGTAGGCCATCCGGAAGCCCCTCAGACCACCCGCGCTGCCACAACGGGCATGCCCAGGTGCATAGCGCTCTAGGCCAATGACGCTCAAGCCTGCTCTGGCGAGGTGAAAGGTGCTGGCGCTCCCCATGCCCCCCATCCCCAGAATGACCACATCGGCCCGCATCACATGGCCCCTTGCTCGGCCGAGGCCACGGTGCCGCACACCCCACAGGTGCGTTGCTCAGAGTCGGCGAGGAAGGCGCGGATGTGCGTGCGCAGGTTCTCTCGCAGCGCATTTACGGAGTAGTCCACCCGGTGCAGAACTGTCGCCGTGTGCTGCTCAGCGCAGGCCTCGCAGTACCAAAGGATGGCATCGGTCTGCTCCGGGGTCCGTGTGACATGCACCACCAGTCCAACGCTGCCCTCCGGTCGGCGGTTCCGATGGGGCACCAGCGCAGGCAGGCTGTAGACCTCTCCCGGCCCGATGCAGTGGTCCACAAAGCGCTCACCGTCCCAGAGACGCAGGTCCAGAGTTCCGGCGAGCTGGTAGAAGAGCTCCGGGACCTGGTTGATGTGAAAGTCCGCGCGTCCCGGCGTGGTCGGGCCGTCGAAGAGACGCACCAAGAAGCCGTTGTCCCAGAGGGTGCGGTGGTTCATCAGCGGATGCTCGGCGGCCGCCTGGCTCAGGGCGAGAAAGGCCTGGATATCGAAGCTTTCGGTTGGTGGCTTCATCCTTGAATCCGCTCTTGCAGCACGCCGTCGTAGAAGTAGTGCAGCAGGGTGTTCATGGAGGTGGTCCCGCGGTAGCGGCTGACGGACCCCGCCAGCTCCCCCATGTGCCAGTAGGTATGAACCGCCAGGTTCTCCCAGATGGCGCCCAGGTTGGGCAGGCTGTCGTCTGGGATCTTCCGGGGTGGACGCTCTTGCCAGCGCTGGGCATCGAAGCTCTCCAGGTCTGCGAAGGCCCGGACTTGAGCTTGGCGGAACATCAGCAGAATGCTGCGGGCGCTCCAGACCTTAGGGTCCACCAGATCCGCCTTGGGCACTGGATTTCCATCCATGCCGACAATGTCCGTGGAGTTGAAGATTTTGTGCGCTTCCCCTGGCAAGCGACAGCCACTCTCAGAGATCCAGCCACTGAACAAGTCGGTCACGCAGGCCAGGTGGCCCACGGTCCAGGCTGGAGAGACTCCACTGGCTCCCGGCGCGAAGAAGTCTGTGTCACTCAGTGGTTCCAACGCCCCCAAGAGCAAGTTTCCGCTCCGATTCATCTGGCGGCGCACGATGTCTTTGCACAAGGTCAACTCCTGCAAAGGAGGGGCATTCAAGGTTTCTTTCGGCTGGGACACTGGCTGACTCCGTCTGGCCCCTTCAACCTCACCGAAAGCACATTTGCTGCGCATCGCATGATGATGTGAGGGAGGCCAGATTTCCTCTCAAAGTCCCCTTTGCAACCGCAGAGCGGGCTACTCTGATCCGGTGTTCCCCATGCTCCCTCTGCTACAGCTCTGGCTCTGCCCGCCAGCCCAAGCGGCCACGCCGATGTGGCGCTGGCTGACCGTGGAGCAGGGCCTGGACCCCGACACAGTGACCGCCCTGGCCCAAGGCCCTCAGGGACAGATCTGGATTGGAAGCTCAGCAGGCGTTCAGGGTTGGGAAGGCGGCCGCGTCACCCGCAAGGACGACGGCCAGATCCGCAAGGTGGTGCTCCGCTTGGTGGCGCTCTCCGATGGACGCGTCGTGGCCCGCACCTCAGCCGGTGAGATGTGGCTCATAGACTCCAACGGAACCACCCCAATGGCTGGGCCCTCCGCTGAGGAGCGCGTCCTGGACATCGCGGACAGTGGCGATGGGGAGCTGGTGGTCTTGGACAGGCAAGGTCTGTTTCGCTGGGATGGCCGAACGTGGACCAAGCTGGACGACTACGCTCGTCTTCGGGGCAGCTTCCGCCTACGAGAGGGCCGCTCGGGCAGCATGCTCTTGGGGGGAAAGGAGGGCTGGATTCTCTGGGAAGACCAAGCCTGGGTGTCCCTCAGTCCTGGTCCGGTCTACTTCCCATTCGACGCGGTCCTCACAGCCGAGGGCAACGTGTGGCTCTTGGACGAGTACGACCAGGTACGAAAGGTCTCGCCGACGGGCCAAGAACTGATGCGCTTGCAGGCACATGGGGACGCCCGTTGGATGACCATGCGGGGTGAGGAGCTGTGGTGGACCTCTGGAGATGACCTGCACCGCTTTGCGCCAAACTCCCCTCTGGGACTGCAAGAGATGTCCTTCAGCATTCCAGGCTCCGGTCCTCTGTTGACGGACGCCGAAGGCAGCTTGTGGGCGGGGACGCGACGGGGCTTGGGACAGCTAGCAGAGCCCGATGCCTTGGAGCTCAGCCCCAGAGAGGAGCTGGGGGCCATCGCGGGCCGCTCCGTGGACCTGAACAGCGAGTCGGTCTGGTTGGGAACCTGGCAGAATGCGGTGCGATTTGACCGAAAGACAGGCACCGCACATCTGATTGAGGACCCTCACGTCGTCACCACCGTTTGCTTGGACACGGACGGAATCGCTTGGGGATTCGCGGAATCTGACGGCTCCAGCGCCGGTCCAGTCGCCATGTCCTCTGGCTCCCCCACACTGGTGGGGTCCTGGCCCCAAGAAGGGGCCTCGGTCTGGGCCGGCTGTGCCCAAGCGAGCAACGGCAGGGTGTGGACCCTGAGCGCAGGCGCTCTCTGGGAGAACGACCTGGATCTGGGCCCACAACGACTCAGCGACTCTCCCGTCCCCAGAGGAGCCGTCCAAGCCCTCTACATTCACAACGGCAGCGTCTGGGTCGGTGGAATGAACCGGGTCTGCAGCACCACCGAGCCACTGCTCGCCGCAGGGGAGCCTGCGTGGACCTGCTCTGAGCTGCCCACCGACGACGGCATGGTGGCCGACATCGTTCAGACCGACAACGGCAACCTATGGGTCAGCGGGGTGCGCTTGGGGGTGATGCGCATGGTGGGCGAAAAATTTGAGCCCCACCCGGACAGCATGAAGCTACCGACGGAACGGGTGATGGCGCTCAGGCGCTCCCCAAAAGGCGGCATTTGGGTCCTGGGAGACGGGGTTGTCCTTCGCGTCTTGGACGAACCCAGCACGGATGCCGAGTGGACCGTCGTGGAGAATCTCTCTCCCCGCCTTGGCCGAGCACTGGCCGCCCCAGAGGGACTCGTCGAAGACGCGGACGGCACCCTCTGGCTCGCGGGCGCAGCTGGACTGGTCAGCATTGGGCAAGCGGCCCGAATTGAGCCTCACACCATTCCCAGCGTGCGGCTCTCAGAGCTTCGCGTCGACGGCAGCCCCGTCGCCCTGGATGACGTGGTGATGCCGCGCAGCGACAGCCGTCTGGGGCTGCGCTTTACCTCCCCCAGCTACCGAGCCCCAAAGCTCCTGCGCTACCGCTTGCTCCTAAACGGCGTGTCCATTGGTGCCCCCACGGAGAGCTCCAACTTCGAGTTTGCACAGCTTGGACCCGGCACCCACACGATCGAGGTGGCCGCATCCCTGGATGGCCTGCGGTGGTCTCCGGAGCCCACGGTGCTCTCCGTTCAGGTGCCACGGCCATGGACCTCTCGCTGGGAGACCTGGCTGGCGCTTCTCACGCTCTTGGCCGCTGGGCTCGGAATCGCAACCGTGCTCCGGCGGCGCATGGTTCGACGCATCGAGCGTCTGCGCTCGGACATCGCCATGGATCTCCACGACGAGGTCGGCGCCGGTTTGGCCTCGGTCGGACTACTGGGCGGACTCCTTCAAGAGGAGCTCCCCAAAGAGCTACACGCCGACGTGAGCACCCGAATCGTGGTCACCTCCAAAGAACTTGGCACTGCTCTGCGCTCCATTGTCTGGTCGCTGCAGCCCTCTTCCCTAAGAATTGGGGCCTTGGGTGCGTACTTGGCAGAGCGTGCGCGGGCCACCTTCGCCGAACTGGACCGGCAGAGCGCCCTGCAAGTCAAGGTTCCTCCGCAACAGGGTCCGTCACTGGAACTCGACGTTCTTCGTGCAGTTCAGCTCATCGGCTTGGAAGCCCTGCACAACGCCGCGCGACACTCCCAAGCCACTGAGGTGCGTTTGATTCTTGAACCCGCACAGCGCCGGAGCTGGCGTCTATGTGTCGAAGACAACGGCGTGGGCATCGGCCCCCTGGTCAAGACCTCGGTGGACAGCGGACATGGGCTACAGAGCATGGCCCGGCGTGCTCGGGCAGTGGGGGCAGACTTCGAGGTAGAGTCCGAGCTGGGCGCTGGCACACGCGTCACCGTCACCTTTCAGCCTAAGGGCACCCGTACTTGACCATCAGAATCGCCATTGTCGAGGACAACCGGCGCTTCCGTGAATCAATTGAGCTGGTCTTAGGGGTGCGCCAGGGCTTTGAACACGCCGGCAGCTTCGGGTCTGTCGAAGAGCTGGTGCGGGCTCTGAACGATCCCAGGGCCATGACCGCGAGCTGGGACTTGGTGCTGATGGACTTGGACCTGCCTGGTGCAAGCGGCCTGGAGGGAATCGCCGCCGTCAAGGCGCGTCACAAGCAGGTCTCCGTGGTGGTCTGCACGGTCTTTGAGGACCCAGAGACCATCGTAAAAGCCATCAGCGCCGGCGCCGACGGCTATCTGCTCAAGTCCGCTGGACTGCAGGAGCTCCTCAAGCAACTGCGCAGCGTCGCCGACGGTGGCTCCAGCCTCTCGGCCCCCGTTGCGCGCAGCCTCCTGGATGTCGTGCGTGGCATGGCGCCAAGCCCCAACGGCGCCAACCCGGTGCGTCTGGACCTGACCGACCGCGAGCGTGACGTGCTCCGGGGGCTGGTGGACGGCCTCTCATACAAGCAAGTTGGAGACCGCCTGGGGGTCTCAGTACACACCGTTCGCACCCACATCCGCGCCTTGTATCGGAAGCTGCAAGTGCAGAACGTCGCCGAGGCCGTGAGCCGGGCCATTCGGGAGCGCCTGACCTGAGGCAGGGCCCAACAACGAAGGACGGCCGACGGCTTTCCGGCCGCAACTCTGCCATACCTCTGGCCTCAAGGCCCAGAGTCCCCGAGAGAAAGATAGAGAGCCCAATGACCCTCAATGAGCATCCTCCCTTCGAAGACCTGGCCGTACGGGCCGTCTTCGCGGCCTACCCGCAGGGCCAGGCGGAGCGCATGCTCACACTCCGTCGCTGGGTCTTCGAGAGCGCAGAGGACTTGGGCTTGGCGGTGACCGAGGCGCTGCGCTGGGGACAGCCCGCCTACTTGTGCAACAAGGGCAGCACCCTGCGAATGGACGCCAAGTCCGAGGGTGCATGCAGCCTCTTTGTGAACTGCCAGACCGACCTGGTCGCGCAGTTCAAGGAACGCCATGGAGACAGCTTGGAGCTCATCGGCACTCGGCAGATCAGAATGCCCATGGAGAGCCCCCTGCCCGAGAGCGCCCTTCGGGACTGCATCAGCTTGACCCTGACCTACAAAATGCGAAAGAAGAAGTGAGCGTCTCCCAGCTCGCCAAAGAGATCCGGGCCTGCACGCTGTGCAGTGACATCCTGGAGCCCCGTCCTGTGTTGCGTATACATCCAGAGAGCAAAATTCTGCTCGTAGGCCAGGCACCGGGCTCCAAAGTTCATGCATCGGGAATTCCCTGGGACGATGCCAGCGGTGAGCACCTGCTGGAGTGGCTGGGCGTTGACCGAACACAGTTCGAGGACCCAAGAAACTTCGCGATAGTGCCCATGGCCTTCTGCTACCCAGGCCGAGGAAACAATGCAGATCTGCCGCCGCCACCGCGCTGCGGCCAGACATGGCACGGGCCACTCCTATCGATGCTCAAGCAGGTCACCCTGACACTCGTGGTTGGGCAATACGCACACAAATTCATGCTGGGCGCTGCGCGGAAGCGCACTCTGACGGAGACAGTGAGCAGCTTCCCAGAGTACGGCCCGGCGGTGCTTCCCCTTCCCCACCCTTCGTGGCGAAGTCGGGGATGGATGAAGAAGAACCCATGGTTTGAAGCGGAGCTCCTTCCAGGACTTCGCGAGCGGGTCTCAGAACTTGTAGATACAACGGAGAACAAATGAGCGGTCTCTTGGCCCTGTTGGACGACGTGGCAGCCATCGCAAAGGTGGCCGCCTCCAGCGTGGACGACATCGCAGCGGCTGCTGCGGAAGCGGGCAGCAAGACCGCCGGCGTGGTCATCGACGACGCGGCCGTGACCCCAAAGTACGTCCAGGGATTTCATCCCAAGCGTGAGCTTCCTATCATCTGGAAGATCGCCAAGGGTTCCCTGTTCAACAAACTGGTGCTGCTCCTTCCCGCGTCCCTTCTGCTCTCTAACTTCGCCCCATTTCTCATCACGCCACTTCTCATGCTTGGTGGCAGCTACCTATGCTTTGAAGGAGCCGAGAAGGTTTACCACGCTGTCTTTCCTCACGATGAGAAAGAAGAGACCGGCGAGAAAGCAGAACAGTCTGCGGAAGAACTGGAGGAGGAGAAGGTCGCCGGGGCGGTAAAGACCGATTTCATTCTCTCTGCAGAGATCATGGCCATCGCCCTCTCCACCATCCCGGAGAGCAGCCTGCTCGTCGAGGCTGGCGCCTTGGCGCTGGTCGGAGCGGCGGTCACAGCCGGCGTGTATGGAGCGGTGGCTCTTATTATCAAGATGGATGACGTGGGCCTACACTTGGCCAGTGAGTCCAGCGTTGGAGCCATTCGCGGTCTGGGTCGAGGCCTGGTCAAAGGCATGCCCATACTGCTCAAAGTGCTCTCCGTCGTAGGCACAGCCGCCATGCTCTGGGTCGGTGGAAACATCATCGTGCACGGTATGCACGAGCTGGGTGTTCACCATCCCTACCAGGACATTCATCACTTGGCTGAGCTGGCCTCGGGCGCGGGACCAGCAGCACTTGTGGGCTTGATTGAGTGGGCTGTGACGGCCTTCTGCGACGGCATTCTGGGCTTGCTCTATGGCCTTCTTCTGATCCCGGTTGTGACCAAGGTCCTCGGGCCACTTTTCGCCAAAATCAAGTCGCTATGGCCTTCTAAGCCAGCGGACGCAGAGCAAGCATAAAGCGTACTTCTTGCGAGCCATCCTCCAGCACTTCGGGGTCCAAATACAGACCCACTGGGGTTGACCCGTTGTCGTCTGGATCGTTCACGAAGCGCAGCTGTGTGATGAGCGGCTCATACTCCGGATGGGTCACTTTCAAGTGGATGTGCGCTTGGATGCGGCTGTCTGGCGCCCCATAGCTCGGAGGCCGCAGCGTCGTGATCTCGACCCGGCCGTACTCTCCTGTCTCTACCTTGCAGCGGTAGCGCATCTCGTCTGTCTCCATGTCGTACAGACCATCTGGCTGACAATGCCAGATCTCGATGCTTGTGCCTGGCAGGAGCTCGCAGGCAAGTGTGCTGCGCACCTGGAGACGGAGCAAGAGCGTGGTTCCCTCATCACCAAGCACCCTCAAGTCCGTGCGGTCCGGTGCTTCCACCCGAAAATTGGGCCCCTCCCCCATGCTCCGGGTCGGACGACACTCTTGAGGTGAGCCCGTATCGAAGGGACCCGTATCTGGGGGATCCGTGTCCTGGGGACCGGTGTCTTGAGGGGCCGTGTCCTTGCCACTGTCTGTAGCGTCGCCTTCCTCGTGGGTGTCCAACAAGCTGGGCGTAGGTTTGCACCCAACCGCAAGGGTCGCGAGGGAGGCGTAGAGGAGCTGACGGCGGGAGGGCATGCCGAAGTGTACACAAGCGCTTGGAGAGTGCCCCCGACCGTTCCAACTTCCCGTGTACAGCATCGAGTTCTATGGCGAGCAGACTTTAGCGTTCAAGCACAATCTCCCCATCCTCAATGCGCGCAAGTAAGCGGCCCTGACCGAAGAGCAGGCCCACGCGGGTGTCGCCCATCAAGGTGGTCAGCAGCTCAAGCGGGGTGCCGCTGCTGCGCTGCGTGCAGCTGTCCAAAACCCAGGCCCAATCGTCGCTGACTGCCAGTATCTCCTGTACAGACTCGGTCTGGATCTGGGGTACAAAGACCTGGAGCAGGAACGTGGACTGCAGAGGCGTCAGGTCTTCAGCTCTATCAATGCTGCGCGAGGCGCCCAGCTCAAGGGCCTTGGTGCTCTCGCCCGCAAAGCTGTCCCCATAGGGACCCGCTGGCATCGCTGGTGGGGGCCCTACAAAGCACTCCTCGCGAATCGTTCCGCCCTCGAAGTGGCGCTCTTTCTCCAGAGTCCCGTCTGCCCCATAGACCTTCTGGTGGAGCTGCTCACCCTGCTCGTAGACCTGCTCTACGCGCTTTCCCCTCAAAGCTGGCCCCATCCAAACGCCCATCCAGCTCCAGGTGCATCAGTCCAGAGAGGAGCTGAAGCGGGAGCTGAGGCACAACCCACTTCCGGGTGCTCCCCCCACGTCCTACAACCAGGGTGCGGAGCCCAGGCAGTTCCAGACGGGCCAGCTGCTCGAACACGGGGCCCCAGTTCTGGCCAGCGGCCGGGGTCTCCAAGAGCAAGGTCTGCAAGCTCGGCAAGGTGCCCAGATCACCGAGCCACACCGCATACTGAAGCACGAAGTTGCCACGCAGACGCGCGTCCACCAGAGCGCCTCCGTGAACACCCAGGTGAAGCAGGAACTCCGGCGCGTCGACGAGGGAATCTCCAACGCGGAGGCCTTCGCGAGCGGGACTGGCCTTGGACATATACTGACGTGATCACTCCTGTTGAGCCTACTCGCACTCGCCCCTGAACCCGCTGGCCACGTTGCTCAACGCTCGACGGGCTGGCGCACGCCTTCGGTCTCGCGCCTTGCCGGCGTGCCCAGGTTCTTCGCGCCAGCAGGATCAACAGTTCGGATCACGTCAGTAGGGACCTCGGGGGCGAGAGATGGGCCAACATTGTGCCTCCGAGGGGCCTGTTCGATGGCTCCGGAGTCGTATCGTAGGGAGTCAAGGACTCACTGAGGTGATCACTCCGAGAGCAATGCGCAGCTCCCTTCTGACCTAAGAGGGCATCCCACTCTCGGAAATCCTATGTCGCCCCTATTCCTGATGGCTTTCATGAGCGCATTGTCTGTGACAGACCAGAACTGGTTCGTTGTAAACGACACCGTAATGGGGGGCGTCTCAAGCTCCACCGTGAGCACATCAGAGACCGTGCTCTTTCAAGGAGATCTATCCCTAGAACAGAACGGCGGATTCGCATCAGCACGCGCGGCCCTGCCACCAGGTGCGCTTGCCGACGCCAGCGCCATAGCACTGACTCTAAAGGGCGACGGACGGGTGTATGACATTACCCTTCGGCGCTCAGATGTGCCTCTTCGAGCTGGCTCATATCGAGTCCAAGTACAGACTCAAGCCAATGGCACAACCCAGGTCTTGCTGCCTCTCTCCGACTTTAGGCCCACGGCCTTTGGACGCGCAGTTCCCGGCGCCCCTGCATTGGACGCCCAACTGGGGCGCATCGACACTCTAGGGGTGTTGCTCGCAGACAAACAGCCTGGCGCGTTCTCCCTGGAGATTCTGGCTGCGGAGGTGATCCCGGGCGCTCTGCCGCGCGAGGCCGGGCACCCCGAAGCGATAGCAGCACTCCAAGCAGCTGTTGCAGCCGGAGTCCCGCTCTTCAACCGGGGGGACGCCGCTGGATGTGCCCAGGTCTACCTTGAGGCTTTGCAGCAGCTCCGGGACAATCCAGCTCTGACCTTGGGGGAGCAGCAGATTGTCGGAGAGGCGCTGGATTCTGCGCAAGACATGGACCCTGAGGGTGCCGCTTGGGTGCTGCGGGGGGCCATTGATACGGTCTTGGCGTCAGGTTAGATCGACTCCTCCGACGTTTCGATCTTGGGGTCACGCTCAGCGATGAAGGACTCGCACTCCAAGGCCAGGTCCATCGACCTGCCCGCCGGTCCATCTACTTCAACCCGCACGAAGTAGGCGCCAGTCAGTTGAGACCCACTGAGCTGCCGGGACTGGGCCTATCGCTGGTGCTAAGCGGAGTAGAGCAGGTCGGCGGCAGCGTTGACGTGGAGAGCGCCCTTGGGAAGGGCACCGCGTTCACTTTGCGATTCAAGCTCTGTGAACCCCTGCTTCAAGCAGATTGAGCGCGCCCCTCAGTCCTCCTCGTCTCCCTTCGCCTCGAAGTTCAGCGGGTAGACCAATAGGACCGCGCCATGACCGGTCGGCAGCTCTAGCCCCAGGACGAGCGCCAAGATGGCCTCTTCAAAAGCTGCATCCTCCAGCTGGCTGCTCTGAATCGAGGCCGACTCGACCTCCCCCTCGCGTCCCACGGAGAGACGCACCACAACCTTGCCGCGCTGACCGGCGGCGAAAGCCTCAGACTCCGCCCACAGCAACGACAGTTGCGGTGAGAGTCCAGCCATCGCCTCGCCGTAGATGTTCCGGTCTATGGCCCCCATCACCGCCTCCACCGGCTCACTGGGTCCAATGGAACCGTGTCCAGGCAGGGCTTGACCGCCGTAGCCTTCACCGGCCAGCGCCGACCCGGAGGCCAGCGAGGCGCCCAGAACAAGCACTCCGGAGGCCCCTCGTAGAAAACGCACGCAGGAAGGCTCCGGACGCTGGAGAATGGCCACGATGGCCTCGGGCTGCATGGAGGACAAATCGTGAACCGGCTGATCACAACGGCTGCAGTGTCGGGTGTCCCCTTCCCCGGCGAGATCAGACCAGCGGAGCGGACAACGAAAGGAGAGGCAGGGAGCATTCATGGATGCTCAGACAACAGGAGGGGCTGTCCGTTCCCGGCCGCAACTCCTCGCAAGCTTCACCGCGCGTGGCTACGTGCCTGGACCCGGCAACGGGTTGTCCCCGTCTGCCCCCTGGGAGCTCGATGAGCCTGGTCCGATTGAACGATGTCTCCGTGACCTTCGATACCACCCCCGTACTGCGCGAGGCCTTCTTCCGTTTGGAGAGTGGAGACCGCGTGGGCCTGATCGGCAAGAACGGCTCAGGCAAGTCCACCTTGCTCAAGCTGGTGCTGGATCAGCTGGAGCCAACCCACGGCACGGTCACCGTTCAAGACGGCGTGAAGATTGGGTACTTCTCTCAGTTCTCGGAGTTGGACGGCTCAGTCTCGGTGATGGAAGTGCTCTCCGAGGTCTTTGCAGAAGTGCGCGAGGTCGAGGCCGAGCTGGCCAAGATCGACACGGCCATGGCAGACGAGGGCACCAGCGCGGACGAGCTGGACCGCTTGGTCGAGCGCCAGGCTGAGCTCTTCGAGGACATGGCCCGTCTCGACGGCTGGGACGTGGACCGAGAGATCGACACTGCGCTGACCAAGCTGGGCTTCAACGAAGCACACCGCATCTGCCCCATCGATGCGCTCTCGGGTGGTTGGCGAAACCGGGCGTCCCTGGCCAAGATTCTACTGGAGAAGCCCGACGTCTTGCTCTTCGATGAGCCCACAAACTACCTGGATGTGGTGGGCGTGGAGTGGGTGGAGAGCTGGTTCAAGAGCTTCCACGGCGCAGCCATTGTGGTCTCCCACGACCGGGCCTTTCTCGATGACATCGTGAACCGCATCGTGGAGGTCGAGAACCACCACCTACACGAGTACAGCGGCAACTTCGGCTCCTACGTGGTCGAAAAGCAGCTGCGCTTCAAGACGCTTCAGAAGCAGTTCGTCTTCGAGTCCGAGCTCTTGGCCTATGAGGCCGAAGGCATCGCCAGCCGTCGTGAAGCGGCCCGCAACAAGAGCAAGGGCTTGGGAAAGCGACTCTCGCGCATCCGCAAAAGCAAGGGGCCCAAGCCCGTCGATCAGATCATCACGGAGATCTACAAGGGCCTGCACACCAAAGAGGTGCTCTGTGAGGTCCGCGATCTCAGCAAGTCCTATGGCGACCACGACTTGTTCTCGGCGTTGAGCTTCGATCTGCGCCGCCAGCAGCGCCTGGCCATCATCGGTCCAAACGGCTCCGGCAAGTCCACCCTGCTTCGCGTGCTGACCGGGCTGACCGACGCAGACACCGGCACTGTGGAGTGGACACGCGGCCAGACCTTCGTCTCCTTCAACCAGATGCTGGACGACCTGGACCCGACGGACACCGTCACGCACGCTGTAAACGCCCTCCCGGACAGCTTGGCGCTCACAGCGACCCGCAAGGCGGTGAAACGCTTTCTGACCATGTTCCAGTTCTCAGAAGCCGACATGAAGGCGAAGATCGGCACCCTCTCGGGTGGGCAACGGGCCCGCGTGGCCATGGCCCAGTGCCTGCTCTCCGGGGCCTCGGTCCTGGTTCTCGACGAGCCCACAAACCACCTGGACATGACCAGTGCTCAGGTCATGGAGCGGGCCCTGGTCAAGTTTCCGGGGGCGGTGCTGGTCGTCAGCCATGATCGCTTCTTCATCGACAAGGTGGCAACGCGTCGCATTGTGTTCGGTGAGGCAGGAAAGGGCTCCGGCGCGTTGAGTGCCCACGGCGCATAGAAAAGCCTCAGATCGATTCGACCCGATTCGGCCTCTGGATTGATCAGCTTGGTCGGCATGTCGGTTGGCAAGCAAATCAACGAGCTCTACGTCAATGCCCTGGGTCGCCGCAGGCTGTGCGCAGGCGAGGCCGCAGAGGCCATCGCCCGCAGTGACGGCCGATGCGTGGTGCGCATCCACCTTGACCCCGATTCTGAAGGCGAAGCGAGCGGTCGAGAGTACTTCCGAGATTGACGTGAAGGACTTCTCCAACGTCGCTGATCTGCTGCCGGAGCCCATGGTGGTCGTGGATCTCCAGAGTGGCTCCCTCTTAGGCGTCAACGCCACGGCCAAGCGCATTTTGGACCTTCAACGCGGGTCCGAGTGGCTGACTCGCGTGCAGGACGTAGACGCCTTGATGGCCTTCCTCTCCGAGGCGCGACGCGTCCGCCAGATGCTGCCGGGCAGCTTGGTCATCAAGAGCCAAGCGGAGCTCAGTAGGCATCGCATCCGCGCTGCACACATGGACCGGTCCAGCCCTGCCAAGGTCCTCATACGCATCGGCCCCTCAGAGATGGACCGCAGACTCAAGACCCTGAATACGCGACTGGCGATTCGCGTCATCCTTCCAGCGGGTGTTGGGACGTTCCCCGAACAAGCGCCAGAGCCCCCCCGCCAAAGCATTGGCGAGTATCACTGGCAAGATCATCGTGGCCTTCTCTTGGACATGACCATGCCGCGAGTCTCTGGAGAGCAGGTCTTCAAGGAGCCGCAGGTGCTCGACCCCACTCTGCGCACCGTGCTGTCCAGCGGATATTCCGAGGCAGAGATTCGGGCTCAGCTTGCCGGTCGCCAGCCCACAGCCTCTCGGGGCAAGCCTTGGACGCCCTCCGAGCTGCTCGAGGTCTTCACCAAGATGGCGGAGCCTGATAGTCAGGGCTGCGAGGCTGCCAAGAGCTCCTCGAGCCGTGCCAGATCCAGCACGCACTCCTCAGAATAGTTGTGCCCCGTTGGCCGAAAGCGCTCTGGTAGCTCCAGCATTGTGGCTTGATTCAGGGTGTTGGTGAAGAAGACCATCGGGGTTGTGCCGTCGTCGGGCTTCCACGCGGGAAAGGCGTTGTACATCCGGGTGCCGCAGGCCGAACAGAAGGCCCGCACCGGTCCCCGAGGTGGCTTGCTGAACTCGGTCACGAGCTCAGCCCCAGCGGTGATTGTCATCATCGTGGTGTCGACGCAGACCACTTGCGAGAGGGCAGCAGCGTGCGCTCTTCGGCAGCTCTCGCAGTGACAGTAGAGCGCGAAGCGTGGTCGTTTGCCAGCGGGCATGTCCACTCTGTAGGTCACCGCACCGCAGTAGCAGTGACCGGTCACATGAAGGGATTTCGTCGGGGGCATGCATGACTCCAGCGCGTACGCCTCTGGGCGATTGAACACAAGGGTACGTCACGGGTCCCCACTTCCCTTCCAGAGAAGGGACGATGCGCAAGCAACAGAGTCGCTGCGCTCGAGATAAGCCTCCTGCATGTCCCCCACCCAAGTTGAATCCTTCGACCCTTCCCAGGTCCGCGCCTTCGTCGCCATTCAAGTCCTCGGACTCTGCGTGGCCCTGGAAGAAGGCGTCATCGACAGCCAGGCAGCCTCACGGTGGCTCTTTCGCTCGGGCATGCTGCCACGCCTTGAGAGCGCAGGTGCCTGCAAGGGCTGCCTGCACGTGGTCGGCCTTGGCGCTAAACTATGCGCCGATGGCACCGCTTCAACGGAGCAGATTGCGGCCTTGAAGTCGGGGGCCCTGACCCTGCTTCGTGGTGTCACTGGCGAGACGGCCTAGCGCCAAAGCCAGCCCCAGCCTGAACCCGCTAAACTCTCTCCCCCAACGGAGTTCCCTTGCTGCTTCCCCTGCTCGCTCTGGCCGCATGCTCCGACTCAGCGTCATTCCCCTCTCGGCCCACGACCACCTTCGACTCGGAGGACTCCGGTCTGGTCCAGGTCGGTCATGACCGCGAGCTGAGGGGGGTCTGGGTCGCCACCGTCTGGAACATCAACTGGCCCAGCAGCAGCGCACTGAGCGCCACACAGAGCCAAGAGGAGCTGATCACGCTCCTGGATGTCGCCCAAGAGAGCGGATTGAACGCCGTCTTTTTCCAGGTTCGCCCAGAAGCAGACGCGATGTATCAGAGCGAGCTGGAGCCCTGGAGCCGCTACCTGACCGGTACCCAAGGCAGCGCCCCGGGCTGGGACCCTCTACAGTTCTTGCTGGACGAAGGGCACGCACGAGGACTGGAGGTCCATGCTTGGATGAACCCCTACCGAGCCAAGGCCAGCAGCACGTCAAGCGCGGCATCGAACCACCAGAGCGTTCTCAACAGCCAATATGCCTACCCCTACGGCAGCACCCTCTGGCTCGACCCCGGCGCACCGCCTGTACAAGACCACCTCGAGGCGGTCATCGGCGACTTGGTCAGCCACTACGATGTCGATGGGGTTCACTTCGACGACTACTTCTACCCTTACCCCGATGGCACGCCTTTTCCGGACCAGGACACCTATGCGGCCTACGGCGGGGACTTAAGCCTGGCCGATTGGCGGCGAGACAACGTCAATCAAATGGTCGAGCGGGTCTCGAACAAGGTTGCCGAGATCAACCCCGCTGTGCGCTTCGGCATCTCCCCCTTCGGAATCTACCGGCCGGGTCAGCCCGAGGGCATCAGCGGCTTGGACCAGTACGCTGAGCTCTACGCAGATCCGGTCCACTGGAAGGCCAATGGCTGGGTCGACTACCTGGCCCCCCAACTCTACTGGCCCACCACCCAGAGCGCCCAAGCCTTCGAGCCCCTGCTGGACTGGTGGGCTGAGCTTCCGGAGAGCGGAAGAAGCACCTATGTCGGGCACGCGCTCTACCAGCTGGACAGCAGCTCCAAGTGGTCCCTAGACGAGTTCCGCGAGCAGGTACGGCTGACCCAGGAGCGCCGGGACAAGCACGTCTACGGTGGGATTCACTACCACATCGGCACTCTGGCCGAGAGCTCGGAGCTTCGTGAGGTCTTCCGTGAGGAGTTCTACGTCACCCCTGCCCTGACCCCGCCCGTCTTTGACATGGCCAGTGTCTCCGTGGCGGCACCCGAACTCGTACAGACCTCGACTGGGGTGGATGTCAGTCACCCTGCTGCCCGGTGGTGGGTGGTGTACGCCGAAGAGGGAGATGGCTGGCGAATCGATCGCATCCAAACCGCAACCCAGGCCAGCGTGTCTCTGGAGTCCGGACGCTGGGCCCTGAGTGCCGCCGGCAAGCACGGGGTGGAGAGCCTTGGGGTTGTCGTCGAGGTGCCCTGAGGGGGCTTCAGCGCAGCTCAATGCCTAGGTTTAGGGAGGGCGTCCCAGCGTTGGACACGGCCAAGCCAGCCCCTTCGAAGGAGCCCGTCACCGCCAGATGCTCACTGAGCCACACACTGCCGCTCAGGCCAAAGCCCAGGTAGCTGGTGTTTGTGACGCCCAAGACGTCTACCTCCTCGATCTCTCCGAAGCTGCGGTAGAGCGGGAAGTGAAGGTCAAAGACCAGGTGCTCCTTCGGCGTCCACCCGAACTGCGCGTAGCCCGTCAGGGCCGGCAGATAGCGCTTGCTGGTGAAGCCGCGTGCGCCGGCATGGAAGGACATCCATCCTTTGGGTCTAGCGATCCCGAGCTGCAGCTCAGCCTCGGCCTGTCCGGTGGCCAAGGTTGGCCGAACGACCAGCTGCTGGCCATCGACCTGTCCCTCAAAGAGCGCCTCCTCCCCAAAGGGCACCCGGCCGCCGAGCATGGACTGGGCGCTCAAGGCGACAGAATCGGAGCGGAGAAGCTGCACACGTACGCCCGTCGCCAGGGGCCCCACATATGTGCTGCCCTGGTCGCCATAGCGCGCATGTCCGACGGGAACCGCGTAGCCGACCCAGGTCAGGCGCTCGGTGAGCCCGTACTCCGCGTAGCTCTGAAGCTGGTGATCCTGGTAGCGGTCCTCGAGCTGGAGGGTCTCGCCGATGGCCGGACCAAAGACGCCAGTTCCGAGCAAGGAGCGGCCCCAGACCTTGACGTAGTAGTCCCCCGTCTCTTGGGTCCAACCACCGGCGTGGGCTGGGGCAGACAGGGCGAACACGGCCGCCATCAGGGCAGTGGGTCTCCAGAGATCAGGCATTGGTGGGCTTCCGAGCCAGCGATGGCGTGGGGGTTGTCGAGCGAGGGGGCCAGAGGGCACGTTAGCTCAGGGCCACCTTAGCCCTATGCTGAAGATGGAGTCTGCCGTGCTGCTCATGTTCCTGGCCTGCGCGCCCGAGGTCACCGTCGGTTCTTCCGAGCGGGCCACTCCCGTGATCTCCCCCAGCGACTGGGACGGTCAAGAAGCTCTGCCAATGGTGTTTTTGCTACACGGCTTGGGCAGCACCGCTGGCCGTCAGGACTGGTACATGGGCTTCTCCGACCAAGTCGACGCCATGCGCTTCCACCTGCTCTTGCCGGAGGGGTTGGAGCGCCCTCAGGACGACCAGCAGAGCTGGGACGCCGGAGACTACTGCTGCAACCTGGAGGCCGAGGTCGACGACGTGGGCTTCCTGTTGGGCCTTCAGGACGAGATGATCTCAGACTTTGGCGCCCAAGAGCAGGCCATCTACTTCGGGCACAGCAACGGCCACTACATGAGCTACCGCATGGCCTGTGAGGCACCGGACCGCATCCGGGCCATGGGCGGGCTGGCCGGCTCCGTTCCCTGGAACGCGCAGGACTGTGCCGTGGGGGACCCCGTCAACAGTCTGCACATCCACGGCACCGAAGATGAGTCTGTCCCCTACGAGGGCAAAGAGGGCGACCACCCCAGCGCGACCGAGTCCGTCGCCCGCTGGGCGGAGCGTGCTGGCTGCACGGAAACCGAGGCGGGCGGCACGATGAACCTGACCCGAAACAAGGGCAAGGAGGAGACCGTGGTCGAGCGCTACACCGGCTGTAGTCACCGGGTGGAGCTCTGGACGATGGAGGACACGGCCCACATCCCTTGGCTACACGGGAAGCACTTCTCGGACGCGACCTTGGGGTGGTTGTTGGCGGAGTAAGCGGAGTGCCCAAGCCGCCAACATGGGAGCTCAAGGCGGGGCAGAAGCCATGGAGGGGGTCCTGTGGGGCGTCAGGCCCAGAGCCCGCCTTCTCCACGCGAAGAGGACCGGGAGCTCCAGAGACTCGCCGTCCAAGCCTCGCTCGATGAGGGCGTGAAGCAAGAGCTGGGTCTCTGAGCAGTGTCCCCTCAAGCTCGCCCTAAGAAGCGTCTGCATGCCTGCGTCTTCCGGTAGAAGCGCCAAGCCCGTTGCCGCCTCGTCGGCCACCGGCG
This sequence comes from uncultured Pseudomonadota bacterium, assembly GCA_913060515.1. Lineage (GTDB taxonomy): Bacteria > Myxococcota_A > UBA796 > UBA796 > CAJQPC01 > CAJQPC01. The sequence continues at coordinate 59,533 of CAJXRZ010000009.1, read as the reverse complement.
TGTAGAACTGGTCCTCCAGCTCTCGGTCCTCCAAGGCCTTGAAGAGCAGGGCTTGATGCCCCCCGAGCAGGGCCAGGCTGCGTAGGGCCTCTGCCCGCTCCAGAACGGACTGGCTTGTCTGAGCCAGCTTCAGAAGCTCGGCCTGGCCGGGCCCACCGCGACCCACCAAAATGCCAAGGGCCAGGATGCGCACCAGCGGATGGGGGTCTTGGTGGGAGAGCCGGAGCAGGGTGGCCTCGTTTGCGCCAGAGAAGCGCTCCAAGCCCCGAAGCGCCAGATAGCGCTCGCCCGGGTGCTGTGCGTGCAAGGCGGCCAAGAACACCTCCTCCATCTCGGGCTGCGGCGCCCAGATCGCATCCAGTAGAGCGCGGTACTGGCCCCTTGGCCCTGGGCCTTCGAGCTGGGAGAGGGCCCGGGAGAAGCTAGACGAGACCGGAGTCCAATCCCGCGCTTGGCTCAAGGCCTCTGGGCCCATCTGACGAAGCAAGAAGCGTGCGCCCTGAGCCCGTGGGGAGGGACGCTTTCGCCGGGCTTCGGCAGCGATACAGAGACGGATTTGCTCGAGCACTTGCTCTGCAGGCAAAGAGAGCGAGGAGAGGGGCAGGCAGAAATCTGCCTCGGCACGTCTCCGCGCATGAGGGGCTTGCTGGAAGATGGCGTTGACTTGGGCCGGCGTCTTCTCTCGCAGCAGCTCCCTCAAACGCCGCGGGTCCACTGGGATGTCATGGACGAAGAGCCAGCTTCGAGCACTTGGATCCGCCACCAAAATCCAGCCCAGATCTTGGTCCTCCAGGTTGGTGGGGTCTGCCTGAGCGAGCCAATCCGGAATCAAGCGCGAGGCCAGCGTCTCCGGAAGGCAACCCGAGCGAAGGAGATGGCGCTTTCTCTGTAGATCTTGGGAGAGAAAGAGCTGAGAGAAGGCCTGAGGTTCTGGGCTCAGATCGAGCAGTTCAACAAGGGCTCGCCCACCCATCGTGCCGGGATGACGCGGCCGGAGTTGACGCAGCCATTCTTGTATCAAGGGACGAAGCGTTTCCTGCGCTAGCTTTAGGCCCAAGCGGCTGAAGCTCTGCACCACCCTGCGCTGGTTCCAGGGGGACTCTCTGGGGTCCTGAAGCACTCTTAGGAGCGCCGACTCACAGCCCAAGTCTGCGTGACGGGTCAGCACCTCAAGGATGGTTCCACGGTTCTGTCGGGGGTTGATGCACCAGTCCACGTCCAGCAACTCGATGAGCTGCTCGCACACAGCGCGCCGGGTTCCCCAGCGCAAGTCGATTTCGGTCATTGAAGGCCCTTTGTGTCCGGGGGGCAATCCCAGGCGCCGCAAGTGGGGCACGCTCTCGGGGTAGTCCGTCGAGCTATGGGCCGCCAGTTCGCCCGAACCGAGCTGGCAGGCGCGGTGCCTGGATGAATGGCCACCAGGCACACGCTGTTCACTGGACTCAGTCGAGCTCGGTGACCATGGAGGCCTTGGGCTTGCGCACCTTGGCCATGGGAGCGAGCCAGTCGCCCTCGTCGGCGCGGTAGCCCAGCGGCAGGAGCACCACCGAGCGAAGGCCCTTCTCCTTCAGTCCCAGGATCTCGTCCACCGCGGCGGGGTCGAATCCTTCCATCGGTACGCTGTCCACCTTCAGCTCAGCTGCGGCTGCCATGGCGAAGCCCAGAGCGATGTAGGCCTGACGTGCGGCGTGCGCATAGTTGACCTCGGCATCGCGGTCTAGGTAGGCCACCTTGAGCTTGGAGTAGTAGCCCTCGAGCATGGGAGTCAGCCCGCCGCGGTGCTCAGCCATCAGGTTCAACACCTCGTCGATGCGCGCCTCGGTATAGGTGTCCCACGCCGCGAAGACGAGCAGGTGGGAGCCTTCGGTGATCTGCTTCTGTCCCCAGGCGACCGGCTCAATCTGGGCTCGGATGGCGGGGTTGGTGATGACGAAGAGCTCAAAAGGCTGCAGGCCTGAGGAGGTCGGCGCCAGGCGTACAGCCTCGACGATTTGCTCGACCAGTTCGTCCGGCACGGACTTGGTGGGGTCCATCTTCTTGGTTGCGTAGCGCCAGTTCAGGTTCTTGAGGAACACAGTCATCTCCGAAGTTGAGGCGGGAGATGTAGGCACGTGGGAGGAGCGCACAAGTCAAGAAGCTACGCGGTGCAGCATTCTGAGCGCGGCGACAACAGGCGACCTTGTGTGCATGCAGCGGCTCGCTGCTGTATTAGCGCTGCAAGAGGACTCTCATGCACGTCGTTGAACTCAGTGACCCAGCCGCGCTGGCGGTCCGCTCCCACCCATGGAGTGGCTCACTCGCCGACGCCAACCACCGCTATTTGGACCTTCGAGAGTCACCTGCCTTGATACGCACGGCGCTTGAGGACTGGAGCGGGTGGGACCAATACCCAGCGGTCGAGACCTTCTACCAACTGCTGGAATTGCTGAACGGCCCAGGCTCCACGCTGGAGACCAACGACTGTGCCTTCAACGGGCCGAGCACCAACGAGCACGCTGGCTTTCCCAAGGCCCTTCAGTGCTCAGGGCGCCTGATGTTCCTCTTCCGCGAGCTGCCCCTGAACACCAGCTCCGCCCGCGTGCATGAACTTGTCAACCCTCTCGCCCGTGGACTGTCTCAGGAAGACGAAGCCTTTGGATGGGGGGTGATTGGAGCGACGGTCGTTCCGGTGCGCTTCACCGGCCTGCCGGGGTCCCCTGAAGAGCAACTTGGCTCCCAGCTGATGCTCTCGTTCTGGGCTTGGGGTGACGACGAGGCTGAGACGATGGCGCATCTGAATCGTACGCTGATCAACCTGAGCGCTGTTTTGCGGGGGTTGCTTGGCTAGCCGCTAAGGTGTCTGAGCGGCCAGCACACAACCCGCGAAGGCTTGGTCTGAGAGAAGAAGGCAGCCGGCCAAGGCTTGTTCCAGTTCGGGCTCTTCGGGACAGGCCAGGGCCAGATGAGCGAGATGGAGCGTCTGGCCCTTCATGCCACCGGAGAAACCAGGAGCCAAGGCCAAGAGCTCGTCCTTCGCGCTTCCGGAGCGACGGAGTGTGACAGCATCGCAGATGGACGCAGAGGTGGAGACCCGCCACTCATCGACCAGCAGTTGGGCATCGCAAGCAGCCCAATCGGCACAGTCTTGGAGGTCCAGGCAGGCCGCGATGTCTGTACGTCGGTCGGGGAAGAACACACAGCGTTCGTACTGGGTGTAGGTAGACATCGGGCGGCGAGGCAGGCCACGGGGCATTGCGTCAATGGCCGCCTGGGACTCGGCCGGGCAGGTCTCGTGGCGACGGATGAGGAGGGCGTCGCAGGTGGTGATTGGGGCCACTGCCGTTTGTTCAACCGAAGCTGATTCCGTCCGCTCTGGACTGCTGGCGGCGGAAGTGGGAGCGGCCGAGCAGCCAAGCAATCCGGCGGCAAGTATTCTATAGAAAGCGAACATCTACAAATCTATCCGTTCAGCTGGAAAAGCACACTGTTGGGATCCTCGCGCTTGGCGATGGCCCATTGGCACATGTGGCGTGCAGAGAGATTGGTCTCACCAAGCTTGTCGTAGAGAGTCTGTAGTTCCTCCAACCCATAGAACATGCCGTCAGTGATGGCTCTCATCGAGTCTGCAAATTCCTCCGCAGAAGGTGCTGCACCGGCCAGTCTAGCCGCCTCCAATAGTGCACGCGACGCGACCTGTTCCGGCTCAACTCCGGACTGAAACAGCTCCTTGTGGAGATATTTTCGGACGGCCCCCTCGTCCAGGTACAAGTCATCGATGCCCGGCCTATGCAAACGCCGACAGACACCAGCCGCACGCTCATTTCCCATCCCACCTCTTGCATCCAAGATCAACGCGGCGCTCGTCAACAAGTCCGGCAGCGCAAGTTTGCCATCTATCACCTTTTGCTTCCGCTCCTTGTCATAGGACGAGAAGTCCGCGATGACGTCGACGCGGCGATCCAGGGCGTTGTCTGTGGAACCTTGGGCCAACTCCTCTCCGAGCGGCTGTAGTTTGAAGCTAGGCCGGCTCCGAAAATAGCCCCCCAAGATGTTTCGCGTGCCGAAGCAACGCGCTTGACTCAGGTCCACATTGGAGCCGGCCTCCCCTCTTGCGTCTGCATACCCCTCCAGAACGAATCCCCCCTCTCCTCCAGCATCGAGAACCCCTTGGTAGCTTTGTGCAATGGCTGCCAGAGTTGCGAGGTCATCTCCCTCTGGCTGGCTGCCGTTTGTTGGAAAGTAGATGGACGCCACATGAACCGCACTGTCGGTCACACCCAAGTCAGGGGTAAGTAGCGACGCCCGCTGCATACTGACGTGATCACTCCTGTTGAGCCTTCTCTCACTCGCCTCGGAGCCTGCTGGCCACGTTGCTCAACGCTCGACGGGCTCACGCACGCCTTCGGTCTCGCGCCTTGCCAGCAAGCCCCGATTCGTCGCGATAGACAGGATCAACAGTTCGGACCACGTCAGTATTGCTTCCAAAGTCCTGACCAAGCGCGGCTACATCAGCCGATGGAGCTGCGGTGGTCGCTGTCTCCAACTTCGTGTCTTTCATTCCCCACTCCACTGTCTCAGGATTCCCCAGCGCCTCTCACGGCGCCTCTGCTCTCAGCTGTCTGTATACCTCATCGAGCACCTTGAGCTTCAAGAACTTGAGCACCTCGGTGTCCGAGAACACCGCGTCGATGAAGCGCCCGTGCTCCGCGTGGCGGTCGATCAGGGCACCATCAAAAGCAGGCCCAGCGACGAACCCAAAGTTGGCACGGTCGTTGGCGCTGGCCGCTTGTTGCATGCTGGCGTCGGCGACGAGCTGGTTGGTCACGCCGTCGATCAGGTCTTGGGCGTCAAAGTCGGTGCCAAAGCGGTCGTTGACCACGCCGATAAGGGTGGAGAGCTTCTCCTTCTCGTCCACGGACTTGCCAGTGCCCGTAGCGCTTGGCCCATAGAGCTCCTGGGTGCCCTCCGCAGCGAGCAGAATGGCGCCCTGGGCTTGCTTCTCCAAGCGGTAGTAGTGCAGGGCGACGTCGTCCCCCAGGTAGACCTGAGGGTTGGTCTCCCCCTTGCTGGGGAGTTTCTTGAGCAGCATCTTGCCGAACACAAAGCGCTTCTCCAGGTCCACATCGCTGAAGGGCACGATCTGACCCAGGAAGCTGTAGAGGTTGCAGAAGGCACCGAGCTGTCCGCGCCAGATCTCGCGTGCGTCCTCCTCCATGGCCTTGAAGCGGTCTACTGCAGGGTCCAGGGCCGCGTTCAAGGCCCCGTTGTCGGCGCTGGTCTGGCGCTTCCTGGGCTTGAAGAACAGGCTGGCGAAGTGGTTGACCTCGGAGAGGGTGTAGACCTGGGCTTGATCCAGCTCACCTTGGAGTTCATAGAGGCGCTGAGGGTCAACGGACTCATTGACGGTGGTGCTCTCGTAGTAGGCCTGGAAGCTCTCCAGGATCTCCTCACGCTCGTTGACAAAATCCAGGACAAAGGTCTCTTCTTTGCCGCGGGTCGTACGATTTAGGCGAGAGAGGGTCTGGACGGCTTGGATGCCATGTAGGCGCTTGTCCACGTACATCGCGAGCAGCAGAGGTTGGTCAAAGCCAGTCTGATACTTGTTGGCCACAATGAGGACATTGTAGTCCCCTCCGGCGTAGGCAGCGGGCAGCTCAGACTCCTTGAGCTGCTTGCCGGTGACCGGGTGCTGGTTCATCTCCGGCTCGGTGTAGGGCTTGTCCTGGGTGGTGGGGTCATCCGGGTCCCGCACCTCGCCAGAGAACGCGACAAGGGTACCCACGTCGGTGTAGCCCTTGTCCTGGATGTACGCGTCGAAGGCCAGCTTGTACTTGACAGCGTGCAGGCGGGACCCAGTGACGACCATGGCTTTGGCTTGGCCGCCCAGCTTGGGTCGTACGCAAGCACGGAAGTGCTCAATGATGACCTCGGTTTTTTGAGCGATGTTGGTGGGGTGTAGGCTGACAAACTTGGCCAGAGCGCGACTCGCTCGCTTCTTGTCGAGTTCTGGATCGTCCGCGACCGCCTTGAGCAGCTTGAAGTAGCGCTTGTAAGTGGTGTATCCACGGAGCACATCCAGGATGAAGCCCTCTTGGATGGCCTGGCGCATAGAGTACAGATGGAAGGGCGCTGGCTTGCCGTCGGGACCCTTGTGGCCAAAGAGCTCCAGGGTCTTGAACTTGGGCGTGGCGGTAAAGGCGAAGAAGGAGAGGTTGGACTGTGGGCCACGGGAGAGCGCCGCACGCAAAGCGGTCTGGTCCAGGGTGTCCACGTCGTCGGCCTGGACCTCGAACTTCTTCTGGATGCTGCTAGCGCCCAGGATCTCCTTCATGTTCTTGGCCATCTCGCCGGACTGGGAGCTGTGGGCCTCGTCCACGATGATGGCGTAGTTGCGGTTGGGCAGGCTCTCGATCTTGTCGGAGATAAAGCCGAACTTGTGGATGGTGCTGATGATGATGGGCACCCCGGTCTCCAGGGCCTGGGCCAGCTGGCTGGAGTGCTTGTCAATCTTCTCGACCACACCTTGTTTGTGGTCGAACTGGTAGATGGTTTCCTGGAGCTGCTGGTCGAGCACCTTGCGGTCGGTGATGACCACGATGCTGTCAAAGCGCTTGGTGTCATCGGCGCCGTGCAGACTGGCCAGCCGGTGGGCCAGCCAGGCGATGGAGTTGGACTTGCCGGAGCCGGCGCTGTGCTGCACCAGGTAGTTGGTGCCAGCACCCTTGACTGCGACGTGGGCCAGGATGCTGCGCACGCAGTCCAGCTGGTGGTAGCGCGGGAAGATGAGGGTCTCTTTGGTCTCCTTCTTGCCGTCCGGGGTGCTGCGCTCGTTGACCTGCAGGTGCATGAAACGGGCGAGGATGTCCAGCAAGCTGTCCCGGTGCCAGATGCGCTCCCAGAGGTAGTGGGTGCGGTGCTTTCCGGGAGCCAAGGGGTTGCCGGCGCTGGTGCCGTTGCCCAGGTTGAAGGGCAGAAAGAATGTGCCGGAGCCCATCAGGCGGGTGGTCATCCAAGCCTCGTCGCTGCCCACGGCAAAGTGCACCAGTGCGCGCCGCTTGAACTGGAAGATGGGCGCTTTGGGGTCCCGGTCTTTGCGGTACTGGTCCATGGCCTGTTTGGCTTTTTGGCTGGTCATGGCGTTCTTGAGCTCGACGGTGGCGATGGGCACCCCGTTCAGGAAGAAAGCAAGATCAAGCTCCAAAAGTGGCTTTTTGGGGTCAAAACGCAGCTGACGTACGACAGCCAAGCGGTTGGCCTGGTAGTCGGCCTCCACCTGTGGGTTCAGTCCATGGGCTGGGCGGAAGGTGGCCAGGCGAACTGTGGAGCCGTAGAACTTGAACCCACGGCGCAGCAAGTGCAGCGAGCCCCACTTGGCTGCGGCCTTGTCGAAAGCCTTGAGGAGCACCTCTTCGAGCTTGTCGCCGTGAATGGCGGTCTGCTTGTCCCAGGTCTTGGGCTGGGTGTCCTGGATGTAGCCGAGCATGTCGGACTTGATGAGGGCCAGATCCAAGTCGTAGTCAGCGGGCTTTCGGGAGACGTAGCCGCCATGCTCCAGCAGGTGCGTGTAGATGTGTTCTTCGAAGGCTTCTTCGGACGTGGACTTCATTCTTCCCCCAGGGTGCTGGCGCCGTATCGCTGGCGCTGTGAGGCGGGCTCATGTGGAAACTCAAGGCGCAGCAGGCCCGCTCTGACCATGGGCTTGAGGTAGGTGTTCCGGATGGTCTGGGGTGAGCGGTTGAGCAGTGTCGCAAGCTCTCGTGCAGACCAGAAGCGGGTGGCGCACAGCGCGGTCAGGACCGCTTCTATGTCCGTACGCTGGGCCCATTTTGCCGCCTGTATAGCCATGAGCTTCCCTTGTACGTCTTGTGAGAGCCCCTCCAAGAGAGGGTTCTGGGAAACACCGGAGGAAGTTTTATAGGGGGTTTTATAGGGGGTTTTATAGGGGGTTTTATAGGGGGTTTTATAGGGGGTCTCAGAAGCTTGTGTGCTGGCTCCTGGAAGGGTGTAGAAACGCCCCCTACGCTCCCCATGGGCGACCAAGTAGCCGTCCTGAACAAGCCCGGAGAGCATCTGGCTCAGGTCCCGCGGGTGTTCACTGCTGAGCTGCTGCAGCCGTAGGTTGGCCACGCGCCCCTCGGTCTTGGCGGTGGCCAAGGTCAGACGCTGCAAGGTGGAGAGCTGGGAGAAGCTGGGGAACTGCTTCTGCAGCCCAGAGAGCGCCTCCGCTGGGAGCAGGCTGACACGGGTGAGCGTGAGCGAGGTCATGCCGCGCTCTAAGTCATCCTCCAAGACCGGCGCGCGCCAGTGCTGGTTGTGCCAGGCCTGCAGGATCTTGGGTACGCCGGAGCCAGCGCGCTCACCGAGCCCCACCAAGGTGAAGGCGCCTTGAAGGCTGGGGTTGCGGCACTCGGACTCCCCTCCCCGCCTGGCCTGGGTCCGGTCCAAGAGCATGGACCCCGGGTTCTTGAACAGGAACTGGTCCACGCGGTGCTCGACGCGCACGCCCTGCCGCGCGCTGTAGTCGGCGTGAATCAGGCTGTTGACCAGGGCCTCGCGCAGGGCTTGGTGAACCGGGGTCTCCCCAGCGCGCACCATGTCGGCCCCCAGAGAGAAGGGCAAGTCCAGGTCTCGGTGCAGCTCCGGGATGACCCGCCAGTAGAACTCCAGCAGGTTGGCGTTCCAGGTGCCATCGCAGAAGATGCGGTGGCTCCAGCGGTCCGCGTCGGCGTCGATGCGCTGGTAGTCGACGAAGAAGCTGGGGAAGACATCCTTAATGGAGGCCTCTTTGCCAAAGAGCAGGAGCCCTGCTTTCTTTAGGCCGCTCGCTCCACTGTCCGGGTCCCGGCCCCACATGCCCAAAGAGCGCAGAAAGTCGCTTCCCTCCTGGCGCAAGAAGGGATGGTCGGGAGAGCGTGCCGAGAGCAGGTTGCGGTAGGCCTGGAGCGTGGGCGCGTGCAAGTCATCCAAGCCCAGGTGACGCAGCACCTGGCTGTCCGCAGGCCGGTCGCGCTCGGCGTCGGCCAGCATGCGGCGAACGCGGTCTGCCGGCAGCTTGCGGTCCCCGTCGTTGATGCGCAGGTAGCTGCCGCTGAAAGGGTCTTTGCCCAGGTGGACCGGCTTGTCTCCGCGAGCGGCGGGTGGCACCTGAATCACCAGGATGGAGACCCCGTCGATCTCTTGTATGTTCACGTCGCTGACGCTGAGCAGGTTGGCGCTGACCTTGTTGCGGTCACACAGCAGGTCCCAGAGCTCGCGCTCGACCTTGTGGGGGTTCTGCAAGCCGTGCAGCTTGAAGCGGCCGGCCTTGTCTTCGCTCACCCCCAGGACGATGTGACCGCCGTGTCCGTTGGCCATGGCGGAGTAGCTCTCCCAGAAGGCGCGGGGGACGGCGCCCTGGCCATTCTGGCCCGCGGCCTTCTTGGCTTCGAAATCCCAGCCTTCGCGGAGGGCGTCGAGGTCTTGGAGGGTCCAGGTCATGGCGGCGCTTGCCTCATCTACCCATTGTCCCGCAGGAGCTGCGCCTGGGCCGAAGCATAGGCGCGAGCGAGGTTCTGGTAGACGCCTTGCTGGTTGAGGGTCTTGGTGATGCGGAAGGAGGGATGCAGGGTTTCGAGCATGATGAAGCGCTCGCCGGAGCTCCATGTGCCCGTCCAAGCCTTGAGCCCCTCGATTGGATCAACTGGGACAGCCTTGTCCTGAAGCACCAAGCTGGAGAGCAGGACCGCTGGGGACGTAGACTTGCCACAGGCCAGGATGATGCGGGGCTTGTAGAGCTCAAGCTGAACACGAAGCAGGTCGGCGTCACGGGCAACCAGGTGCTTCATCAACGCATCGTTGGCGTTGCCGCCGCCAGCGGTGCGCTTCAGCTCGATAAAGCCGTACTGGAGCAGGTTGGGGAGTTCCTTGTACTGAAAGCTCTCCCAGTCACCCAGCTGAATCGCGTGGGCGAAGAGCGCTACCTTGCGGTCCCACCAGGGCTCCCACTTGATGCGCTCGCCTGCTGCCCGTCTCTGCGAGCGCTTCCGCAGCTTGCCCCGGATGTCTTGGGTCTGTTTGTCTGCGCCGAGCAGATTGGCCTCTTTGAACACGAAGAGGGTGCGGTTGGGGTCCTTGAAGTACTGCTCGGGGCTGGGGAGCCCGTCCAGACACAGTCCGGTGACTTGGCCGGCCGTTCGGCGCCAGATCTCGTCGAAGAGGGCATCTTCTGCCTGGGTGATGCTGAGGCCAGCTGGGTCTACCTTCTTGGATTGCCCACTGAGTTCCTGTGCGAGCTCAGCGAGCAGGTTGGCCTGCTGAGCCTTAGAAAGCTGGCTGGCTCGGGCTGAGACGGACTGGTACTCGGAATCGGAGACATCGGTCTGGCTCATGAAATCCCCCGGCGATTCACTTCGGGCGAGCAAAAGGCATTTATAGGCCCGGCGTACACCCAGCTCAACTTGAAGCCTTTGCGTCCAGACCAGAAATGTAGGGAGAGATTGCGGCGTGCAGACGCTCCATTGAATCGATTGTGGCCGGGATGACCTGATCCCAAGTGTCCGGCGAATCCCAGCCGCCAAGCTCCAATCGCCAAGCGACCCTGCAGGTGTTCTTCTCGTCCAAGCGCTCCCAGGACAGTGGAGCTCCAAAGGCCGTGTCGATGGCGGCCCGGTGCGCATAGAGCTGATCAAAGAGCGACTTGTGCGGCGAGGCGCAAACGAGGACCGTGCTGTCGTGGGTCTCCACTGGCTATTTGCGGTTGGAGCCGCTGCGCTCGTTGTAGGAGGAATCCAGCGGGCACGAAGACGCTGAGGGCCCTGCCACGCCTTCCAAAGTGCGCCCTTGGAGAGCGTGGCTGGCTCAATCAACAAGGCGGCCTCTAGGAGACCAGGGGCCGCCTTCTTGCTTTGAAGTTGGTAGCAGAGAGGATAGAGCACAACTCATGTCAATGCCATGGACCCGCACCTCAGCGGGCACTCGCGGGACAGTGCGCTGCGTAGGGCAAACAGAGGCACCACAAGCGAAGCGAGCACGCCCCAGGTCAGGGCAAACAAGGAAAACAGGCCGAAGACAACCCCATCCGGAACCCAGTTGGCGCGCCCTTGGGTCAGAGCCTGCAAGGCCTGCTCCGGCTCGGGCAGCAGAGCGTCCACGTCCACATCCGCCACATACAGATTGCTACGCATCCGTCCCTGCTGAAATGCGCGCCAGGTTCGTATCGGAATGGCCAACAAGCCTGTGAACAGGCCCCAGAGCGCGATGTTCCAGGCGTAGAGGTGTCTGCCCCCTCCCCCACTGCCAAGCTCCCAGGCGGAGATCTCTGCCTCCCCCTTCCAGTCGGTCGCAAAGCCCGTCACGAGGTGATGCAAATCGTGGATGCGCAGGGCCTCCCGCCGCATCGGCCCGTTGTGCACCTGGTAGGGCAAGCCTGCGAACTCCGCCTCGGCGACAAGGTCCTGGTAGCCGCCATCCGATGCAAATCCAGCACGCGAGAAGAAGTCGGAGCGAGCATGGGCAATGGAACGGGGCATGGGAGAGCTTGCTCACCCTGAAGACGGGGACAAGGGACTTGGCCCTCTGCCTGGGCGTATACTGCCGGCCAAGCAAGAGGCTCCATGTCCAAGAGAATCATCACCGCCCTGTCCGCAGGTCTGGCCTTGGCCGCCGTCACAGGCTGTGGTCGTGGCGCTACCGATGGCCCAACGGAGAACCCACCACCGCCCGTGGTGGAGCCCCCAAGGAACCCGCCACCGCCCGAGGTGGTGCCCGTGGTGCCCGTGCTGCCCACCTGGGAGCAGGTGGTCAACCCTCCCTCGGACGGGCCTGCTGAGATTCAGCGCACCAACCCGCCGAGCCCTGCGCTGCGGGTAGACCCAGATGGCACCTGCTTTGTGACCTGGCACGACCCCCGCACCCCCGCACCCGATTCGGTGCGTGCTGTGGGGACAGGGGAAGACCCCGGTACACAGATCCAGTGCACCGCGGAGGCCCAGGCCCTCCTCGAGGCCTGGAAGGCCAAGCAGCCAGCACCCCAGGAATGAACCGCGCCGCCCAAGAGTGGGGGCTACGGGCTCAGGCCGAGTACCGCAGCGCTGCCATCACCGCGCAGCTCTTGCACTGGTTGATACAGGCGGGCCTGTCGCAAGAACTCCTGGAGACGGCAACCCGCATCGTGGGAGATGAGTTGGTGCACGCCCAGCTCTGCGCCGATGTAGTGGAGGCCCTCGGCGGCGACTGGGAGCCGGTGCCGACAGAGGTTCGGCACCTGGAGATTGCCGCCTCTCCCAATGGGCTCATGGCCAGCATCTTGGACTCTCTGCTGCCCAACTTCCTGCTGGGGGAGACCTTGGCCGTGCCGCTCTTCAACGCCATGCGGCTTGGGGCCCAGCAGCCCCAGGTGGTGGCGGCCTTGACCCGAATCTTGGCGGACGAGGCGGTGCACCGGGCCTTCGGCTGGGCCGTCTTGGACGAGCTCTTGCAACTGGATGGCCCCGGCGTGCGCGCCTACCTCTCTGCGCGGCTAGCGGGAGAACTGGAGCGCCTGCAGACCCTCTACGCCTCCGTCCCGGGGCCGGCCCTGAGGCCAGAGGAGCGGGCCGCTGGACTGCTGGATCCCAAGGCCTGGGGGGAGATCACTGCGCGGGCCATCGAACAGGACGTTCGTCCTCGTTTCGCGGCTCGGGGTGTGTGAATCCCTCGACGCCGGCCCGTGATAGAGCCCGCCCATGACTCCCTGCGTCGTGTTGGACACCGAGACCACCGGCTTCCCCAACAACGGGGGCGGCTTCTGCGCACGCATCATCGAGGTCGGTGCCGTTGTGGTCACCGAAGATGGCCGCGTCGTCTCACCGATCTCTTTCTTCGTGCGCCAGCCCCGCGCCCACCTGAGCTCTTGGCAGGCCAAGCGGGCCATGCAGGTCCACAACATCAGCATTGACCAGGTCTGTAGGGAGGGCCTGGACGTCGCCCAAGCGGCGCCCAGGCTGGCCACTTGGATCGGTCGGGTGCAGGAACGCTTTGGCGTGCAGGAGGTGCGGGCCTACAACCAGGCCTTCGACTTCTGGTTTTTGGAGCGCTCGCCGTGGGACTTCTTCAAGCGCACTGGGCTGGTCAAGGGAGAAGACATCCAGCTGACGGCCAAGACCGCAATGGGGGGCAAGCGGGGGCCGGCCTTGAGCAAGGCGGTTGCCCATGCCAACCGCCTTGGCGGCGACATTCCGTGGCTGGGCGACGCACACCGGGCTGGGGAGGATGCGCGCATGGCGGCGATGATGGCGGTGTTCTTTGAGGGGCGCGGCGGCTGAAGGTGGGCCTTGCACGCTCCGTGTGGCCAGTCTTGCACGCCTCAGTCTGCCCCAGCTGTACTTCCGGCAGCCCTCTGATGGGATAGGACTACGCGTCCAGGAGTGTCCAACATGCCATCCCCCTCTGCCGAAGTCCTTGCCGCCCACCAGTCCGCCCTGCCCGACGATGACCGGGTAGAGCTCAAGACGATGTTCGGTGCGCCTTGCGCCTTCGTGAACCGCCAGATGGTCTTCGCCATCTTTGAGGAGACCCTCATTGCGCGGGTGGGCCCCGAGCGCGTGCGCGTGCTGGTCGAAGAGCCGGGGATCACACACTTCTCGCCCTCGCCCGAGCGGACATGGGACGACTGCGTGCAGCTGGACAAGTCCGTCGCTCCAGCCACCTGCGCCGCGTTGGCAGCCGAGGGGCTGGAGTGGGCGGCGGCTCTGCCCAAGCGGGTCAAGTGGTCTAAGAAGTAGGTTGGATCAGCGCCCCTCTGCGTTCACCACTCCGTAGGTCAACAGCTCCTCCTGCGTCATCCAGTGGATGTCCCGCGCTGAGGCGGCGTCCAAGGTGAACCAGTAGAAGGCCTCAGGCACGCCCATCTCTGCGTAGTAGTCCAAGTACAGCTCGTGTTCGGGGTCGTCTCGTGGCAGCTCGGAGCCTTCCAGGCTGCCTCCTGCCCAGCTGTGCACACCAACCTGTCCGCCCTCGCTGACAGAGCGGTTGACCCCTGCGATAAAGAAATCCACCGCTCCAGAGGCAATCTCTCCCTTGGGCCCCACGTGCGTGTCGATCCCGTGCTCCCGGACCAGGCGCGAGGCCTCCAAGGCCGCGTAGTCGTCCAAGGAGCCAGGACAGTCCACCAGCTCAATGCGAGAGACCTCTGGGTACTCCTCAAAGAGCGCCTGGACTTTGCGGGGTGCTGATCTGCCCAGATCGCCCGACATGAAGGCTGTGGTGCCCTCCACGTCGAAGGTGAGGGGCAGGCAGCCGAGGAGTGTGAGGAGCATTGGAGGAAAAATGAGAGAGTCCGGCCTTTACCAGCCCGTGCCTCTACAGATGTACACGGCTCCTGCATCCTCACCGTTTTCGTCGTCATAGGGTGCGGTGATGGCGATGTCGTCAAAGCCGTCGCCGTTGCCGTCGCCAAAGCCGGTGGTCCAGAAGCCCACCTCTTCGCCGGCCGTGCCTCCATGCAGGATGAGGTCCGCTTCTCCGAGACTGTACTCCCCGGAGACCGGCCCGTAGAACACGTACGCAGCGCCAGAGCGGTCCCCGCCGTAGTCAGCCCCGTCCGAGCCGAACACGATGTCAGGCACGCCGTCACCGTTAAAGTCACCGGCGGCGCCCATGTCGGCCGCCTCGTCACCTGCTTCTTCGCCGTAGAACACTGCCGTCGCGTCTTCGACGCTGAGCTCTCCAACGAGCGGGCCGGAGAAGAGGTAGATGGCACCCGCACTCTCGCCGACGTGGGTGTTGCCATAGGCGCCCACCAGAAGATCTGTGTAGCCGTCACCGTCGAAGTCGTCGGTGGCATGGTGGCCGAAGATGTTGCCGAAGTTGGCGCTCTCGGTCACGTCTCGGATGACCACGTCTGCATCGGTTGCTGGGTCGAGGTCACCCGCGGCGAGTGGTCCGTAAAACACGTAGACGGCACCCGCGTCCGGAACCGGCACCTCGTTGCCCTCGCTGTCCAGGACGGTCGACCCATCGTCCCCGAGGTTGCCCAGGATCAGGTCCTGGTTGCCATCCCCGTCCAGGTCGGCCCAAGCGATCGACTGTTGGGTCCAGAACTCCGCCTCCTCGACACTGGGAGACACCATCACGTGCGCGTCCGTCGCAGACACCGCCCCGGACAGACTGCTGCCGCCGGCGAAAACATAGGCGCTTCCACTGCTGCCGAGCTCGCTGTCCCAGAAGGAGCCCGCCAAGATGTCGCTGACCCCGTCACCGGTCACGTCGCCGACTGATACGCGCATTCCCAGCACGTCGTTCTCGCAGTACAAGTACGTGTCTTCGGCCGTGAAAAACTCCAATCCAGAGACCGTGGCCACGGCTGAATCAGGCGTGATGGGGCTGCTGCCACCAGTGAGCGGACCTGGCCAGACAATGAGGGCGCCGGGATAGCAGGCCTGGTAGGTCGTATCCATGCGCAGGGGGGCACTGACGACCAGGTCAACAATGCCATCGCCGGTGACATCGCCGACGTCCAGGCTGGTGCCGAACTCTTCCCAGGCAGCGTCGGTTTGGTAGACGGCAAGCGTGTGGCCTAAGCCTGCGGGGTCGGAGAGATCGTAGTGGCCGTCCACCTGCCCGTCGACCAGGTAGACCTCACCCAAGCCGTCACTTGCCTCTGTGCCGTGGGTCGCAGCGATGGCGAGGTCCGCCAGGCCGTCCCCGTTGACGTCGCCCATCGGGTTGAGGCCCCAGCCCGCCAGGTGGCCCGCGCCGGCGCCGAGGATCTTGACCTCGCAGTCCTCCAGCGAGAACTCGCCCAGCTGATCGCATGGGACCGCCGAGTCGTCGCAGTTGTCGTCGGTCTGGTTGTCGCACACCTCTTCGACGCCGGGGTTCACGTCAGCCCGGGTGTCGTCGCAGTCCGTATTGTCCGTGACCCATTCCTCGGTGGGCTCGCACCCCAGCTCCGTCGTCAAAATGTCGCCGTAGCCGTCGCCGTCTGCGTCTGCGAAGAGGGGCACGGCATCCGGCGAGCCTGCGTCAGCTTCCCCATCGCAGTTCTCATCGATCCCGTCGCAGTTCTCGTAGGCGCCTGGGTAGATCTCGGCATTTTCGTCGTCGCAGTCCTCGTCGATGTCAAAGCCATCTTCGTCCAGGTCGTCATCCAGAGTGAGGGGGTCGCAGTCGTCGTCGATGCCGTTGTAGGGCACCTCCTCTTGGTCCGGCCCCACGTCCGGGTTGTTCGGGTCACAGTCATCGTCAGCAACAACGAGCTCGTCCTCTTCTTCCCGAAGCCCGTCCGGGTTGTTCTGGCAAGCGCTGGCGAAGACGGCGAGGCTGAGAAGGAAGAGTGGGCGTTTCATGAGGTCTCCAACGGCCTGTCATCTTAGCGCCAGCGGGCGAGTTGACTGAGCAAGTGGACCTCAAGAAGGGTCAGGCAAGGGGTCAGGGGTCAGGGAGATGACCTGCATCAACACGACCGCGGCGGTCTCTTCGGGCTCGGAGCTGGCCACCAAGGCCCGGAGCTCGCGAAAGTAGCTGCGCTGGAGCTGTCGCACCCGCTCCAGATCCGCCCGCGAGAGGGTCATCAGGTTCAAGCTGACCAAGTCAGCCTCTCGCGGGGCCTCTAGACGCTCCAGCGCCACCCGAGACCAGTGAGCCTTTAGGGAGCGCCGGTCTGCGTCGGAGGCCGTAGCAGAGGCCGTGAATGTAGAGAGCGAGCGCAGCTGCGTCCCTGTCCGTGCGACCAACCCGGCGTCCAGAAGGGCCTGCACAGCCTGAGCGACCTCGTCCCCGGAGATGCCCAGGGCGCGCCCTAGGAAAGCGTCCGTTGGGTCGGCTCGGTAGGCGTCTGAGCCGATGAGCATGCGCAGAGCGGCCGCCCAAGGCTGGTCGTACACCAGGCGTGCAGCGCTGTGGGCAGCGCGAAAGGCTGGAAGCAGGGCCGGGACCGCCTCGATATCCACGAAGGCGGCGACCCAGTCATGCCCCCTTCCACTCAAGGCGTGCACCAAACGCAGGAAGTGCGGGACTCTGGGTTTGGCCTCTCCAGAGAGCCAGCGCCGGATCTGGTGACGGGAGAAGCCTGAGCGCTCGGCGATGCGCGCCTGAGGGGTCGACCCGCGCAGGGCGTCCAGCCATAGGTGCAAGCCTTCGGCGGCCAGAGGCGCGCTGGCTGCGTGGAAGCTCTCAAAGCCCCCGGCCACGTCGATCCCCACCCGGCGCATGGCGTAGAGCAACACTTCCGCCGTCGGCGCCCGGTGCCCCCCCTCCCAGTCTGCCGCGACGTTTCCGCGGTAGCCCAAGCGACGAGAGAAGGCGACTTGACTACGCTTTCCACGAATCAGGCGCAGAACCTGTCGGGTCACATCCTTCCACAGTTCCGCATTTTCGAGCATCATAGGGCGATGATGCCCCACGAAACGTTCGATGTCGAGGTGGCACAGTGTCGATGGCCTGGCAAGATTGAAGGGGTCAGGCAAGACAAAGGAACACTCATGCGATGCAAGACCCTGTTGTTGACCGCCCCACTTCTCCTCACTGCGTGCGGTATCGGCCAGCGCACGGGGACCCAAGTGGGGACCGAGGACGCGCTTCGCTGTGTGGAGCTCTCCTCGGAGGTGCCGAGCGATCTGGAAGCGGTGCCCGATGGCTTTGATGGCTCACCCAGGGCCTTGATCGATGCGCAGCTCGGTGCCTTTACGGGTCCCCAGCTCGATGACCAGGAGCAGCCCACCTCGGACTCAGCCAGCCTGCTGGTCGAAGACCCGGAGAGCGATGTGCTCTTGCTGCGCTACGAGGCCGAGGTCGACGGTGGGTTTGGAGATGCCACGGACGACGTTGGCGCGTACTGCCCACCCGCCCTCATCGTGGACCTGACCTTCACCATGCAGGCAGACGGAATCCCCGACTTCAGCGAGGTCCTCTCTACGCGAATCGGCCCCGAAGGCGAGACCTGGGCCCAGGTCCAGGACTCCACCGGATTCGCAACAGCGCTGCCTGAGCCGAACACCTTTGATCCTTCAGATTTCGACGAGGTGTACACCGATGTGGTGCTCTCAGGAGGCTACGGCACCTGGTGGAGCTACGTGGGCTGGCAGGCCTACAAACAGGCCGAGGTTGAGTCGGACGGGGATGTGCCCATCACCTCTGAGCTGTTGTTGATGGCCAAGCTGAGCTCCGATTAGGAATCGTCCTGCCCTGCGGCGTCCATCTGGGTGTCCGTGCTTGGTTTTCCGGCGACCAGGCCGGGAGGCGGCGGGCGTCGAAGCATGGCCACTCCAGAACGCTGAGGCATCCCTCCTTATCCGCCCCGATGTCGGGCCCGAACCCAGATACGGGGGGGAAACACCCACGCCGGCTCCCCAGGTGTGTGAGGTGTCGAGCGTGAGGGTCGTTCCGGAACCGGCAAGTGCGCTATCGCCCAGTCGAGCACCTCATCCCGCTCGCGAGACCATTTCCCCGATCCAGATGGGCGCGAAGGGGGAGGTGCAGCCGCGCACGATTGGAAGCTCGCGGTAAACACCAAGGGTCTCGCCGATCTGCAGGGCGCGGGCGCGGTGTTCGGGGTGGTGGATGCCGATGTTGACCAAGGTGAAGTTCATGGTCCACTGCGCCTTCTCGTGTGCGTGAGCCATCTCGGTCTCGATGCGGTCCAACAGAGCGCCGAGGTCGAGGCCCTCTGGGTCCTTTTCGACGCGGATCGAGGTC
Organism: uncultured Pseudomonadota bacterium; assembly: GCA_913060515.1. Taxonomy (GTDB): domain Bacteria; phylum Myxococcota_A; class UBA796; order UBA796; family CAJQPC01; genus CAJQPC01. The sequence goes on along the minus strand of CAJXRZ010000009.1, from coordinate 40,903 downwards.
AGGTTCCACCCGGCCCGCTGCGCGAGCGGATCGGAGTCCGTCATCCAGCGCTCCCGGAGCGCCTCACGGGCTGGATGCTTCTTGACGATGTAGGCATTGAGCCAGTCCGCTACCCAGAAGAATGTGCCAGACCGAACCATCGCGTCGAGGGTTTCCTCCGACAGTGTCCTTGGCTTGATGAGCAAGATGCCAAGCAGCTGCGCGTCGATGACCCCGGTCTGCCAGAGGGGCTGGGCAAGCTCGGGGTGCTTCTTGAGTTCCTTGGCCACCTTGCGCAGATCGCCCATGCGGACGCCGTAGGTGTTCTCGTCGCTAGCGCCCCTCTTCCGGTGCTGGGCGCGCATCTTCTCCGTTCCGAGGGACTCGAGGCGGGCAAGGGTGTCGTCGAGATTCAGCATAGAGACAGGGTAACCCGCGGGTAGTCCCCACCCCAATTCAGGTCTACCGAGGCGACAAGGCCGAAGAGGCCCGCATCCGGATGCCAAAGAGAAGGCCCGTCTCCCCTCACCCCTTGGGGCTCCTCACGCCCGGCGTCTCCCCGCCCCAAACACCGCCAGGCCGAGCAGCAGCATCGCCGCCCCCGTTCCGCCCCCGGGCTCTCGACCACAGCCGCCCAGCAGACGCACCGGCGTGGGAGGCACAGCGGAGTCCTGGGAATCCGAGTCCATAGGCCCAGTGTCCCCCGTCTCACCGGTCTCACCGGTCTCACCCGTGTCCCCGGTGTCGGGAATCTGGTCGAAGGGATGGGCGCCGATGTCCGCCACAGTGCCATCTGGGTCCGTGCCAGAGCCCGCCTGGTCGATGAGGGGGCTCCCCGCGTCAAGATCGAGTGGGATTGCACAATCCGTCCCGACCGGATCCCCTGTGAGCAAGGGATCCGCGCCCGAGGTCAGGTCAGAGCCGTGCACGCTGCCTACGGCGTTGGGGCTGCTGACCTGGTACCAATAGTTGAAACCAGTGCCTGGGGACCCGCCGGGGAAGACGTAGCCCATATCGGCATGGGCCATCAGCGAGGCCCGCAGAGTGAAGCTAGCCCCGTCCTGGGCCGCGATCAGCAGGTCCTGGCTGTTGTCCCAGACGCTGAGGTGGCTGAGGTCAGCAAAGGCAGCTGAGCTGTCCAGAAACAGCAGCGCGCTCCCGCCGCTGTGGCCCCGCAGTTCGACGTGGTCGAGGCTGGCCTTGCCGCCTCTCAGCGTCAGCGCCGAGCCCACATCGCTCCCGAATCCCTTGACCAGGTTCCCGCAGAGCTGGCTGTTGGACAGATCCAGAGCCGAAGGTGCCAGCCCCAGCACCGCGCCCCCGCTTCCGTCGGGGCTGCTGACGTTCTCCTGAACCCACAGATCGGTTCCGGTGAAGCAGCCCCCTTCCACGGCCAAGGCGGCCCCCTGGGGGGCAAGGTTCGCTTGCAGCGTGAGGCCGTCAGCCGTCACCGTGCTCAATGCCCCAAAGTAGGCCCCGCCCCCTGTTTCCGCTTGGCTGCTCGTGATGCTTCCGCCATGGATGTCCAAGAGCCCGCTGTCCATGTAGAGCGCCCCACCTTTGTCGGCGCTGCAGTCGTGGAGTTGTGGGTTGTACAGAGAGATCTCGGGGCCGACGCCGAGCGTCTCGGCGGCCGTGAGCTTCACGCAGCCACCCAGCGAGCCCTCACCGCCCTCCAGATCCAAGTCCTGGAAGGTCACGTCCAGGTCTCCGGGACCGACCACGGAGATCTTGGCCCCGGGGCCCGAACCGGTCACGTCCGTCACCGAGATGCTCATGGCGGCCGCCGCCGGCTGGGTGCCGATGGTCAGAATGTGGTCCGCCAGCCCCCCGGCCTCCTCGTAGTACAGCCCCGCCACTTGCAGCCCTGCGGCGTCGAAGGCATAGACCCCGCCGGTCGTAGCCTGGGCCAAGTAGATGTTCGTCAGCACCACATCACTGGCCTGGTTCACGTAGATACTCCTGTCCGTGAAGACGGGGTGCGCGTGAAGACGCAGGTTCTCGAGAACGACCCCAGAGCCACCCACAACGGCAATGCCACCCGCCTCCGCCACACCCGATGTGCTGGAGGTGACGGTCACGTTCTCCATCTCGTACAGGTCGCACTTGTCCACGCTCAGGTCCACGGAACGCGCGGGATCGATCTCGATGGTGTCCCCGCTCTCGACGGCCAAGCACACTGTCGCCAACACGTCGCCATCCGAGACGGTCCAGGTCACCGAGGCGCTGGCAACAGCAACCCACAGAAGCCACATGGGTCCTCCAAACCGCAAGCGTGACACATTCCACCCTCACCCTGCTCTCTTTCTCTGGGCCGCATCCAGTAGACAGGAACGCCATCCACGCCTTCAGCTCAGGCCAAGACGGCCGAGCCACAACCCAGTTCACGTCCACATCCACATCCCGGACGTAGATATCCTAAAGATGAAAGCAAGAGACTGGGCTGGGTCTCCTGAGCATCGCACCATCCGAGCACCCGAGCTTCCCTCAACTGACCGAGAGACCGAATGGGTCAAGGCCCATGCTTTGCTCCGCTATCCAACTGCGCGCCGCTTGGGTCGGCACCTCCACACGCTCGAGGCCCGGCAGCACCACGTCGCGCATGGCCGCGTGGAAGATGGCCAGCCGAGAGGACCGGTCGAGCTCGCCCCAGGCGGCGAGCGTTTCCGCGTCACGTCCGGGCAGGTCCGGCGTGTCGATCGCTTCAACGCCGACCCCGCGCAGGATGCGGGGAAGCAGCGGGCCCAAAGACGCTCCTTGGCCCTGAGCGCGAGCGTGCTCCAGATACAGCCACCCAAGTCGGGCGTGGTGGACCTCGTCTCCCAGAATGCTCCGAACGGTGTCGCGGATCTCGGGGGCCTCGGCCCGGTCGAGGATGGCGCGAAGCATGCACGCGTTGAGGGTCTCGCTGACGCAGCAAGAGGACACCACTTCATAGAGGAGGCGCTCACTCTCGGATCCACCGGCAGGACCGATGGGACCATGTGGCGTGGGTGGAAGCGCAGGAGCCGCCCAACCGAAGCGCGCGGCGAGGCCATCACACAGGCCGACGTGTCGGCGCTCGTCGATCACCGCGCGCTGGACCAAGGCGATCACAGTCTGCGGTGCCTGCGCCGCGCGCAGTGCTTGTTCCAGGCGCTCGAAGCGAAGGGCCGCGGCGCGCTCGGCACTGGCCCGGAAAGCCCAGGTCGCTGCGACAAAACGGCACTGCGCGGCATCCAAGGTAGGGACAGACATGCCCGGATCAGGGCTGCTCATCGCCGAGCGCCTCTTGGCCAGGCTCGAAGTCACAACAAGGGTGGGGTGTCTGCATCAGCCAGCAGCAGCCCTCAAAGCCGTCTGTGGGGTCGGGGCAGACGGGCTCTGCATCGTAGTTGCAGATCTCTTCGCAGGCCACGGCATCGCCCGACCCTGCCGCTCTGTCAGGCAATTCAGGCTGGATTGCTGGCTGATTCGCTGGATGGACTTCCGGACGGATTTCCCTGCCACCGCAGCCTGCTGCAGTGACGCTGCTGCCGAGCACCAAGGCTCGGAACATGTTCTGAAAGTCCATGGGGTTCCTGGGGCCTCTTCTGTCCGAAGGCCGCGGGCTAGAGGAGCGACACACAAAGGGCCGGTTCACGACCTGAGGAAGACCCGGCCGCTTGGGTGGCCGCTGGATTCTAAACCCGACATCGCCGCACGGCCTAGTCCATGTCGTTCTAACCTTGGGGATCGGGTGCAGCCGGAATAGAATCTAGTTGAACTTTGTATAATGATATCAAGCACTCAGGGCTCAACCCCGCCACAAACTGGAGCCACCATGCAAAACACCTCATCAAGCCCGCTTTTGCTCGCCCTGGTCGCATTCGCCATGGGGTGCAAGGACTCCAGGTCCGCAGAGGGCCAGCACCTCGAGGCTCCAGCCACGCCAAGTGCGGCCACGGTAGATCTGATGGAGGGTGCGCCCGCCCCCAAGCCGGAGCCTGAGCCGGAGCCGATTCAGTGGCTCACCACCACGGATCTTGACTTCGGCCCCCATGGCACCATCATTCGCCGTGACCCCAAGCAGGGAGAGCGCCAACTGCTTCTTCCATCCCCGGAAGGCGAGCGGGTTCTGTTGATGAACGACCCCGCTTCGGAGCAGATCAATTGCATCCTAGGCGTTGATCCCGAAGAAGACCTCTTCGTCGTAGATATTGACGGGGACGGCGCAAACGAGCTGTTCATATCCTGGATCTGGGCCACCGGCGCGGGGCACGACGGAGCTGTCGACATCCAAGAGGTCTGCGGCTGGCGCTGGACCGGATCCGAGCTGATCTACCTCAAAGAACTCTCGTCCGAACTTACTCAGCTGGACTTACATGACGCCCCGGACGTCTCAGCATTCGTCCAAGCGCGGGCCGAAGCTGGCTCGGAGTGGCAAGAGGTCCGCATCGTCCCGCTCCCCCAAGACGACCCGCGTACACGGACGTATGAAGCGGGCTCCATTCGACTCGCACTCACACAGACCGGCTCCTACTTCGTAGATGTGCAAGTCCAGGGATACCCACCACAGCCCGGCTCCGAGCTCGTGGGGTTGAGCCAGTGGGATCTGGAAGGCGCAGGGCAGCGCACATGGGACTTCACCCATTCCTGGGAGCTACGCACAATTGAAGGCGAGGCGAACTGCTGCGCGTTCGATGTGTCGCCAGAAGCCGAAGGGGCACCTCACCTCACGCAGGGCTGGACTCAAGGCGGCTCCACCTTCCTAATCTTGCGTCAAGAGCAGTCGAAAGTAGCCCCGCAGTGCCAGGTCCTTCGGGTCTACGCCGGCGCAGTCGCAGAAGGGACTCAGTCCTGTGAGGACTTTCTGAGTGCACGAGCCAAAGACGCACACTGATCCAAACCAACCAGAACGCAGATTGGGCTTCGTCCCCGTGATAGAAGCCGCCCATGACTCCTTGCGTGGTGTTGGACACTGAGACCACCGGCTTCCCCAACAACGGGGCAGGCTTCTGCGCCCGCATCATCGAAGTGGGTGCGGTCGTGGTCACCGATGACGCCCGTATCGTCTCGCCAATCTCCTTCTTCGTGCGCCAGCCCCGCGCCCACCTGAGCTCCTGGCAGGCCAAGCGGGCCATGCAGGTCCACAACATCAGCATTGACCGGGTCTGTCGCGAGGGCATGGACGTCGCACAGGCTGCGCCCAGGCTCGCCGAGTGGATCGACAAGGTTCAGCAGCGCTTTGGCGTGCAGGAAGTGCGGGCCTACAACCAAGCCTTCGACTTCTGGTTTCTGGACCGGGCGCCGTGGGACTTCTTCGAGCGCACCGGCCTGGCCAAGGGCCAAGATATCCAGCAGACGGCCAAGGCTGCGATGGGCGGTAAGCGGGGGCCGGCACTGCACAAGGCCGTGGCCTTCGCCAACAGCAGTGGCGGAGACATTCCGTGGATGGGGGATGCCCACCGGGCTGGGGAGGATGCGCGCATGGCGGCCATGATGGCGGTGTTCTTTGAGAGCCGGAGCTGACAGCGTTGGCCTTCACAGGGTCTCGTAGCCCCGCCACTGGCTTGCCGTTAGACCGCCGGTCATGCGAACACAGACACCCTCCCAAGGCGCGCTCGCCTTCTTGCTGGCCTCCTCGGCGCTCGTCTTGTCGGCGTGCGAGGTCAACCTGCGCCCCCTTCCGGGGTCCGTAGAGGCGGAGGTCGAGGACGCCATAGACCGGGGCTTTGACGGCATCATCGTTTACGTCGACCAGCCAGGCGCGAACACCCTCTACAGCGCCGGCTGGGACGACCGCGAGGCGGAGGTGCCTGCAGACCCCAAAGCGCTGTTCAAGATCGCGAGCATCAGCAAGCTCTACATCGCCGCTGCGGTGACGATGATGGTCGCCGATGAGGAGCTGTCGCTGGACAGCACCCTGGCGCAGCTCGTGCCTGAGGTCGGCGGGAACATCGAGAACGCCGACGAGATCACCCTGCGAATGATGGTGCAGCACCGCAGCGGCATTCCGGAGTTCATCTACGACCCCGACTTCACCAACGAGCCGGAAGACTCCTACATGGAGACCGCGTCCCTCGTATACGGCCAGCCCGCAGACTTTCTCCCGGACGCCAGCTACGCGTACTCGAACACCAACTACCTGCTCATTGGTGAGATCCTGGACCGGACTCTCGGCTACTCGCACCACGTCTACATCGCCAGCGAGATCCTGGATCCGCTCGGACTGGAGGAGACCTACAGCCTACTGAGCGAGGTGGACACCGACGACGTGATGAGCGGGTACTACATCGGCTACGCCCCCGACCTGAAGACCCTCGAGGACCACACCCGACCTGGCGGCTCGATGGTGGCCACCGCGACAGACGTGGGCCTCTTCGTTCGTGCACTCGTCGATGGCACGCTCTTCACTGAAGAGGAGCAGGCCATCTACGCCTCTCTCTACCCCTTTGAGCACACGGGATGGGTGGGCGGATACACGAGCATTGTTCGCTACCACCCCGATATCGACACGGTAGTCGTACAGTTCGTCAACACCAGCCACGGCCCCTTGTTCTGGACGGAGTTGGAGCGGGTCTACAGCCGAATCGTAGAGATCCTGGAACGAGGGCAACAAGATGATTGAAGAGACGATGCGCACTGCACGCAAGATCGCGGTGATGCTGGCCTGCCTGCTGCCGGTCACAAGCCAAGCGGCAGAGCCAGACGAGGACACTGGGCGCTTCGGAGTCGCCCTGAACACCAGCATCAACGGCGAGGTCTACCCCATGCGCCTGGTGCCGACGGTGAGCTATTCCGTGGGCAAGACCCAACTTGAGGCCGGCATTGGCCTCCATCCCTTCATCCGCAAGGACCAACGTGTCCTGAGCGGGGAGTTCAACTACAAGTACTTCCCAAACGGCATGGACAACAAGGTGAGTCTGTATGTCATCGGCCGCGCGTCTTACGTCAACAACGCGCGGGAGACCTTCTACCCAACGACCTACCACTACCTCTTCCTAAACGGCGGATACGGGCTGAATCTCAGCGGGAGCGGCAAGGCCTATGTGGGCACGAACGTGACGGCCGGGGCGTACTCCTTCGCCCGCCGATCTGCGAACCCCTACGCGGGCTTTGAGGAAGATGGGTTCATGGACAAGGTGGGGCTCAATCTCGCGTTTCAGTTCAACCTTGGGTACCGGTTCTGAGGGGTGTGGCCACTTCCCTGAGCCAGATCGCCGCAGCTTTGGGATCGCTTGCCAGGCCACGCGGCAACAACCGTAAAAAGGGCAACGCAGAGCGCGCGGCCACCGGCGACACGGCGGGCTTCAGCCCTTCCGAAACTGCTTGATGCGCAGTCGATTCCCCGAGTCGTCGATCAGCGTCGCCAGCCGCCGCTCTCGGGTTTCCTCACGCTTGGCACTCGTCACCCACTGTGTCGTGTGCCTGGGGTAGCCGGCCGGTTGCTCTTGGTAGAACGCCCAGGCGCTCGGGGCCGCTTTGAATCGGGCCAACATTGGGTCCGTCAACGCGCCGTCGAACTTGGCTGTCACGTAGCCACTGTCGGGGTGAACATCCTTAAAGGCAAAGGCAGCGAGACCCTCCGCTTTCATGCGACCTTCCGCGGTGAGTTTTTCGACGAGATCGATGTTTCTCTTGCTCCAGACGCTCTTCGATTTCCGCGGTGTGAAACGAATCAGGTAGCTCTCGTGGTCGCGAGACTTCCGGATTCCGTCGATCCAGCCGTAGCAGAGCGCTTCGTCGACCGTGTCTTCCCACGTCACGGACGGCTTCTTCGTCGCCTTCTTGTAGAAGCCCACCCAGAGGTGCTCCGTCGTGGCGTGGTGCTCTTGGAGCCACGCTTGAAAGTCGGCAGGTGTGGGGAAGAAGGTCGGTGTGTGCTCGGACATACCCGACTCCTTTCTTGAACGACCGATGGGGACTCAGCAAGCTGGCCTTGGTCGCGTAACCAAATCTGATGCAAGCCAGGTACTACCGCTGCACAGCAAGACGGACCAGAGCGACAAACACGGAAGAGCGCGCTCCTCAAGCCCGAGTGCATCGGGAGCGAGAGCATGGGGCGCCACTACCAGCCCGTGCCTCTACACACGTACACGGCTCCTGCATCCTCGCCGTTCTCGTCGTCAAAGGGTGCGGTGATGGCGATGTCGTCAAAGCCGTCGCCGTCGCCGTCACCAAAGCCGGTGGTCCAGAACCCCACCTCTTCGCCGGGGGTCCCTCCGTGCAGGATGAGGTCCGCTGCACCGAGGCTGTACTCCCCGGAGACCGGCCCGTAGAACACGTACGCAGCGCCAGAGCGGTCCCCGCCGTAGTCAGCCCCGTCCGAGCCGAACACGATGTCAGGCACGCCGTCACCGTTAAAGTCACCGGCGGCGCCCATGTCGGCCGCCTCGTCACCTGCTTCTTCGCCGTAGAACACTGCCGTCGCGTCTTCGACGCTGAGCTCTCCAACGAGCGGGCCGGAGAAGAGGTAGATGGCACCCGCACTCTCGCCGACGTGGGTGTTGCCATAGGCGCCCACCAGAAGATCTGTGTAGCCGTCACCGTCGAAGTCGTCGGTGGCATGGTGGCCGAAGATGTTGCCGAAGTTGGCGCTCTCGGTCACGTCTCGGATGACCACGTCTGCATCGGTTGCTGGGTCGAGGTCACCCGCGGCGAGTGGTCCGTAAAACACGTAGACGGCACCCGCGTCCGGAACCGGCACCTCGTTGCCCTCGCTGTCCAGGACGGTCGACCCATCGTCCCCGAGGTTGCCCAGGATCAGGTCCTGGTTGCCATCCCCGTCCAGGTCGGCCCAAGCGATCGACTGTTGGGTCCAGAACTCCGCCTCCTCGACACTGGGAGACACCATCACGTGCGCGTCCGTCGCAGACACCGCCCCGGACAGACTGCTGCCGCCGGCGAAAACATAGGCGCTTCCACTGCTGCCGAGCTCGCTGTCCCAGAAGGAGCCCGCCAAGATGTCGCTGACCCCGTCACCGGTCACGTCGCCGACTGATACGCGCATTCCCAGCACGTCGTTCTCGCAGTACAAGTACGTGTCTTCGGCTGTGAAAAACTCCAATCCCGACAACGTGGCCACAGCTGAATCGGGCGTGATGGGGCTGCTGCCCCCGGTGAGCGGACCTTCCCAGACGATGACGGCGCCCGGGTAGCAGGCCTGGTAGGTGGTATCCATGCGCAGGGGGGCGCTGACGACCAGGTCACTGACGCCGTCGCCCGTGACATCACCGACGTCGAGGCTCGTGCCGAACTCTTCCCAAGCAGCGTCGGTTTGGTAGACGGCAAGCGTGTAGCCTAGTCCCGTGGGATCGGAGAGATCGTAGTGGCCGTCCACCTGCCCGTCGACCAGGTAGACCTCGCCCAGGCCGTCACTCGTCGCCATGCCGTGGGTCGCGGCGATGGCAAGGTCCGCCTTGCCGTCCCCGTTCACGTCGCCCACCGCATTGAAGCCCCAGCCCGCCAGGTGGCCTTCGCTGGCGCCGAGGATCTTCACGTCGCAGTCCTCCAGCGAGAACTCGCCCAGCTGCTCACATGGGACTGCCGAGTCGTCGCAGTTGTCATCGGTCTGGTTGCCGCACACCTCTTCGACGCCGGGGTTGACGTCTGCCCGGGTGTCGTCGCAGTCCGTATTGTCCGTGACCCATTCCTCGGTGGGTTCGCACCCTAAATCCGTCGTTAAGACATCGCCGTAGCCGTCAGCGTCGGCGTCGGCGAAGAGGGTCAAGGCATCCGGCGAACCCGCGTCGCCTTCGCCGTCGCAGTTCTCATCGACCCCGTCGCAGTTCTCGTATGCGCCCGGGTAGATGTCGGCGTTCTCGTCGTCGCAGTCTTCGTCGATGTTGAAGCTGTCTTCGTCCAGATCATCGTCTAGCGTGAGGGGGTCGCAGTCATCGTCGATTCCATTGTACGGAATCTCCTCCTGGGCCGGCCCCGCGCCGGGGTTGTCACAGTCCTCATCCGCAGGAGTAAGGTCGTCTTCTCCCAGCACTTCGTCCGAGTTGCCCTGGCAGGCGCTAGCGAAAAGGGCAAGCGTGAAGAGGAGGAATGTGCGTTTCATGAGGTCTCCATCGATCGGTCGTTGTGCCGCCCCGTTGGCGGCTTGGCCGATCATCTGGGCCTCAAGATGCCGAGCCCGACGGGCCTGGCAGCTTCGTCGAGGCCGGTGCTTGACAACTTTAGCACACGGCCCTGACGAACTACGTGATGCACGCTCAGAACACCGTTCACAGCTTCGGCAGCACCGTTGGACGAGTTGGCTTGGCCCAGCCCCACAACGAGAAACACCCGCCGGAATTGAATCCAACGGGTGTTTCTTGATCTGCAAAGTGGAGGCGGCGGGAGTCGAACCCGCGTCCGAAACTACTCAGTATCAGCGTCTACATGCTTGTCCTCTGGCTTACAGCTCCAAGCGAGACCCAGAGGCCCTTCCCGCAATGGAGTGGCAGCGACTTTAAGAGATTATTTATCGTCCCCCGGGCTGACGCTGCGCCGCTTTCGGGACTATCCAAGTCATATATGCCCAGCCGGGGCCCTTGGAATGCATTCCGGCCGGACAGCTCTACCGGTGTTTATGCGGCGAGAGCGAAGTTGTTGTTATTGTTGGCAGTTGTGTTTCTGCGTCAAGTGATTTTACGAGAGAACATGACACTCTCGGCATGCAGCCTCAACCTTCCGTGGCCCCGTCGAAACCGGTGCGCCCCCACAATTCCTATGTCAGTACCCTCTGTCCGCCACAACTTAAGAAGGCGGGGCTGCGAGGAGTACCAGGCGGTCCAGCCTTGGGAGGAGGGACCGCAGATGTGAATGCTCATGCCGCTTGCGCGACCCTCTGGATGTAGACGCCCAGAAGGTCTGCGTCAAGAGCGCAACGCCAAGAGGCCTCAATCCCAACAGATGGGGCCTCGCCAAATCGCCCCCCTCCCTAAGGCTGAGCAATCCAGCGGGCCTCGACAAGCACTGGCCACAGCGTCGAAATTGGACACGGTGGCCTAGCCAGCCCTTCAGTACGCCGTGGCACCCCATGGCGGGCTGGCGTTGATCAAACGACCGGCCTGGCAGTCCACCCGGATCTTGTCGAAGGAGTAGGTCCCAGCAGGGTCCTTGGTCTTGATCTTGTAGGTGTAGCCGGCCTCGACGTTGGCCCAGAGCACGCCGCCATCGCCGCTGCTGGCGGTCAGGGTGGTGTCGGGCAAGACGCTGTCGTTGAAGTAGACGGGACTTGGAACCACGCCGTCACCCTTGAGCTCTGCAGTCATGTCGGCCAGGCCATGGGGCTGAAAGGCGTCGAACTCAGCCCAAGTGGTGACCTGATCCATGGCGGGGTCGGTGATGGTGGTGACGACCTGACAGGCGGTGGGGTCCAAGGCGACGCCAGCGAGGTAGGCCAAACCGGCGACGGAGGCCTGGGGCACAGCCTGGAAGTAGAGCATGTCGATGTCGCTCTTGCTCTTGAAGGTTTGCTGGTGCATGTCCTGGAAGGGTGGCAGTCCGAAGGAGGCGTAGAGCGCGTTGTTAAAGCTGACCTTTGGGGTGAGCTTCTGGTTGGCAGGCAGGCCCGAGATGCTCCAGTCACCGTTGGCGTCGGTCACAGCAACAAAGCTGGGGTACTCCTCGATGGTGATGGTGGCGTAGGGCAGGAAGCTGCGAACCTGGAAGACGTAGACCTTGCCGGAGAGGGTGATGGTGCTGCTGCTGCACTTCTCACAATCGGGGCTGTAGTCTTGGCTGCTCTTGGCGTAGCCATCTTCATCCAGAGGCAGCTCTGGCGAACATGCGCTGAGTAGCGAGAGGGTCGAGATCAAGGCGGCGGCTGGGAACAGTCGGGTCATCGTGGAGCTCCTGTGTTGTTCCACCCAGCAACAAAGCAAGGGCCGTGCCAACACGGAATCCCGATGACATCGGTCTTTCATGCCCACACTGGCCTCGCTGAAAGACGCGCTGCGTCTGTGAATGACGCGAGGGGAAGGGGGCGCCAAAACGGAAGGAGAGTCAGCATGCGCTGGGATCGCTTGCCCTCCCCCACTCCATCGGGCGATACTCCCCGCCCGAGGTCCCCATGTTCTTGCTTTTGGCCCCCCTGGCGCTCGCCTACGAGTCTCCCCCTGAAGAGGTGGTGTTCTCCGATTTGACGGATCTCTACGACGGCGCGACGTCGAGCACCGGCTGGGTCCCCTCCGGCTCTCCCATCGCCATTCGCATCCAGAACACCTCCGCGGGCGGCGCGTACGTGGAGATGGAAGGCGAGTCTTGGCTGCAGTGGCCCGATGCCCTGACCCACTCCTACGTGCCGGACGCAGGCTCCGGCATCTTCCTGCTGGACACCGAACTGGGTCTGGCCGTGGACCTGAAGTTCGATATCGCAGGCTACGCCCTGGAACAGAACATCTACGAGTCCCTGGACATCTATGAGGGCGAGGCCTTCTTTGACCCCTGGCTGCTCCCCAACGGGGACCCCCAAGTGGCCGAGATCGCCGTCCCAGGCGCAGACCAGAGCCTCTTTGAGTTCTCTCAGGCAGTCTTCGCCGGCGTAGAGGTCTACGTGAACGTGAACTGGCGCTCGGACTTGAACGCCAGCTTCACCGGCATCCAGATCCAGACCGGCGAGAGCATCATCGACGCCGAGGGCGTGACCGAGATGCTGGAGGTGCCGAGCAACGGCGCCGTGGACGAGCTGGCGGTGTTCACCGGCGAGTACGGCGCGAACATGGACCTGGTCTTCGTGCCGTCCTTTGGGGTGTGCATTCCCATCATTGGCTGCACAGAGGTGGGCGCCTTCGACATTCCGGTGCCCGTCGTAGACACCTCGGTGCTCAAGGACTTTGACGCCGCGAACATCTACCACCCCCTCCCGGTGGCGGTCATCCTCACGGAGTCCTGCGACTTTGGCGAGGTGGAGGTCGGACAGATCGCCACCTGCGAGGTCAAGGTGGCCAACTGGGGCGAGATGGAGCTGGAAGGCAGCGCTGGAGTGCAAGGCGCCGGCGAGTTCACGGTCTTCCCAGGCGAGATCTTCGCCCGCGAAGATGTGGAGGACGGCCTGACCGTGACCTTCTCTCCCACAGTGGCCGGCGAGCAGGCCAGCGTGCTGATCCTCAACACCTCGGACCCGGCCGCTCTGGCCTACGAGATCGAGCTCATCGGCGTGGGCTGGGAGGAGGAAGAAGAGCCTCCAACCACCATCACCTCCGAGGTGGGCGTCTGCGGTTGCAGCTCCCAGACCAGCCCGAAGAGCTTGGCGTGGTTTGCACCTCTGGCAGGCCTGCTCCTGATGATGCGTCGTCGCCGGGACTGAGCGGGATCTGGCAGCTCTAGATGAGCTGCAGGGCCATGCCGACGTGTCCTCCGCTGACAAGGACGTAGAGCATCAACGCGGGCAGCACGGCGATGCGGGCGAAGCGCCTGTCTCGGTGCAGCCAGAGCAGCCCCACCGAGAACATGACCAGGCCCATCTTCGCGGCCCCGAAGCTCAGCGGGCTCAGATCCATGGCCTGGGCCATGACCGGATTGGCCTCGCTGAACAGACCGCTGTGAACCCAGATCTGCGTGGAGACTAGGTCGAAGAGGTTGAGCACGAGCAAGGCGCGGAGGGCTCGCTCAAAGGACATCAAGCTGATCAGACCGGTCATGGGCTTCTCCTTATTCCTTGTGTTGCTTAGACACCGGAGCAGGGAGAAGGTGCCGGCATCGCTGTGTCTCAGAATTGACGCAGCGAGACCGGGTCTGTGGTGACAGACTATTTCGGCGCGGAGACGGCAGTGTAGTTGTCCTGCCCGTGTCCGGCCTCGATCAGCGCGTCCATGGCAGCGGCCAAGCCGGGCAGCACGCCCATTCCTTCGGCGCCAGCGGTCTCGATCATCAGGCCGACGTCCTTTCGGGCCATGGCCAACTCAAAGGTCACCAGACCCTCGGAGTGCTTGGCCACGCGCTTGCCCATGCGGGCGGACATTGGGGAGAAGGCGGCCAGGGCCTCCAGGGTCTGCTCATCGCTGAAGCCCCCTGCCCGGCCGAGCTGCAGCATGTCACCGGCCAAGGCGCTCAGGCCGATGATCAAGCCGTTGCCGATGATTTTGCGAAGGGCGGCGTCCTCGTCACGTGAACCGACATCGCTCAGGGTGCCGGTCATCTCCTCCAGAGCTGGCGTGAGGGTCTCGATGGCCTGGGCTGGTCCGGAGATGAGCATCTGGCCATTGCCCTTGCGGGAGTTGGAGGGGCCCATGAACACGGGGGCATGGATGTAGTTCACGCCCGCTGCACGCAGCTTGGGGCAACGCTCAGCGACCCGCTCGGGCATGTTGGTGCTGTGGTCGATGATCCAAGCCCCCTTCTCCAAGCCAGCGATGAGCTGCTCGATCACAGAGTCGACCGCGGTGTCGGCGGCGAGGATCAGGTGAACCCGTGAGCAGCCTTTGACGGTGTCGGCGGGATCGCTGCCTTGCACACATCCGGCTTCAACCAGGGGCGCACACTTGGAGGCGGTGCGGTTCCAGACGCGCACGCTGTGACCGTTGTCGAGGGCTTTGAGGGCGAATCCGCTGCCGAGGAGGCCGGTACCGAGGACTGCGATCTGTGACATGAGAGACTCCGAGCAAATATGGGGAGGTGTGGACTATTCCGAGATCAAGATCTGCGCGCTTCATGAGCGGCCTGCACTGGAGGCGCACCGCGCACTGCTCCAGCGTGCTTGGGCACCTTGGGTCTTGAATGCCCAGCCTTTGCAGAGGCAGAAGGGGCTCGTGGAGACCTCGGAGGCGCACCCCAATCACACCCTGCTGCTGTGGCAAGGAGGCGATCTGGTGGGCTCTCTCATCGCCAGACCAACCGACGTGCTCGGATTCCCAAACGAAGGCTGGGACAAGGTCGCGGCCTCTGGCAGAGGCGAGCGGGTCTGTGCCCTTGGGGTGAGCATCGACCCCACCGCGAGAGGACGCGGACACTCCAAGCGCCTGCTGGCAGAGGCCAAAGCGCGCTTTGGCGCCTTTGTCGTGCCGGTTCGCCCGACGGCCAAGCCGGTGGGACAAGCCATGGAGGACTACCTGACCCAAACAACGATCGAAGGTCTGAGCGTGGACCCCTGGCTACGCACCCACCAACGCATCGGGGGGCGCGTAATGGGCGTGAGCGCCCGTGCGATGCAGATGAAGGCCCCGTGGAGGCAGTGGGAGCAGTGGTTGGGCGCCTCTCCAAGCAAGCACAACAGCCTGGTCGGGACCCTGACGCAACAGGGTGAGATGGGTCTGTACAGCGAGGCCAACGTGTGGGTGCAGCACGGTCTGTGAGACCATTCGCGCCTGGAGCGTGACCCATGAGCGAAGCACCCGAGAACAGCACCGACGAGAGCAACGTCAGCGACGCAGAAGGCGCCAACACAGGGGCGATGGTCTACGCGGTCGTCATCAGCATCGCTGGACTGATCCTGGGCGTCGTCACCTTCATCAAGGGCTGGGGATTCATGGGCTACATGGGCGGCGGTCTGCTGACCGTGGCCGGCGTCTCGATGTTGGTGGCCCGACTCAAGGGCGGGGTCAAGTTCATCTCGGTGGCTTGCCCGGTTTGCTCGGAGAGCGGCACCTACGATGCCGAGACCTTCGAGGAGAACAACGCGCAACCCTGTGACAGCTGCGGGGCCTACCTCTGGGACGCCAAGGGAAGCGTCGTCGCGGTGCCCGCTGGAACCGTGCATGCCCGTCCCATCTTTGAGGCCCCTTTGAAGCTGCCCATCGAGATCGAGGCGTGCGTGGTCTGCGGCGAGGACGCCAGCTTCAAGATCCAGATCGAAGGCACCACGAGCAAGATGGGCGTGGCCGCGACCAAGTACATCACCCGCGAGGTGGAGCTGCCCGTGTGCGGTTCCCATCAAGACAATGAGAACGCGGCACTGGCCACCGCGGTCTACACCGAGGACGGGGTGGATGGCTTTGCCCTGAAGCTGCGCAACTTCGACTTGAGCGAGCGTCTGCGCGGGCGCTGAGCGATTCCGGAGCCTGGGTCAGAGGCTTGCGTCAGATGGGCCGGATTCTGGGCTCAAGGACGACGGCCAGCTCAATGGGGCTGGTCCTGAGCAAAGAGACCTGCTCGGAGTAGGTCTCAAAGCCGGGCTTGCTGACTTGGACAACGACGCTCGAGCTGTATGTCGTCATGGTCTGCGTGCACCGGGTGGTGGTCTCTTGCCCGTTGACCTGGACTGTCGCGCCGTCTTGCTCCACGTCAACACAGACGGCGCCCGCAGCCACGGGGGGACCCATGTGGGGCTCGACGGGTGGGCTGGACTCGCCGCCGGTGCTGCAGCTGGCCAGCAGGAGAATCAGGGGACTGATGTTGAACAGCTTGGTCATGGACGGCTCCCTTTGTAGGAGCGGAACGCCGGCCATCTCTCCAGGCTTACAGCTCTCTGCGGCGTGCCAAGAGAAGCAAGGCACCGGCTGCCCAAAGACCTCCGATTCCGCCGCCTCCGCAGCCCCCACAGCCTTCGGGATCTACGGGCCCATCGCCCGTGTCTTGGGCCACACCGGTGTCCCAGTACTCCTCGCCTTGCGCATAGGCACGCTGTGCCAAATACAGGTTTCGAGGCTGCAAGTCCTGCACCGGCTCCAACCACTCCTGGTCATCGGTGAGGCTCTCCTGGTCATCGGTGATGTTGCCGACCAGGTTGACCTGGGCGTGGTCCCAGTAGGGCGGAATCAGTGGGGTCGGCAGCCCCCAAGTGGTCGTTCGCGCGCCGCCGGGGATGCCTGCGCAGAAGTTGCCGCCGTTGACGAAGTTGACCTCGGCGGTGAAGGCCGTGAACAGGTTCTCGAAGGGCGAGTCCCGGTGGTGGTCCAGCTCCAAGACCTGCTCGGGCTCCGCGCTCACCCGCTGGAAGACGTTGCCGTTGGCCCGGTGGTCCACGGTGATGCTGTGCATGTGGTCTTGGGCGTAGTGGATGTCGCTGTAGAGGCCGTCTGCGGAGAAGGCGATGTTGAAGCCGTGGTGGCCCTTTCGCCCTTGGAACTCCAAGTTCAAGGCGCTGACGTTCTTGACGCCGCGGTCCACCAGCAGGCCGTTGTCGCTGTTGATGAAGAGCAGGTCGCGGAACCAAGCATCGGCGACGCCATCCCGCACAAAGATGGCGTTGTATCCGGGCTCATTGAGGTGCCCGGCGTAGTCGATCTCGGGAAACTCAAAGGCCAGAGACTCAACGCCCACTTCGGTGATGGCCGGGAAGGTCCAGAGGGTGGGCGTCCACTCCTGGCGAATGTCGGTGCGCAGAGGCTGAACGAGCCGCAGGGTGCTTCCGTCCACCACCTCGGCGATGCGCACGGGCCAGTTCAGGGTCAGGGGCACCTGGTAGTCGCAGTCCCCCGGCTCCTCTTGATCGTTGTGCAGGTGCCAGCCCAGGCTTCGGGCTTCATCGTCACTCATGCGCAGCTCCACCAGGTCCCCGGCGCTCAGGCCGCTGGTGTCCCCAATGGAGATCTCTCGGTCTCCCCGCACAGCCGAGGCCACGGTGCCCAGCTGCGCGCCAGACTCGGGGCTGCTGATCCAGATGAGTCCGCCGTTCCAGCTCCACTGCACCGCCTCGCCGCGGATGTCCGCCAACGACTGGGGGTAGACCAAGATGGTGCTCTGGGGCCCGGCGCCGCGCAGGACCAGGTCGCTCTGCTGGATCTCGAGCACGTCGGTGATGAGGTAGCGGCCGGCGGGGATCTCCAGCGCACCTGTGGTGGCCAAGATGGCGGCTTTGAAGGCGGCTGTGTCATCGGTGACGCCGTCCCCCACTGCGCCAAAGTCCATCACGGAGGCCGTGACCTCGGGCGAGGGAGGGGGCTCGCCTCCCTGGTAGCCAGCGGTGGTGAAGTCCGGGAGCCGGCCAGCGGATTCCCAGAGCTCACCCTGGCTCCCCCAAAGCTGAGACTCCCCAGCCAGAGCGACACCTACGAGCCAGATCATGGGCCTTTCCTGAGCAAGGGTGGACGGCCCAAAGCGGCGTAGGCCTGGGCGGACGCTTCGGCGCTCTCGAACCAGGTGACGCTGGCCCGCGGGTGGTCCTCCATCAAGGACTTTCCTGTGGTGTAGACCCGGGTGACAAACCCCGTGGAGTGGTCGCGCAGGTGCCCGTGGCCAAGGTCTCGCTCGGGCGTGCGCTCCAGGCGGACCCAGCCGTCCCGGGTCAAATCTGGCATGAGACGCCAGGTCTGCTCGTGGGTCAGCAGGAAGATAGCGGGCGGACCGAATTCGGCTGCGGCGGCGTCGTAGTCTTGTGCGAAGGGTTCCATGGGGCCGCTTGTAACCTTGGCGCGCCTGCAGACATACAAGCAGGCAGACAAGACAAAGATGCTGTTGGCAAAGGAGAGCAGATGCTCTGGTTGATTCTCGGTCTGGCCGGCGTTGAAGAACAGGTATGGGGCGAGGCCCTGCGGGCCCATGTGAGCCTGGAAGGCGTCGACTACGCAGCCATCGGTCCCACGGGTCTGGACTCCTACCTGGCCCAGCTCGCCTCGGCGGATCTGAGCTCGGCGTCCCAGGCCGAGAAGATGGCCTTTTGGATCAACGCCTACAACGCACTCACGGTGGACATGATCGCCGAGAACCAAGGTATCGCCTCTATTCGCGACCTAGACGGCGGCAAGGTTTGGGACAAACGCACCTTCACGGTCGCGGGCAAGCAGGTCTCACTGAACGACATTGAGCACGGCACCCTGCGGCCCATGGGCGATGCGCGCGTTCACGCCGCTCTGAACTGTGCGAGCAAGGGCTGCCCTCCCCTACCCCTCAAGCCGGTCTCTGCTGCCACTCTGGAAGCCGACCTGGACGCGGCGGCACGTCAGTGGGTGGCCACCAATGCTTGGGTGGTTCAAGATGAGCAGATCGCCTTGAACAAGATCTTCGACTGGTACGGAGAGGACTTTGTGCCCAAGTACGGCGAGCTCCACGATGTGCCCGGCGTGAGCGGCAAGAAGCAAGCTGCCCTGAACTTCATCGCGGTGCACGCACCGAACCTGGGCTTGGCGAGCACGGCCAAGAACCCTGGGGTCAAGGTGGTCTTTGGGGACTATGACTGGGGCGTGAACCGGCGCTAGTCCGGCGAGCCCATGCCGTGTTTGCGCATCATTCTGTACACGGTGCTGCGCGCGACACCCAAGGCTCGGGCCGCTTGACTGACGTTGCCTGCGGCCTGACTCAGCGCCTTTCGCAGCGCGCCAGCCTCGGCCTGCTCTAGGCTGGGCGCGGGGGGAAGTCGTGCCGGTTCGGGGCGGGCAGGATCCGGCGCGATGGGGGGCAGATGAGCCTCCAGAATCAGGTCTTCGCCCTCGGACATGACCAGGGCGTAGTGCAGGGCCATCTCCAGCTCTCGGATGTTTCCAGGCCATCGGCCGCTTGCGATTCGAGCCATCGCTGCCGCGCTGATCTGGGGCGCATTCCTTCGCCCAAGTCGGTCACAGAGGCGGTAGAGCAGGACCTCGCAGAGCAGGGCCAAGTCCGTGCGTTCTCGCAGGGGTGGAAGGGCCAGACGCCCACCCTGGATCCGGTAGAACAGGTCCGCCCGGAAGCGCCCATCTGCCACGCGCTGATCCAGATCCCCACAGGTCGCGCAGACCACGCGGACGTCGGCCTGGTGCGCTTGGGTGTCCCCCACAGGATGGTAGCGGCCGTCTTGAAGGAAGCGCAGGAGCATGGCTTGAAGCTCCAGAGGCATCTCCGCCAGCTCGTCCAGGAAGAGCGTGCCGCCTTCGGCGGAGGCTATTCGGCCAGTCTTTCCCGCAGGCGAGGCCCCTGTAAAGGCGCCGGGGGCGTAGCCAAAGAGCTCGCTGTGCAAGAGCGCGGGCGCCAGTGCTGCGCAGTTCACTGGGACAAAGGGCCGCTCGTTGCGAAGGCTCACGCCGTGAATGGCCTTGGCCAGAAGCTCTTTGCCGGTGCCGGTCTCTCCAGTGATCAAGATGGGCAGCGTACTGCGCGCCAGCTTTCTCGCACGTGCGCGCAAGTCCAAGACGCTTGGATCCTCGCCAACCATGGCCTCGAAGGGATCCGGTGACTGGACACGCCGGCGGGCTCTCTGGGCTTGAGGGAGCAACAGCACAAGCCAAGCCATTGTCCGCCCGGCGCGGGTCTCAATGGCCTCGACGTCGAGACCAGGCAGCGCGAGTTGTCCGCGGGCCGCAGCGTCCAGCTCCAGGGGTGTGAGTCCCAGGACGGACTGAAGGCTCGCTCCCACCCGAAGCAGATCTCCGCTGGCATAGGCTTGGGAGAATGGCAGTCCAAGGCCCATGGCCCCTTGATTCGCCAAGGTGATGCGCCCGTCCGCTGTGACCAGGATGGCGGGGTCTTTTAGGCGGCCCATGAGGCGCTGGACTACCCCACCACGGGCGCCGTCCAGCATGGTGCTGCGCAAGACCTCCTCGATGGCCCGGGCGGCGCTGACCACCGCGGCGCCGGCCAAGGGATCGGCCCGGTCCAAGAAGGAGGTGGCGTCCAAGACGGCGATCACGTCCCCAAAAGGGTCCCGGATGGGCGCGCCGTAGCAGACCAAGCCGTGGTTGGGTCGGGCCAAGTGCGCCGCGCCACCCACGACCACCGGGCGGCCTTCTACAAGGGCTGTGCCGATGGCGTTGGTGCCGCGGGTGGCCTCGTCCCAGGCCGATCCCACCTGCAGGTGTAGGCGCTCGGAATGCTCCGCAAAGGCCCCCCCGGCTGCCTGGGCCAAGACCACCCCTTGGGGGTCCGCCAGCAGCAGCGTGAAGTCCTTCTGCTCAAAGAGCGCGCCGGTGTCGCCGAGCACCTGGTCCCACATGGTGATCAGCTTGTGGTGCCGCTCCTGACGCACACGGAGACGCTCCTGGGTCAGCACAGGGGTAGAGAGCGGACCCTCCGCCTGCGCCCCTGAGGCCGCTGAGCGCGCCCAGCTCTCTCCCAATCGACCGGGCGCGGGGTTCTGGTCAGACCAGAAACGCTCCCAGGCGTGGGCGTCGGGAACGGAGAGGTGCAGCCAGTTCATAGGGAACAGGCTGCACGAGGCAACCTCCGCGCACAAGAGCGAAGGGCTTTTCGCGGTGTCTCACAACGCTACACCTGTGCGAAAACGGTGCACCCAGAGTGGTGCATTCAGGGACATCTCCATTGGACAAAGGCGGGTTTTCCGGCTGGCACAGGGCTTGCTTTAACCAGGGTGACACACCACACGGAGCACCCGATGATCTACGCGGATCCCAACACACCCGACAGCCTCGTACAAATCAAGTCGCGCTACGCCAACTACATCGGCGGAGCGTGGATCGCCCCGGTGAAGGGCAACTACTTCGACAACATCACCCCGGTGACCGGCCAGGCCATCTGTGAGATTCCCCGCTCCACCAGCGAGGACATCGACAAAGCCCTGGACGCCGCCCACGCCGCATTCCCGGCTTGGTCCAAGACCTCTGTCGCTGCCCGAGCTGCCATCCTGAACAAGATCGCCGACCGGGTGGAGCAGAACCTGGAGATGCTGGCGGTGCTGGAGACCTGGGACAACGGCAAGGCTGTGCGAGAGACCCTGGCCGCAGACCTTCCCCTCTGTGTGGACCACTTCCGCTACTTCGCTTCGGCGATTCGGGCCCAGCAGTCCGGCACCAGCGTTCTGGACGACGGAACGGTGGCCTACCACTTCCACGAGCCCCTGGGCGTGGTCGGGCAGATCATCCCTTGGAACTTCCCCTTGCTCATGGCCACCTGGAAGTTGGCCCCAGCCCTGGCTGCTGGAAACTGCATCGTGCTCAAGCCCGCGGAGCAGACGCCCCTGGCCATCCTGGTGCTGATGGAGTTGATCGGCGACCTGCTCCCGGCCGGCGTACTGAACGTGGTCAACGACTTTGGCGTTGAAGCCGGCAAGCCCCTGGCTCAGTCAGACCGGGTGGCCAAGGTGGCCTTTACCGGAGAGACCACCACCGGTCGCCTCATCATGCAGTACGCCTCGGCGAACCTGATTCCAGTGACCTTGGAGCTGGGCGGCAAGTCCCCCAACGTCTTCTTCGAGGACGTCTGGCAGCAGGACGATGCCTACCGCAACAAGGCTCTGGAGGGCTTCACCCTCTTCGCACTGAACCAGGGTGAGGTCTGCACCTGTCCATCCAGGGCGCTCATCGAAGGCAGCATCTACGAGGACTTCATGGAGGCCGCCGTCGCTCGGACCCAGGCCATCAAGATGGGCAACCCCCTGGACACCAGCACCATGATGGGCGCCCAGGCCAGCAACGACCAGCTCGAGAAGATCCTCTCCTACCTGGACATTGGCAAGCAGGAGGGCGCCGAGGTGCTCACCGGCGGCGCACGCATGGAGCTGCCAGGCAAGCTCGCCGGCGGCTACTACGTTCAGCCGACGATCTTCGCTGGCCACAACAAGATGCGGGTCTTCCAGGAGGAGATCTTCGGCCCCGTGGTCTCGGTGGCCCGCTTCGATGGCTACGCCCAAGCGATGGAGCTGGCCAACGACACCCTCTACGGCCTGGGCGCGGGCGTGTGGACCCGCAACGTGAACACCGCCTACCGGGCCGGTCGGGAGATCCAGGCCGGTCGTGTCTGGCAGAACTGCTACCACCTGTACCCAGCCCACGCGGCCTTTGGCGGCTACAAACAGTCGGGGATCGGTCGAGAGAATCACCTGATGATGCTCAACCACTACCAGCAGACCAAGAACATCTTGGCCAGCTACGACGAGAACGCCATGGGCTTCTTCTAACCAACCCATCGCCCAGGCCTGCGATGGGCCTGGGCGCTCTCCATTGGAGGCCCCATGAGCACGTCCCTAGACCGGGTCGACTGCACCCCTGCGGCAGCAGCACTGATCCAGACCTTGATGCAGGAACACGGCCCGCTGATGTTCCACCAATCCGGCGGTTGCTGCGACGGCAGCGCGCCGATGTGCTTCCCGGACGGAGAGTTTCAGATCTCCCCCAGAGACGTGCTCCTGGGCCGGGTGGAGGGCTGCCCCGTCTTCATCGACAAGAGCCAATGGGCCCTCTGGTCCCACACCACCCTGACCTTGGATGTGGTGCCCGGCCGCGGCTCCGGCTTCTCCATTGAGGCCCCCATGGGGGTACGCTTCATCACCCGTTCAACCATCTGCCTCCCTCCAACGGACGACTCCCAATGACCACGATCCCTGTCCCCAAGCGCGTCAGCGACGGCGCCCAGAACGAGCTGCACTCCATGGACGCCTACCGAGAGCGGTGGCTGAGCGCTCAAGCGGACCCCTCCGGCTTCTGGCTGCGAGAGACCTTGAAGTCCATCACTTGGATGACGCCCCCGAACCAAGGCTTGGAAGGTGGCTTTCGCACGGTTCAGCAGACTGGGTTCACCTGGTTCGCGGATGGGGAGCTCAACGTCACCGAGAGCTGTCTGGACCGCCACGCGCGGGAGCGGCCAGAGAAGACCGCGATCCTCTGGGAGGGCGACCACCCCAGCGAGGTGGAGCACATCAGCTACAAGTCACTGCTGCTGCGGGTCTGTCAGGCAGCGAACACCTTGATCAGCTTGGGGGTTCAGAAGGGCGACCGGGTCATCATCTACATGGGCATGGTTCCCCAGGCGGCCGTGGCCATGCTGGCCTGTGCGCGTATCGGCGCCATCCACTCGGTCGTCTTTGGGGGCTTCTCCGCCGAGGCCTTGCGGGACCGAATCCGTGACTGTGGTGCCGAGGTGGTCATCACGCAGGACATGGGCCTTCGGGCGACCCGCCAGATCCCGCTGAAGGCCGTGGTCGACCAGGCCCTGATGGGCGAGAGCGGCGTACACCACGTCCTGGTGGTCAAGCGCACAGGGGAAGCGGTTCAGATGGATCCCGAGCGGGATCACTGGTGGCACGAGGCGGTACACGACCAGCCCACTCACTGCCCAGCGACGCCCTGCGCAGCCGAGGACCCGCTGTTCATCCTCTACACCTCCGGCTCCACTGGCCGCCCCAAGGGCCTGCTGCACACCTGCGGCGGCTACCTGACCTACGCCGCCTACACCCACCGAAACGTCTTTGACCTGCGGGACGACGACGTCTTTGCCTGCATGGCCGACATCGGCTGGATCACCGGCCACAGCTACATCGTGTATGGACCGCTGGCCAACGGCGCGACCACCTTGATGTTCGAGTCCACGCCGATGTGCCCGGATCCCTCTCGCTACTGGGACATGGTGGAGCGCCATCGCATCACCATCCTGTACACCGCCCCCACAGCCATTCGCACTCTGGCCGCCCAGGGCGACCACTTCGTGCATGCCCACGACACCAGCAGCTTGCGGGTCCTGGGCAGCGTCGGCGAACCCATCAATCCCGAAGCCTGGCTCTGGTACCGCGACGTGGTGGGACAGGGACGCTGCACCATCGTAGACACCTGGTGGCAGACCGAGACCGGTGGCATCTGCATCTCCCCCATCGCGCCAGCGACCCCTACCAAAGCGGGCAGCGCGACCCTGCCCATGCCCGGCATCCTGGCCAAGCTGGTGGATCAAGACGGCCACGAGATCCTGGGTCCGGGCCAGGGCTACCTCTGCCTCTCTCAGCCCTGGCCGGGCCAGGCGCGCACGGTCTGGGGAGACCACGACCGATACGTGGCCACCTACTTCTCCACCTACCCGGGCCTGTACTTCACCGGAGATGGCTGTAGGCGGGACGCCGAGGGATACCACTGGATCACCGGCCGAGTGGATGACGTGCTCAACGTGAGCGGACATCGCATGGGAACAGCCGAATTCGAGTCCGCGATTCTCACCCACGATGCTGTGGCGGAGTGCGCGGTCGTGGGCTTTCCCCACGCCATCAAGGGCCAAGGGGTCTACGCCTTCGTCGTGCCTCAAGCGGGCGCCACAGTGGACGCTGGGCTTGCCGCCGAGCTCACCACGGCGCTGCGCAGCCACATCGGCGCCCACGCCCGCGTGGACCACTTTCAAGCCACAGCGGGGCTCCCCAAGACACGCTCCGGCAAGGTGATGCGGCGCATCCTGCGCAAGATCGTCTGCGGCGAGGCCGATGGCATCGGCGACACCTCGACCCTGGCGGATCCAAGCATCGTGGATGCCCTTCTCAAGGGCTGCCAGACCTGAGCCTGGCCCGGGTCTAGCTCAAGCCTCTGGCTCGAGCAGCTGCCCCAGGTCATCGTCCGCTTCCATGCTGTCCAGGTCGATGAGCGGGTCACTGGGCTCTGCGGTCCAGTGGGTGCCGGGCAAGGTGTAGGTGTCGTCGAAGGGACGCGACTCCTGCACGTGCGCGCGGGGGTAGGTGAAGAAGCGCACCAAGTCCGCACCACTGGCATGTCCGGAGCTGGCTCGGCCCAACCCCACGCTGGCCAAGGGGACCGTGCGCGAGGTCGTGCTGCGGTTCACGTGAACCCGGCCACAGCGCAGCTTGTCCACCAGATCGGCGACGTCGTGCTTGGGGCTGGGGAAGAGCCCACAAGCCAAACGGTAAAAGGCCTGGTTGTGCAGGGCGACGGCCTCTTCTGGAGACTCGACCCGGTAGATCAACAAGGTGGGCCCGGGGGGCTCCTCGTTCAGGAAGGCCGAGCCGTTGCGCCAGTCCATCTCGTAGATGCCGGGCGAGACGTAGAAACCCCGGCGCTTGGTGCGCGTGAGGGAGCTGCCCTCGAGCAGGGCGGTGTGGCCCTTGACCTGCAAGGCACGGCCGTAGCGGCGGAAGCGGCTGCGGGCGTTCTCGGAGATGAGGGGGCCCATAAAGATGTCGGAATCGAAGCCGTAGCCGACGGAGAGTCGCTTGGTGTGGCGCACCAGGGACTCTACAAAGGCCTCGTAAGTGCCGGATTCGACGATGACGCGGGCGGTGGAGTCATGTCGCTGGCCCGCCGAGACGAAGGCGCCGACCATGACCTCGTAGACGGCCCTCTCTAGATCACAGCCGTCGAGCACGATGGAGAGGGACTTGCCACCGGTTTGGTAGAGCACGGGCAGCTCAGGCCTATCGAAGACCTGACGCCGGATGTCCATGGCGGTGGAGAAGGAGCCGTGCAGCACCAGTGCGTCGATGTCCGGATGGGTGGACAGGCGCTTTCCAGCCCCGCCGCCGCTTCCTTGAACCATGTTGACCACGCCGCGGGGCAAGCGGCACTGGTCCCAGAGCTCGGCGATGAGCTGGCCACAGCCAGGGGTGAACTTGCTGGGCTTGAAGACCACGGTGTTGCCGGCGAGCACGGCGGCCGCGGTGGTGGTCGCGGTGATCAGGACCGGCAGGTTGAAGGGGCAGAGCAGAGCGCTCACACCGCGCGGCACATGATCGTTGCGCCCAGAGACCTCTTCCTGGACGCTGGGCTGGAGCATGTTGACGCCCCCTTCCATGAGCAGGTCCAGAGCCTTGAGGGTGTCGATGACCTCTGCGCGGGCCTCCCAGATGGGCTTGCCTGTCTCGCGGGTGGCCAGGTTGACCAAGCGCTCCCGACCCTTGGCGACCGCTTGGCGGAATCGGCGCACAGAGGCGGCACGATCGGCCAGGCTTACCCTGCGCCAGATTCGCGCCGTCATGCGGGCATGCTCTACGGCGTCATCTACCGAAGCCTCTGAGAACGCGAAGCGTCCCAACACGTCACTGCGGTCCCCGGGATTGACCCCGTTGATGTACCCATCCACCTGTTCTGGTCGGATGAAGGACCCATAGACATAGTCGCCCTTGCGTACGAGGCGGTCGCGGGTGTCGTCCAAGCGCGTCTCTCCGAAAAAGCGTGACCCGATTATAGCCCCCGAACTCGTAAACCCGAGTTCAGGGAGCCGTAGTGCACAAGGTCTATGACAACGTCCTGGAGTGCGTGGGGGACACCCCCATCGTCCGTATGAATTCCGTCACCGCAGGCCTAGAAGGCAAGCTCTACTCCAAGCTGGAGATGCTGAACCCCGGTGGATCCATCAAGGATCGAATCGCCCTTCAGATCATCGCTGATGCTGAAGCGGACGGCAGCCTGAAGCCGGGCGCGATGATCGTAGAGGGCACCTCCGGCAACACCGGGGCAGGCTTGGCCATGGTCGGCGCGATCAAGGGCTACCCCTGCACCTTCGTGATGCCGGACAAGCAATCTGAAGAGAAGCGGGCCGCTCTGCGTGCCTACGGCGCGAAAGTGGTGATCACCCCTACCGCCGTGGAGCCCGAGGACGAGCGCTCCTACTACAGCGTGTCCAAGAAGCTGAGCAGCGAGCCCGGCGCCTTCTACGCGAACCAGTATCACAACCCCTCCAACCCCAAGACCCACGAGCTGAGCACCGGCCCGGAGATCTGGGAGCAGATGGGCGAGGAGCTGGACGCCGTGGTCTGCGGCATGGGCACCGGCGGCACGATCAGCGGCATCGGCAAGTTCCTCAAGTCCAAGAACCCGAACATCCAGATTGTGGGCGTTGACCCCGTCGGTTCGGTCTACTTCGACTTCTTCCACACGGGCAAGATGACCAAGCCCTACACCTACGTGGTGGAAGGCATCGGCGAGGACTTCATGCCGAGCACCGTGCAGTGGGAGTACATCGACGACATCGTGCGCGTGAACGACGTGGAGAGCTTCCAGATGACCCACCGGGTGGTCCGCGAGGAAGGCATCTTTGTTGGTGGCTCCTGCGGTGCAGCCGTGGCCGGCGCTCTGAAGTGGATGGCACGCAACGACCGCAAGGATCTGAAGGTCCTGGTCATCCTGCCCGACAGCGGCAGCCGCTACCTCTCCAAGATCTACAACAACGCCTGGATGAAGGAGAACGGCTTCCTGGACACCGGCTCGGGCCTGGGCGTGGTCGCTGACTTGACCAGGCGCCAGGGCGATCGCGAGCTCATCTCTGTGGGCCCGCAGGCCCGCGCAGCCGAAGTCATCGGCCTGATGAAGCTCAAGGGTGTGAGCCAGGTTCCAGTGCTGGAAGACGGCCAGATCATCGGCATCCTGACGGAGACCGCTCTGCTGGAGCACGCGCTCAAGAACGGTGGCGAGAACACCGCGGTGGCTGACCTGATTCAGATGGACTTCTGCACGGTGGAGGCCGACGAGAACATCACGGTCCTCACCGACCTGTTCCGCCGCTACAAGGTGTGCTTCATCGTCACCAGCCAGGGCCAGCGCCACACGGTGCACGACGTCATCACCAAGATCGACTTGATCGACTACATCGCCAGCCGCACCGGGAGCCAATCGTGAGCGACAACAGCAGCAAGCCTGAGACCCTCGCCATCCACGGTGGCCAAGCGGTCGAGCCCATCACCGGTGCGGTCATGGTTCCGGTCTTTCAGACCAGCACCTACGCCCAGCCTGCCGTTGGCCAGCCCAAGAATGGCTACGAGTACAGCCGCTCTCAGAACCCCACACGGGAAGCTCTGGAGGCGGCGATCTCCAGCTTGGAGGGCCGGGACATTGAAGGCGGCGCCCACACCGCTTGCTTCGGCTCCGGTTCTGCTGCGACCGCTGCAGTGATGCACCTGCTCTCCGCCGGCGACAAGGTGGTCAGCGGAGACGACGTCTACGGCGGCACCTACCGCCAGTTCACCAAGGTCTTTGCCCGCCAGGGCATCGCGTTCAGCTTCGTGGACTTCACCTCGGTCAGCCCAGAGCAAGCCATCCCCGAGGGCACCGCCTTGGTGTGGCTGGAGTCCCCCACCAACCCCCTGCTCAAGGTCGCGGACATCTCGGCCCTGGCCGCACGTGCTGCGGAAGTGGGCGCACTGGTTGTTGTCGACAACACCTTTGCAACGCCAATTTTCCAGCAGCCTCTGACCCTGGGGGCGGACTTCGTGGTGCACTCCACCACCAAGTACATCAACGGCCACAGCGACGTGGTTGGCGGCTGCGTGGTCACAGCAGACCCCGATCTGATGACACGCATTCGCTTCATCCAGAACAGCACGGGCGCTGTGCCCGGTATCTGGGATTGCTGGCTGACCCTGCGCGGCATCAAGACCTTGGCCATCCGCATGGAGCGCCACCAGTCCAACGCCTTGGCCCTGGTCGCTTGGCTCAAGGACCACCCCAAGGTCGGCAAGGTCTGGTACCCGATGGACGCCAGCCACCCACAGTTCGAGGTGGCCAGTCGCCAGATGTCCGGCTTCGGCGGCATGATCAGCTTCGAGCTGAACGCCGACTTGGCTGCGGCCGAGCGCTTCTGCGCCGCCTGCAAGGTCTTCACCCTGGCGGAGTCCCTCGGTGGCGTGGAGAGCCTCATTGAACTGCCTGCAGCCATGACGCACGCCTCCATCCCTGCGGACGTTCGCAAGGAGATCGGCATCACCGACGGTCTGGTCCGCGCCAGCGTGGGCATCGAGCACATCGACGACTTGATCGCAGATGTGACCCAGGCCATGGCTGCGGCCGGCATCTGAGGCTGAGCGCTTGAGTTTGGGCATCGCTGGTCGCCAGGTACTGCTCCTGGCGCCGGCCCCCGGCATCCCGGTGCTGGGGCCCTCTGGGGCCTCGGCACACCTTCGGGGCATCGCGGACGCCTTCCTCAAGCGCGGGGCCAAGCTGCGCATCGTGGCGGCGCGAGCGAGCGACCGCCGAGGGGTACACGGCGAGGTGGGCGTCGCCATTGAGACCGTGAATGTGCCGGGCTGGCCGAGCTGGCTCCCCAAGTATCGGGAGCGTCGCGAGAGCTGGACGGCGAACAAGGTGGCCCGCCAGGCCCTCAGTGGGCCCACGCCTGCTCTGATCTACGAGCGCTGGAGCCTGTTCTCCTTGGCGGGCGAAAAGGTCCGCCAAGACACGGGTGCTCCCTGGATTCTCGAGGTCAACGCGCCCCTTCTCCAGGAGCGCGAGCGCTTCGAGGAGGTGCGCGATGCGGTCTATGCCGAGCGCATGCAGCGTCAGGCTCTGCTCTCGGCGGACCGGGTGGTGGTGGTCAGCGACTGGCTGGCCAACTGGCTGGAGCAGGACATCGGCGTGCTGCACAACCGCATCCGCGTGGTGCCAAACGGGACCACCGGACACCGGGGCAGACGGGCCGAGACACGGGCCGAGCTGGGGTTCTCCAACGAAGACTTCGTGCTCGGCTTCTTGGGTTCAATGAAGGTCTGGCATGGCGTACACCGCGTGCCGCCTTGGGTAGAGCGCATTCCTGGCGCCAAGGGCCTCTTGGTGGGCTCCGGTCCCGTGGAGCTGCCCGAGAACCTGGTCCAAACCGGCTCCGTCTCCGAGGCCAGATCGGCGGACTTGGTCGCCGCGATGGACGTGGGCTTGATCCCCTACCCCTCCAACGCGCCTCCCTGGTTCTGTCCCCTGAAGCTCTGGGCCTACCGCGCACAAGGCACACCCATCGTGGCCTCGGATGTGGGAGAGATCGCTGGGTGGTTGGGCGAGGGAGACCGGCTGGTGCGCCGGGAAGAGGACTGGGTGGCCCAGATCCAGTCCATCCACGGCCAGCGCAACGCCCCGCATCGACGGCTCTGGACCCACGTGCTCGACGAAGCCTTGGAGGGACTGCTCTGAGGGGATAGCTTGCAGGTATGCAACTGCTCCTGCTCCTGTCCGCCTGCCAGATCCGCGAAGCTCTGGATACCGCTGTTGAGCCCAGAGACTGCGAGGAACGCCAGCTCTTCTACGTGGACGCCGACGGCGACGGCTTTGGGCTGGAGGACCAGAAGATCTTGGCCTGTGAGCAGCCTCAGGACAGCTCGGAGGTCGCTGGAGACTGCGATGACACCGACCCGGACTTGGTAGACGACTGCGCGCCACCTCCATCGGAGCTCTGCGCCGATGGCCCACCGGTGAGTGGTGCCCAGGTCAGCTACCCAGACGCGTCCTTCCCCGAGTGCCCGGAGGCCTTGAGCAATCCAAGCCTCTACTTCCAAGGTGCCGAAGCCGAGCGCTACATCGCAGTGCAGCAGTGCACGGTGCAGAGCACCTGCACCGAAGGCCAACTCTCCGCAGTGGAGCTGAGCTGCGTGACCCAGGTGGCCTACGGCGAGACCGCGGGCGCCCCGGTAGATGTGACCCTGGACCCGGCCCAAGCCATCGTGATGCTGAGCGACTTTGCGAGCGTCGACCCAGGCTTGGCATGGCCCCAGGAAGTGGCCGTGCTCTTGGCTGCAGACGGCCCGGACACCTGGGTGAGCATCTACGACGCCGACTTTGCACTGCGTCTGGGCTGGATGAGCACCCAAGGCGCTCTGGTGCCGCCCACCGACCTGCTCACCCCCGCGGGCCTGGACGCCGTCCCCTGGTGGGGGCTGCTCGGGGTACAGGACAACCTGGACATCTGCGATTGGGAGGATGGGACCCAGCGCCTAAAAGCCACGGGCTTGGACCTGAGCGTGGGCGCCGACACGGTCACCGTGGGCTCCAGCTCATGGGCCGACCTTGGGGAGAGCTACCGGGTGCACAGCGGGGTCCTCGAAGACTCCCTGGACACGGGCAGCCAGCGCACCCTACTGATCCAGGGACTCTGATTGACCAAGCAAGTCCCCGCCCCGGTCATCCCGACAGCCCTGTACCGCTCGGCCATGTTGCGGCGCTTCGGGCCGCTCTTCCACCTCTCCGGCATCGGCCTGATGCTGCAAAGGCTGCGCCTGAGCGACGCCTCCGCTGAGCTGGTGCGTCAAGCCGCGCTGAAGGGCCCGGTGGTGTACGTGATGTACACCCGCTCGCCCATCGACTACATCGCTCTAAACTACGTTCTCAAGCGCCGACGCCTACCGCTGGCGGCCTACGGGACCGGGGTATCCACCACCGCCTGGAGCCCGCTCCTGGACGGCCTAGGCGTGGCCAGAGACAAGCTGCTCTGGTTCGCACGGAATGGCCGCCTGCCCAACCCCGTGGACGTGGGCTGGCTGAGCCGATGCGTCGCCGAGGGCCACAACGCCGCCATCTTCCTGCGCGGCAAGAGTCCCCTTCGGGAGATCTTCGAGCCCAGCTCCTGGCCCGACCCCATCCCCGCCCTGCTCCAAGCCCAAGAGATGTGCGAGCGGCCCATCCAGCTTCTGCCTGTGCTGCTTCAATGGCGACGGGCACCCAAGCAGCACCAGCGCAGCACCCTGCAGGCCCTCATCGGCGCCGAGGACAGCCAGGGCACCTTCGGCAAGCTCTTTGGAGCTGCCATGGGTACCCGCTCCGCCGTGGTTCAGGTGGGCCAACCCATCGACATGGTGGAGTACCAGCACCGCTTCGCACAGGACCCCGAGCCACGCCAGGCCAAGCGCCTGCGCCGAACCCTGCGTCGACACATCGTGCAAGAGCAGCGGGTGCTCACCGGTCCTGCGCTCAAGTCCCCTGCCCTGACCAGAAAGCAGGTGCTCACGAGCCCAAAGGTGCAGGCTCTGGTCGCCACACAGGCCAAGGAGCAGAGCCGCAGCGTGGGGTCCATCCAGAAGGAGGCCCTGAAGACCTACGACAAGATGGCCGCGCGCTTCTCCTTCACCGGTATTCGCTGGGCCGAGCGGGCCACCCGGTGGCTCTGGCAGAGCCTCTTTGCCGGCATTGATGTGCGGCCCGAGGACATCGAGAGGGTGCGTCAGGCCCAGCGAGACGGGGTCTGCGTCTTGGTGCCCAGCCACCGCAGCCACCTGGACTACGTGCTCATGAGCTCGGTGCTGCACGAGCACGACGTGATGATTCCCCACGTGGTGGCAGGGGAGAACCTGAGCTTTTGGCCAATGGGCGCCTTCTTCCGCCGCTTCGGTGCCATCTTCATTAAGCGCAGCTTTGACGGGGAAAAACTCTTCCCGACTCTGCTCTCCGCCTACATGACCCACCTCTTCAGAGAGGGAACCACCGTCGAGTTCTTCATTGAGGGTGGGCGCTCACGCACTGGCAAGAGCCTCCCGCCCAAGGTCGGCATCCTGGACTACACCCTGGAGAGCGGACTGGAGCTGCGAGAGACGCGCCCCAACTCTGAGCTGAGCTGGCTGCCCATCAACATCACCTACGAGCAGGTGGCCGAGGAGGCGCCCTACGCCAGGGAGCTGGCGGGGGCCGAGAAGGAGACCGAATCGGTCAGCGGATTGCTCCGGGCAAGCCGGGCGCTCTTCAAGCGCTATGGGCGGGTCTACCTACGGATCGGCGAGCCCATCAAGCTCACGCAGGTCGCCCCTGGCGAGAACTTGGACCAGTGGAAGTCCCAGGACCGCGACCAGCGCAAGAAGCGCCTGAAGGAGCTCGGCGAGCTCTTGGTACACCGCATCAACCAAGAGGCGGTGGTTCTTCCAACGGGCTTGGTCGCCCTGGCCTTGCTGGCCCAAGCCGTCCCTGCTGTCCCTGGACGCGTTCTGGAGCAGCGCATTGAGCGCTTCCGCAAGCTGCTCATCGAGTCCGGTGCCGAGCTCTCCCGCTCCTTGCTGCACCCCTCGTGGGCGCGGGTCCATGCGCTGGCCCGATTCCGCAAAGGCGGCATGATTGAGGAGCTCTCAGGCGCCGACGACGTGGTCATTCAGCCAGTCCCAAAGCACAGGGTGACCCTGGAGTACTACAAGAACGGCGTGCTACACATGCTGCTGCCAGGCGCCCTGGTCGCGGTCGTCATTCGTGCCCAAGGAAAGCTGGAGTTCACCGCACCAGAGCTCTTGGACGGGGTGAGCTTTCAGCGTCGTCTGCTGCAGCAAGAGTTCATCATGGATCCCGCCACGGTGGACACCGACTTGCTTGGCGCTGGCCTGTCCCAGCTGCAGTCCATCGGTGGCCTGAACGGTCCCGATGACCAAGGCGTCTTCCACGTGGTGGAGCGCCCCAGAATCGGCGAGATGGCCGAGCTGATCATGAACTTCTTGGAGTCCTACTACCTGACCTTGCGGGCAGCGCCTCAGGTTCAAGGCAACACCAAGGAGAAGGTGGCCGGGATTCAGCGCATCGGCGCTCAGTTCCTGGCGGTGCAGGATCTGCGCCGTCCCGAGGCCCTCTCGGGTGTAAACTTGGCCAACGCCCTCAAGGTGCTCACGCGCGAGGGGGCGCTCATCGAGCAGGAGAGCCAGACCCTGGCCCTGCATCCCGAGCAGGGCCGCGTGGTCACCGAACGCCTGCGCGAGCTGCTTCGCATGGGCAACCAAGGCGATGAGAGCAGGCTGCACGGCCTGTGAGTTCCCGCGTCGACCGGCTCTTTGGTGGCAGTGACCGGCCCTTCCGCCGCTCCAGCATTCTCTGGCTCTTGGGCCTGGGCTTGCCCCTGGACTTCTTGGGCCTGCTTACCTGCACCTCTGTGCCGGGCATGGTGCTGACCCTGATCGCCCTTCAGATCATCGACGCCGAACGCGAGCGTATGAGCCAGGGGCTCTTGCCGCTCACCCTCACGCCAAAGCTCAACCTCTACCGGAAGCTGGCTTTCGGAGGGCTGGGCTTGTGCGCTGCAGGCTTTGTGCTGCAGCTCTGGCTGATCAGCGCTGGCTACTACGAGGAGCTGCTGCTCCTCTGGAGCGCTTAGAGGCTCAGCAAGCCAGCGTAGGTCGCAGTGGTCGGCGAGCCCTTGGCCGCCTTGGCGTAGAGCTGCTTGGCGCGGGCGTAGTCGTCCGAGTCCGCAGCCATGTCACCGGCGAGCAGCAGAAGCTCTGCGGCCTCGGCGTCTACCGCCAAGCCGGACTTGAGGGCGGCGGTCGCCTTGTCAGCCTGGCCAGCCTGACGCAGAGCACGGCCGTAGCCCGCCCAAACATCTGCATCATCAGAGCCAGCAGCCATCTCCGCCTCGTAGGCGCTCATTGCCACGGCCCAGGCCTGAGTGGCGTCTCCCCCGGTGGCGTCCACCGCCTCGGCGTAGGCCAAGGCGATGTGCGGGCTGTATGGAGCCATCTCAGCCATGACGGTGGTGCCCTCTGCGCCCTGTAGGTCTGCAACAGCAGTTCCCCAGGCACGCGCGTGGGCCAGACCACCCATGAAGGCGGCGCGCTGGTAGTTGTCCAAGGCGGAGGGGTTGCCCTGGGCATGCTGCACAACCGCACGGGTCAGGGCAGTCTCAGCACTCTCTCCGGAGGAGAGCAAGCGCATCTGCACCAAGGCAGCGTTGGCGTCGGGGTAGCGCTCCTGAGCGAGGTAGGCCGAGGCAGCAGCCTGAGCCAGACCCAAGTCCAGGTCGTGGTGCTCAACGTAGAGCGTGCCCACTTGCTCAAAGTCTCCGATCTCGAGGGCGGCTTGGGCAGCCAAACCCCACACGTCGAAGCAAGCATGGCTCTGGATCTGCTTGTCCAACTCCGGGTTCTCCAAGGCGGCCTCGGCCAGCTCGTCCCGGGTCTCCAGGTCCATGGCAGTCCAGGTCTCGTAGAGGCTGCCGGCGGTGCTCAGTGTCGCGATGGCCTGGGTGTTCTGACCGGCCAGAGCCTGTGCTTGACCGAGGAGGCGGTGGCTGGTGCAGCTCTCGGGCTTGGCGTCCACCACCATTGCGGCGTACTCCAGAGCCTTGGCCGAGTCCTGCGTGGCCATGTACATCCCGGCCAATCCGCTGTGGGCGCCGCTCAAGTCGGCTCCCTCTTCCAGCTTGGCCGTCTCCAAATCTCCCAGAGCCGCGGCGAGCTCAATGTCCCAGGTGGAGACATAGGCGGTGCTGCTCTGGGGAGCGATGGCGATGCGTTGGGTGCTGGGGTCGATGGCGATGTTCCAGACCGCCATCTCCGCGCCGTCGATGGACGCGCCCCTGGCCTCGGCCAAGTAGGGCGGGTTGCTCCAGTGCGAGGACAGCAGCTCGATCTCCATGCCGCCAAAGGCCAGCTTTGTGGCGTAGTACTTGTCCAAACCGATGGTGTAGACGGGGATCTCCCCAGCGTAGCTCTTGGCGATCTTGGAGCCGGAGTCCAAGAAAATGGGTCCCTCCACGCCGTTCACCATGCCGCTGAGAATGACGGTCTCACCGCCCACCCACTTCTTGTCGCGCATGTACTTGATCTGCTGCACCGGGTTGGAGCTGTACTCCAATGGCGCGCCGACCGCGGAGAGCAAGCCATCGGCTTGGTCTGCAGGGGCAAAGCGCACCACACCCTCGCTGGGCAACACGGCCGTGGCCAAGCCCGAGAAGGTCGTCAGGCCGAAGCTGTCCTGGGAGCCGATGCGCACCTTGACGTTGCTCAGCACCATCTCGCCGATCTGCAGCTCTGGGACGAGCGCCACCTTACCGCCGCTCTTTTCCTTGATCGATGCGCCCGCTTTTGCTGCGGTGCCCTCGGTCAGGGTAATGCCACCCTTGCCCACAGAGAGCGCCAAGAAGATTGGGTTCTCTGATCCAGGCACCGTCGCGGCGACCATCGGCATGGGCCGATCGGCGCTGTAGCTCGCGTAGAGCGGGACTTCGACGACGCCCTGAATGCTGGCCGTTCCGGGGTTCGAGGCGTATTGATCGGCCTTGAGCTTGCCCTTGGGCAAGTTGTCTTTGAGGCTGTACTCCTCAGCTAGTGCGCTGGGGACCAACAACGACAGAGACAGGGCAAGGTTCAGCATTTGCTCTCCAAGGGGGGCCCCATTTACCCCGGCAACCAGACCGAGGCACGTGGGACAGAAACGGCACGCGCTCAGGGGTGCCGCGAAGGTGGGCGCATGCTAACGGAACATCCCCCTGCAAGGCCATCACTGGCCCCCAAAGGAGCAGCATGTCGGCCATCTTCGAGGTCCACGGACGCCAAGTTCTGGACTCACGCGGAAATCCCACTGTCGAAGTCGAGGTCGCCCTCGAAGACGGAACCGTTGGACGCGCGATTGTCCCAAGTGGGGCTTCGACTGGAGAGCACGAGGCTGTAGAGCTTCGTGACGGCGGAGATGCCTGGATGGGCAAGGGTGTCACCGGGGCCGTACGCTCCGTCAACCAGACCCTCTCCCGCCACTTGGTGGGCTACGACGCCACCGATCAGGTCGCGATCGACCAGCTGCTGCTGGCTCTGGACGGCACGCCCAACAAATCCAAGCTCGGCGCCAACGCTCTGCTGGGTGTGAGCTTGGCCGTGGCGCGGGCCGCGGCGCTCTCACAGGACCTGCCCCTGTACCGCTACATCGGCGGAACCAACGCCCGGGTCCTGCCCGTGCCGATGATGAACATCGTCAACGGCGGCGCCCACGCAGACAACAACGTGGACGTTCAAGAGTTCATGGTCTTGCCTGTGGGCTTTGATCGCTTCTCGGAGGCCTTGCGCTGTGGCGCCGAGATCTTCCACACCCTCAAGAAGGTGCTCAAGGACCGCGGCCTAAACACCGCCGTGGGCGATGAGGGTGGCTTTGCTCCCAACTTGGGCTCCAACGAAGAGGCCCTGAAGCTGATGTCCGAGGCCGTCGAGAAGGCCGGCTACAGCTTGGGTGACCAGGTGCGCTTTGCCTTGGACGTGGCCGCCAGCGAGTTCTGCGAGAACGGCGTCTACCACTTCGGCGGCGAGAAGATGAGCGCCACCGATCTGAACAGCGTCTACGCCGACTGGTGCGAGCGCTACCCCTTGGCCAGCATCGAAGATGGCCTGGACGAGAACGACTGGGCTGGCTGGAAGGCACAGACCGAGCTGCTCGGCGACAAGGTCCAGCTGGTGGGCGACGATTTGTTCGTCACCAACGTCAAGCGCCTGCAGAAGGGCATCGACCAGAACATCGCCAACTCGATCCTGATCAAGGTCAACCAGATCGGGACCCTGAGCGAGACCCTGGACACCATTGGTTTGGCCACCCGGAACCGCTACACCTGCGTGATGAGCCACCGCTCTGGCGAGACCGAAGACACCACCATCGCCGACCTGGCCGTGGCGGTGAACTGCGGCCAGATCAAGACCGGCAGCTTGTGCCGCACCGACCGGATCGCCAAGTACAACCAGCTCCTTCGCATTGAGGAAGAGCTGGGTGAGGCGGCGCTCTACTTGGGCGCAGGTGCGCTGCGCCGCTGAGTCGCTGAGTCGCTGACCAGCTCCTTGAGAAATCTGGGGGTTCGGGCCGCTAAGGCCTGAACCTTCTTGAGCGAGTTGATCGGGCCCCTCTGGTAGCACCAGAACGGAGACGACTGCGACCGAGCCCACTGGGTCGGACCAGCCCGATGGGCAAGACGCTCAAAACACAGAGAAGCAGCGTCGGCAGCAGGGTCTGAAAGACCGTCTCAAAGTCCTGCTGCGGGGTGGTCAGCCACGTCGCGCCAAAGGAGGGGTCGCGTCCACCGTGGTGGCGGATTGGCGGAATCGGCCCCAAAGCCAGGGGTGCGGTGTGCTGCCAAGGCCCTCGCTCCCCAGAGGGCGGAGACTGCGCGCAGCCGAACGTTCAGGATGCGCTCGCTGACCTCGTCTCCTCCGGGACAGCCATGCGCTGAGGGTCTGTACTGCGCCCGGCCTCGCTTCAGATCGCCCGGAACGATGGTCTCCGGGCTCCACTCGAAGGGGCCAAGCTCTTGCTCACCCCAGTGCACCACAAAGAGCACAAACTCCTCGTCAAGCTGAGGTTCAACAAGGGCATTCACCTGCCTGTACTGCCAAGGTTCCGCCCACCAGCTGACCTGGGCTGGGACCCGCTCCCCACCCACGCTCACCCACACTTCCTGCTCCTGAGGCGGAGCGCCGCCTGCATGAAACTGCAGCAGCACCTCTTGCGCGAGGGGAACTTGCGAGGACGGATCTGGGGCGATGCGGTCCACCTCGGTGTGAACCCGCTGACGGTACATCCCGTGCGCGATGGGGAGAAGGAGAAGCCAGTGCATCTCAGAGAGGACCGCGGCGCCGTGCTGCGGTTCCCCAAAGCCTAGATCTCCAGGACGCACCCTTCTTCTTTGCTCACCCACACAGCGCTGGTCTTCTTCATGCCCAGCGCCTTGGACGTGACCCGCTTGGCCTGGTGGTCCACCTTGATCTTGGCCACGTCGGGGTTCACCCGCAGGTAGCTGCGGCACACATCCTCATCTCGTCCGCTCACGAAGATGCAGCTGCATCCTTCCTTTGCGGCGAAGCCTGTCGCCAAGTCCAGCAGAGCATTCTCGTAGGTCTCGGGGGGAGGTCCCCCTGCCGCTGGATCATGCTTGGCGGCGCAGCCCAGGGCCAAGAGCAGAGCGATCATGGGCTGGCCTCCACCGGCGAGGTCAGATCGCTCTCTTCTACCGGCTCCGGCTCCGGAGGCGGCGGCTTGGGCAAGGACTCCGCCAAGGCCATGGCCAAGGGCACCCAGTCGTTGTCCGAGTAGCTGCCATCGCGGTCATCTCCAGTTCTCACGGCGACGATCTCCTGGTCCGGCAGCATCCAGATGCGCTGCTTCCAGTGCCCCATGGCGGCGAAGGCGTTCTCCGGGATGTCCGGGAAGCGCGGACCTTCGTCGTAGCCAGGGTTTGATGTGTTGAGCCAGAATTGCTGTCCCTGGTTCTCACTGGGCCCTCGCTCGCGCGACTGACCGCTGGCAGAGGCGGGGTTGAGGGTGCTGACCCGCTCCACCCAGCCCTCCGGCAGCAGACGCTCCTGCTCCCAACAGCCGTCGTTGAGCATGAGCTGGCCAAAGCGGCCCATGTCTCGGGGCGTCAGATACAGGTAGGAGCTGCCGATGTACGTGCCCGCAGCGTCCTTCTCCCAGGTCGCCGAGGTCATGCCCAGGGGCTCAAAGAGCAAGGTCCAGGGAAAGCGTTCGCCAGCGACGGGCTCGAGCACTTTGCGGGCGATGGCCGAGAGCATGTTCGTGTCGCCGGAGCTGTATTGGTAGGTCGTGCCTGGCACATCCTCCAGCCCCTGGCTTCCAGCGAAGCTGGCCGTGTCTTGGCGTCCGTCACCGTAAAGCATGGCCAACACCGAGCTGGCGGTCGGGGGCTCCCCTTCGTAGGTCTCTCGCCAGGCCAGTCCCGAGGAGAACTCCAGCAGGTTGCGCACCGTCACACCACAGGCGCTCTCGTGGAAGTCGACGTACTCACAGACGGAGTCCTCGATGTCCAGCAGCCCCTTGTACTCAGCCATTCCAATGAGCGTTGCCGTGAAGGACTTGCTCGCGGACCAGATCAGGTGTGGGGTCTGGGCGGTGTAGTCGGCGCCGTAGCGCTCATAGAGCAGCTCCCCTCGGTAGAAGATGGCCACACCGTCGGTGCGGATCCCCTCTCGGGTCTCCTCGTTCCTCTCCTGGAACAGGGCCTGGTCCAACGCGGCGACGATGGATGGATCCACCTCCGCGCTTCGGTCAGGCCAAGCCTGGGTCGGGCTGTGGACAGTGTCGGGACAGGTGGCCCCAGCGAGGCCAGTGAGTAGCAGAATCATGCCCGCACTTTACACCCTCAGGCGGCCACGCCCGCCCGCGCCGCGAAGCCAACCCGCTCAACCGCTTCTCCTGCCCGCATCGGCCGACCGATCGCAGGGGGACGGGGAGGCCCCCAGGCGAAGCACGAGGGGTTGTCCCAGCCGACGACGTTGCAGCACTCTCCGATGTAGCCGACCTCTTCCAAGAGCAGCTCACAGCAAGGCACGATCGGCCCGTTGTCGGCCCCCTCGCTGTAGTTGGACAAGGCCCACTCCAGGGAGCACTCGGGCTCCGGCTCCGCATCCAGCTCGCAGCCACCGCTGTCCAGCCCACTGTCAGGCAGGGAGTCTGCCGATGCCACGTAGTCTTGAGCGCTGTTTCTGCAGCCCACAAGGGCCACCAGACAGGCGATTCGTGCGGTGGCCGCCAAGGCCTGATTCATCGATTCGGTTTTCATTGGTTCTCCAGAGCCAAAGCACGGTTTTCCCAAGCCCACGAAGCCGAGAGGCCGTGGGAATCCAGTCCGGGGACAATCACGTCTTGCACGGCGGCGTAGAAGAGTGCGCGCGCATCTCGCCCATCACACAAACCCAGCTCTGGCCCGTTGGCCCGGGCGCCTTCGGGAAGGTGTGCCAGCTCGTGCTGCTCCAAGTGGGCA
Source organism: uncultured Pseudomonadota bacterium (assembly GCA_913060515.1). Lineage (GTDB taxonomy): Bacteria > Myxococcota_A > UBA796 > UBA796 > CAJQPC01 > CAJQPC01. The sequence goes on along the minus strand of CAJXRZ010000009.1, from coordinate 280 downwards.
AAGGCCAGCAGCAAGTAGTCATTCAGGCCGGGGATGACGCTGGGGTCCTGAGCGATGAGCTCACCGACCAGGCGCCAACCAAAGTTCGCGTGGCCGCACTCGTCTGCGTAGATCTGGGTGAGCAGCTCCCGCAGCGGGCCCTCGGGCATCTCCAGGCGCTCGGCGCCGATCAAGGCCACGGCCACCGTCTCGCTCATGCAGCTGATGTGGATGAGGTTGCGCAGCACGCCTTCCAGAGGGGCTGTCTCTTATACACATCTCCGAGCCCACGAGACAGGCA
>CAJXRZ010000008.1 GCA_913060515.1 uncultured Pseudomonadota bacterium | reverse complement strand
TTCTGCCTGTCTCGTGGGCTCGGAGATGTGTATAAGAGACAGGCCCTCGGGGGGGGCGAACATGATGGGGGTGTTCGGCGGGTCCTCTGGAATCAAGGAGAGGATGGAGCGACAGGCCGCAGCCATCTCTGCGGCCGTCCCGTAGCGTTCCTCCCGGTCGTAGCGGGTGGACTTCTTGATGACCTGAGCGATCTCGTGGTCGATTCCCTCCAGCAGACTGCTGTCCATGTCCGAGACAAAGAGGTCCACCGGGGTCTTGCCCGTCAGAATCGAGTAGAGGGTCGCCCCGACGCTGTAGAGGTCTGCGCGCACATCCACGCTCTTGGCGTCGACGCGCTGCTCGGGCGCCATAAAGCCCCAGGTACCCATCACGGCCCCGGTCTTGGTCATGCCGTCGTCTTCGTCATTGCGCATTCGGGCAATGCCAAAGTCGGTGATCCGCAGCTTGCCGTCGGAGCTCAGCAGGATGTTGTGGGGCTTGATGTCGCGGTGCACCACCCCCCGCTTGTGGGCCACGTCCAAGGCATCGAGCATGTCGATCGTGACCCGGATGGCCAGCATTGGGGGCAGGGCGCCGCCTCGTTTGACGCGGTCCAGGAGGGAGCCCCCGTCCACCAGTTCCATCACGATGTATGCGCGATCCCCGTCGGCGCCGACGTCGTAGACGCGCACAATGTTCGGGTGTTCGAGCAGCGCCATGGTGCTCGCCTCGCCCTCGAAGCGGGAGCGGAGGGAGCGTCGCTGTCCCAGCTCTGGCGAGAGGATCTTGATGGCGCGAGGAACCTGCAAGCGCCCGTCAAAGGCGGTGTACACCGTCGCCATACCGCCTACGCCCAACACGGAGATCAGGCGATAGCGCCCGTCGGCCAATGGGGGGGCAGCGTCTGACATGGAGCCTCGGCGGAGGGAAGGGGCAGGTTCAGTCTGCAGGATAGCAACCTTGGCCCGGATGGGCTTGGTTCGACAGGGCCCCGGCGGCGCGGCTACCCTTGGCCATGCTTTGGATCCTTGCAACAATCGCTTGTGGCGGCCTCGACGACCAGGACGGCGATGGGGTCACCGCTGGCCGCGACTGTGATGACGGGGACGCCACCGTCGGCGCCGCCCAGCTCTCTTGGGCCGATCAAGACGGTGACGGCTTTGGTGACGACACCATCTGGGCGCAGGCCTGTCCGAGCGATGTCGGCTGGGTTGGTGTGGCTGGGGATTGCGATGATGCCGACGCCACCGAACATCCCGAGCAGAGCAGCTGCAACTGTGAGCGCGGGGACCGGCCCTCGGTGGCTTGGTATGTCGACCAAGATGGAGACGGCGTCGGGGAGGAGCCTGCGGCGCAACTGAGCTGCGGCGCCTCGGAAGGCCTGGCCTCGCTTGCGGGAGATTGCGCACCCTTGGACCCAGCGGTCTACCCTGGCGCAGAGGAGATTTGGTACGACGGAGAGGATCAGGACTGCTCCCTCGACTCGGACTACGACGCGGATCAGGACGGCTACGAGAGCGCGGACTACGGCGGGATGGACTGTGATGATCAGGCGGCTGGTACCCATCCAGGGGCCATAGAGGTCTGCGATCTGCTCCAGGCCGATGAGGACTGCGACGGTCTGGTCAATGGCGAGGACCCGAGCTCACGGGGGTGGACCAACTGGTTCGAGGACCCCGACGGAGATGGCTATGGACATGGGCAGGGGATCTCGGCCTGTGCACCGGAGCAGGGCTACGCCGCGTTGGACGGTGACTGCGATGAGGCCAGCGCTGAAGTGAACCCCGGCATGGAGGAGATCTGTGGGGATGGGGTCGCCAACGACTGCGTGGTGACCGACGGAGAGTGCGGCATCCATGGCGCCGGTGTGATGGATGGTTTGCCTCTGGTGGAGCTGCCGAACACGGCCAGCGCCAATGTGTTGTTGGATCCCGTGGATCTGCTGGGCAAGGGCCAGGAGCACTTTGTGGTCGCCTCGCCCTATGAGTACGGCGGGGACGGCTACGTCGGCCAGGTGCGCTTGCTGAGGGAAGGGGACTCCTACATGCAGGATCTCCTGACCACGGACTCCACCTACAGCATCTTGGGCAGCACGATGGTCACCGGTGACCTGGATGCAGATGGGCAGACGGATCTGATCCTCAGCGCGGTTCAGCACTATGACTTTGAGGGAGGGGTCTACGCACCCCGCGTCTTCGTGGCGATGGGACCCTTGGAGCTGGGCGGCAGCGTCGATGAGCTGCCGATCATTCAGGACAACGCCAGCGGGCTCGGCACCAGCTTGGCCATCGCCGGCGGCTACTTGGTGGTGAACGCACCCAGTGAATCCCGCAGCGAGGGCGGAAACGGGGCGGTCTACCTCTTCGATTCGGACCCGGGCGCGGTCTCCTCGCTCATCGATGCCGCTGGGGAGCTGAGCTTCGATGGCCAGTACTACATGGGCTCTGCGCAGGTGCAGGCCTGCGATGTGTTGGGCACGGGGGAGCAGGGGCTGGTCTACGGGGGCAACTTCGGCCCGGCCTACGACAGCGGCGTGATCTGGGCTGAGAGCCTACAGGACGGATTCTCCAGCCTGAGCGACGCCGACCTGTGGATTCGGGAGAGCTCCTCAGAGCAGCTGGGGACCAACCGCATCACCTGTGTGGATGGCAACGAGGACGGTTACCCCGAGCTCTGGGTGCTGCGGCCTGTCAGTGGGGAGCTGCTGGCCTTTGACGCGGAGAGCATGCAGCAGGGGCAGGACGAGGCTTGGATGCGGGTCAGCGGCCACAGCGGCGATGGCTACAGCAGGGTGAGGTTGACCGGAGATCACGACGGCGATGGATACGTGGACCTTGTCGTCAGCGACCCGCGCGCGAACAGCTACGGGGCAGTCTCTGTGGTCTACGGCCCATTGAGCGCTGGGAGCTACACCCTGAGCGAGAACCGCATGAGCTCCCAGCCCGGCATCTCGCTCTCGGGCGAGTTGGCAGGCAGCGAGGTGGGGCTTCTGGTCAGCAGCGGGAACGGGCGGAGCCTGTACTGGCTCAATGGCGGCCCGGGCATCTGAGGGGCCGCATTAGGCGAAGGAAGCGCGCTCTCCCACACCAAAGCCTTCCCGGCTCAGGGCCTCTTTGACCTCGCCGACGGTCAGAGACCGAAAGTGAAAGAGCGAGGCCGCTGTGACCGCGTGTGCCCCCGCTCTGCAAGCCTCAACGAAGTCCTCCAAACGACCAGCGCCGCCGGCGACGATGAGGGGGATCTGGACCTTCTCGCGCACATAGCGCACCAGGTCGGTGTCGAAGCCTGCGCCCGTTCCATCCCGGTCCATGCTCACGAGCATGATCTGTCCGGCGCCCATGGACTCCAAGCGTTCGCACCACTCGATGGCGTCCAAGTCGGTGATGCGCCGCCCGCCGTCGCTGTGAACGCGCCAGCCGGTGCCGGCCCAGCGGGCGTCGACCGCCGCCAAGACCTGTTCGCTGCCGAACTCTTTGGCCAGGCGCTCCACCAAACCAGGGTCTCGGATTGCCGCGCTAGCGACGGAGACCGCCGATGCGCCTGCATCGAGCAGCGCGCCAAAGCTGGCCTCGTCCTTCACGCCGCCTCCAGCGATCACAGGCACTTGGCAGCAAGCCGCCAAGCGGCTGACCTGGTCCAAGAAGTCGTCGTGGTAGCTGGGGTCGGAGCCGATGTTGAGCACGATGAGCGCGTCTGCCCCCATCTCCCCGTAAAGGCAGCCCGCCGCGACCGGGTCGCCTGCGTCGTGCAGGTCGCCGAACTGCATGCCTTTGACCAGTCGTCCCCGCTGTACGTCCAGGACCGGGATGACCCGGCGGATCAACACGGGGGGGCCTGGTACTCGCAAAGCTCTTTCAGGAATTCCAGGGTGTCCGGACGGTCTACGAGCCCTTGGAACAAGGGCATCGGGGTCTCGGTGACTGGAAAGAAGAAGAGAGGTACCCGGGTGTAGGGCTGCGCATTTTGAACCACGCGCCGGTCGTCCTCGCTGTCGCCGAACATCACGCAGAGCTCCGTGTCTGCGGGGAGCAGGCGAAGAAGTGCTTCGGGGTCGGGCTTGCGGACCTCTTCCATGGTCGTTGCGCGGCTGAAGGAGAAGCCCAAGGTGTCCTGGGCCCGCTCGAGCTCCCACCGGTCTCTTCCGGTGCAGGCCACCACCTCAAAGCGGGTGCTCAGGGTGTCCATGAATCCCGGCGGAATGAGGAGGGTCTCGTCCTTCCAGTAGCCACCCTTGTAGAGGGCTTGGCCAGCCTCCTGCAGGTCGCCAGGGTCATGGCCGCATCGCGCGATGACCTCGTCCACGTTCTTCACCTGACCGAAGATCTGCGGCCGTCCTGCCCCGATCCAGCTCGCGCAGGCCCGGGCCGTGTCCCAGTCACAGTTGAATCCACCGTTTTTCTTGAAGCGGTGGATGTCCTCCAGAGAGGCGCCACTCAGCTCGTGGATGATGCGGTAGAAGCTGGGGCGCACGTCGATCAGTGCGCCGTCGATGTCACAGGCTAGTACTTTCACCGGCTCCCCCTAACGCGCTCCAAGAGGTATGGAAGGCACCCGCCTTAGGAGCACCATGGCCCGCATCCTCACCGGCCGCCTCAGCCGCGCCCTCGTCGTAGAGAACCCCCACGCCAGCTTGGATCCCTTGCTGTTGGAGGGCGGATTCGAAGAGGTCGTGCGTCTGAGCCAAGCCCCCGAGGCCGAAGAGCTGCTCGCACAGCTCCAGGCCAATCGCACGCAGGTGCTCTTCAAGCGCTCTCGCGTGCCGGTGACCCGCCAAGTCATCGAAGGAGCCGTGGACCTTGTGGCCATCCAGCTCTGCTGCATTGGGGATGACAGCATCGACAAGCAGGCCTGTGCCGATCATGGGGTGCTGGTCTTCAACGATCCCATCTCCAACGGTCGCTCGGTCGTGGAGTTGGTCATTGGCCACTTGATCAGCCTCTCCCGTGGCATCCACATCTCCAACAGCCAGACCCATCAAGGGGACTGGCAGAAGCACAACCGAGGCCGCTTTGAGGTCTTCGGAAAGCGCTTGGGCATCGTCGGACTCGGCAACATCGGCCGAGGTGTCGCCAAGGTGGCTCAGGCACTGGGGATGGAGGTGCGCTTCCACGACAACCGTCGCGTGGCCCAAGAGGTGGGGCAAGAGATGGGCTGGAAGAGCGCCGATACGCTCCAGACCCTGTTCGCGGAATGCGACATGGTCACGCTCCACCCCAGCGCCGTGGACTTTCTGGGCGGTTCGAACGCGGGCATGATTACCCGCGAGCTGCTGATGTCTTTGGGAGCCAAGCGCCCTGAGAACGCACCCCGCATCTTCTTGAATCTCTCCCGTGGGTTTCTGCATTCACCCGAGGACCTGGTGGCTGCGGTGCAGGCCAAGGTGATCCGCGCGGCGGCCGTCGACGTCTACCCTGATGAGCCGCGCTCGGCTGGGCCGGGTTGGAGCAATCCCTACGCGGCACATCCAGAGGTCGTCTGTACGCCTCACATTGGGGCAGCCACGCAGGAGGCTCAGCCTCGCATCGCGCAGCGGGTGGCTCAGACGACCCTGTCTTTCTCGCGCACCGGGAGCGTGCGCGACTGCGTCTTGGCGCCAAGAACGCAGGTCAGCATGCTCGATGACCTGCGGCCCGGCCGGGCGGTCCTTGTCGTCACCCACGGCACCACGCGAGGCACCAAGCGTGCCCTGGACCAGGCCATCTTCGAGGCTGGGGCGGACAACTTGCGCTCTGAGCACCACGACTTGGAGCGGTGGTCGATGGCTTTGGACATCAACCTGTTGGACCAACCGCTTCCTGCCAGCGCTTTGGGGGTCATCGCCAAGCGCACGGCCGAGTTGAGCGGAGATGCTGACGCGGTTCGCTCCATACGTCAGGTGATTCAGAGCTGATGGTGCAAGGGCTTGGGGGGGAGGCAGGGCCCTCGGCCGCTGGAGCAGTCAGCCCACGCCAGAGCAAGCGCGCCCCAGCATCGTGAGATGCTGGGGCGCGCTGTTCTTTGGAGCGAAGCCCTACTCGGCGGGAGGCTCTTCAGTCTTCTTGGCAGCAGGCTTGCGGCGCGCGGTGGTGGTGCGCTTCTTTGGCGCGGCCTTGGCCTCACCCTCAGCGGCTTCCTTCTTCACGGCTGGCTTGCGACGACGGGTGGTCGTCTTCTTTGCAGGCTCTTCGACCTGGTCGGACTCAGCGCTCTTTGCAGCGGTGGTCTTTGCGGTGGCGGTCTTGCGAGGGGCGCGCTTCTTTGGGGCAGCCTTCTTCGGGGCGGCCTTCTTTGGAGCGGCGCTGGCAGCAGGCTCAGCAGCTGCAGCAGGCTCAGCAGCTGCAGCAGGCTCAGCGGCCGGCTTGTCAGCCTCGGTCGTCTCAGCGGTCTTCGCGGCAGCGGCCTTGGGGGCACGCTTGCGCGGTGCGCGCTTCTTCTTGGGCGCGGGAGCGGCTTCGGCGGGAGCGGCCTCGGCTGGAGCCTTGGCCTCGGTCCCAGCTTCAGCCTGTGCCTGCTTCTGCGCGGCCAGGACGGCCTCGGCTGCAGCGGCGTCGTCCTCGGACTTGCGGCTGCGACGGCGGCGGGGCTTCTTCTCGGAAGCCTCCTCCTTCTTCGCTGGCTCACGTGCCGCCCGGGCGGGGGCCTTGGCCTCGGCTGGAGGGGCAGCAGCCTTGGTCTCCGTCGCAGGACGGGAGAGCTCCCAGGCCATCAGCTCTTCGATCTCGCGAGACTTGTCCTTGTCTCCGTAGAGCAGCTCAGCCAAGTCAGCGACCCGGTCCTTGAGGTTGATGCCCATCTCTTGCAGCTTGCGCATGGCCGCGACGTCCAGGATCTTCATCAGACCCTTTGCGTCAGGAGCGCCCAGCTCGAAGGCTGCAAAGAAGGAGCGCACGGGCTCGCCATCGCTGTGACGGAACACGCCGTTGGCGTGCATCACGTTGATGAGGGACTTGACGCGACGGGCGCTGAGCTCTGGGCTCGCCGCACGAACACGCTTGGTGCTGTCCTGGGTGACCCACTGGATGTTCACGCGCTTGTTCTTGGCCGAGCGCTCCTCGATGACCTGCATCATGGTGTCGGCCAGGCTCTGACGCATCTCACGGCTGAGGACTTCGAAGTCTTCGGAGCGCAGGCTCTCGTAGAGCTTGCGGGCGCCAGCGGAGAGCTCGACCACGGGGGCCTCGTCTGCGCCGTTCTCATCGTCGGTGGTGTCGACCAAGTAGCCGCCGCCACGGGCGTCGCGGGTCAGACTCACCAAGCCCTGCTTCTTGCAGTACTCCATGAAGCGTGCGAAGCTGGAGAAGCCCAGGTCGGCGTCGGAGAAAGCAGGTTCCTTACGGAGAATCTGCTCCTTGATGCGGGATGCGTGGTAGGCCTTGGGGTCTTCGCGCTGCAGCGCTGCAAGGGCCTCGGTCACCAGCTCCATCGCGTCCTCGCGGCTCAGCGACTTGGTGGGCTTGTCGGCCCCCTCGGAGCGACGACGGGTGCGCTGGGTGGTCTGGCTGCGAAGGGTGTCGTAGAAGATGAACTCATCGCAGGCCTCCACAATCAAGCGGCTGGTGCTGCGGCGGGTGCCCAGACCAATGACGCGCTTGTTGAGCTCACGAAGCTTCATGATGAGGGGCGTGAAGTCCGAGTCACCACTGACAACGACATAGGTGTCGATGTAGTCGCGGGTCAGGGCCAGCTCCATGCAGTCCACGACCAGCGCCACGTCTGCACGGTTCTTGTCGTTCATGCCGTGTGCCGAGAGCTCAAAGAGGCTCACGGATTCGAACATCATGTCCTTCTTGAATCGGGCGAATCGTCCCCAGTCCGCGTAGGAGCGTGCGACGAGCACCCGTCCCTTTTCGCGCAGACGGTTCATGATCAGGCCGACGTTGCACTTGCCGAGACCTTCTTTTTCGGTTCCGGCGGCGATGTTCTCAAAGTCGATGAGAACGGCAATGTTGGGTTCCAAGTGTACTTCCTTGGGGTGCGCGCTGGAGCTGTCTAGCTGTGCAGCGCTGGGTAGGGGATGAGTGGCGTGGCCACGTAATTGTGGCGGCAGGCTCTCCCGCATTCCCCAAGTAGCACGGCGTGGCATGGCAGGCCCATGGGCGGGCGAATAGGACATCCCATGTCTTTCCAACGCTTCTCGGGCAGCGCCCGCTACATCGCCGACCCTGACTTGCTCTCGTCGGTCAACGCCGCCATTGCCCTTCAGCGCCCCTTGGTCGTCAAGGGTGAACCTGGAACCGGCAAGACTCTGCTCGCTCACGCGATCTCAGAGGCCTTGGAGGTGCCCATCATGAGCTGGCACGTCAAGAGCACGAGCAAGGCGGCGGAGGGCCTGTATACCTACGATGTTGTACAGCGCTTGAACGACTCTCGCTTCGGCGACGGCGACATCTCGGACATCCGCCGCTACATCAAGATGGGCCCAATGGGACAGGCCTTTGCCAGCGAGCGCCAAGTTGTGCTGCTTCTGGACGAAATCGACAAGGCGGACTTGGAGTTCCCCAACGACCTGCTCCGTGAGCTGGATGAGATGAAGTTCTTCATCCCCGAGCTGGACGAGACGGTCGAGGCCAAGCACCGGCCCATCATGATCATCACCTCCAATGCGGAGAAGGAGTTGCCGGACGCCTTCCTGCGCCGCTGCGTCTTCCACTACATTGGCTTCCCCAGCCGAGAGCGCATGGCGGAGATCGTCCGTGTTCACCATCCTGAGCTGGACCAGGTGCTGCTGGCCAAGGCGATGGAGCGTTTCTACAGCCTCCGCAAGATCGATGGACTGCGCAAGAAGCCCTCCACTTCGGAGTTCCTGGACTGGCTCACCGTGCTGGTCAGGGCTGGAGTCCAAGCTGAGGACATTGAGAAGAAGCTGCCCTACCTGGGCGTGCTCCTCAAGCAGGAGAAGGATCTGGAGACCTTGGACCTGCGCCGTCGCCGAGGCCACTGATGGCCACAGACCCAGGACAGCTCTTCCTGCCGCTGCTCTACAACCTGAGGGCCCAGGGCCTGCGGGTTGGGGCAGGGGAGTGGTTGACCTTTCTGGACGGCATGGCCGCTGGCCTGGCAAAGGACTTGGACGGCATCTACCGCTTGGGCCGCGCCATCCTCATCCACACGGAGGCGAACTACGATGCCTACGACATCGCCTTCCATGCCACATTTGCAGGGGTGGACCTAAAGCCGCAGCTCAAGCAAGCGCTGACCTCGTGGCTGCACGATCCCAAGGCATGGGAAGAGGGTCGAGCGCCCGGGGAGCATGGATTTCAGTCCCTGGAGGAGCTCCTCAACGCCTTCAACGAGACCCTCAGGGAGCAGAAGGAGCGTCACGAGGGCGGCAACCGTTGGGTCGGCACGGGAGGGGCCTCGCCCTATGGAAACGGGGGGCGCGCCAACCAAGGAATCCGTGTCGTTGGCAAGGGTGGGGGACGCAGCGCGGTGCAGGTGGCTGGGGACCGCCGCTGGGCGAACTACCGAACGGATGTGCGCCTCGATGTTCGGGACTTCAAGGTGGCCTTGCGAACCCTTCGCAAGTTGCTCAGAGAAGGCTCCGAGGTCTTGGATCTGGACGGGACCATCGACCAGACGGGAAAGAACGGCGGCGACATTGACCTGGTCTTTAAGAAGGACCGGGCAAACCGAGTGCGCCTGGTGTTGATGATGGACGCCGGGGGATCGATGGCGCCTCACTCCCAGTTGGTCTCTCGCCTGTTCACGGCGGCCTCAGAGCTCAAGCATTTCAAGAGCTTTGAGCACTACTACTTCCACAACTGCGTCTACAGCCAGATCTTCAGGAACTACGAGACCTGGGACCGACGGCCCACCCAAGAGGTGCTTCGTGAGCTGACCCCGGAGCACCGGGTGATCTATGTCGGCGATGCATCCATGGCGCCTTGGGAGCTCTTCCAGGACACCGGTGGTTTTGGAGAGAGAGGTCCCGCTGGCATTGACTGGCTCAAGCAGCTCAAGTCTGCTTGTCCCCACAGTATCTGGCTCAATCCCGACCCGGAGACCTACTGGCGTCATCCGACGGTCTCGGCCATTGGGCAGATCTTCCCGATGTTTCCGCTCACCTTGGACGGACTTCGGGCCGCCTCCAAGAAGCTCCGGGCCGCCTGAGTGATCTGGCTCGGGTTGCTGGCCTGCAGCTCCCCGGCGGAGCGCGGAGACCAAGCCTGGGCCGAGCAGGACATAGAGGGCGCCGTTCTGGCCTACAGCCTGGGGCAAGACCTCAGCGACGCCCAGATCCAGCGCTATGCCAGGGCGCTGATGCAGGTCGGGGACACGGATGGGGCCCAAGAGGCGATGAGCGTGGTGGCCGTCTTGAGCGGCGATGGCTGGGTCGTTCAGGTTCTGAGCGAGCCTGACCCGGTGCTGGCTTTGGGTATCGCTGAGGCCGGTCTGGAGGACTTCGCGGAGCCGGCCCTGTTCCTAAAGGCTTGCACTCTGGCGCTTCAAACCGGCCACGGCAGCGCGATGGAGCACTGCACGCAGGCCGCCTTGGTGCTGCCGCAGGACCCCTTGCCTCGCTTGGCCATGGCCGAACTGAGCCTGCAACAAGGGCTGCTTCCCAGCGCTCGTGAGCTCCTGGAGAGCGCAAGCCGCCTGGAGATGGACCGAGATGAGCGCCTCTGGCTGGCCTCTCTTTGGGAAGGGGCAGGGGATCCAGAGCAGGCCTGTTCCGCTGGGCTGGTTTTGGCCGAGGACCTCTACTCTGTGGCCGCAGTCTGCATCTCTGCGCAGCGTCCCGCCGGCGAGGCCATGTTGGGCCGCCTTGAGAGTCCAGAGGCCGCAGCGCTTCGGCTGCGCTTGGCCGTGGGCCGCGCGGAGGTGGCGACCCCTGGGCCTGTTCAGGTCAAACAGGTGGCCATTGCCCACGCAGCCTTGCGCCAATGTGGGGAGCTGCTGAGCACACCCGCCGTCTTGACAGACGCGGCCCGGCTGGCGCTGGTCGAGGCCGATCCAGCGAAGGCCGAGGCACTGCTCTTACAGGCAACCCAGGTGCGTCCAGCTGAACTGGCCCCTTGGCTGAACCTCGCCCGACTGATGGCAAGAGATGGAAGGGGGGAGTCCGCTCTGGAGCTCTTGGATTCTGCTCCAAGCTTTGGCCCGACGGAGGACCTCGCGCTTCACCTGGAGCGTCACCAGCTCTCCCAATCCTTGGGGGCTCTGGATGTCGTCGCGCTGCAGGAGGTCCTGGATGGCTGTGCGCGGCAGGGACACGCCAGGTGCTTGGCGGAGAGCAGCTACTTGATGGCGCTTCATCTGGCCGATGATCCGCATCAGGCGGGGCCGCTCCTGGACCAGGCCGTGCTCTACGGCGGGGCCTCACTGGGCTTCCGAGCCCTGAGCGAGCCGGCTCTGCTCAAGGTGGTGCGATCCTCAGAGATGAGCGCTTGGGATCAAGATCCGCGTTTTGCTGACATTCGGGTGCAAGCCCAGAAAATGCCCACCCGTTGAGCCTTCCTGCGAAGGGGCAAACCAAGACCGCTTTCTGAACCCTTGTCGCGTCGCCTGATCGAGCTATATGGCGGTCTCTTGATGGGGCGTCGTCAAGTGGTAAGACACCAGGTTTTGATCCTGGCATTCGCAGGTTCGAATCCTGCCGCCCCAAATTTTACTAGCACGAGAGGCTGGCATGTACGGTGAGATCAAGCTCCTGACCGGCAATGCCAATCCGGCCCTTGCCGAGGCCATCTCCAAACACTTGGGGGTGTCGCTCGGCCGCGCCAAGGTCGGACGCTTCTCCGATGGCGAAGTCCAGGTCGAGATCTCCGACAACGTGCGCGGACGGGATGTTTTCCTGCTTCAGCCCACCTCGGCGCCCGCAAACGACAACCTGATGGAGCTGCTCATCCTGGGCGATGCCTGCAAGCGGGCAAGCGCCGGCCGGGTGACCGCCGTGGTGCCGTACTACGGCTACGCACGTCAGGATCGAAAGGCTGCTCCCCGAGCGCCGATCACCGCCAAGATGGTCGCAGACCTCTTCACGGCGGTCGGTTTCAATCGGGTTCTGACCATGGACCTGCACGCAGGCCAGATTCAGGGCTTCTTCGACATGCCCGTGGACAACCTCTACGCCACGCCACGTCTGATGACGGCGCTGCGTGAGCGCTTGGTCGGCATCAACGATGTGGTGGTCGTCAGCCCTGACGCTGGCGGAACCGAGCGTGCCCGCGCCTACGCCAAGCACCTGGGTGCCTCCCTGGCCATCGTCGACAAGCGTCGCTCCGGTCCCAACGTGGCCGAGGTCATGCACATGATCGGTGACGTGAAGGGCAAGTTTGCAGTCTTGGTGGACGACATGGTCGACACGGCTGGAACCCTGACCAAGGCGGCCCAGGCCATCATGGACAACGGGGCCAAGGAAGTGATCGCGGTGGCGACCCATGCGGTCTTGTCCGGCCCTGCGGCCTCCCGGATCAAGGAGTCGCCCCTCACGGAGATCATCATCTCGGACACCATCCCGCTCTCGGACGCCGCCAAGGCCACCGGGAAGATTCGGGTGGCCAGTGTCTCGGTGCTCCTGGCCGAAGCGATTCGCAGTATTCATCACTCTGACTCAGTCTCTCGTCTGTTCACAGTGTGAAGGCTTGCCCCAGGGGTGGGGACTGGATACATGCGCGGCGCGGTGGGAATCCACTGCACACATTGCTGCCGCGTCGGGTCGTCCTCTGAGATTGACCCCGGAGCCCAGGGCGCGACTGGCTAGCCTCTGTTCATGAGAACAGGGCGCTTACTGCACGCTCAAAAGGCGCGAGGGCTCCCGCCGAAAATCGGGAATTTCTCATGGACGCCACCCCGCTGTCGGCAGAAAGCCGCTCGGAATTTGGGAAGGGGGCAGCACGCAAGATCCGCGCTGCCGGCCGCATCCCTGCGCTGGTGTACCGCGATGGTGCAGATCCAGCCCACATCAGCATTGACCCAGCTGAGCTCCGGCTCATCTTTCAACGCTCCAGCAACCCCAACACCATCCTGGCCATTGACACGGGCGCCGGCGTGAAGCACTGCGTGCTGACTGCTACTCAGAAGCACCCCGTCAGTCGCCGTCTCCTCCACGCAGACTTCTTTGAGGTTCGTGAGGATGAGACCCTGCTCGTCGAGGTCCCAGTGACCCACGTGGGCAAGGCAAAGGGAATCATCGTCGGTGGCAAGATGCAGAAGCTGCGTCACACGCTTCCGATTCGTGCATTGCCGCAGAACATCCCCGCTGTCATCGAGGTCGATGTGACCGAGATGGACTTGGGTGACATGTTGCGCGCCTCTGCGGTCGTACCTCCCGAGGGCTGCGAAGTCATCACCACGGTCGACTTCAACATCTTCGCCTGCAAGGGCCGCCGCACTGAAGCTGCAGTACCAGCTGCTGAGTAAGTAGGATTATCCAAGTGCGATTTTTGGCTGGACTGGGCAACCCTGGGCGTAAGTACGAAGGAACTCGACACAATGTCGGGTTTTTGGTCGTTGATCGCTTGGCGGAACGCTGGAACATCGACTGCACCAAGGTGCAGCATGGTGCTCTGGTCGGCTCTGGCCCCATCCGGCATGAGAAGACGGTGCTGCTCAAGCCCCAGACCTTCATGAATCGCTCTGGACATCCCACACGCTCAGTGGTGGGCTATTTCAAGGGGCAGATTGACGAGTTGATCGTGGTGCACGACGAGCTGGACCTTCCCTTCGGTGCGGTTCGCATCAAGAAGGGTGGGGGGCACGGCGGACACAACGGACTTCGTGATCTGCACAAGCACATGGGGGGCCCGGGCTACATCCGGGTTCGAGTCGGCATCGGCCGGCCACCCGAGGGGTGGGAGACCGCCGACTACGTGCTTGGAAAGTGGAACGCCACGGAGAAGGACAGCCTCGCTGGAGTGGTCGATACGGCCGCTGACGGTGTGGAGTTGTTGGTCTCCGATGGGCTGGAAGCTGCCATGAATCGCTTCAACGTGCGCCCTGGACGGGGTCGCACTGGAAGCAAGCCTGCTGCGGATCAAACACCGGCTTCGGCCGGAGGAGAAAAACTATGAATCCTGCAGTATTTGCAGTACCCGGGGCCGCCGTACTGGCCCTGCTGTACGCAGTCTGGAAGTCTTCGTGGGTCAGCAAGCAAGATGCTGGCGACGAAGTGATGAAGGACATCGCCCAACAGATTCAGATTGGCGCGATGGCCTTCTTGGCCCGTGAGTACAAGGTCTTGGCTGGCTTCGTTGCCATCGTCGCAGTCATCTTGGCTGCTGCGAACTGGAGCGGCGACAACCAGAGCCCCCTCATCGCTGTGTCCTTCATCATGGGCGCTGTGGCATCCGGTTTGGCCGGCTACATCGGCATGAAGGTCGCTACCAACGCCAACGTTCGTACCACCGCTGCTGCTCGTACCAGCCTCTCAGAGGCGCTCAACGTGGCGTTCTCCGGCGGCGCTGTGATGGGCATGACGGTGGTTGGTCTGGCCATTCTCGGCTTGACCGGCCTGTTCTTCCTGTACCACTTCGCCATCTTTGGCGACGACTGGAAGACCATCCTGAACGTGCTCACCGGCTTCTCGATGGGCGCCTCGTCCATCGCGCTCTTCGCCCGCGTGGGTGGTGGCATCTACACCAAGGCAGCTGACGTCGGCGCCGACCTGGTCGGCAAGGTCGAGGCGGGCTTGCCCGAGGATGACCCCCGCAACCCGGCCGTTATCGCTGACAACGTCGGTGACAACGTCGGTGACGTGGCTGGAATGGGTGCAGACCTCTTCGAGTCCTACGTTGGCGCAATCATCGGTGCCATGGTTCTGGGGTTGGGCCTGAATGTGCAGAGCGGCGAGGATGACCTCGCTCCTGTGATTCTGCCTCTGCTCATCGCTGGTGGCGGCATCATCGCTTCCATCATCGGTACCTTCTTCGTCAAGACCAAGGAGGGTGGAAACCCTCAGGTGGCTCTGGACGTCGGCGCCTTCGGTGCTGCTGGCGCAATGGCCATCGCGACCTTTGGCTTGGCCAAGGTTTTCTGGCCCGCAAGCGGTGTCACTGCTCCTGGTTCCGCCCTCGTGGTGGAGTGGTGGCAGGTTGGCGCAGCAACGGTGGCCGGTTTGGCCGCTGGCGTCGCCATTGGTCTGGTGACCTCCTACTACTGCTCGATGGGCAAGCGTCCCGTGATGAGCATCGCTGAGCAGTCTCGTACTGGCGAGGCAACCAACATCATCGCTGGTTTGGCAGTAGGCATGGAGTCCACCGCGGTTCCAGTCTTGCTGATCGCCATCGGTGTGGTTGCATCGAACGCCTTCGCAGGCCTCTACGGTGTCGCTATCGCAGCCTTGGGCATGCTCTCCACCACCGGCATTCAGCTGGCTGTGGACGCATACGGTCCCATCGCTGACAACGCTGGCGGCATCGCTGAGATGTCTCACCAGGACCCAATCGTACGCGAGCGCACCGACAAGCTGGATGCAGTGGGCAACACCACCGCAGCCATCGGAAAGGGCTTCGCAATCGGTTCGGCTGCAATGACCGCGTTGGCTCTCTTCGCCGCGTTCATGCAGACCTCGGGTCTGAAGACCATCGACATCAGCCAGCCGATCGTGATGGCTGGTCTCTTCGTGGGCGGCATGCTGCCCTTCTTGTTCTCTGCGATGGCAATGCGCGCAGTGGGCGAGGCAGCGATGGAGATGATTGAAGAAGTTCGTCGTCAGTTCCGTGAGATTGATGGTCTGCTGGAAGGCACCGCCAAGCCTGATACTGCGCGCTGTGTGGACATCTCCACCAACGCAGCCATCAAGCAGATGGTGTTGCCTGGCCTGTTGGCTGTGACCTCGCCGGTCATCGTTGGCTTTGTCTTCGGCAAGGAGGCCCTTGGTGGTCTGCTCGCTGGTGTGACGGTCTCCGGTGTCTCGATGGCAATCTTCATGTCCAATGCAGGTGGTGCATGGGACAACGCCAAGAAGTCTTTCGAGGGCAAGGGCTTTCAGATGCCTGACGGCACCTTCGTGCAGAAGGGAACCCCTACGCACGATGCTGCCGTTGTTGGCGACACCGTTGGCGACCCCTTCAAGGACACCGCCGGTCCTTCTCTCAACATTCTCGTCAAGCTGATGAGCGTCGTGGCACTCGTGATTGCGCCCATGCTCGCCAACTTCGACGGCCTCCTTAGTTTCTAGGATTTTTCAAATGCTGATCCAGCACGAATACGAGACCATCTACGTGGTCAAGCCTGAGGTCCCAGAGGACACTCTGAAGACCATCAGCGAGAAGGTCGAGACCATCATCGGCGGAAACGAGGGCACTCTGTTGTTCTTCGACGACTGGGGCAAGCGCAAGCTGGCATACCCAATCCAGAAGAACTCCAAGGGCCACTACGTCTACGTTCGCTTCGTGGGCCCCGGAACCCTGATTGCCGAGCTCGAGCGCAACTTGGGCATCGACGACAAGCTGCTCCGCTTCCTGACGGTTCGTCTGGCTGTGGACGTGGACTTGTCTGAGTCCCAGGCTGCTGCCGAAGAGATCGTGAAGCAGAAGGCTGAAGAGGCTGCAAAGCGCGCTGCTGAGGAGGCCGTCCGTGCCGCCGAAGAGGCTGCTTACGCCGAGATGGCCCGCAAGCAAGCTGAAGCTGCTGCTGCCAAGGAAGCTGCTGCTGCTGCTGCCAAGGCTGAAGAGGAGGCCGCTGCGGCCGCCGCTGCTCCAGCTGCTGATGCCGAGGCACCTGCTGCCGACGCCACCTCCGAGGAGGGCTGAGTCATGAAGGTCATCCTGCAGGAAGACGTGAAGAACTTGGGTTTGGTGGGTGATGTTGTCAACGTGGCCGATGGCTACGGTCGCAACTTCCTCATCCCCCGTGGCTTGGCCATGTTGGCTGATGAGCGGAACGTCAAGCGCCTGGATCACCAGAAGCGCGTGACCTCTGCTCGCCGTGCACGCATCGAGAACGTCTCCAAGGCGCTCGCTGCTCAGCTCGCTGAGGTGGCCGTGTCCATCAAGCGTGCCGCTGGCGAAGAAGACAAGCTCTTCGGTTCGGTCACCACCAAGGATATCTCGGAGGCCTTGGCCGCTGAGGGCTTCGAGGTGGATCGCAAGTCCATCATTCTGGACGACGCCATTCGCAGCCTGGGTGTGCATCACGCCCAGATCAAGCTGCCCATGGGCATCGACACCAGCGTGAAGGTCTACGTGATTCGCGAGTAATCGCGCCTCAACGGCAAGAGGGCGGCGTGGACATTGTGTCCACGCCGCCCTCTTTGTTTTTGGGCTGAACCTTTGGGATTGGCTTTTTGGGGAAGCCGCTGCGTTTGCGGTTAGCCTGAGCCCCTGAATGAGGTGTGTGTGGAGACCCGACAGTTCCCCCAGTCGCTGGACGCCGAGCGCGCCATCCTTGGTGGGTTGCTGCTGGACCACGAGCAGATCCCCTCAATCGGCGAGGTCTTGGTCCCAGAAGACTTCTACAGCGCCGCCCACGCCAAGATCTTTGAGCTCATGCTGGCTCAGAGCTCCAAGGGAGACCCACTCGATGTGTTGGGGCTGCACGACTACATCGTGGCCAGCAACACAGCAGAGGACTTCGGTGGCCTCTCCTACATCAGCTCGCTCCCTGAGCAGGTGCCCAGCACCGAGAATCTGGAGTACTACGCCAAGCTGGTCAAAGAGAAGAGCGTGCTTCGCCAGCTCATCAAGGTCTCCGCGGAGATCAACAAGAAGGTGATGGACGGCTCCGAGGACCTGGCGGAGCTGCTCAACTTCGCTGAGCAGGAGGTCTTCCAGGTCGCTCAACAGCGCTCCAAGAAGGACTGGCTCCCTCTAAACGCCCTCTTGGACGAGCAGTGGGTGAAGTTGGAGGAGCGCTCCAACCACAGCGGAGAGGTGACCGGTATTCCCACTGGCTTCATCGACATGGACCGCATCCTGGCTGGCTTTCAGCGCTCGGACCTCATCATCCTGGCGGCGCGCCCAGCCATGGGCAAGACGGCCCTGGCTCTGAACTTTGCGCAGCGGGCCGCCATCGCTGGCTACGGCGTCGGGGTCTTCTCGCTGGAGATGGCGGCCGGTCAGCTCGCAATGCGTGTTCTGGGTTCTGAGGCCCGGGTCGATGCAGGCAAGATGCGTACCGGCATGCTGTCTAAGGCCGAGGACTGGCCCGCACTAGAGGCAGCCAACGAGACCCTGTACCACGCACCGATGTTCATCGACGATACCCCCGGTCTGAGCATCACTCAGGTGCGCTCCAAGGCTCGGCGCCTCAAAGCGAGGAACCCAAACCTCTCGATGATCGTCATCGACTATCTGCAGCTCATGAGCGCCAATGCTCAGTCTCGTGAGCAGGAGATCTCGGCCATCTCCCGTGGTCTGAAGCACATGGCCAAGGAGCTGGATTTGCCCGTCTTGGCGCTCAGTCAGCTCAACCGCGCTGTGGAGCAGAGAGCCGACAAGCGGCCCATGGTCAGCGACCTGCGTGAGTCTGGCGCCATTGAGCAGGACGCAGACATCATCATGTTCATCTACCGGGATGAGTACTACAACCCGGACACCACCACCGAGCCCAATGTCGCTGAGATCATCGTAGCGAAGCAACGAAACGGCCCAACGGGAACGGTGAAGCTCTTCTTCGAAGGCAAGTTCACCCGCTTTGAGAACTTGGAGCAGAACCACGGCTACGTCGGGTGAGCCCGTTGCTCTTTTGCGCCGCGGCCTTGGCTCTGGATCCTGGCGATCAGGTACAAGTTGAGCTGCTCGGGGGAGGGGAGATTCAGGGGGCTGTCAAGAGCGCCGGCCCGACCTCGTTGGTGCTCACAGGTAGAAATCAGGAGTACCAAGTCAGCCTGGCGCTGGTCGAGGCTGCCTGGATCAACGGAGAGCCCGCCTCCACCGTCTTCTTGAAGGAAGAGGTCGCTGAGCTCTACCACCGCCAGAGCGTGGAGTTGGCGCGCCTAAGGGAGCACAGCCCGCGCCCGTTGGTGGTCTTCGGGACGTCGATGCTCTGGCCAGGCACCGGTCATCTCCTCCTGGGAGAGCGTGGATTGGGCCTTGGATATGCGGTTGTGGAGCTCGTTCTGGTCGGCACAGGAGCCTTCTTCGCATACACCGAGAACTATCAGTCCTTGGTTCCCCTCATCGGGGTGGAGACCCTGTTCCGGGTTTACGCCGTCAGCGACGCCACAAGCAAGGCCAAGCGCCGCCGCGCGCGAATTCAAGCAAGCCCAACGGCCGGTGGTCTCCACGTCTCTTTGTCGGTCGCTCTCGGGCCAATGGGCGAGCCGTGACAGACGTCACCTTGACTCCACTGCATCGCACGCACTAAAACCCACCTGTCGCGGCTCCATTCTCGGAGCGGCATGTTGAGTTTTGGGACCCTCGTCCCGGGAGTGGTTGGAGCACATGGAACAGACCGAGCTGCTGGAAAGTTTCAAGGGTCATCTTGAGGAGTACGCCAAGCTCCGAACCTTCATCGATCGTGCGCAGGAGCAGAGCGGAAAGTTCTCGGCTGCCACCATCGAGAAGGTGGTGATGAAGAACGAGATTTCGTCCCTCGAGATCGCGGACAAGATCCGTCCGCAGGTCACCGAGATCGAGGAAGTCTTGGCATCACTGCAAGACCAGATCGAAGAGGTGAACGCCAAGAAGGCGAGTGCCGATGAAGAGATGGAGGAGCTTCAGCTCCGCCAGGCAATTGGTGAGCTCAGCGACGACGAGTTCGAAGTTGAAGCCTCTACCTTCAAGGACGAGCTGGACGCTGCAGGCGAGCGCCTGGAGTCTCTGGAGTCCGACAAGGGCGACTTCTCGGAGTCCCTGCACCGTTGGGTTGAGCTGGCTGAAAAGGCCGAGCACGACACCGGCGTCTCTGTGCCTGACACCGAGGCTGAGGTCGAGGTGGACGCAGGCGAAGACGAAGACGACGACGACGAGGAGCCCGCGCTATCTGACTCCTCCGAAGACGTTGAAGAGTTTGGTGGCGAGGTTGAGGACTTTGGTGGCGAGGTCGAGGACTTCGGTGGCGAAGTGGAAGATTTCGGTGGCGAAGTTGAAGATTTCGGCGGCGAAGTCGAGGACCTGAGCGGTCAAGTTGACGAGTTCGACGACGACGCGATGTTCACCGAGGAGCCTTCGGGCGACGGTGTGCACTCCAGCACCGACTCCATCCGTGAGGACCTCTCCGGCGTCTTCGGTGACCAGGCCAGCGCTGCTGTCCGGGTCGGCGAGGAAGACGACGAGGAAATCATCTCCATCGAAGCTGGCGAGGCCGGCGAGGATGACGGTGACGGTGAGTCTGTCGACGTGGACTTTGGTTTCGACGGCGACGACGAGATGGACATTCTGGGTGGTGACGACGGCGACGTCGAGATCGACCTGGTGGGTGACGTCGAGGACCTGGGCCTGAGTGTCGAGGACGACGAGGGTGGTGCAAGCGGTGAAGACCGTCGCGCGCTGCTCATCTACCAAGAAGGCACTGCCGAGGAGCAGATCTACCCATTCATGGGCGATACGCTCACGATTGGTCGTGGTCGGGACAACGACATCCAGATCAAGAACGACTCCAAAGTGAGCCGCTACCACTGCAAGGTCTTCCGTCGCGGAGACAACTTCTACATCGAAGACAACAAGTCCTCCAATGGCTCGTTGGTCAACGGTGAGCTGATCACGGAGCGCCGTCTCTTCGGCGGTGAAGAGGTCATCATTGGTGAGACCTTCTTCCGATTCCGTATCATGGAGTGAGGCGAGGCCTCCTCTGAACGAAACGGGGCCTTCGGGCCCCGTTTTTTGTTTGGAGCATGATTTGTTGAAGGTTGCGGTTGAGCAGGCATCCTTTGCCGACATTGCGCACGCTGCCGGCTCACGCTGCGGAGTAGAAGTCGAACTGGTCGACCCCGCAGACTGGTGGCGGGCGGACCTTGTCTTGGTCGAGCCAGGCAGCGGTGCCTTTCTGTCGATCGAAGCGCGCCCCGAGCTGTGGGCTCCAGCGGTCATCGGGATCGGAAGCTGTCCAAGTCCCCAAGCTCGGCTCTGGTCCTGGGCCTGGATTCCACCTGGAGACTCCAGCGCAGAGACCCTGTCGTGGTACCTGCCACGCGCTCAGCGCCGAGGGGGTCTGCGTCGAGATCTGCGGCGCTCATTGGCCCATGATCTCCGTAGCCCCTTGGGGGTCGTCAGTGGCTACTGCGAGCTGCTTGGAGAGGAGTTGCTCGGCAGCCTCCAGCCCAAACAGCAGCGAGCGGTCTCGACCATCGCAGACCAGTCAGAGCGCCTGCTGACGGGACTAGAGCTTCTGGCAGCCCGCCTCATGGCTCCAGGCGATGCGCCGCACTGACACCGCGTAGTAGGATGGCCCGGATGAGTGAAACGTTCACCACCGCGGAGTACCTGACCACCCACAAGGTGGCCAAGCTTATGGGCGTCAGCCTGCCTACGGTCGTGAACTGGGTGAACGCTGGCAAGCTGGCAGCGCATCGGACCCCAGGCGGGCACCGGCGCATCGCCGCGGCGGATCTGGTTCGCTTCGCTCGGGAGTTCAATTATCCCTTGAGCGCGGAGTTCTTGCGCACCGTTGACCGGGTTCCGCGGGTGTTGGTCGTAGATGACGACCAGGCCTTTTGCGAGATGGTCAGCGAGTACCTGGAGATGAAGGGCTCGTTCAAGGTAGAGGTCGCCAACAGCGGCTTTGCGGCGGGCATGATTGTGGCGCGCTTCAAGCCCGACCTCATCCTCATGGACATCATGATGCCTGACATGGACGGCTTTCAGGTGTTGGCGACACTGCGCGAGAGCAAGGAGAACCGCAATACGCCTGTCCTCGCGTGCACGGCCTATCGAGACCCTGAGCTGGACGAACGCATTGCCCGCGAGTCTTTCAACGGCTTCCTGCAAAAGCCGCTTCGGCTAGAGCACCTTCTGGACGTCGTCTCCGAGAAGCTCAAGCTGATTGAAGCGACCTCCTAACTGCCGTCATCCCGCAGGCCTGGAGGCAAGGCCTCTCCTCTCCTCGCCGGGAGCTTTGCGTTGCTCAAGTTGTAGGTCTCTCGCTGTCCCCGGCGGACCTGCACCAGCTCTCCCATGATGGAGACCGCGATCTCCGCAGGGGTCACCGCGCCGATTGCCAGGCCCACGGGGGCGCTGAGCTTGGTGAAGAGCGTGGTGTCCATCCCCGAGACTTCCAGGCGTTGGAAGAAGCGGGTCACTTTGGCCCGGCTGCCGATCATGCCCAAGTACGCAAAGGGTTGGGGGAGCAAGGCCTCGACCAGGTCCTGATCGAGTTGATGGTCGTGGGTGAGGATCAACCCGTAGTCCGCCGTGCCCAGAGCTGGCAGCGTCCTGCGCGGGTCCCCCTCAATGCGGGTGCAAGCATCGAAGGCTGACAAGGCGAGCAGCTCCTCTCGTGCGTCATACACCCGCACACGGAATCCGAGGCCGAGTGCGAGAGGTGCACAACGCTGGGCCACGTGGCCCGCGCCCCACATGTGCAGCTCGGGGTTTGGGTCCAAGACTTCCACCATCGCCTCCATCGCGCCACCACAGCACATGCCGAGTTCCTGAGTCAGGTGCTTGGCGACGCGGCGGGAGCGACCCAAGGCGAGGGCCTCTAGGGCCTCTTGCACCAAGAGGTACTCCCACTGACCGCCGCCAACCGTTCCTATGCTGCGCCCGTCGCCGTACACCAGCATTCGGGCGCCGCCCCGTCTAGGTGCCGAACCCTTGACCCCGATGACCGTCACGAGCACGGCCTTCTCCCCCGACCTGAGCGCATCGGCAGCGGCTTGAAGAACGCGCATTCAGCCTCCAGGGTGGGGTGTGACACGCTCCAGTAACCGTGGCGGTTTGACCCGGCCCGAGGTGGCCCGTAGGATTGCCGCTCACGGAGTGTGGATGTTGCCGCAGCCCAGTCTCATGGCCGCCCTCATCTTGGGTGCGCTCAGCGCCCAAGAGGTGCCGGAGCCCGTGGCGCCAATCCCGAGCGAGAGCGTGGCTCCTGCAGCGCAGGACCACAGCGAGGGCTGGGTCTGGCGTCGTACTCTGCAGACCCAGAACGCCTTCGTGGACTTGGCTCAGGACCCCCAGGATCCCAAGCTCCTCCTGGCTGTCGATCTGCGGGGTGCTGCTTGGCAGAGCGTAGACGGCGGACAGAGCTGGAGACAGACCTTGGATTCGGCAGGCCCGCTGATCGAGTCCCTTGACGACGAGGCGCTGCTCTTGGAAGCCGAGGCCACAGCCCAGGACTTCTTCGAGGACGAGGTGGTTGACGGGGAGGAGAACGACGACCAGGAGCGCTTCGCGGTAGACGCCAACGACGTAGACCTGCTCGTGCAGCGCGGCCAGGGTGCGGTAGGCGACCCACAGATGCGGATCGGTGGCAGTCTCTGGTTCCACCCGGAGCGGGGCGGGGTGGTCTTGCTCTCGCGAAGCGATGGTCTCTGGCGCTCCATGGACAGCGGAGCGCGCTGGCGGAAGCTCTCCGAGGCGAGCACCTTGACCTCGATGCTCCTGGCCCCTGACGGCAGCATCCTGGCGGGCAGCTCAGATGGGGTCAAGCTCTCCCGCGACGCTGGAGCCAACTGGCGCGACGCCAGCGGAATGGGCGGTGTTCGGGTGCGGGATGTGGCCCAGAGCGGTGGTGCATTCTTCGCCGCGACGGACCAAGGCCTGTTCTTCTCGATGGATGGCATGGCCTGGGCGCCGGCAGGGAAGATGGGCCAGGTCGAGGCGGACCTGCGTGCCCTGCAGGCCGACCCCTCCATGACTGGGGGGCTTTGGATCGCCACGGACAGCGAGGTCCTGCGCAGCGACGATGGGGGCCAGTCGGTCTTCGCCTTGAGCGGCACCCCCTTGCCGGGGACCTCGAACCTCTCTCAGGGTCCCTCGGGGCGCAACCTCATCGCGGCCACTCGCGACGGAATCTGGGAGTCCCTGGACGGCGGCGTGCGCTGGCAGCCGGTCTCCTACGGGCTGCCCGAGCCCATCACCAGCGACGTGCTGGTTGTGGAAGAGTACTTGGTCGCGGCGACCCCAGAGGGCCTCTGGCGCATGGAGCCCGAGGAAGAGGTGCAGGCCGTCTTTCGTACCGGGAACACGCCTGGCTTGAGCTTGGACGACACCCTCTACCTGACCTTGAACCGACCGGGCATGCGCGCCAACACCCTGCGGCCCATCGCCAGCTTGGCCCCCAGATTAGTCCCAGACTTGATCATCCAAGGTAGGGCGCAGCAGGACTTCCGACGAGGCTCGGAGTACGAGGCCACGCTCACCACAGGGGACTCAACCCTGCGCTGGTTCGTCGGTGCCCAGCTCACTTGGAACGGCTCCAACCCCTCCTACAGCTCGGTGGATGGCGCCACTGACGTCTATTCCGGGGACACCTACTACGTGCTCGACGGCGAGGTGATGTCCACCCAGGACGCCACGGCGCTCCCTGTCGCGGCCGCCAACGCCCAGTCCAAGAGTGTGCGCTACCAGCGCAACGTCGCGGGCCAAGTCACCGACCTCTACCTCTCGCGCAGCACAATGTTGGCCGAGCAGAACAGCATCCCAGGGGATGATCTGCGCGCCCAGACGCTGCACGAACTCAAGATTCAAGAAACAACCGCCTTGCTGGACGCCTACACCGACGGGAAATTCTCCACGTCTGCGTCTGCTGCCTCCGATGGAGAGACCCCATGAGTGCCCTTGTTCTGGCCCTAATGCTCGCCGCTGACACCCCCGCCACGGCGCCAGCGCCTGTGGTGCAAGAGGTGGAGCGATCGGTCCTTCCTCTCAACTCGGCAGACGCCCAAGCTCTGGCGAGCCTGAGCACCATCGATCAATCCACCGCCGAGGCCATCGTGGGGCTGCGCGAGTCTCGCGGCCGGCTTGGTTCTGTTGAAGAGCTGCGTGTGCTGCCCGGCATGAACGATGCGCGCCTCGACGAGCTGCGCGCCAACACCTCCGTGGACCTGACCCCCAGCGTCATGGCGGTGCGTGGCTACTCCAGCGCGGACGAGGTGCTCAGTGCATTCGACCCTGAGCCCAGCGTTCAGCAAGTCCAAGACATGGCCATGGCCTATACGCACACCAACCGGGAACAGGTTGAGAACTGGCTCAGGGCCAGCAAGAACAGTGCTTGGCTGCCGCAGTTGACTGCGCGCTACACCTTTCAAGACACCTTCGGTCAGGACTTTGCCTACGCAGGGACCACGGCAGATCTCGAAGAAGGGGACTCCGAGCAGCGCTGGCAAGCTCAGGTACAGGTTCGCTGGGACCTGGACGAGCTCGTCATGTCCTCGGCACAGATCCGTGTGATCTCCGAGTCCCAGGACGTCGTCAAGCTCCGGGACACGGTGCTCACTCAGGTCACCGGGCTCTACTTTGATCGCCGCCGTTTGCAGGTGGACATGCTGCTTGATCCACCCAAGGACGTGCGCGCTCAGGTAGACCAGCAGCTGCGTCTGATGGAGCTCACCGCCGAGCTGGACGGCTACACCGGTGGTCAGTTCAGCGCCGAAGTGGCGCGAGCAGTTCAGGGCGGCTGAAACCTTAGGGAAACGCTTTTCCGCGGAGGGGGCCTGACGGGCTAGAACAGGGGTCCTTCTGGAGGTCCCAATGGTCCACGGGCACGAGCTGGTTCTGATTCTCGACTTTGGCTCTCAGTACACCCAGCTCATCGCGCGGCGCATGCGTGAGCAGGGCGTCTACTGCGAGATTCGCCCTTGCACCGACGCAGCTCCGGAGACGATGCCCGAGCGCTTGATGGGCTTGGTGCTCTCCGGTGGCCCCGAGAGCGTTCTTAGCGAGAAGAAGCCGGATTTTGATCCCAAGTGGCTGGACTTCCAGGTTCCCATTTTGGGCATTTGCTACGGCATGCAGCTGATGGCCCACTTGGGGGATGGCTTGGTGGAGCGCGGTCAGCACCGGGAGTACGGCAAGGCCTCTCTGGAGCTCGGGGAGTCCCCTGGAGCGCTCTTCGCGGGCATGGCCGACGAGGGCCAGGTCTGGATGTCTCACGGCGACCACGTGGCCATGGCGCCCACCGGCTACCGCACTGTCGCGCGCAGCTCCGGCTGTCCAGTGGCGGCCTTTGAGAACGCGGAGGCGCGTCGCTACGGCCTGCAGTTCCACCCCGAGGTGACCCACAGCACCCAGGGCAAGCGCCTGATCAAGAACTTCCTCTTCGAGATCTGCGGATGCACCGGGGATTGGTCCATGGGTTCTTTCATCGACGAGCAGGTCGAGAAGATCCGCAGTCAGGTCGGCAAGGAGCAGGTCATCTGTGGTCTGTCCGGCGGGGTGGACAGCTCCGTGACGGCCGCCTTGCTCCACAAGGCCATCGGCGACCAGCTCACCTGCATCTTCGTCGATCACGGCTTGCTACGTCACAATGAGCGAGAGAGTGTGGCGAAGGAGTTCGGCGAGTACAACCTGGTGGTTGTGGATGCAGAAGCGCTCTTTCTGGGCAAGCTGGCAGGGGTGACCGACCCCGAGGCCAAGCGCAAGATCATCGGCGAGAACTTCATCCGTGTCTTCGAGGCTGAAGCGGCCAAGATCGGCGGCGCCGACTGGCTGGCCCAAGGCACCCTCTACCCGGATGTCATCGAGTCGGTCTCCTTCAAGGGGCCCAGCGCGACCATTAAGAGCCACCACAACGTGGGCGGCTTGCCCGACGACATGGAGATGTCCCTGATCGAGCCCCTTCGGGAGCTCTTCAAGGATGAGGTGCGGGACTTGGGTCGTGAGTTGGGTCTGAACTCCTGGCGCGTGGACCGGCACCCCTTCCCAGGCCCAGGGCTCGCGATTCGTATCTTGGGCGAGGTCACCAAGACGCGCTGCGACGTGCTGCGTAAGGCGGACCACATCGCGATGGAGGAGATCCGCAAGGCCGGCCTCTACGATGAGATCTGGCAGGCGCTGACGGTGCTCTTGCCCGTCAAGACGGTGGGCGTGATGGGGGACGAGCGCACCTACGAGGCGGTCGCTGCCCTACGTTGCGTCACCAGTACAGATGGCATGACGGCCGACTGGTACCCCATGGACCCCCGGGTGCTCGGGCTGATCAGCTCACGCATCATCAACGAGGTCTCCGGGATCAACCGGGTCGTCTACGACATCAGCTCCAAGCCCCCAGCGACAATCGAATGGGAATAGCAGCTGGGTCGTGAGCTCAGCTCAGCGGGGCTGAGTTCTCGTCCAGGCCCAACCAGTCCAGCGCTTCTTGGCGCAGGGCTGTGGCGACCACGCGAGCCAGGTCTGGCGGCGTAGGCGCGCTGCGCTCCAGGTTCCCGCAGTACACCCGCACCTGCTCTGGCTGTGTGGCCCAGGCGTTCCCGAAGCCCAGTGGGGGCGGGACACCCAGGTACAGGGCGCCCGCAGCGGGGCTCAGGGGTGGCTCGGCGGAGCGAAGCTCCTCCAAGTCTGGGAAGCGCTTGATGTGCACCGGAAAGCGCTCGTACCAGTCTCGCAAGGCGGCTGGGAGCAACTCCATGGCGCTCTTGAGGGCTTGCTCCCACTGCTCCAGGGTGAAGCGGGTGGGCTTGGGAAAGTTTGCCCCGTCGATGCGCGCGGCCTGGGTGAAGGCCTGCTCCGCCTTCTCTGGGTGTTCAAGCTGCTCGAGCGCCACGGCGAGGTAGTACCAGAGAGCCGGGTCTTGCTCGTCGAGACGAAGGCCCTGTTGGGCGCTGCTTGCGCAGGACTCCAGGTCCGTGAGCTCGTAGCAGGCCAAGGCCAGGCCCGCCCAGCCCTTGGTGAGCGTCTCATCGATGCTCAAGGCGTGCTGGAAGGAGATGCGCGCGGTGGCGAAGGCGCCCAGATCAAGGCTGGCCTCGCCGACGAGAACGACCGCTTCGAGGTTGTCGGGCTCCTCGTCTAGGAGCTCTTCGGCCTCGATGGTGGCCGTTGTCGGATCCCCAGCGTCCAGGGCCTTTAGAGCCCTGGCCAAGCGCAGCTCACTGATCGCCGAGGCATCCAAGCCCCAGGGGCTCCAATCGGACATGTTCACGTCCTCCGGCCGCCCCGCTTAGCGGAGCAGAAGCACAGCGGCTACGACGATCATCGCGATCACGAGGGCCCCGATAATCATCGGAAGCTTGCTGGACCCACCACCGGAAGGTGCTGGCTCAGAAACGGGTGCCTTGGGGGCTGGTGCAGCGGCCTTGGGAGCCGGAGCCGGAGCTGCCGCTTGCTCGGTTTGGTACTTCTTGTACGCGCCGCCGCGAAGCGCCAGAGCGAAGGCAGCAAACTCAGCGATGTCCTTGCAGAGCTTCAGGTCGGAGAGCATCCAGGTCTCGAAGGCCTGCTCCTCCTTGCCCAGGCTCATGCGACCGCCTTCGTAGAGGGGCAGGGGACCCCAGTCCAAGTTGGCCTTGTCGGGCACTTCTGTGAAGGCCACGCCGCATTGACTCACGAGGACGCGTTTGAGGGCGTAGCGGGCCTGGAGGACTGCCAAGGGGTAGCCGCCGTTGGCGTCCGCGGCTGACTTGACGTCGGCCAGGGTGGCGTCTGCATCGAAGGACAGCGCGAGCAGGCGAAGCTCTTGGTGGGTCAGGCTGGGCGCGACCTGCTGAAGGAGCTCCGTTGGGCTGCGCTGGCCAGTCAATGCGTTGGGGTGGTCCCCGCCGCTGACGCGACCGCCGGCAGCTTGAATCTCTTCGGCGATGATCCCGTGGGCCCAGATGGGCAGCTGCTTGGCTTCTGTGACCGATGCAACCCCCTGAGCGAAGCGCTGGCAGGCTCGCTCTAGAGCTGTACGACAGTTGCGATCTCCCAGCCGAGAGGCCGAGATCGCGTAGTACCAGTCAGAGAAGCGCTGGGCCATGACCTGGCCGGCTTGCGCGTCGCCGGAGCGCCACTTGTTGAAGAGTTGCTGGGTGGTTTGCCCTGCAATGTCGGACATCGAGTCACTCCTGGGAGCCGTGTTTGGGCCCCTCTGAGAATAGGCTCCCTGGGCTGTGACAGCAAGGTCAGCCGCGAGAGGTGTCAGGGGGATGGTAGGCCCCGCAGCCGCTCTTTTGGGGTTGGGTTGTCGGGCTCTATGCTCGCAGCGCGCTCATAGAGGCTGCGTGCCTCGTCGATACGGCCGCTGGCTCGGTACAGATCTCCCAAGCGCACCGTGCCTGAAAAGTAGTCGGGATCGATGGAGATGACTTGTTCGTAGGCGTAGATGGCTTGCTCGGTGTCGGCGCGCGCGCGGGCATCTCCACCCATGTAGCGGTAGAAATCGCGCAGCTGGTCTGTGCTGGCGTGCAGGCCCACGAGGGCGATGGCGGCCAGGGCAGGGGAGAGCAGCCTCAAACCGGAGCTGCCCCAGATGCAAGCCAAGGTCAGGCCGGCGATCAGCAGCCCGAGCACGGCGCTGCTCGGCACAGGCAGCCACGCGATGGCCAGGGCGAGAAGGCCCACTGCGGCGCTCAGCCAGCCCCAGGCCGGCCCGGGCAGCCCGCGCTTCAGCGCAGCCCACTTGGCGAAGAGGCCAGGTGGGAGCAGCAGCACGTACATCACCACCATCAAGTAGGAAAAGTTCCCAATCTTGAATCCGGCGAGCTCGATCGTAACGTGCAGGCCCAAGCCAAGGATCAATCCGGGCCAGCGCAAGCGCTCGGGGAAGAGCATCGCCAAGACCAGGAAGACTTCGAGGATCAGCGCACCCCACGAGAGCGCCCCGTACAGGGTGATGGGTTCTTGGCCAAGGCGAGCGGCGGTGGACTGGATCCAGTCGATGGCCCACTGCTCTGTGAGCAGGGGTTGCAGGACCTCGCCGCTCAAGAACTGAGGCTCCGCTTTGGTCACGGCAGTCCAGAAGTAGAGGATGGCCAGCTGGACCCGGACCAGGCGCATGGACCAGCCTGGAAGGGCGCCCCCTGGCCTCTCGCTGAGCCACGCAGCACCTGCGAGAATGAGCAGTACGACGGCCACCAAGTAGTGGTGCTGGTAGCTGTCGAGCTGGCTCCAGAAGTAGGTCGCGCCGTAGGAGAGGGCCAGCAAGGGCAGGGTGCGTTTGAGCTGAACCCCAGCCGCTGCGAGCACGCAGAGCACGACTTGGAGCAGGACCAAAGCCAGCATCCAGGTGGCCTCGGGTGCGGGGAGCAGTCCGTCTAAGAAGGGGAAGTGGGAGACGTTGAACCCGCCCACGCCGTAGCGGCTCAGGTGGGAGATCTGAGAGAAACAATCAAAGCCCAACATGCCAAAGAACAGCACCCGGAAGGGCCGAACGAGGGGCTGCTCATGTTCCGCGTCCCAAAAGCGATGCCAGCGTGAAGCGGCGGCTTGAGCGGGCGGGGCGGATGGTGAGCTCACGGGCAAACCGAGGTGCTGCCGTCGTTGAAGACGGGATCCTCACCGTCGACTTGGCGGCAGCGGTAGAGCAGGGTCACCTCCTGACCGGCGTGGGTGGCGCAGACGCGGTCTTGCACGCCCTCGACGACGGAGGGCCGGCCGCGCTTGAGCAGCGTGATCCAGGCGGAGTGGAAGCTGCGCTTGAGGGGGATCTCCACGCCATCCGCTTTGAACTGCACCTGGCACTTGACCAGGCGCGTCTCCGAGAACATGCGCCACGCGAAACGCTCGTCGTAGGGATGCGAGACGCCCAGGTAGTAGTGCAGGGGGATGAGTCCCTGCAGAAGCACGACGGCGAGGATGAAGAGATCGCGGCGGTTCACCCGCGCAGTGTAGCTGGGTACCCGCCGTGGGGTGCCTGGGTGGATCACGGGAAGCGGTGGGGCTATCGGTGGACCATGCCCATTCCATTGGAAACCCTCGCCGCAGCGCAGTCGGCGCGCATCACCGTTGACGAGCTTGACCTGAGCGGAGGGCTCGCTGGTCACGCACGCTTCCTGCCCCGGGCCGTGCTCTTGAGCGCCTGCCGGCCTCTGGGCGCGCCCAACAGCGAGGACGATTTGAAGCGTCATGCCGCCCTAAAGACCAGCCTTGGTCAGGCAGGCTTTCGCTTCTATCCAGCGCGCCTGGAGTGGCTGGGCTCGATCCAGGACGCCGTGCTGGTGCAGGGATGCCCCAGAGCCAAAGCGGTCAAGCTGGCCTACAAGCGCAAGCAGTGGTGCCACTGGGAGCTCAGCGCCAAAGGCGTCTCTGTGGTCTACAGCGGAGTCAACAGCCGTCAGAAGTAGGCGGGCCGTCCAGGCGAGCACCGCCCGCTACTCGGATCACTCAGTGATCTTCGCTGACTTCGTTGCGCTTCCATGTGGGCATCTCAATGACCACGTTGACCGAGCCGTCCGGGACGCACTGGCAGGCCAGCCGCGAGCTGTCACGCAGCGCAGGAGCCAGGTCCAGCATGTCCTCTTCTTCGTCGATAGGCTCCGGCGCAGAGTCCAGGCCCTGTTCCACGTAGATGTGGCAGGTCGAGCAAGCCAAAACCCCGCCACAGGCGTGGTCCAAGTCGATCCCGGCCTGGAGCAGCGTCCGCAGCAGGGAGCCCTCCTGGCCGTCGTAGCGCTTGCCCGCGAGGTTCTCTGGATCCACCTCTAAGACCTGGCCAGTGTTGGCGATGGTGACGGTGTACTTGGACTTGGGAGGCGCGGGTGCCTCTGCGTCAATGAAGGGGTTTCGAGCCATGCTCACTCTCCTGCGGTCCCTGTGGGCACTTCAAGGCGGCTTGTTGCGCCATGGCATCCCGGGTCACGCCCCGTTAACTCCGCCCACGCGCGCACGGGGCAATGCCCTGACTTCATGTGTTGCCAGAGGAGAGTTGAGTGGCCGACGACGACAAGCGCACACTGCCCGGCGAAGAAGAAGAGGTCGATTACCTCTTCCAAGCGCGCATGAGCCTGTTCAAGTGGTTCACCCGCAACTGGAAGGGCTTTGCCGCCATTGCCGGTGTCGTGTTGGTGGCTGCTCTGGCCTACAACGTCTACGACAGCGTCACCACCAACCGGGCCAAAGAAGGCGCGGCTGCGATTCACGCTGTGGACAGCAAGATGCCGAAGATCGAGCCCATGGCTCGAATGGGGATCCTGCCCATCGATGACCTCAACGACGCCAACCGGGTCGCAAACCTGGAAGAAGGAGCCCGCCGCTACGAGGCGGCCGCTCAGGCGACCGGTGGCTCCTCTGCTGCAGAGGCTTGGCTCAAGGCTGCTGAGACCCACGAGCGTTTGGGCAAGCCGGACCTGGCCAAAGCCGCATATGAGAACGCCCTGGGTGCTTATGACAAGGGACTCTTTGGCTTTGGAGCCCGCACGGCGCTGGCCGGAATCGCTCTGGAGGCTGGCGACCCTGCAGCTGCCTTAGAGCACTACCGCACCTTGCACGAGCGCGAGGACGGACTCTTGGCCGAGCAGGCCTTGATCTACCAAGCCAGTGTCTACAAGCAGATGGAAGACCAGGCCCAGCTTCAGGCCACCTACGATGCCTTCCTCGAGCGCTTTCCAAGCTCTCCTCGGGCTGCTGAGTTTGACCGCTACGGCCTAGTGGCCACGATGCCAGCTCTGCCCGCTCCGACGGAGGGCTGAGTGACCTCGCTGCTCCTGCTCTTGGCTGCACCCTTCGTCCTGGACGTTGGGCCCAAGGAACATCCGAGCAGCAGCTTGGAAGGCCGCTTTGAAGAGGCGCCGGTCCCGCACTGGGCCCGTCGTCTCCCCGGCGTACCGATCGCTGCGTTTACGCACACCGAGCGCTCACGGCCCACCACCGATGGTCAGTCCATCTTCTTGGGATCCGCCAGCAGCGATGAGCTCATCCAGCTCAGCCGCGGCGACGGTGAACTCCTCCATGTCTACGCGGCAGGCGCCCCGGTCCAGGCCGAGGCGGTCGTGGAGGACGGACGCACCTATTTTGCGGACACCGGCGGCTACACCTGGTGCTACGAAGTGGGCGGCACCGAGCCCGTCTGGTCGCACTTTGGTGGTGCCCCCATCGGCTCCAAGCCCACTCTGCACGAGGGGCGCTTGTACGTCTCCAGTGTGGACGATGTGCTCTACGCCTTGGATGCTGGCACCGGCCGACTGCTCTGGCGATACGCCAGACCTGCTGACCCCACCCGCGACTCTGAGCTGACCTTGTTTGGAGCCCCGGCTCCGGTCGTCGCAGGTCGGCTTGTGCTCGCGGGATTCTCCGACGGCGCCGTGGTCGCCTTGGATGCCGCCGACGGCGAGGTCAACTGGGAGCGGCGTGTAGGCGAAGGGCGATACCCAGACGTCATCGCCACGCCGGTACTGGATGACGGCGACGTCTTTGTGGGCGGCTACAGCGAGCCCCTGGTGAGCTTTGACGTTGGCACCCGAAACGTTCGGTGGCGCCTGGACGTGGGCAGCGCCGAGCCGCCCTTGTTGCTCAGTGACGTGCTCTTCCATGGGGCGACAGATGGAAAGCTGCGCCGCATCGACCGCGCGACGGGAACCGTTGTTTGGACCTGGGATTCGGGCACCACTGGCGCGCTGACCCAACCTCAAGAGACGGCAGCAGGCCTGCTTGTCGCGAGCTCAGATGGCAGCTTGTACTTGGTGGATGCTGAGTTGGGCACCTTGAACTGGAGCTACGATGCGGGGGCAACCCTCAGCGGAATCACCACTGCGCCTCTTGTCATGGGCCGTCAGCTCATCGCGGTGACCAACGCAGGCCGGGTGCTCTCCATGCTTGCGCCCAAGAGCAGTGATGCGGTGGACCAGCCGAAGATCGGCAATGAGCCCCTGCCCTAGTCATCGAAGGTGAGTCGCTGAGCGGCTCAAATCTGATGAGAGTGGGGCAGGGGAGTCGCCCGGAGCCTTAGGCTTCGCACGCGCCAATCGTTGGGTCCGTATCGTCGCAGTCGGGGCCCCAAGGATCCGCATCCAGGCCGTCCAGGTCTTGGTCGTAGTCGCTGCCGCCGCTGCAATCCAAGTCCACGCCGTCGTACCAAATCTCAGTCGCAGCCGGAGAGTAGCGCTCGCTGTCGTCTCGGCAGTCATCGCCCCAAGGCTCAGCATCAAAGCCATCTTTGTCTTGGTCGTAGTCGCTGCCGCCGCTGCAATCCTGGTCAATCCCGTCGTACCAAATCTCGGTCGCGGCTGGATTGACCGTCGCCTCGGTGTCCTGGCAGTCCTTGTCCACGGTCCAGCCGTCGCCGTCCTGGTCCTGGTCATTGGCACCATCGCAGTCTTGGTCGATGCCGTCGTACCAAATCTCCGTGGCGCCTGGGTAAATCTCCGGGTTGGAGTCATCGCAGTCGTCGCCGCCAGCGTATGGATGGGCAGAGCCATCTTGGTCGCCATCAGGCTCTGTCTGGCCTTGGACTTCGAGCAGCAGGACCAGGTCGGCACCGTCCGTGCAGCTCAGCTCCGCCTGGGCTGGGTCCAAGGCCTGTGGGCCGAAGCTCAGCCAGATCACGTCGTCGGCCCCGGGCGCCAGCTCGCTGGGCGTCTGCTCAACAGCAAAGGGCGTGGCCACAGTGCAGCGCAGCGCGCGGGTGCTGTCACTGGGGTTGTTGACGCCGAGCGGGAGCTCCAAGCGCGCCTCGAAGGCGACAGCGCCAAAGTCCAAGCTGCTGGTGTTGGCGACCAGGTCGGGGGCTTGCAGCACGTAGGCCTGACCAGGCGGCAGGCACGCGTGTAGAAGGCCGAGCGGTAGAAACGAGAACACGGAAGCAGGGTAGCCCGGTCCACGAGCGGTGGCTTGACCTCGCTCACAGGTCCACATTCCGATAATGTATATTATGTCTAAAGAGTGATATTGGAGGAGAGCACCCCCAATGACCACTCCTCCCGTACCCCTAGGACCACTACTCCGGCGGCAGCAACATCACGTTGGCTTGTGCGCCTTCTGCGATGGCCTGGCTGACCTGGAAGCTGGTGCCGTCGGCCTGGGTGACCGTGAACACGTGCCGCCCCAGTGGCAGGCTGATGGTCGCTGGAAGCGCGTTGATGGTCTGGCCCGCGACGCGGACGCTCTTTGCGCCGGCTGGTCCGTAGAGCATCACCTGTTGTGTCTTTACGTCTCGCTGCAAGGTCAGGTTGGCGTTGGCCAACTCGCCGTTAAGGCTGACCATGATTTCGACGGATTTGTAGCCCTCGGCCTCTGCCCGGACCTTGTGGCGGCCCTGGGTGGTCTCTGCCGCGTATGGCGCCGTCCCGACCCGCTTCCCGTCCAAGAACAAGGTCGCGCCAGCAGGAGAAGAGTTGATCTTGATCGTGCCATTCTGTGGGGTGTCGGCCGGTTCAGGCGCATCCCATGGCTGGGCTGGCTCCGTCTGAGGGTCTGGAACTCGGGTGGGTTCCGGATTTGCTCGTACCGAAGCCACAGCGGGCTCCGGGTCTTGCACCGGCTCGACCACCGGGTCGGGTTCGCTTGGATCGGGCTCGACAGGGTCTGCTTCAGCGACGATGGGCTCTGGATCAGGCTTGACCACCGGAGCGGCCACTGGCGGAGTTGGATCCCCTTGAATTGGCTCGCCCAACTCTGGGCCCGCATCCGCGATGGGCGGCCCGCCGGGATCGGTTTGGGATGAGCGCCATGCAAAGTATCCGCCGACGCCGATCAACAGGAGCGCGACGAGGCCGATGATGGCCCATGGGGGCCCTCCCCTGTCCTCTTCCTCGTCCATTCTTGGGGGCGGTTCTGGGGCGGCCCAGGCGTCCAGTTCGGGCTCAGGTGGCGGGAGTACCGGCGGCAGGGGCGCCGGTTCAGGCTCAAAGGCGGGCTCCGTAGGAGGAACGAAGGCGGCGAGTTCTGGCGCGCTCTCTACACGGGGCTGGGGTGGTAGCGGAGCGACGGGGTTGAGAGCCACTGGGGGCGTGATCACGCCTCCGTCCAGGGGCATCGGCAGGGTCTCGTCGTCTGGGATCGGAGCCCGCGGCGCAGGGGTTGGGGTCGTCGGAAATGGCGCTGTCTCGGCGACCGTCTCCCGCTGCAAGAAGGCGGGCTCGGGCAGGTCTGCTGCGCTGGACATGAAGCGCGGCTGAGGCAGGTCGGCCGCCGATGGCGGTGGCGGCGGCGGGGCCGCAGCTCTGGGAATATCAACGTCCGGAAGCGGACGATCGAACTCGTCTTCCGTGTGGGCGGGAGTGCTGCTTGCCCCAGGAAGTCCAGCGGCTGGAGCGTCGATCAAGACCTCGCCGTCGCGGAAACAGAAGTCCACGCGCGCGTCGTAGGAGGTGCCACAAACAGGACAGGTCTTCATGAGTCTCCACCCAGCGCCTCGCTGGGACCCCGGAAGCATACTCCGGGTGCGCTTTGAACGCGGCCCGCCGGACGCGGTGTGGGCTCAGCCTAACAGGGCCTTGGCAAAGGCAGGCAGTGTGAGGCTTGCATCCCCTTTCACCAAAGGCAGCTCCAAGCGCTTGCCCAGGCCTGTGGTGGCCAGGTTGAATTCCACCACTGGCAAGCCGGCAGCGACGGCCTGAACGGGCAACTCCGTGGCCGGCCAGACCTCGCTCGCGGTTCCGATCAACAGCAGTCCCCCGGCGTGTTTCAGCATCGTAGCCGCCTCCTCCATGACACCCGGCGGCATGGGATCCCCAAAGAACACAATCTCGGGGACCCTCCAGGCCCCACACTGCTCACACCGCGCTTCGGCGGGGGCATCGACACGCTGGCCGCAATCCATGCAGCGCAGAATGTGTGCGTTGCCATGCATACGCAGGATTCGATGACTGCCAGCCTTTCGGTGGAGGCCATCCACGTTCTGGGTGACCACCCCCAGGAGCACCCGGGCCTGTTCGAGCTCGGCCAAGGCTGCATGACCCGTGTTGGGCTGCGCGGCGTGGATGGTCTCGTACAGGGCGCTCAGCATCCCCCACACCTTTGCAGGGTTCTGCCGCATGGCGGCTCGCGTCCCATACTCAGAGGGCGGGAACCGGGTCCAAAGCCCACCTTGGCTGCGGAAGTCCGGGATCCCGCTGTTCACGGAGAGGCCAGCCCCGGTCATTGCGACCAGACGCTTGCCACGCAGTCGCTCAGCGGCCTCCTCTGGGGTCCAGGTGTTCAGCTCAGGCCTCGTACTTGCGCTTGAGGGCGCGTGCGAGAACCAAGCGTTGGATCTGGTTGGTGCCCTCGACGATCTGCATGACCTTGGCATCGCGCATGAAGCGCTCCACGGGGTACTCGCGGGTGTAGCCGTAGCCACCGAGTACTTGAACCGCGTCGGTGGTCACCTTCATGGCGGTGTCTGTTGCCTTGAGCTTGGCCATCGCTGCAATGGTCGAGAAGCTCTGCCCCTCATCTTTGAGCCAGGCGGCCTTTCGCACCAGCAAGCGGGCGGCTTCAAGGTCAGCGGCCATGTCGGCCAGCATGAAGCCCACGCCCTGGAAGTCGATGATCTGCTTCCTGAACTGCCGGCGCTCCGTTGCGTACTTGGCGGCTACGTCCAGGGCTGCTTGGCTCAGTCCGTTCGCGGTGGCGGCGATGGTGATTCGGCCGCTGTCCAAGGCCGAGAGGGCCACGTGCATGCCTTGGCCCTCGTTGTGCAACATGCTGCTCGCGGGAACGCGGCAGTCTTCGAAGATGAGCTCGACCGTGGGACTGGCCCGCATGCCCATCTTCTCTTCTTTCTTGCCGAAGCTGAGGCCCTCGGCATCGCCCGGAACCAAGAAGGCGCTGACCCCCTTGGAGCCTGGTCCGCCGGTACGGGCCATCACCACATAGATGTCGGCGTAGCCGCCGTGGGTGATCCAGAACTTGGTGCCGTTGAGCACAAAGTCATCCCCGTCTCGCACGGCGGTGGTGCTCAGGGAGCCAGCGTCGCTGCCGGACTCAGGCTCGGAGAGTGCAAAGGCACCGAGCAGCTCACCGGCGGCCAAGCCGGGAAGCCACTTCTCCTTCTGGGCCTGGTTGCCGTATGCCGCGAGGATGACTTGGGGCAGACCGCTGACCGCGACACTCACCGCGTAGGAGGAGCTGACCTTGGCGATCTCCTCCAGCACCACGATGTATTCGCTGTAGCCCAAGCCCAAGCCGCCGAATTCCTCGGATGTGGACACGCCACACAGGCCGGCTTCTCCTAGGGCTGCAAAGAGGTCCTTGCGGTAGGTCTCCGACTCATCATCGGCTTTGACCGACGGTCCCAGGATGCTCTCGGCGGCCTGTCTGGCTGCTTCTCGCAGATCTGCTTGTGTCTCGGTGTCCACGAACATCAGGCTGCCCTCGCTTTGAGGAGGATGACCTAGCTGTGGAGGCAGGGTTCCGCCAGCGTAGCTTGCGGGGAGTTGGCACAAGGCAGGGGCCCGTCCCCTACCCCACTAGTTTGTACCGGCGGCGTCCTGAGATTCGATGTGGGTTTTGATCGCTGAAATCGCCGGCTCGAAGTCCAGGGCTACGACCTGCCAGCCCTGCTCACCCTTCTGCATTTCTGCCGCCACCGAGGTCTGTGCGCCCCAGGCTTGAATGGGAAGCTGAGCTGTGGCCCGGTCGCCGTGGGTCTCGACCCGCACCTTGCTTAGGGGGCCGGGTTGGATGGCGGGGCAGACCTCTGAGAGCGGCTTGCTTCCAAAGTCAGCGCGCACTTGGACCAGCATGTCCTGTGTGCCGAGCTCTATGGCGCCGTCCAACAGCCCCCTTCCGGCTGAGAGTGCAATTTTGGCCAAGGGGTTGTTCACTTTGGAGATCTCTGCCCAGTCTTCGAGCAGTGTGATCCGTGCGCAGCCTTCGGCCGCATCTGGCAGCACCGTTTCCAGGACGACCACTTCTTCGAAGGCTTGCAGATCCCCATCGTTCAGCGCTGTCATCCCGTCGTTTAGTGCCGAACGGGGGCCGAAGAAGGAGCAGGCGGTCAGGAGCAGGAGAAAGTTCATGAAGGCGATACGTCTCAGGGAGTGGCTTTGTTCAGTCTTGACACTGCGCAGCATGGCGATAGGCCCCTAACGCTGCCGCTTCTCATCGCTACGTTGCGAAGCGGAAGGATCAACCAAGAGACCAAGGAGCTTCCAGTGAAGCGCTTCCTCATCGCCCTGACCGCTGTGGCGGCTCTGACTGGCTGCAACATGAAGGGTACCTCCATCCCCGGTGCCGCCATTCCTTTCGCCAAGGCTGACTACACCATCATGGGCGCAACCAACGCCGAAGAGTGTGGCACCTACATCATCGGCATCGACTGGGTTCACATCTTCAAGAACGAGGGCGCAATGGTCGCTCCCGGAACCTTCACTCTGCAAGATGCAGGCGGCGCCATCGGCGCTGGTGCAACCGCTGGCCGTTTGAGCCCAGAGGGCAGCCGCGCGCTGTACTACGCACTCGAGAAGATGCCCGAGGCTACCCACCTGTTGGCCCCTCGCGTGAACGTTGAGACCACCGGAATCCCACTGGGCCCAAGCCCTTACGCCCCCATCCTCTTCGGCAAGCGTTGCGCTTCCGTTGAGGCCCACGGCGTCAAGATTGGCGACCGTCCCAACGCCCAGCAGTAAGCTGAGCACCGGCCTTTTGGCTGGACGTCAAAGGGCCCCCACTGCTTGCAGTCGGGGCCCTTCTTCTTTTTTGGGGGTGGGAGAGAGGCACAGCGGTCTCTAGAAACCGTTCCTCTCTGCGCGTGCCATTTTCTGCCGCCAGAACGCCTGCCTCCAGATGAGCGGCTCATCGCATGAGGGCTGGGGCTGCCTTCTGTGCGCCTAGTTCTGCCCCGGTGGCCCCCTCCGGCCTTGAACTGGCGGGACTTCCTCGACTTCTGGCTGCATGGAGCGCTTCGCCGATTCCACAGCCTCAAGAATGCTGTTGGCATGTCCTAGGAAACGCAGGCCCGCGGGGGTGAGCAGAACGCCTCGCGGCTGGCGCTCGAAGAGGGCCACCCCGAGCTCTGCCTCCAGGGCCTGTATCTTCCGGCTCAGGGGTGGTTGGGAGATGTGCAGTCGCTTGGCGGCACGCACGATGGCCCCTTCCTCTGCGACGGCTACGAAGCTGTGAACTTGGTCGAGTGACATGCCCCACTCTGACGTGGCGGCGCCCCTGGGGCAAATGCTCAATGGGTATGGGTCGACTTGGGCGGGGCGGGTGAGATTCAAGCATGTTCATTCCCCGACTCTCTCGCTCTCAGATCAAGAAGATGCGCGCCGCTGGCTCTTCTGCTGCCCGCACCCTCCATCAAGCGTGCGCCCAGCTTGGGGTGGGGGTCACTGGAGCGCAGATCGATGCGGCCGTTCGGCGTCACACAGCGACTGAGGGGGGAACGCCGGCACAGCTGGGCTACCACGGCTTCCCTGGCAGCCTGTGCATCTCTCCAAACCAAGTCGTCTGCCACGGCATCCCCTCTCCCACCCGCTTCGAAGACGGCGACATCGTGAACCTCGACATCACCACCTGCTTGCGGGGCTTTCATGGGGACACGTCGAGAACCGTGGCCATCGGCACGCCCTCAGAGGAAGCGAGCGCACTGATGGCCCTTGCAGAATCCTGCATGTGGGCTGGGATCGCTCAGATTCGAGACGGCGTTGAACTGGGTCGCGTCGGCGAGGCCATTGAGGCCCTGGCAACACGCCACGGCTGCAGCGTCGTGCGAGAGTTCGGAGGACACGGCATCGGGCGAAAGATGCACTTGCCGCCTCACGTGCACCACCACGCCGGAACGGGCGGCCCCATCCTGCGCTCAGGCATGTGCATCACGGTGGAGCCCATGATCAACCAAGGCTCCGCCCAGGTGGTCATGGATCCAGACGAGTGGACCGTCCGCACCGCCGACGGGAGTCTCTCCGCGCAGTTTGAACATACGCTCTTGGTGACCGACTCCGGCTGCGAAGTCCTGACGCTTGCGTCAGCGCTCTAGCGCAGGCTCTGGGTCAGGGCCTCGGTGAGCTGCTTCTCGACCTGGATCAGCGCATCTTCCGTCTGGGCCGAGTTGGGCTGGAAGACCTTGGAGTAGAGGTAGCGGCTGTCCACATCCGCCCACGCTACGGGCTTTCCGCTGGGCTCGTAGAGCGCCCAGAAAACACGGCCACGGGCGCCAGCCTTGGAGCCCATGTGTTGGCCATAGAACCAACCCGCGTTGTGGCTGTAGTAGCTGACGACCCAAGAGAAGAGCTTGTGGTCGCCGCCGGTCCAGGCTGGGATCTCCGGAGGCATCAGGGTGAAGCGCGGCAGGTTGACGTTGTCGCTGCCGTCTGCAGGGTGGGTTCCGCGCAGGGGCGTCTTGACCGGCCATGCGCTCTCTGGCGGCGCCAACTCAAAGGCCGCCTCATTCTCACTCAGGCTCTGCTGCATCGCAGTCTGGGCAAAGTTGACGGCGATTCCGGCGTAGTTTTCCTGAGCGGAGAAGGTGAACTCCACGCTGTGGGTCTGTTGGCCATAGTCCCCGACCGCTTCCTGAACGTAGCCGCCGCCGTGCACCACGTTGCCTACATAGACCCCGTCCATGAAGGCTTCGGTGGATTGGGTGGCCATCACGAGAGGTGGCACCAGCAAGACAGTGCCCAGCTCCTTGGGCAACTCCCGCTCTATGGCCAAGTTCGTGTCCGGCAGCTCCTTGTAGATGCAGCCACCAAGGAGCAAGGCGCCGATCAGGGCGGACATCAGGCCTGCGCTCCAGCGGGCGCCAAGGTGCTCTGCACCTCGACGTTTCCTTCCAGCAGTCGGGTCTGGCGCTTGAGCACGCGGGTGCGGGCCACATCCAGGTCCAGCATCTTTACGATGTCGCGAGGCCGGGCCATGCGGCCTTCCAAGCAGACCGTGTCCAGGTCGATGATGGCGGAGTCTCCGCTGTCACCCGGGCGCACGCTCAGATCGTTGATGTAGGGCTTCATGTCCAGCTCGCGGAACTCACGCGGCGCGCGGCCACGGCTGCGTCCCTTGCGGCGCTTGCCCTTCATCTTGACCATCACTGGAACGGTCTCCCCTTCCATGATGGTGCCGATGCGCTCGGCGAGCTCCTTGGGGTCCGCGATGGTGATCAGCGAGTACTCACAGCCGGCCACGGCGGCCTGCAAGGAGCTGGACTTGATGGGCACCTCGGAGATGCCCAGGGCCATGAAGCCCTTTGGCATGGTGGCCCGCAGGCGCTCCAGGAGCAGCTCGGGATCCACCTTCTCAGCCAGGATGATGTCCATGTAGTCGCCGGTGCTCTCCTCTCCGGTAGGCAGAGCCGCCGAGAACTGCACCCGAGGATGGGCGTGGAAGCCCTGGGTGTAGCTGAGGGGGGCGCGGGCCCGCCGCAGCGAGCGCAGCCAAGCGTTCATGAACTCGAGGTGAGAGAGGAACCTGGCCTCGTCGACACGACCGATGCGCAGACGAATGCGCTGGGCGGCAGGGGGCTCAATGGTCGGCTCAACCACTCCAGGGCGCTCATAGACCTCTTCTTCCTTCCGACCGTCGATGGCGTTGCGCAGCATGTGGGCGCACAGGTCACGCTCCACGTCGATGACGCCGCACTTGTGGCACTTCTTGTGGCGGCAGTCCTCGGCGTGCTTGAGCTCTAGGGCGCGGGCGTAGTCTTCCTGGAACCAGCTCTTGGGCATCAGCATGTCGATGTGGTCCCAAGGAAGGCGCTCGTTGATGTCGCGCTCGCGCATGGCAAAGGCCACGTCAAAGCCGGTCTCTTCGATGGCGCGTTCCCACGCCTCGAAGTCCAGGTGCTCGCTCCAAGCGTCGAAGCGGGCGCCCTGGTTGTAGGCGGCCTCGATGAGGTCCGCTGTGCTGCGGTCGCCACGGGTCACCAGGCCCTCGATGAAGGTCTCCTTGGCGTTGTGGCGGCCGAACTTCAGGCCGTTCTTGTAGCGGAAGCGCTCATCCAGGATGGCCTGCTTGCGCTCGGTCTCCTCGATGTCGATCTGCTTGGCCCACTGAAAGGGCGTGAAGGGCTTGGGCACGAAGGTGCTCACGCCGGTGTTCACCCGGGCGCGGTTGTTGATGCCGCGGCCAATCTTCAGGGTCTTGAGGGTCAAGTCCGCGATGGCTTCGATGTCGTCGTCCCGCTCAGTGGGCAGACCGATCATGAAGTAGAGCTTGATGTGGCCCCACCCCAGGCCATAGGCCTTGGCGCTCATCTCGAGCAGCTCCTCGTCGGGAATCCACTTGTTGATGATGGCGCGCAGACGGGGACTGGCAGCCTCTGGGGCAAAGGTCAGACCGGTACGCCGCATATCGGCGACCCGGTCAGCCAAGCCAACCGAAAACGAGTCCAGGCGGAGGCTTGGCAGAGAGATCGAGACCCGCTTTTCCTTGGCCATGTCTGCGACCCGGTCCACCATCGAGCGGACCTTGGAGTAGTCGCAGGTGCTCAAGGAGACCAGGGACACCTCTTCGTAGCCAGTGCGCTCCAGAGTGCGCTCCATCAACTTCTCGATGTTGTCGATGGTGCGCTCACGCACTGGACGCGTGGTCATGCCGGCCTGGCAGAAGCGACAGCCCTGGGTACAGCCGCGCAGCACTTCCAGAGACACACGGTCGTGCACCTGCTGGGTGAAGGGCACGATGTAGTCCACCGGGAAGGTGGCGCCGTTCAAGTCGCGGGTGATGCGCTTGCGGATCTTGGGCGCATCTTCTGGCGGCAGAACCTGGCCGTCGGGCATGAGCTCCATGGGGTACAGCGCTGGGACGTAGACGCCTTCAAGCTGGGCCAGTGCCTGCAGGCGGTCGGAGCGGGAGAGGCCCTTGGTCTCCAACATGACCCGGGACAGATCCCGAACAGCGTCCTCGCCGTCCCCGATGACGAAAAAGTCCATGAAGGGCGCGATGGGCTCTGGGTTGAAGACCGCAGGTCCGCCAGCAAAGGTCAGAGGATCGCTCTCTTTTCTGTCCTTGGTGCGCAGGGAAATCCCCGCCATCTGGATGAGGTTCAGGATGTTCGTGTAGGTCAGCTCGGACTGCAGGGTGAAACCCAAGCCGTCGAAGTGGTCCAGCGTGTCGTGAGACTCGTTGGCGAACATGCCCAGGCCGCGGTCGCGCAGCTCCTTCTCCAGGTCCAGGCCCGGCGCGTAGACCCGCTCACACCAAACCCGAGGATCTTCGTTGAGGATCGCGTAGAGGATGTGCAGGCCGAGGTTGCCCAGCCCCAGATCGTAGAGGTCAGGGAAGGCCAAGGCCAGCCGCAGCTCGACCTTCTCCTTGTC
Organism: uncultured Pseudomonadota bacterium; assembly: GCA_913060515.1. Taxonomy (GTDB): domain Bacteria; phylum Myxococcota_A; class UBA796; order UBA796; family CAJQPC01; genus CAJQPC01. The sequence continues at coordinate 81,881 of CAJXRZ010000008.1, read as the reverse complement.
CTTGTGTACGGCGTTCAGCTCGGTTCCCAGGTAGCGGGAAGGCTTCTCGACCACTGGGAGAATCTCTCCCTTCAACACGTCGCTCAGGTTCATGACACACCCTTGTGTTGGCGTTGAGGGCGCTGCCCGCTCCGCCAGAGGCTGCGCTATAGGGCGGGTGCGGGGCCCCGGCAAGCTGCCTTGTGTCCCCCAGGAGAGCCGCGTGTCTCAGCAGCGCAAGCGTACCGCGCCCCGCTTCGGGGTCTACCGGCCCACGGCCAGCGACGCCTTTGCGTTCAAGGGGCAGAAGTCTCCTTCCCTCGGTGGTTCTCTGCGCTTCGCATCCTGGAACATCCATTGGGGTGCCGGCGCAGAGCTCGCAGATGCCCGGCGATTCTCGCGCCGAGAAGTGAGCCGTCACTTGGAGCAGATCGTCGCCTTGGTACAAGCCCAGGGCGTGGATGTGCTCGCCTTGCAGGAGGTGGATCGGGACTGCCTGCGCTCGGCAGAGATCGACCAACTCACCTGGCTGCGTGAGAAGACTGGCCTGGAACACGCCAGCTTCGCCACCACGTGGGACGCCGCATGGGTCCCCCACCCCATCACGGCGCCGCCCTCTCAGCAATACGGCCGCATGTGGTCTGGCCAAGCGGTGCTCTCTCGCTTTCCAATCCAGAGCCAGCGGCGCCACGCCTTGCCGCAGCCTGCCCGAAACGGACGCTTGTACAACCGTTTCTATCTGCACCGCTGCGTTCAGGAGCTGGTGTTGGACCTGGGCGGTGGACGCACGCTCCGGGTGTTCAACGTGCACCTGGAGGCCTTTGACAACGGCAACCGCCGGGCCCAAGCCCGCATCTTGGCGCGCCTGCTGCGGCAGTGTGATGGCGAGGGGGTCTGCTTGGGTGACTTCAACGCCTTGCCGCCACAGGCCAGTCAGCTCAGTGGATTTCTGGACGAGCCGGAGACCGACTTTCACGGCGACGACACAATGGCCTCGCTCTTGGCGACCGGCTGGCAATCCCTGGGACGGGGGCACACCTTCCCGGCGCATGCCCCCTCACGTAGGCTGGACCACGTCCTGCTCTCCCCCGGGCTAAAGGGCACTCTGACCGAGCCTTTGCCGAGCTTGGCATCTGACCACCTGCCGCTCTTTGGCGCGCTGGAGAACCGCAATGCTGCGCCTGAGCTCTGAGTCCACGAGCGCCTGGCTGGAACGCGCGATGGCGGACATGGACACCATTCTGCTGGACCACGCCCACTGTGAGAAGAAGGCAGCGAGCACCGCGATGAGCCTGATCTTTCGCTATCAGGACGAGGCCAGCTTGATGCTGCCCCTCTCGGCCCTGGCGCGGGAAGAGCTCGAGCACTTTGAGCGGGTCATCATCATCCTGCGCAGTCGAGGTCAGGAGTTTCGCCGCTTGGAGCCCAGCCCCTACGCCGGTGAGCTGCTCAAGATCTGCCGCACCCCACGCATGGAGCGGCTCATCGACACCTTGATCTGCTGCGCCTTCATCGAGGCCCGCTCCTGTGAGCGCATGAAGCTGCTGGCGGAGAACCTGAAGGAGCCCGTCCTGGCCCGGCTCTACCGCTCTCTCTTGGCCTCAGAGGCCAGGCATCATCAGTGCTATCTGGACCTGGCGGCCCCCTACACGGACCGAGAGAGTCTGCGAGAGCGCATCGAGACCATCTCCGCCCACGAGGCCAAGGTCATCGCATCCGCCCCACCTATGGTGCGCCTTCACACATGAGCTTTCTCTCCAAGTACGGCCACTGGCTGCTGCTGCTGTTGACCGCTGCGGTGTTCTTGCCAGCGCTGGGGGGTGACTTTTGCTGGGATGACCGTGCCCTCATCCTAGGCAACGCCGTCACCGATGATCTATGGGGCAACCTGGGCACCTTCTTCACGGCCGACCTCTGGCAGACCCTGGAGCTGGCCGGGACCGACAGCGGCTACTACCGGCCGTTGATGCTGGTCTCGCTGGCCGTGGACCGAAGCATCGCCGGCCTGAGTCCGGTCTGGGCCCACGCCCACAGCTTGGCCTGGCATGTTGGTGCCGTCGCGGCCCTCTGGTGGGTTCTGAGAGAGCTCTGCGCTCCCCTGCCCGCCCTGCTCGGCGCGCTGATCTTTGCCCTGCATCCTCTGCAGATCGAGACGGTCGCTCTGATCGCCGCTCGGAATGACGCGATGGCCGCGGCGATGGGCTTGGCCGCCTTGGGTCTGGTCCTGGACAAGGACGCCAAGCCTGCGGCCCTGTTGGGTGCCGGCCTGCTGACCTGGGCGGCGATGCTCTCCAAAGAGTCGGCCGTGCTGCTGCCGCTGCTGCTCGGCGCACTGGACTGGGCCCGGGCGGGCAAGCCCCAGGGATGGGCCCGCTATGGCGCATTGACTGCGGGCGTGGCGCTGTACCTGCTCATGCGCACCATGGCTGGAATCACCGGCGGCGCGCCGGAGCCCAGCGTGTGGCTGCGGCTCTTGGAGAGCGTGCCGGACCTCTCGGCCATCTACATCAGCCTCTTGGCTTTGCCGTGGCCCCTGACCCCTGCGCGGCACATTCTCTACCTGCCGGACTCGATGGCCCGCTACTACGTGGTCGCGGCTCTGGTGCTGGTGGCCATTGGGGTTGGGGTCTGGAAAGCCAAGGACCGTCGCCTGGTTTTGGCGGGTCTGATCTGGGCCCTGTTGGCCTGGCTTCCCACCTTGGTCGCCACGGCAGACAAGGGGCTGATGGGCGAGCGCTACCTGTATTTGCCCCTTGCTGGTTTGGGCATGGCGCTGGCGGCGGCGCTCCCTGAAAAGCCCAAGCTGCTGGTGGGCATTGGCGCCGTCTTCGCTCTGGCCTCGACGGCGGTCATCGAGCTGCGACTGCCGGACTGGAAGGACTCCCGGACGCTGTGGGAGTCCGCGCACACTGTAGGACCCAGCCCCTTCACCCATGGCGGCTTGGCTTGGTACGTCTACCAAGACCGCGACTGGGCTCAGGCCCGCATGCACTTTGTCTCCGCGGTGGAGGGAGAGCCGGCCTATCGAGACGCCTGCACCCACCTGGTGATGGTGAACCTCCAGATGAAAGACCCTGCGCGGGCGGTAGAAGAAGGCGCCTGGGGACTGCGTGACCGAGGCTGCCCCCGCCTCCCGGAGACCATGGGCTACTGGGCTGTGGCCTTGGCGACGGTGGGCCGCTGGGACGACGCCATCGATGTGATCTCAGGGATGCCAGCGGATCCCTTCGGCCACCGCATCATCATCGCCAGCGCCCACGCGGTCCTGCGCCAAGACTTTGCGCGCTACGACGCCATCGAGGCCAACTGGAAGGCATCTGAGCCCTTGGCACCCCACGTCATGCGCTTGCTGGAGGGCGCCGGGGAGCGCCAGAGCGCCGAGCTCTTGGGGGCCTGGAAGGCCGGGCGCCTGAAGAAGGTGGATCCCACGACCCTGGATCGCGAAGCGGTGGAGGCCGCCGGCGGGCAGGTCATCCAGATACCGAACCGGCCCTGAGGGGCGGGCGCTCAGAGCTTTAGATCGCCGCTGTAGAGAGGCACCCAGTACTTGCCGCCGTCCACCAGCACTGGTGCGTGGCTCAGGGTCACCGTGTCCCCTTGCTTCAGGATGCAGGTCACGGGCTCCCGGGCATCCCAGCCATTCTCGCGGCGCGGGTAGTCAGCGCGCACGTTCTTGGCGTTCTTGAGCTGGTATTCCTCGCCTTGGACCGGCTCAAATGGGGTGCCGGCGTACCAGTACCCAACCAAACGATGCGCAGGCCCGCCACAGCGTCCTTCCACCCACTCGCCGTCCGTTGCAGGCGGCGTCTCATCCGTGGGAAAGACCTCCGGAGGGGTCTCGGGGACTGCCTCGACGAGGGGCGCTTCCGGGATGGGCTGTGGTGCCACCTCGGGGACCAAGTCGGGCTTGATCAAGGGTCTGGGCAGCAGGGGCTTTTCAGGCTTGAGGTCGACGGTGCTGGGCGTGGCAGGCACCCGCTCGTTGATGTGCCGCTCGGAGGTGGCGAACCAGCCCCAGGCGCCCAAGCCCAGAGCGAAGAGCACCGCCAAGCTGATGAGCGCCTTGCCGATGGGCAGCTTCTTCTGCTCTGAGAAGGCCTCCGCCACGTCGCTGAGGCTGTCGTCGTCGGGACGCAGGCCAGCGGCGGCCTGGATCAACACCCCCATCCGGTCTTTCTGCTGGGCGGTGGCCAGCAAGACCAACCAGGCTGGCAGCGGCTCGCTGGGGAGCACCGTGTCCAAGCCTGTGCTGCGCACGAGGGCTTCGCGGTCGGAGGTGCTCGGGAAGCGTTTGGCGAAGAAATCGGCCAACTCTTCCAGGTCTTCGGGCTGTAGCTGCATACAGCCCTGTATAGCCCATTGCAGGCCCAATGGGTGCCGCGCTGACCTTGGGGGTTTAGTCTAAATGGACAAGGAGAGTGGATGACCGCGCTACTGGCTCTGATGGTGAGCGCCTGCGGGCCAAAGGCAACGGGTACCTCCGCTCCAGCGCAAGCTGTAGAGATGGGGCTGGATCATGTGGAGGTGGATCTGATCCGCCCCTACCCCGGTGCGACCAAGATCTACGTTCAGGCGATACTTCCCGACGGTGAGCCCGGACTGTTCCTGGTGGACACCGGCGCGGGCATCACCGCGCTGAGTACCTCCACCGCCGAGCGTCTGGGCATTCAAGGAGAAGACCGCGGAGGCCGTGTTCAAGGCCTCTCTGGCGAGGCCGTCTGGCTGCAGGCCGAGCTGCCCAGCTTGGACATCGGCGGGCTGATCGTGCGCGATATCGACATCGCGGTTGGTATCCCTGGCATGCCCGAGCGCACCGGCGCGATGCCGGTGGACGGCATCATCGGCAACAACGTCTGGGGGAACTACATCCTGGCGGTGGACTACCCCGCAGACACCCTCGAGTTGGGGCTCCCCGGCACCATCGAGGTGCCTCGGCACGCACAGCCCATGCAGTTTGATGGAAACCACATCCGTGTGGAGGTGGATCTGCTCGCAGGAGAGGAGGGCTCTCGCGACACTGTAGAGGAGCTCCTCGTGCTCGAGGTCGACACGGGCGCGCGCATGCTGCTGCTCAGCGGGTCGCTCTCTGGGAACTTGGCCCAGGTCTCCACCGAAGGAGAGGAGCCCATCTTTGGGTTGGGGGCCTCGGATCGTGTCCCCGTGAGCGCCTTCTACCGGAAGACCCGACGCGTTCCCATTCAGCAAGCCTCACTGGGCGGAGTGACCCTCAAAGAGGTCAACGCGGCCACTTGGATGAACTACGACGGCGGCGCCCGCGTTGGCCCCAGCAAGATGACCGGTTTGGCCGGCCATGAGCTGCTCTCGGAGCACCGCGCGGTCTTTGACTACCAAGGTGGGCGCTTCGCCTTGGGTCCCTCCAAGGGAGAGGCCCGAGAGCTTGATGGGCACGCCATCTTTTTGGCCCAAGACATCGAGAAGTACGGTGAGGCTGCGCCGGAGCGGGGTCTTGTACGGGCGCGATACCGCTTGTACCTGGGCCAGGAAGCCGAAGCGGAAGCGGATCTCCTCTCCTACATTGAGATCGTGGAGTTGGACCCGGCGGCCCAGGTGCTCCTGGCCCGCATGCGCCGCTTCGAGGGCGATGAGGCTGGATACGAGGCCGCGCTGGCACCCCTGAACGCGGGTGACCTCTTCGACGAAGGCGAGCTGAATGGCCGCATCAACGGGCTGATCCTGGCTGGCCGCGTAGGCGAGGCCTGGGACATGGCCGAGAAGGCTGCCGCGAAACGCCCAGAGGAGGCCGGACCTCAAGTCGCCCTCGCTGACGCCTACATGGCACGGGGGGAGCTGGTTCAGGCGCGGGCATCCCTTGCTCAAGGCGCCCGCATCGCTGGAAATCCCGACGCCTACCTCAAGCGCCGCGCGCGTGTCGCCATGAAGGACGGGGACCGCATCGCAGCGCTCGCCTATCTGCGACGCCAGCTCAGCTTTTACCCCTCCGATGGAGAGGCGCTCTGGTTCTACGCCACGCTCGTCAACGAGCTGAGCGACTTTGAGCCCACCTTCCGGGCCGATCTGGAGCGCGCCATGGGGCGCCTGCACCCCGAAGGCCGCCCGGTAGACTTCCTCGCCGCCGCCTGGGGATTGCTCGGAGAGCCTGAGAAGGCCGAAGAGCTGCTCTTGGGCCGGGTTGAGAGTGACTGCATGGCCCTCAAGAAGGAGTCCAGTCAGCAGAACTGCAAGGCCTGGTACATGGCCATGGCCGGCCAAGGCAGCGACGAGGCCCTGGAGCTGGTTCAGGAGGCTTTGGAGACGGAGGGTCCACGCGCGGACTTCTTGGACACCCTGGCCGTCGTGCACTTGGTTCGCCAGGAGTACGCCGAGGCAGCAGCGGCTGCTCAGCAGGCCGCCGCCCTGTCACCGGAGCGCTTCTACCACCTCTGGCAAGCCGAGCGCATGGCCGAGATGGCGGAGCTCCACGCCCCACCAGAGAGCGACTGAAGGTTGAGCTTGGGCCCTTTGCAGGGCATGATTCCCCTCCCTGGCGGGTTGAGCCCGCAGCCGGAGACCCGACATGCGTGCCACTCCTTTGCGTTCCACCCTTCTCCTCATGGGCCTCTGGGGGCTCTCTGCCGCAGCGCTGGCGACAGCGGAGTTCGATCCGCCTCCGGCCACAGGCACGGTCAAGTCGGTCTATGACGGTGACACCTTCACACTGATGAGCGGCGACAAGGTGCGCGTGAGCGGCGTGAACACGCCCGAGCTCAAGCCGGTTGAGGAGTATGGGGTCGAGGCCCGCAATGCGGCCGAAGCCTTCTTGATGGGCAAGGAAGTCACCCTCTCCTACGGCGACAGCTCCCGCGATGGCTATGGCCGACTGGTGGCCTGGGTCGAGGTCGATGGCCGCTCACTGGAGGAAGACTTGGTGGAGAAGGGCTTTGCCCACGTCTTTCTGATTCCGCCAGTAGACACCGGAGACCCAGCGGCACTGCTCGCAGCCCAGACGCGGGCTCAGGCCGCCAAGCGCGGCATCTGGAGCACCGAGACCTACCAAGGCGGCCTGCACATGACCTCCTTCCACGCCAACGCGCCCGGCGATGATCGGGACAACGTCAACGGCGAGTACATCCGGGCCTGCAATGTCACCGACAAGCCGCTGAACGTGGCCGGCTACCGCATCGCGGACTTGAGCGGCAACAGCTACGCCTTCCCTGCCATGACCATCCCGCCGGGTCACACCGTGAAGATCACCAGCGGCAAGGGCGAGCACCAGACCAGCCCGGGTGAGCAGATGGTCTTGTACCTGGGGAGCGAAGGGCCCATCTGGAACAACAAACAGGACCGGGCCACCATCTACGACAAGTTCGGCAAGGTGGTCGATGTGCGGCATCACGAGGTCAAGAAGGCGACCTACTAGAGGGGCCGCCAAGCTCCTCGTTCAAGTGGACCGGAGCACCGGTAGGGCCCTCAGAGCGCCGTTGGCGGCTCTCCACCAAAGAGCCTGCGCAGCTCTTCCATCAGGGGCCGCAGGCTGGTGTGCGTGACGCGCTCGTAGGCTTCTTGAATGGAGAACCAGCGCACCTCGGCGATGCCTTCGTCCCTGGCGGGCACGAAGCGCTCCGGCGGATCCTCTACGTCCATGAGAAAGACATGGAGGCTCTTGAGGCGAGGTTCTCCCTCTGGGGTTTGGAAGCCGTAGCGCACCATACCCAGGTTGCCGCTGACCGTGACGCGGCCCTCAAAGCCCATCTCCTCCTGCAGCTCGCGCACAGCGGCGGCGTGCGGGGTCTCTCCGGGCTCAAGCTTGCCCTTGGCGATCTCCCAGGTGGTACCCGAGCGCCGCTCACAGCTCACCAAGGCCATCTCCACCTGTCCGCGGTCTCGGCGAAGCAGGAAGCCGCCAGCGCTGATCTGCTCTCTAAAGCCGCGGCGAAGGTTCAGGACATGGCGGGTGGGGATGCGCTGGGCGACGTAGAGGCCACTGCGGGTGCGGTGAAAGCGCACACCGTCCCTGCGGGCGCGGCCAGCGTCCACGAAGAGCACCACGGGCTCGTCCGGGAAGCGGTGGGCGATGCGCCAGGCGTCGTCCTCCTCACAGGAGAGGAAGACCTGGCGACCGCCTCCGCTGTCGACGAAGCCTGTGCGCAGATGGCGCATGGCGCGGGACCGCGTGGTCCCGTGGTAGACGATGTCGGGCACGTCGCATCCTCGCCCACGCTTGCGAGGACGCCTGGGCCGCTGGTCGGTGCGGCGCTTTCGTTGTCCGCGGGACTCCAAGGGGTGCTCCGGGGGAGAGGCGCTGAGGGCCTGAATGCTCTTATGCTAACCCGGAAACAAAGCCCTCGTAGGCGCGTAGTGTGCCGCTGACCATGGCCGAGACGGAGAAGTGCTGGTCCGCGTAGGTCTGGGCAAGAGCCGGATCGGGCCCCTCTCCCGCCAACACCCGCGTGATGCCCTCTGCCAAGGCGGGCGGATTCTGAATGTCGACCAGAATGCCCCGCTCCCCCACCGATTCGGGCACGCCCCCGGCGCGCGTGGCGACTACGGGCACCCCAGCACGCATGGCTTCGAGCACGGATTGTCCCAATCCCTCCTCTTTGCTGCAGTGCACAAAGACTTGTGCGCGGGCCAGGAGGGCCGGCACGTCCAGCCTCTGACCCAAGAGCTCCAGGCCGCCCAAGGCCTCCAGCTCCGAGCGGAGGTCCCCTTCCCCAGCGACCAGGAAGCGGCACTGAGGCAATAGCTTCGCACTGGCCGCCAGGGTGCGGTGGTCCTTGTGGTCCACCAGCGCACCGACCGCCAAGATGATGGTTCCGGGGCCCACATCCGCCGGAGCCGCCTCTGCTGGCCGCTCAACGCCGTCGTAGACCACTGCGATGCGCTCCCGGGACACGCCGCCGGCCTGCAGGACGCGGGAGACCGCTTGGGAGACCGCCACAAAGCCCCGCGCTCTCTGTGTCTTGAGGGCGCCCGCACGGATGGGAAAGTCCACCCGGCGGTGAACGATGGGGCGCTGTCCGATGGCCGCACTCAGGGACGCTGCGCCGCTTGTGTGCGCGCACACCCAGCCTTCTTGACCCGCCAAGGTCAGTAGGTTGGCGGGGTGTTTTCCGGGCCGCAGGGCGATCTGCTCCCAGTCGCTGAGTGCTTCGGAGAGCGGGCTGCCCGGCACACAGGCGATGCGCTGCTCCAGGCCCATCTCTGCCAAGCCCGCCACCAGCAAAGCCAGCTGTTGTTGGCCGCCTCGCCACGCGCTGCTCTCGTCGATGTGGAGCAATTTCACCGTCGGCGCTTCTTCTTCGCGGCCGTCGGCAGCTTGGCCTCGTTGACGAGCAGAGGCACCCCCTTGTCCACCGGCCAGGTGCGATGACAGGGCCGACAGTGCAGTGCGGCGCTGCGTTCCTCAAACTCTCCGCCACAACTTGGGCAGCAGATCAGGGCGAGCAGCGCGGGATCAACCCCGCTGGGCCCGGTCATGGCCGTTGCGCTCATGGGCGTCTCCAGCGGTCATGCAGCCAGAGCCAGGTGTCAGGTTCGCGCCGCACATGGGCCTCCATCCAGTCGGACATGCGCTGTGTATCCCGCTCGATGTCGCCCTCCAGTTCAATGCGTTCGACGTGTGCGTGGAGCACTCCGGGTGCCGAGCGCCGAATCCAGCCGCCAAAGACAGGCAAGCCCGTTCGCTTGGCTGCGACGGCGACTGCAGGCGAAGTCCATGCAGGGCGGCCGAAGAAGCGCACCGGGATGCCTTCGGCGCGACGCTGGTCCAAGGCGAACATCAAGGTTCGGCCCTGCGATAGGGCTTGATAGCCCAAGCGCATTGAGCCGTGCGGAGGCAGGGTCTCCAGGTCCCCGCGCAGGCGCTCCATCAGCAGGCGTGCGCCCTCCTGGCGGGGTGGCCGTACGAAGGCGGAGGTCGGCACTTGCTTGGCGAAGAGGTGCGTTGCCGCCTCAAAGCCAGCGGAGTGGCACCCAATGAAGAGGCTGGCCTGTCCTGAGAGGCCGCGCTCCAGCAAGCCAGGATCGCCGTGGAACGCGAGCGTGACGCGTCCCTGTTGGACGTGCAGCAGCTCAATGAAGCCCAAGGCCAAGCTGGCGAAGGCCGCCCGAAGTGTGGGGCCCGATGGGCGCTCTGGCAGAGCGTGGCGGAGGTTGTCTTGGGCGACCTTTTTGCGCACTGGGACAAAGAGCCACCAGACCCAGGCAAGTGCCCTGCACAGACCGGCGGCCAGCCAGAGTGGCGTCCGGCCAAGAAGCCAGGCGAGCAGCCTCACAGGGACTCCAAGATGCGGTCTAAGAGCGCGTCCAGGGCGGCATCGTCGATGCGAAGGCGCACGCAGAGGGCCCAGGCCTGTGGAGCTTCAGAGCGCGCCCAGTCCTTCTCCGTGCAGACCCAAGTTCCGTCGGAGAGCTCGGGCAGGTGCGCGTGGTCGGCGAGGGGGTGCCACCCGCGTACGTCGAGCCCCAAGGTGAGCAGGGTCTGAAGGAAGCGCTCGGGGTGTGCGATTGCGGCGGTGGCCTGTATGGGTCCCTGAGGGCCCTTGGAGAGACTGAAGCGCTCGCTCCCCAAGCGCCAGTGTGTGGGCTCCAATCGGGCCTGAACTTGGGGGCACTGGGGCTTCAAGTCCCCCTTTCCGCCGGTCCAAATCAGCAGGTCAGCCCGTGAGAGCGCCCGCAGGTCTTCTCGGGCATTGCCGACCGGAATCACACCTCCGTCCAAGGGGTCTTCGGCGTCCAGCACCAGAATTCGGCCGGCATAGGCCACGGCGTGGTTCTGAAAGGCGTCGTCCAAGACCACGACCTGCGCGCCGAGCTCCTGGGCCCGCTCAACGCCCTTCATGCGGTCTGGGCTGCTCAAACAGAGGGTGCCCTGTGCGCGCAGCATGTTCAGCTCGTCCCCCAAGTCGCCCTTCTCCCGTAGCCCTGCGCTGGAGCCACTGCGTCCGTAGCCCCGGGAGACCACCGCGACCTTGAGTCCGCGGGCTTGCAGCTTGGCCACCAAGAGCTGGACCACAGGTGTCTTGCCGCTGCCCCCGGCGCTCAGTCCCCCAACGCAGATGCAGGGAATGGGCGGCGTTTGTCCGGTCTGGATCCGAGCCCTTGAGAGCGCTGCCCACAGTCGGTCCAAGGGCTTGAGCCAGGGACGCTTTGGGCCCGGTGGCGCCGCCGAGGCCAGGTTGTGCTGGATGGCCTGAAGGCTTGGTTCCAGGGCCGGGGAAGCGCCTGCCAGGGCAGGGATTCGGCCCAGCGCCAAGGCGCTCTTGATGCTCTGCTTGAGCTTCTCTTGCGTTGATGTGCTGACGCAGCGTGTGGCTGTGAAGTCCTTGGAATTGCTGTGAGTATAAGGTCCGTGAATAACCGCAGCGCCACCCTGAAGTGCTGCTTGAGGGGCGTGCCCGCCGATCTGCGGATCGAAGGTGCCCCCAATGAACACGGCGTCGGCCAGTGGCATCAATCCATCCAGCTCGCCCAGGGTGTCCCAGAGCAGGAGCGCGCCGATCTGGCCTTGGCTGCGCCTTGCTGTGTTGGGGGGCAGCAAGCGGGAGACTGCCTCAAAGCGCGTCGGATGTCTGGGGGCCAAGATCAAGCTTCCCGGCCGCCCAAGCTCTGTCCAGGCGGACAGAAGTGCGATCTCATCGCCCTCGCGGGTGCTGGCTCCGACCAGGATGGGCCTGGCCAGCTCCAGATCGATGGGGGCTTGCGGGCCACCTTTTAGGGACCCCAAGCCACCGGCCCAAGGGATGTCCTCGGCCGGGAGCCACTGGGTGACGCAATCATTAATCAAAGGCATCAAGGATGTGTTTGCAAGTCTATGGAATCCAGTGGAATTACGGGTTCCGATGACGAGCACTGGGATGCTGCGTTCTGCACAGGAAGCCAAGAGGTTTGGCCACAGCTCGGTCTCCACCAAGACCACCACGCCGGGCCGCACTTGGTCCAGCCAGGGGCCAACCACCCCCCAGAGATCGACCGGCAATGGGAGCACAGCGTGCTGGCCTCTTGCCGTTTGCAGTCCAGTGTCGGTCCAGGCACTTCGGAGCAAGGGAACCCCAGGCAGGCGCTCCCGAAGCCCCTCGAAGAGTCGGGCTGCGATCTGGCCCTCGCCCACCGAGGCCGCGTGGATCAACACACCACCCGGGGGCACTTGGGGCGGCCGGAGTCCCCAGCGCTGGGCCCAGGTCTGGCGTGTGCGGGGATGAAGCGCCATGGCCAGGGCTGCCCAAGGGGCCACCAGGGCCGTCAGAGCACGCCAGGCCCAATGGGCAGCTCCCCTCACCCCTCCAGGTCCTCAACGCTCGGCCGCCACCGGAAGCGCTTCATGTCGGTGCGCTCCTGCTCGAAGACGATGCCTTCCGCTTCGAGCAGGCGCTGTTGGAGTGGTCCTCGAATCGGGTCCCCAGCGAAGGCGATGTGGCCGGTGGTTCTCAGAACGCGCTGCCAGGGAACGGCCCGCCCTTGGGGGTCCACGGCCACACCCTCAGCCACGTCCGTCGGCGTCAGGGCGGCCAAGGCGTACCCCACTTGTCGCGCTGCCCTGGGGGAGCCGCAGAGGGCCGCTACGTCGCCATAGCCGCACACCCGCCCTGCAGGAATCTGGCAGACCATGTCGTAGACCTTGGCTCTAAAGCTCATCCGTGTCCTCTGTTTTGGTGCCGTAGAGGCGGCCGTATTCGCCATTGAGGGCGAGCAGCTCTTCGTGGCTGCCCTGCTCTACGATACGCCCCTCGGCCAACACCAGGATTCGGTCTGCCTGCTCCAACAGCGCCCCGCGGTGGGCGATGGCCAGCACGGCCCGCCCCTTGAGCAGCTTCTGGAGGGCCCCTTGCACGGCGAGCTCATTGTCCCGGTCCAGGGCGCTGGTGGGTTCATCCAAGAGCAGGATGGGCCGGTCGGCGAGCAAGGCGCGGGCGATGCACAGGCGCTGCCGCTCTCCTCCGCTCAGGCGCAGACCTGACTCCTGCACCAGGGTCTCGTACCCCAGAGGCAGGGCCTGGATGAAGTCGTGGGCCTGGGCATCGCGGCAGGCGGACTCCAGCTCCTCTTGGGTGGCCTTGGGGCGCCCCAAGCGCAGGTTGTCGGCGACGCTGGCGTGGAAGAGGAAGGCGTCCTGGGTGACCAGGGCGATGTTCTCGCGCACGCTGGCCAGTCGCAGCTCCCGAAGGTCCTGGCCGTTGATGCCCACGTGGCCGGCGGCTGGGTCGCTGAATCGGGGCACCAAGTTGAGCAAGGTGCTCTTTCCAGCGCCGCTGGCCCCAACGAGCAAGACCAGTTCCCCTGGGGCGACGGTGAGGTGGATGTCCCGCAGAACATGGCCCTCCCCATAGTCAAAGGCCACGCCGGCCAGCTCTAGGGTGCACGGGCCCGGTGTGAGCTCCCCTTCCCCGTCCTCTAAGCCTGAGGGGGTGTCCAAGATCTCGAAGGCCCGCTCCCCGCCGGCCAGGGCCCGGTGAGTCAGGGAGACGACCTCGCTCAGACTCTTCAGAGGCAGGTTCATCAAGCCCAGGGCCAGCAGAAAGGCCATCAGCTCACCTGGCTGTAGGCTCTCTTCAAAGACCAGGCGCCCACCAACGGCGATGACTCCGGCTACGGCCAGGGCGGCGACCATCTCCACCATCGGGCCGGGCAGCAGCTGCGCGAGGGTGGCCTGGAGGCTGAGGCGGAGCTGCTCTTGGTTTTGTACGTCAAAGGCGGCTTGCCGTTGCCCTTCGGCTCCAAAGGCTTGAATGGAGCGCACGCCCTGCAGGCTCTCCTGGGCCGATGCGTTCAGGTCGCCCAGCTTGTCCAGACGCTCTCGTGCCGCCTGGCGAAGTCGACGTCCAAAGACGCGAATGGGCACCACAATCAGGGGCAGCACCAGCATCGTGACGCTGGCCAAGCGCCAATCCATCCAGAATGCGGAGGCGATCAAGCCCAGGAGGGTCAAGGGCCGTTGGACCACGGTGCAGTAGGCGCTGACCAAGTACTGCACTTGGCCCACATCTTCGGAGAGCCAGGTCAGGCGTCGTCCCAGGGGACGCTGTTGGTGCCAGCCAGGCGGCAGGCTGAGCATGCGCGCGAAGACCTGTGCCCGCAGGTCCGTGACCACCTTGAAGGCCACGGTGCGGGTCATCATCGCGCGCCCCACGGCGATGGCGCCGTTGATGGCGTAGAGCAAGATCACGGCGATGGGCAACATGGCCAAGGCGGTGGCGTCTCTGGCGATGAGCACCTGGTCGAGCACCTTCTCGACCAGGAGGACCAGGGTCGCCGGGATGGCCGCGGCGATGGCCATCAGCACCGTAGAGAGGGCCAGCTTGGGCCAGTGTTCCTTGTGCAGGGCGATGAGGCGCTTGAGGGCCGGGCTCATGGCGTCACCCGATGGAGCTCTTGGACTTGCCAGCTCCACACCCTGCGCTCACCGTCCATCAGGTGCACTGCGCCAGTCTGGCCTCGCTCGTAGGGCAAGGCATCCGTCGCAAGCTGCGTGGAGCGTCGTGCCGGGCGCACGAAGAGGGTGTGGTCGGGCAAGGAGGGCTCTCGCCAGAGGTCGAACTGATCTTGGCGCCCGGTCTCGGGCACCGTGCTCGCCGAGATCCCACCGTAGAAGCGAATCAGGGCAGCCTCTTGGTAGCGCGAGGTCAGCACGGGCTCCACTCCCCAGGCTTGAACCGACTGTCCCAGGATGGGGCCTTCCATGAACCGGTGTCTGGGGTCGTTCTCCAAGGTCCAGAGCGGGGTCACGCAGAGGTGCACCAGTGCGCCCAGGCAGAGAAAGCCGCCCAGGATGCTGCCGATCTCCACAGCCCGCTGCATGCGTCCCTGGGCAGCGGCCAAGCCCCCCAGGGCAAAAGTCCACACCGGCAGCCCCCAGTTCAGCTCCGCGTGGGAGCGAAAGCTGGCTGCAGCGAAGACCAAGGCGGGCAAGAGGGCAGCCCACCACCACACGCTGCGCTGCTTGGGTTTGAGCAGCCAGATGAAGGCAGCGACGCCAGCGATGGGCCCCAGCCAGAGCAGCTGGCCTGCGATGAAGCCCAAGCCGTCCAAGGGGCCGCCTCCCCCGCCCAGTCCATGCTCGGCCTGAAACCCCAGGGTCACCCAGTCGTTTTGGGCGTTCCAGATCCACATGGGCGCGCTGATGGCCAGCGCGAGTGCTGGGGCGGCCCAGTCCCTCCAGTCCTCTCGGCGCGTGAGCAGACAGGCAGGGAGCAGCGCCAGGGCGGGCAGCTTGAAGAGCAGGGCCACTCCGGCCAGGGCGCCTGCACCCAGGGAGTAGCCGCGTTCGTGTGCAATCAGCGCGAGCAGGCCCAAGCTCAGATAGCCGGCGTCCGGGGTGGCCAGGATCGGGACCAGCAGCACGCCGGGCGTGAGCAGCAACAAAAGCAGCGGTCGACGTGGGCCCATGTGCGCGACCAGTGCAGCCAAGGCCAGGCTGTGGAGGAGGATTCCCGGCAGGCGCACCGCCCAGGCGCTCTGGCCAAGGACGGCCGTGCTGGCGGCGATGCTCCAGGCCACGCCTGGGGGGTGGTCGAAGTAGCCGGCGGCGAGGTCCTGAGACCACGTCCAGTAGTAGGCCTCGTCTGCGAGCAGCTCCAGGTTGCTCCCAGCCCAGATGCGCAGCAGGGCACTGAGGAGGAACACTGCGCCAGCCCAGGCCCACCTCACAGCAGATCCATCAGAGACTCGCCGATTCGGGCCGCTGCGCCATCGCTGCGCAGCGCCCGATGCAGACGGGCTGAGAGGCCCTGCTGCTGGTCCACGACCCCTTCCACGAGAGCGGCCAGCTCGGCGCCGTCAAAGTGTTGGATGCGCTCCGGGATCTGCGCATCCGGGAGGATGAGGTTGGGCAGTCCGATGTGGGAGATGCCGGTCACCAGGGTCTTGCCAACGCTGTAGGTCAGTGGTGCGACGCGGTAGCAGATGACCTGGGGCCGGCCACTACAGGCCACCTGCAAGGAAGCGGTGCCGCTGGCCACCAAAGCCCCGCGCGCTGGGCGCAAGGCCTGCTCCAAGGTGTCCACCAGCTCAATGCCGTCCTGGATTGCAGGCTGGAGCAGCGCCCGGTCCAAGCCTGGGGCGACGGGCAGGCGCACGACCGTCCCGGGATGGCGGCTCTGGAGCAGCTTGGCGGCCTGAAGCATCTCGGGCAGCAAGCGCTTGATCTCAGCGCTTCTGGAGCCGGGCAGCAAGGCCCAGTCCTGCCCCGCGGGCCCCAGGTCTGGGAAGTCTGCGCTTGCAGGGTGCCCCTGAAATACGGCGTCCCCACCGTACTTGCTGAAGTAGGGCGGCTCAAAGGGCAGCAGGCAGACGATGCGGTCCGCGCAGTCCGCGATGCCTTTGGCCCGGCCGCCTCGCCACGCCCAGACCTGTGGGGCGCCGATGAGCAGTACGGGCACGCCCAGGGCCTTGGCGCGGCGGGCCAGCGGCAGGTTGAAGTCGGGGGCATCGATTCCCACGAAGAGCGCGGGACGGCGCTCCAGGGCCTGCATCATTGTTCGGCGAAGGCCCAGGATGCGCGGCAGGGCTGCGATGACCTCGCTGACGCCCATCACGCTGAGATCCTCGACGCGGGCCAAGGGGTGGACGCCAATGGCGCGCATCGCCGGGCCGGCCAGTCCTTCAAAGTCCAGCGCCTCACCCTGAAGGGTTTCCAGCACCTGGGCACCAAGTTGGTCCCCGCTGGGTTCCCCGGCGGAGATCAACACTTTCACAGGCGGGCTCGCGCAGCGTCACTCACAGCCAGGGCCCAGCGTGCAGCAAAGGCGGCCTCGTGGGCTGGGACTGGGAAGGGCTCCAGGCCTCTCACCGCGGCAAAGAATGCCCGGTGCATGTGGCTGAGGGCGTCTCCTTGGTCCAGGTGGAGTTCGCGTTGGGTCAAGTCCTGGGTGCTTGTGGTGTGTCCCCGCCCCTGGCGCAGATCCAGGGAGTAGTAGGCCTGGGGGCTGACCAGGCGAAGGCTGCGTTGAGGCCGGGGGCTGACCCTGGAAGCGGAGAGCTTGGCCACGCAGTCCCCCACCTCGATCCAGGCCTCGACCATGTCCACACCCGAGGTCATGACGGGCAGGCCGGTGGCCCGCATCAAGCTGGGCTCTTGGTGGCCGGTCAGCCAACCCAGAAGGTCCAGGTCGTGCACCATCAGGTCCAAGGCGACATCGACCTCACTCCCGCGTCTCTGGAAGCTGCCCAGGCGCTCCGAGGCGAAATAGCGGGGCCCCAGTCCTGCTGGAAGTGCCCGGACGGCTGGATTGAAGCGCTCTAAGTGGTTGACGCTGACGCGCTCAAACTGGGCGAGGACGTCCAGGTCCTCCACTTGGGTGGCCAGGGGCTTTTCGATCAAGCAGGCCACGCCGGCCTCGAGCAAGGGCTGCGCCAGAGAGCGGTGCGTGTCTGCAGGTGTGGCGATGACGACGGCGTCGAGCTCAGGCAGGCTCGCTGCCCCCGGTAGATCCTTGGGCACGCCGGCCGGGTCGACCACCGCGAGCAGGTCTAGGTTGGCCATTGCCTGCACACGTCGGGCGTGGAGCTGCCCCATGTGCCCGCAACCGAGTACCCCCACACGAAGCCGGGCGGGCGCTGGGCTCACCGTCCGTCCGTGGCCTCGCTGGCTGTGGCGCGGCAGATCCCACGGGTGCTGTGCTCGATGAACTCGGCGAGCTCGGCGACCTGTGGGGAGTCTGGGAAGTCCTCGGGGAGCTTGTCGGCTGCAATGCGCATTGGGGTGCTGCTCCGGAAGAGCTCCCGGTAGGCTGCGCGCAGCACGGCCAGCACATCCGCGCCCATTCCGGCCCGACGAAGGCCGATGACGTTCAGGCCAAAGAGCCGGGCCCGGTCGCCTTGGGCCATGCAGAAAGGTGGCACGTCCAAGGAGACCATCGCTCCTGCGCCCACCATGGCAAATCGGCCGATGCGTGCGTGTTGGTGCACCCCTGCCAAGCCGCCGAGTACGGCTCCGTCGCCGATCTGGACGTGGCCTGCCAGGGCCACCGAGTTGGCCAGAACGCAGCCGTCGCCGACCACGCAGTCGTGGCCCACATGGCTGTTGGCCATGAGCAGGTTGTTGTCCCCCACCCGGGTCACCCCGCCGCCCTTTGCTGTGCCGCGGTTGATGGAGACGTACTCGCGAATGGTGTTGTTCTCCCCGATGATCAGCTCGGTGGGTTCACCGGCGTACTTCAGATCTTGGGGGTCGCCGCCGATGCTCGCGTGGGCGTGGATCACGGTGCCCTTGCCGACGGAGAGGGTGCCGCTGAGCACCGCGTGGGGGCCGATTCTCACACCGTCCGCCAAGGTGACGTCTGCGCCAATCACCGCATAGGGGCCCACCTCTACGTCACCGAGGGTGGCCTTTGGGTCGATGATCGCGGTGGGGTGGATGGCCATTCAAAGCTCCCGATGGGGTGAGACAGACTAGTCTTGGACAGGCGGAGGGGCAAGGGCAAGGCTGCGTCGCCCCGTATCCAGCGCGATGAGCTGAGGCGGATAGCTGGCCAAGAGCACGTGCTCAGGCCCCGCCGAGCAAAAGGACACGCGGGCCCCCATTGGCCTGGATTTTCGGCGTCCCAGGGGCAGATCGATGCAGCGTGGCGGGGCATCCGGCCCACATATCGCCAGGCCCTGCCAGCTCTCGCAGACGATGCGCTCGCCCATTCGCAGCAAGGTGGGTCGGGTGGGCGGCAGTCCGGGCAAGGCATGCAGAGTCTCGGTGCGTGAATCCCAGACTTCCAAGGTCTGCTTGGAGATGCCCGCCGTACAGTCCTCGCCGACGGAGAGGGTCTGTTGACTGTGACGCTGCGGGAGGACCTCGGAGCTTGTGAGGGCGCTGTTCCAGCGGTGCACTTCCCTCTCCCGAACCAGGTACACCCACTCCCCGATGCGGGTCCCAGAGGTGATGGGAACGCCCTTTGCCGCTTGGTCCAAGCTCCCCGCTTGAGGGTCCAGGTATTGAAGGTGCTTGGCGCCCGGATCGATGATCAAAAGGCTGTCTCTGAAGAAGAAACAGGCTGCATCGGGGCTTGGATCCAGATCCTGAACAGGGACCTGCTCGCTGCCTTCTTGCCACATGCAGTGCCAACCGAGGACAGCGAGTGTCTCTCCAAGCGCGACGGGCAGGCCCGAGAGACCCGACTCGAAGAGAACCTGTCCGTCCTTCAAGTCTCGGGCGACACCTTGGCCGTCCAAGACACGCCCCCCTTGCACGGCCAGCATTGGGCCGGCGCCCTGGGCACCCCAGAGGTGGGCGCCGGAGTCCAGTGACCACGCATCGATGCGGCCGCTGGGTAGCAAGGTCAAGGCCACGCCTTGCCGGCACATGACCTGTACTGGCCGAGGAGCGGGCGGGCTCTCGTCCCGGCCGGAGAAGATGCGGTCCAAGATCCCCACGGATCAGACCGTGCCGACGGTCGCGGTGAGCATCCCCTCAGCGACCTTCTGGCCCTCCACGCGGGCCTCGCATCGGAAGCGCCAGACATCCTTGCGCTCGTGGTCCTTGGTGACCTCGATCTCCAGGACATCTCCGGGTCGGATGGGCTTCCTGAAGCGCACCTTGTCCAGGCCGAGCAAGGCGACACCCTCGTGTGCCCTCTCTGGGGCCGATGAGAGCGCGACCACGCCGGCGACTTGGGCAAAGGCCTCGGTCACAACCACGCCGGGCAAGACGGGATTGCCAGGGAAGTGGCCCTGGAAGTAGGGCTCGTTCACGCTCACGCACTTTCGGGCCAGAGCCCGTTCACCGGGCTCCAGCTCCAGGATGCGATCCACGAAAAGGAAGGGGTAGCGGTGCGGCAGCAGCGCCATGATCTCTTGGATGTCCATCGTCATGGCTTCTCCTTGTGCGCGCGTGCGCTGAGCTCTTCTCTCACTTTGTCCAGCTCCCGGCGCAGCGCTCGGAGCTCTCGCTCCAACTCATGGCTGCGCTGGGCGCTCTTGCTGGCTCTAAGCCAGCGCTTGTGGTCCTGGGCTGGAACGCCCGCCACCCGGGAGCCCGCAGGCGTATCTTGGGCGATGAGCGTGTGGGCGGCAGCGATGACGCCGTCTCCAATCTCCAAGTGGCCCAAGATGGTGCTGCGGGCGGCCAGAGTGACCCCGACGCCCGTCTTGCTTGTGCCGGCCACGCCTGAGTAGGCCACCAGCACGTTGTGTGGCCCGAGCTGCGCGCCATGGCCGATCTGGACCAGGTTGTCCAGCTTGCTGCCGTGGCCAACCGTGGTGTCGCTCAGGGCGGCGCGGTCCACACAGGAGTTCGCGCCCAGCTCCACGTCGTCGCCCAGGATGGCACGGCCAACCTGGGGAATCTTCAGCATCCCCTGTGGGGTGGGAGCAAAGCCGAAGCCCTCGCTGCCAACGACGGCGCCTGGGTTGAGCCACACCCGCTTGCCGAGTACGCAGTCTTCCATCACCACGCTGCTGGGCATGAGGCGGCTTCCCGACCCAATCTGAGCGCCTGCGCCCACGTATGCGTGGCTCTGCAGCCACACGCCAGCACCCAAGACCGCCCCTGCCCCAACGACCGCGAAGGCTTCGATGCAGCAGTCCTCCCCGACCACCGCGCTTGGATGAACGGCTGCCCGGGCGTCGATGCCAGGTGCTCCCCAGGCTTGGGGATGGAAGAGGGCGGCGGCCCGAGCATAGGACGCGTAGGGGTCGGCCACGCGCATCGCGGTGCCGTTGAAGGGCACGCCCTCACGCAGCAAAACCGCGCCCGCTTGACTCCCCTTTAGGAAGCGGCGGTAGCGCGGATTGGCCAAGAAGGAGAGGTGCTCCGGGCCTGCTTCTCGCAGTCCTCGCACGTCCTCCAGAACTCTTTCGGGGTCACCCTCAAGCCTCGCCCCCAGGGCAGCGCTGAGCTCCCCTGCGGTCCAGGGCACTCAGATTGTGCTGGGGTGGTCTTTGTTGTACCGGGCGATGAGCAGGTCGGTCATGTCCACGCCGTTGTGGTATAGCACCATGCCCTGGCTGGACTCGAGGATCAGGTCGTAGCCGCCTTCCTTGCCCATTGTCTCAGCGGTGGTGCGCAGACCGGTCATCAGCTGCTCCATGGCGGAGTAGTACGCGCCCTGCATCTCCCAGTCAGCCTGGTAGAGAGCCTGCTGGTAAGCGGCCTGCATCTCGTAGAGGCGCTGCTCGTACTGCTTCTTGGCCTCGGTCGAGAGCACAGGCTCCTTCTGCTGGTACTCGGTGACCAGAGCGTTGTACTCGGCCTCCATTTGCTCCAGCTTGGCCTTCTCGCCGGCGTACATGGCATCCAGGCGGGTCTGGGCCTTCTTGCCCTCCTCGATGTCCTGGATTGCCCGCCCGTAGTCCACAACGCCCAACTTGAAGTCTGCGGCCTGGGCGGTCGGTGTGGCTGCACTGAAGGTGAGCAAAAAGAAGGAGAGGAGCTGCGCAAACATGTTTTTGCCTCGCTTGAAAAACGCTTGGACGACGGGAATCCCATTCGTCTGGGTGCACGCTTCTATTGCAGAGCACCCTCGCTGACCACCGCCAGCCCGTCGTGTGCACCCAGGACCCCTCTCCCGGGGCCCTTGTTCCCCCGGAAAGCGCGCGGCCTGGCTCCACGGGGATGTGTCCTGCGGCGCAGCCTTGTGGTCCAAGGTTCGCCCGCATAAGCCAGCGCGTGCTCATACCCATCCTGCTCGTCTTTGCTGGTTTCGCTGCGCTCTACCAAGGCGGAAACGCACTGTTGGCGGGCGCCAGCGGCCTGGCCCGACACTTCGGCTTGCCGCCTCTCTTGGTGGGTTTGACCGTCGTCGCCTTTGCCACCTCCGCACCTGAGTTGGCCGTATCTGTGCTCGCGGCCTTTCGGGGCACCCCGGACATCGCGGTCGGGAACGTCCTGGGCTCCAACATCTTCAACACCCTCGTCGCAGTGGGGGTGGTGGCCCTTCTGTCTCCCGTCGTCATTCCAAAGACCCTGATGCGGCGAGAGATCCCCTTGGGAATCGGCGCCACTGTTCTTGTCGGCCTCTTTGCCTGGACCGGTGACGGGCTGACGCGTATCGAAGGCGGATTTCTGGTTTTGGTGCTGGTCCTCGTGTTGGGCTGGATGGTGCGCTCCGCGATGCACGAGAAAGGCACTCTGGAGCCGCCAGAGGAGTCAGATGAGGCCGAAGCTGAGCTGGATGCAGGGGCCGCCATGCTTGTCATGGGTGCAGGCGCTGGGGCGGCGCTCCTGGATGTTGCCACTCTGAGTTTGCTCGACTTCGCGGTGCCAGGGGCTGCGTTCCTCACACTGCTCAATGCGCGCTTTCATGTGAAGCACCCCACTCTGCTCATTCGAGGTCTTGCGATTCTTTTCGGTCTGGGGATGCTGGTTTTGGGCTCCAATGCCCTGGTTGAGGGGGCCCGAGAGATCGCACTGTCCTTTGGCATCAGCGAGGCCATGGTTGGCCTGACGGTTGTTGCCATTGGTACCTCTGCGCCAGAGCTGGCCACCGCGGTCGCAGCGGCCCGAAAGGGACAGACTGAGCTTGCCCTCGGCAATGCATTGGGCTCCAACCTCTTCAACCTGCTGGCTGTCTTGGGGGTGGCTGCCGCAATTTTTCCGATCGAGATCGCCCCGTCTTTCCTCCATCGCGATCTCCCTGTAGCCCTGGCCGTTTCGACCCTTCTTCTGCTTCCCCTGATGACAAAAAGACGTATAGGGCGTGCAGGTGGGGTGGCGATGCTCGGCCTTTGGGTGGCATATACTGTGGTGCTCGTCTGGCTTGAGCTGCGCTGAGAATCATTGACCGATAGCGCCTCGCCTGCTCTTCTTCGGAGAAGTCCCCCTGGATCCCGAGCGAGAGCACATGATGAAGCGCACCCTTCCCCTCCTCCTTTTGCTGGCAGCAACCGCTTGTAAGGATGGAGAGCCTGTCGACACAGGAGAGGCTCCTGTCGTCACCGATGCGGACAATGACGGCGAAGACGCCCTGGTTCATGGCGGAACGGACTGCGATGACAATGACGCTGCCGTGAACACAGCAGCGCTCGAGGTCTGTGACGGCGTGGACAACGACTGCGATGGCACCGCAGATCAGGACGCCACCGATGCTCTGACATTCTACGAAGACGGCGACGGCGATGGCTATGGTCTGGAGACCAGCACCACTCTGGCCTGCGAGGCGCCGACTGGCTTCAGCGACGTCTACGGGGACTGTGACGACGCGGACGGCGGCGCATTTCCTGGCAACGCCGAGGTCTGTGACGAGGTGGACAACAACTGCAACGGGCGGGTCGACGAGCCAGGGGCAGAGGATGAGCTCACCTGGTACACCGACAACGACGGCGACGGCTACGGGGACATCGACTACTCCACCACCTCCTGCTCCCAACCCCCTGGGTATGTGGACAACGCATTGGACTGCAACGACGTCTTCTCAGACGTGAGCCCCGATGCGCTTGAGTACTGCGATGGCGTGGACAACAACTGCGATGGCGCGGTTGACGAAGACACGGCCGTAGACACGGTGGTGTTCTACATTGACGCCGACACTGACGGCTTTGGCACGGGCGCTACAACCACGGTGGCCTGCAGTGCGCCGAGCGGCTTCGCCGACAACGCCTCCGACTGCGATGACACCGACTCCTCTGTGAACCCCAGTGGAATCGAGGTCTGTGGAGACGAGCTGGACAACGATTGCAGTGGAGATGCAGACGGCATCGACGCCAGCGATGCCCTGACGCGCTACCCGGACTACGACGGCGACGGCTATGGCTACACCGACGATGTCGTCACCGCTTGCAGCTTCTCCACCACCACAGCCTGGGTGTCGGTCGGCGGCGACTGTGATCAGTACGATGCGGCCATCAACCCTGGAGCCTCCGAGGTCTGCGATGGCGCGACCGACGAGAACTGCGATGGGTATGTGGATGAGGACACCGCCTCCGATGCCGCGACTTGGTACCTGGACGCTGACAGCGATGGCTACGGCGTCACGAGCTCTACGACTGTGGCCTGTACGCAGCCCAGTGGCTACGCCGCAGAGTCCACCGACTGCGACGACAGCAGCACCGACATCTCCCCGGACGCCTTGGAGACCTGTGCAAACAGCATCGACGATGACTGTGATGGCGTCACGGACGAGTGCGCCCTCGCTGGAACCCTGAGCGCATCGGACGCCGGTGCCGTCTTTGCGGCCGGCGCCGCCTACGACTTCCTGGGCGTCTCTTCGCTGGTCGTCGACATTGACGCTGACGGCTACAGCGACGTGCTCTTGGGAGCCAACTACGCCGACGACGATGCCTCCAACGGCGGCGCCATGTACATGTGGCAAGGACCGGTCAGTGGCTCGGTCGGTGCGGGTGCTGCAGACGTGTCTTACGGCGCCGGCAACTCTACTGCGCGCTTTGGTGAGACCATGGCGGCGCTCGATGACGAGGACGGCGACGGCTACCTTGACCTGCTGATCGGTGCTCCGGGCTACGACGGGAGCTACGAGAACGGCGGCGCGATCTGGCTGAGTCAGGGGCCCATCAGTGGTTCCGGAGACCTCAGCGGTGACAGTCCGCTCATTGCCGGCACCGCCGGAGAGGACCAGTTCGGCGTCGCCCTTGCAAGCGGTGACCTCGACGACGACGGCACGATGGACCTGTTGGTTGGCGCAAGCGGGACCAGCTACGGCTCAGTCTTTCTCTTCGTTGGTCCTGTGACCTCTTCGACCACCACCTCCGCAGCTGACGCGGAGTACACGGGCAGCAGCAGCGACTCGAGCGCGGGTGGCGCAGTGGCCGTGGCGGACTTCGACGGAGACGGCGCCGATGACCTGATCTACGGTGGCGCCGACGATGCAGCAGACAAGGGCAGCGGCAGCGCCGCCGGCTCCGGCTTTGTGGAGTACGGCCCAATCACCTCATCTGGTGGCACCGCCAGCTACGCCTTGTACGGTGCGGCATCGGGCGACGGCGCCGGTACTTCCGTCGCAGGTGGAGACTTGGACGGCGATGGCTACGACGACATGGTCGTTGGCGCGACGGGTGCCAGCAGCTCTGCTGGGGCCGTGTACGTGGTGCTCGGTCCACTCACCGCCAACACGGACCTGAGCGCCGCCTACCTGAGCTTCACCGGTGTCGCCAGCGGCGACCAAGCCGGCGTTGCTCTGGCTTTGGGCGACTCCGATGGAGATGGCTCGACGGACTTGGTGATGGGTGCGGACTACAACGACACGGCCGTGAGCAACGGTGGTGCGGCGTACCTCTTCTATGGCCCCTTCACTTCCGGTACGGCCTCCCTGTCCACGGCTGACGCAGAGATTGGCGGAGGCAACTCCAACGCCCGCGCCGGAACCTCGATGGCCTTTGGTGATGTGGACGCCGATGGATACGACGACCTGCTGATGGGCGCGAGCCGTCAGACGGTCACCTACTCCTATGGCGGCGCTGGCCTGTTGATGATGGGCGACCAGCGCTGAGTCGCCGGCGCTGGGTCCCCGGCGTTGGGTCCCCGGCGCCCTGTGGCTTCGGTCATAGAGCCCAGAGACAAGACGGCCCCGGATGCTTTGCGCGTCCGGGGCCGTCTTGTCTCTGGTGGTCAGCGGTGCGCTTAGAAGGCGCTACCGATACCAAAGTCGAAGACCATGGTGCGCTCGTCCTCGTAGGGGTTCACTGGGAAGCCCCACTCGAATCGAAGCGGCCCGATGGGCGAGAACCAGCGGATGCCTGCGCCGTAGGCGTAGCGCATGTCGTTGATGTTCACGTTGCCGTTTCCATAGGGGTCGCCGAAGGCGTTGCCAGCGTCGAAGAACAACACGGCCGTGATGCCGGCTGACTTGACGATGGGGGCCTCGATCTCGAACTTGTTGACCCAGGTCTGCGTGCCGCCAACGATCAAGCGGTCATCGGGACTGGTTGGGTCGTCGCTTCCTGCGCCCACCCCACTCTGCCCTGGTCCCGGAACGCGAAGGCTTGGGCCCAAGCTGAACCAGTTGTAGCCACGAACGCTGTCCAACCCACCGGCACGATAGCGGTGGATGAAGGGAACCACGGAGCCATCGGTGCTGGCGATGTGCCCGAAGGTGGTGTTGAAGCGGAAGATGAAGCGGTCAGCCAGCTTCTCGGAGTGCGGGAAGATGGGTTGGTAGAGGCGCAGGTTGATGCGGCTCTCAACCAGGTTGAAGTCGCCGCCCAGGAGGTTGAGCACCTGGTCATCGTTCACGCGGATGCCGCCAGAGAGGGCGGTTTGAGCTGAGAAGTACACACCCTGGGTGGCCGCAATGCGGTTGTTCCGCTTGTCCACCGTCAGGTTGAGTCCCAGCGTCGAGGTCAGGCCGTTGCGGTAGAGCTCTCCGCCGAAGACCTTGGACTGGTAGGGCGAGATGGAGCTCAGGCCCACGTCTTCCAGGCTGTAGTTCAGCGTCAGTCGCACATCGTCGTTGCGGTCCAGGTAGCGGCCGACTGCCAGTCCACCGCCGCGCTGGTACTGGTCCTCGACGAACTGCTGGCTCAAGCTGTAGGCATCGACGCGCACAGTCCAGCGGGTGTCCAGGAAGTAGGGGTCGAAGAAGCTCAGGTTTCCCTGGCGCCGCAAGCTGGAGTAGTTGATGGACGCGCTCATCACGTAGCCCAGTCCCAAGAAGTTGTTCTTGGACACCGAGCCGGTGAGTACGAAGTTCTCCAAGTTGGAGAAACCCAAGCCCACGGAGAAGCTGCCCGTGGGCTGCTCGATCACGGAGACGTTCAGGTCCAGAGTGCCAGGGTCTTCGCCGCGTGGCGTGTTGATGCGCACTTCTTCGAAGAAGCCCAGGCGCTGCAGGCGCATGTTGGCATCGCGAATGGCCGAGCCGGAGTAGATGTCCCCTTCGTTCAGGAGAATCTCGCGGCGCACCACCTTGTCCCAAGTCGGGTCATTGCCGGTGATGTTGATGCGGTCAATGTTGAGCTTCTCGCCCTTCACGACGATGAAGGTGACGTCCACCACGCCACTCTCGGGGTCTGTGACCGTCTGTGGGTAGACCTGGGCGAAGGCGTAGCCTTGGTCGCCATACAAGTCGGTGATGCGCTGCATCGCCATCTGTAGGCTCGTCAGACGGAAGACATCTCCCGTCTCCAAGGCAGCGAGCGCCTGGGCGTCGGTGCTCAGGCGGCGTTTCACGCCGTCCCAGAGACGAGGTGCATCGGTGCCCTGGACCTGGGCGACGGTCTCGCCCTTGAGCAAGCGTTGGGCAGACTCCTTGGTCAGTCCCTCTTCCTCTACAAAGTCCCCTTCCACCTTCAAGTGCCCCAGGTTGTACTTGGGACCCTCGTTCACGTGCATCGTGACGTAGATGTAGCGCTTGTCTGGGCTGAGGTAGACCTTGGGTTCGTCTACCTGTACGTCGACGTAGCCTTCCTCCAAGTAGACCTGTTGGACGATCTGTACGTCGGTGTCCAGAGCGGCCCAAGAGAAGTTGCCGCTGCTGGTCAGGAATGGGGCAACGCCGCCAGCCTTTGTCGCCAGGAACTTCTTGACCTCTCGGTCGCTCAGGCCCTCGTTGCCGGTGATGTCGACGGACTGGACCACGACCTTTCGGTTCTCAATGATCTCAAAGGTGAGCTCGACTTGGTCCTCGGAGACTTCCCGAAGGACGGGGTCCACCTCGGCAAGGAAGTAGCCCTTCTCCAGGTACAGGTCTCGAATACGCTGGGCGTTGGCCCGCAGGTCTCCGTCGTTCAGGACGCTGTAGGCGGTGATGTCCATCACCTCCAAGATGTCGTCGTCGTCGATCTTCTTGTTCCCGGTCAGGATGACCTCCCGCACAGCGGGGTTCTCCTGAACGATGAAGGTCACGACGACGCCGCCTTGGGCGTCCGCAGCAGCGACATCAACCTGGACGTCTTGGAAGAAGCCGGTGCGGTACACCGCCTTGATGTCGCGACGTACCTTCCAAGGGGCCAGGGCCTCCCCGTTCCGAAGCTGAATGGCCGCAAGGACCGCGGCCTCTTCGATGCGACGGTTGCCCTCGACCCGAACCGAAGTCACGGTCTGGGTCTGGACTTGGGTGCGCTCGATCTCGATTGGCTTGAGGCCGCCCAGCTCGTCGGAGAGCTTTTTGGGACCGCTGCCGCCGATGGGGGCGCCGCCCGCCGCTCCTCCGCCGCCAATGGGAGGCGGCGCGCCTTGGGCAAGGACGAGACCACTGAGGAAGATGCACCAAGTCAGCATGTCTCTAAACCTCGACCAGGAGGCCGTCGGCCACCTGGAGGCGGCGAGGGAATCGCGCCGCGAGCTCGTGGGAGTGTGTCACGACCACAAGGGTGCTGCCGCTCTCTGCGTGCAGCTCCAGAAGGAGCTCAAAGATGCCCTTCGCCGTGTTCGGGTCCAAGTTGCCCGTGGGCTCATCGGCCAGCAGTAGTCCAGGATTCATGACCAGGGCCCGTGCGATGGCCACACGCTGCTGCTCGCCACCGGAGAGTTCACCAGGGAGGTGATTGAGGCGGTGAGAGAGGCCGACCCGGTCCAGGCGGGCCTTGGCCACGCTCTGAGCGGCCGCGACGGACTGGCCCTGAATGATCATGGGCAGCGCCACGTTGCCGAGCGCGCTCTGGTCCGGGAGCAGGTGGTGGAACTGGAAGACAAAGCCGATGAAGCTGTTCCGCAGGCGATCGATCTCACGCTGTGGCAGGTCAAAGACATCTCTTCCGTCCATCCAGACCTTGCCCGTCGTGGGCCGGTCTAGGGTGCCGAGTATCTGCAGAAAGGTGCTCTTGCCACAGCCGCTGGGTCCCACGATGGAGACTTGATCTCCGGCTGCCAGCTCAATGCTGACCTCCTTGAGCACCTCGATGGTCTTGCCACCCTTCTGGAAGGTTCGGCTCAGTCCCTCGACTTTGACCAAGCGGCCTTGGTTGTCAGCTTGCACGCAGACCCTCCACTGGACGCAGGCTGGCGGCGCGTGAGGCCGGGTAGAGAGTGGCCAGGAAGCAGATCGCGATGGCGGCCACGTTGACGAAAAGAATGGTCATAGGCTCCATCTGGACAGGCAGAGAGTCCAGATAATAGACGTCCGTGTCCAAAGGAAAGCCATAGGCGTCCAGGAGCACACAACCAATCAGTCCCAGAATCGTCCCGACGATGGAGCCCACCACGCCAATGACGACGCCCTCTGTCATGAAGATGAGCCGCACCTGCTGGTTGCTCGCACCCATCGCCTTGACGATGGCGATCTCGCGGCTCCTTGTGACCACAAGCACGATCATCATTCCGGCAATGTTTAGGCTTGCGACTGTCACGATCAGGCTCAAGATGAGGCCCATCACCACCTTCTCGAGCTTGAGGGCGTCGAAGAGGTTCCGGTTCAGGTTCTGCCAGTGTCGTGTGTAGAAGGGGTACGCAAGGGTGTCTTCGATTGCCAGAGCGATGGGGTCCACGCCGTAGATGTCGTCTACCGTGACCTCGAGTCCAGTGACCATCTCGCCCATCTTCAAGAACTCTTGTGCGTCCTCGATGGCCACGTAGGTCCACTTGGTGTCGTACTCGTACATCCCCGAGTAGTAGATGCCGGCAATGCGGAAGCGCTTGACGTCCGGCATGGGCATTCCAAGGGGCCCGATGCCGCGGCCCACGGGGTTGATGATGTGCACAACATCACCCACGAAGACCTTCAGGCTGTGCGCGAGCTCCTCTCCAACCAGGATGCCGGGCAGCTCCAGGGCCTTGTCCTCTTCCGAGGCCAGTGGGCCCGGAGGAGGGTTGTGCAGGGACTCCAGGATGGCCTGTTGCGCATCGGTGTCCTCTGGGGTTCCGTCCGGACCGGAGACGATGTTCTTCCGCAGGTCGACCACGTCACCGACCAACACCGGGTCGATGCCCTTGAGGATGATGCCCTCGCCGTTGCCGTGCTCGGACTTGATCATCATCTCGGTGTAGATGAAGGGCGCAACACCCGTGACGCCATCGACGGCCTGAACCTTCGCGACGGCGTCTTCCCACTCCTCGATTCCAGAGGAGTAGCGGAGGACCACGACGTGGGCGTTGGAGCCCAGGATCTTGTCCCGCAGGTCAATCTCAAATCCAGCCATCACCGAGAGCACGATGATCAGTGCCATCACTCCGATGGTCACGCCGCCCATGGAGATGGCGGTCAGGGCGCTCACTCCCCGCTCGGCGTTTCGGCCGCGCAGGTGAGAGAGGGCGATGAGAAGAGCGAATCTCACTCGGCGTCATCCTCCGCGGGGGCGCTGGCCTTCTGGCGCAGGGCCGGAAAGAGAACGACTTCCCGAATTGAGGTCTGGCCAGTGAGCAGCATGGCCAGTCGGTCGACGCCGATGCCCTCGCCTGCAGTAGGCGGCATTCCGTAGGACAGGGCGCGCACGTAGTCGGCATCGAAGAACATGGCCTCGTCGTCTCCTGAGCTCTTGGCGTCAGCCTGCGCTTGGAAGCGTGCGGCTTGGTCCACGGGGTCGTTGAGCTCGGAGAAGCCATTGGCAATCTCTTGCCGGGCCACGAAGAGCTCGAAGCGGTCTACGATCTCAGGCCGCTCGTCATTTCGTCGCGACAAAGGAGAGATCTCCGTGGGGTAGCCCGTCACGAAGGTGGGGTTCACCAAAGTGGGCTCAACGTGCACGTCGAAGAACTGCTCAAACCACTTGCCGACCGTCTTTGGAAGGTCCGCTTCGGCGTCCTCTGGGTGCAGCTCGATCCAGCGGCTGCGCAGCTCCTCCAGGTCCCAGGGGTTCGCTACGCCAGCCAGCTCTGTGATGAGCTCCTCCATGGAGGCACGGCGCCAAGGGCGGCTGTAGTCCACCACGTCGTCGCCGTAGGGAATCTGCAGACTCCCGGCGACCTTCTCGGCCAGCTCGGTCACCAGGACCTCGGTGTGGTCCATCAGGTCGATGTAGGTGGCGTGTGCCTGGTAAAACTCAAGCATGGTGAACTCGGGGTTGTGGCGCAGGCTCACTCCCTCGTTCCTAAAGTTCCGGTTCAGCTCGTAGACCCGCTCAAAGCCACCCACGACCAGGCGCTTGAGGTAGAGCTCCGGCGCTACGCGCAAGAACATCTCCATGCCCAAAGCATTGTGGTGGGTGACGAAGGGGCGGGCGTTGGCGCCACCTGGGATGGCTTGCAACATGGGGGTCTCGACCTCCATGAAACCCTGGCCATCGAAGTAGTTCCGCAGGCCACGAACAATCATCGAGCGCTTGCGGAAGGTCTCCCGGGTGTCTTCGTTGATGAAGAGGTCCAGGTAGCGCATGCGTTGGCGCTGCTCTGGGTCCGTGAAGCCCTTGTGCTTGTCTGGCAGGGACTCAATGCACTTGGCATAGAGCTGCAGCTCTGCACAGCGCAGGGAGAGCTCGCCCTTGCGGGTGCGCATCAGTGTGCCGCGGGCCCAAACCCAGTCACCCAAGTCCAGCTTCTTCCAGATGGCGTCGAAGGCCTCTTCGCCCAGGTCGTTCTTGCGAACGAAGATCTGGATGCGGCCGCTCTCGTCCTGGATGCGGGCAAAGCCAGCCTTGCCCATCTCATTCTTGAAGCGCAATCGCCCGGCGATGCGGAACTCCGTGAGCACTTCCTCTTTGAGCGTCGCGTCGTCTTTGTCGCCGCCAGCTTCGATCAGCTCGGCGAGGCGGTGGGTGACGTTGTGTCCGTTTGGATAGGGCTCAACGCCGGACTCGCGTAGGGCTGCGAGCTTCTCAAGACGGCGTGGGTCAAAGTCGAACATGGCTCCTTCCGCGCTCCGGTCCATTCGTGGACGTCTAGGAGCGAGAGCCCTGCTATTCCGCCAGGGGGCCCAGCGCCCCCGCAGATCCCCTGCCCTCTTCCTTAGGTCGGCACGCTGCCGATCACTTGGGGAAGATGTATGCGCTGTACAAGTCGTTGCAGGCCTGGGCCTCGATGCTTCCGCTGATGCTGCCGTCTGCCAGGATGGTGTCCAACACGGTCGGGTAGTTCCCTGTGAAGTCAGTCATCTCGACGATGTCGACGATGTAGGGATCCTCCGGAGAGCCGTCGCCGGAGAAGTCTACGGTGAACTCCTTTCCGTTGCCGATCCACTCGTAGGCATCGTCCCCAGCCCAGAAGTAGTCTTCGTCCTCGGACTGCTCGTCGCGCTTGCCCCAGTCGAAGGCGCCTTCGCCCAGAGCGCACTTCACGGACCAGGTGACCTCGGTCGTCGGTGCGTCTGCAGTGCGGCTGACGGTCATGCCGGCGGGGTCGTAGTCGGGAAGGACCGCGGAGAGGTTGCAGGTACCCGGCGCCCAGATTCCTTCAGGGTCGACCTGCTTGGAGCTGAGGTACTTGGCCACGGATGGGCAGTCGGAGTCAGGCGTGCTGGTCAGGTAGAACATCGCGCCGTCGTTCGTGTGGAAACCGAAGGCGCGGTAGATCACTACATCCGCCTCGGCGTCGGCCGTGGCAACGCTTCCAAGGATCTGCGGCTCGTCCGCGATCTCGCCGTCCTTGTCACAGGCCAGCAGGGTCACCAGGGTCATCCAGATCATCGTTCTCTCCTCGCGGGACCGCAGGCTAACCCTAGAGGGGCTCGTTTTCGTTGTCCGCTTTGCGAAAACTCGTGTCTGGAGCCCGGACTAGAGGCCCTCTTCTTCGGCGCCTTCGCCGGCCTGAAATGCCAACCAAGCCTCGATGAAGGGATCCAAGTCGCCATCCAGCACCTTGTCTGTGTTGGTGTTCTCAAATCCGGTGCGGGCGTCCTTGACCATTCGGTAGGGCTGCAGCACGTAGTTGCGAATCTGGCTGCCCCACTCGATCTTCTTCTTGGTCGCGTTGACCTGATCCACTTCCGCTTGGCGGCGCTCCAGCTCGTGCTGGTAGAGCCGGGAACGGAGCATCTTCATCGCCGTGGCGCGGTTCTTGTGCTGACTGCGCTCGTTCTGGCACTGAACGACAATCCCGGTGGGGTTGTGAACGATGCGCACGGCGGAGTCCGTGGTGTTGACGTGCTGTCCGCCTGCGCCGCTTGCTCGGTAGGTGTCGATTCGGAGATCCGAGGGGTTGATGTCCACCTCGATGTCGTCGTCGATGTTTGGGTACGCGCCCACGCTGGCAAAGGCCGTGTGGCGGCGTGCCGCTGCGTCGAAGGGTGAGATGCGCACCAAGCGGTGCACCCCGATCTCCGCCTTCAAGTAGCCATAGGCGTACGCGCCATCGACCTCGATGGTGCAGCTCTTGATGCCTGCCTCGTCGTGGGCCTGCTCCTCGACAATCTTCACCTTGAAGCCACGGCTCTCGGCCCAGCGCAGGTACATGCGCTTGAGCATCTCGGCCCAATCCGATGCATCTGTGCCACCCGCTCCG
This sequence comes from uncultured Pseudomonadota bacterium, assembly GCA_913060515.1. Classification (GTDB taxonomy): domain Bacteria; phylum Myxococcota_A; class UBA796; order UBA796; family CAJQPC01; genus CAJQPC01. The sequence goes on along the minus strand of CAJXRZ010000008.1, from coordinate 48,760 downwards.
GAGTTGATCTCCAAGATGGCGGAGTTCTCGTCTCCCTCGTTGGAGAGCAGGCGCTGAAGCTCCAGACGGCGGGTGCCCTTCTCGGCGCTCAGCAAAGCCTCGTGGGCCATGTCCACCAGTTCTTGTGCCTCCTCACCACCGCACTCCTTGGAGAGCTCCAGAGAGGTGTCGACCTCTTCCAGTGCATCCGCCAGGGCTTGCCAGTCCTTGACCACGCGCTCCAATGCTCCCTTCTCACGAAGCATCTTCTGTGCCCGCTTCTGGTCGCTCCAGAACTCTGGGTTGCTGGATTGGTTGGCGTAGTCCGCTATCTCTCGCAGCTTTCCAGCGACGTCAAAGATGCCTCCGCAGCTGGGACACCTTGTCGGTTGCCACGTTCATGCGGGTGCGGATCTCGTCGGGGCCCATGGCGCTCTCCTAAGTGCCGCTGTCCGTAACCCGCTCGATGAGTCCGCTCCCCTGCCAGGAGAGCTTGGCCATCAGGCGGCCCTCAGCTTCGGCCATCTCAAGGAGATCCTCCGGGCCGGTCTCGTGGTCGTAGCCCAGCAGATGGAGCAGCCCGTGCACCAAGAGAATGCGCATCTCGTCGCGCAGATCGTGGCCTCGCTCTTGGGCCTGCCGCACTGCGGTGTCCACCGAGAGGACCAAGTCGCCGAGTATGACGGGATCATCCTGCGGAAAGCTCAGAACATCCGTCGCCACCGGCTTGTCCCGCCACTGACCGTTGAGGGGGGCGATGAAGGCATCGCTGCACAGCACCAAGCTCAGCTCGCAGTCCAGGAGCTTGGCCGCTGTCATTAGGGATTCTGCATCCGCCTGCACCAAGGCCAGTGGGATGGGGCAGAGGGCCAGATCCTCTACACGCGAGAGCACACAGCTCACCGCTCTCCGCCCAATCCGGGCAGGTACTCGGGGCTCTCGTAGTCGACCACCGCGACGACCTCTTCTGGGAGCGCGCTCTCATGGCTGCGGTCTCGGTCCTCAGCAGGCAAATCCAGGTCGCCGGTGTTGAGCTCGAGGGTGATGACCGGCTCGGCCCCATTGGAGGGCGCGTCCGGCAGCTTGACCCCTGGGGTGACGACGGCGTCGGGGTACTCAATGCGGTGGTGATGGATGGCCAGAACGGTCTTCTGGAAGACCTCGGCCATGATGCGCAGCTCTTTGACCGTCAGGGGGCAGTCATCGAACTGCCCTTCGGCCATCACCGAGTTGATGATGCGCTGAATCATCGAGGCCACCCGCTCAGGGGTAGGCTCCTTGATGGAACGGCAGGCCGCCTCGATCTTGTCGGCGAGCATGATGACGCCGGCCTCACGCGTGCTGGGCTTGGGGCCTGGGTATTGGAAGTCTCCGGGATCGACGCCGGGGTTCTCCGCCTGCGCTTGGCGAAGGAAGTAGTGCACGGTGCCGGTGCCGTGGTGCATGTAGATGTTGTCTACGATGACCTTGGGCAGCTTGTGCTTCTTGGCGATCAGGCCGCCGTCGCGCACATGGTCGATGATGACCCGGGCGGACTGGTGGGCGGTCAGGCGCTCGTGGCGGTTGACCCCATCGCGTTGGTTCTCGATGAAGTACTGTGGCCGAACCGCCTTCCCGATGTCGTGGAAGTAGCTGGCCACACGGGCTTGCAGGGCGTTGGCGCCGATGGCCTCTGCGGCAGCTTCCGCGAGGGTCCCGACCATGACGCTGTGGTGGTAGGAGCCTGGCGCTCGGAGCATCAAGTTGCGCAGCAGGGGGTGATCAAGGTTGGCCAACTCCAGCAGCTTCAAGTCGGTGTCGAAGCCCATCAGCTCGAAGAGTGGGACCAGGCCCAGGACCAGGAAGCCGCTCAGGATTCCACCCACGACCGCGGCCCCGACAGCCCAAACCGGGGAGATCTGCTGAAGACTCCCCTCCCCGACGTTGCTCTGGATCAGGTGAATGACCAGGACCAAGGCGGCGTTGACCATTCCGGTGATCAAACCCGCACGCAGGATGGCTTTGCGCTCTCGGTTCATCCCCACGGCGCCGGCTGCGGTCACCGAGCTGATCACGAAGAAGGCCGCGTAGAGAACCGACTGCTCCATGAGCAGGCCCGCGAGCACGGAGGCGACCACGGCGAAGACCAGGGCGGTCTCGGAGTTGATCAAGATGCGGACCAAGAGCGCCGCGCCCGCAACGGGGACGGCGAACCAGAGCACCTGAGGGGGGACCTCCCCAGCCGAGGCCAGGGTGTCCGAGAGGGAGATCATCAAGCGAGCCAGCACCAAGATGAAGGCGAGAAGCAGTCCGGCTGCTTCCGTCTCTCGGTGAGAGAGGCTGAACTTCTTGATGTAGGTGCCAGCAAACCAGTAGACGCTGGCCAGCAGCAAGAGACAGAAGACCGCCAAGGAGCCTGTGACCAGCAGCGGGCTGGTCCCTGCGTGGGTGCTCTGCATCACTTGGAGCTGCTGGAGCTGGTGGGCCGTGACGATGTCGCCCTGTCGAACGAGGGCGGTGCCGCGCTCCACGCTGACGACCACCTCAGGGACTGCGCTGGCTGCCGCAGACTTACGGCGCTGGGTCAGGTCAGGGGCGCTGCTCAGGTTGCCGTGAATGGCCGCTTCAGCGACGGCCTTGGCGGCGCGCAGCTCTACAGGGTCGGCATCGCCGAAGTGCTGCAGGGCATAGATGTGCAGGCCCTGTGCGGCGTCTTCGGCTGTGAGCACTTTCTCGAAGCTGTCCAGGCGCGCCTCGTCCTGGGCTGGCTTGCGAATGACGCTGACAGGTGGCGTGGCTGGAAGCACGCTGCGGGAGCCGATGATCAGCCCGCTCATGGCGTCCGCGACGAGCTCGTTGATCAAGGCCTCGGACTGCTTGGGGAAGCCCTGGGCCGCGATGGGAGCGACCTCGCTGGGTTCCAGTTCCAGGCCCACTTGCTTGATGAAAGCGACGGCCAGGGCGTCCAAACTCTCAGGTGAGAGGTCCTCTTGGCCGCTGGCAGTGGCGGCTGCGACGGTCGAGGCGTGGCGTTGTCGGGCGGCATCAAAGGCTGTGGAGATGCGCGCTTGAAGCTGCGAGGAGGCCGCGGTGTCGTGCTCGAAGACCGGTGGGATGGCCTGTGAGGCCGCCTCTTGCCTGGACGTCGTGGTGTCTTGATCGACGTAGCGGAAGGGGAACGGGGCCTGAATGTCCCGGGTAGCAACCTCCCCCGCTTTCCAGTCCACTTCCGGCACGCGCAGGAAGTCCGTGAGCAGGAGCGCACAAGCGACCGACACCAGGACCAGAACCGCAACGCGCCGAAGGCCGGCGAGTCGGCCGGTCCAGGGTGTGATCGTCGCTGTCTCGGGCGGGGTGCGTGCTATCGATCCTCTCTTCGTTGGGGCCGAGCACGATCATAGGCGCGAATGATGTCGCTGACCAGCCTGTGCCGGACCACATCGGTCGCCGAGAAGGTCACCTGGTCAATCCCGCGCACCCCTTTCAGGATGCGAGAGGCTTGCTCCAGACCGCTCTTCTCGCGGGGCGGCAGGTCGATCTGCGAGAGGTCACCTGTGATGACCGCTTTGGACCCCACGCCAAGACGCGTGAGCAGCATCTTCATCTGCATCGCCGTGGTGTTCTGCGCTTCATCCAAGATCACGAAAGACTTGGAGAGGGTGCGGCCTCGCATGAAGGCCAAGGGGGCCACCTCGATGGTGCCCTTCTCCATCAGGCGCACGGTCTTGTCTTGCCCGACCAGCTCGGCGAGGGCGTCGTAGAGGGGGCGCAGGTAGGGGTTGACCTTCTCCACCAGATCGCCTGGCAGGAAACCAAGCTTCTCTCCAGCCTCGACTGCGGGGCGGCAGAGGATGATCTTGCTGACCTCGTTCCGGGACAATGCGGCTACCGCCATGGTCACGGCCAAGTAGGTCTTGCCCGTGCCTGCCGGCCCCAAGCCGAAGACAATGTCGTTCTGCCGAATGGACTGAACGTAGTGCTTCTGAGTGAGGGAGCGCGGGAAGATGGGGGTGCGATTGCGCGCGACGAAGATCACGTCGCTGAACACTTCGTCCAGGCGCACCTCTGGATCGGTGCGGGTCAGGCGTGTGGCGTGCTCCACCAATGAGTTGGTGATGTTGGTGCCCTTCATCGCCAGCTCGTAGAGCTGCGTGATCAGGTCCGCGGCCAGATCGGTGCTCTTGTCGTTGCCTGCGACGGTCACCCGGGTGCCGCGCTGGTGCACCTGTACGCCGAGCTCTCTGCCGATCAGTTTCCAGTGGGCGCCCACCTCGCCGCTCACCTCGCGCAGGGCGTTGGCGTTGTCAAAGTTGAGCTGATGTTCTTCGCTGGGCCGTGACACGACAGGTCTCCAAGTTTCGGTCGCCCACTGTATGCACGCTGCTTGCGTCCTCCAAGCCCTCCCCTTGGGTTAGGATCCGCGCACATATAGGAGCAGCTCATGATTGTGGGTGTCCCCAGGGAAATCAAGCCTCAAGAACACCGTGTCGGGCTGTTGCCTGCAGGGGCCTTGGCCCTGACTCGGTCCGGCCACACTGTGCTCGTGGAGTCTGGCGCCGGCGACGGCTCCGGACTGCCCAACGAGGAGTACATTCGCGTCGGTGCTCAGATCGTCGAATCGGCTGAGGAAGTCTACGGACGTTCCGACATGATCTGGAAGGTCAAGGAGCCCATCGCGCCGGAGTTTCCTCTCCTTCGTGCGGGGCAAATCCTCTACACCTATCTACACTTGGCCCCCGATCCAGTGCAGACGGAGGCCCTCCTGAAGGCCGGCGTCGTGGGCATCGCCTACGAGACAGTCGAGCTGCCCGACGGCTCCCTCCCCCTTCTCACCCCCATGTCTGAAGTCGCTGGGCGGCTGAGCGTTCAAGCGGGCGCCCACTGCCTGACACGTCATGCCGGCGGCAGTGGTGTGCTTCTGGGTGGTGTTCCCGGTGTCGAGCCCGGCCAGGTGACCGTGGTCGGCGGTGGAATCGTTGGCTTGAACGCCGTGAAAATGGCGATCGGCCTGGGCGCTGATGTGACCATCTTGGACGTCTCCCTGCCCCGCCTGCGTTGGTTCGACAATCAGTTCCATGGTCGGGTCAAGACCCTGTACTCGAACCCCTACAACATGGAGCGCATGCTGGCCAAGTCCGACTTGGTGATCGGTGCGGTGCTTCTGCCTGGCGCCAAGGCGCCCAAGCTCATCAGCCGGGAGATGCTCGGTTTGATGAAGCCGGGAAGCGCCATCGTCGATGTGGCCGTGGATCAAGGTGGCTGTGTGGAGACCACAAAGCCAACGACCCACGCCGACCCCACCTACTTGGTCGACGGAATCGTCCACTACGCCGTGGCCAACATGCCCGGCGCGGTCGCACGGACCAGCACCTTCGCCTTGAACAACGCGACCATTCCTTATGGCCTTCGCATCGCCAACCTTGGTTGGGAGGCGGCGGTCAAGGGCAACCCGAGCCTGGCCAAGGGCCTGAACGTGGCCAACGGCAAGGTGACCTACAAGGCTGTGGCAGACGCCACGGGACATCCCTTCGAGCCCCTCTCGGTCTAAACCGTGTTCAAGCCTGATGCGCAATCAGGCGAAAACGCTGTCTCTAAGGCCTCTTCCGATCTGATTCGGGAGGGGCCTTACTTGTTGTCGAGGCGCTGCTGGACCGTCTTCTTGGCCGTACGCCGCACAACCGAGGGGACGTTCTTGTTTCGCGCCAACGAGGCCAAGTCGGCGCGCTGCAGGTGGGCCACCAGCCCGACTGCCACGCTCACAGGACACTTGGGGTTGTTCACCAGGCCAATCTTGACCTTGTAGCTGCGCAGGAATTCCTTGTTCATGGCGACTTCTCGCAGCACGTCTCCATGTACGTTCTTGTTGGCCGCCACGGCGCCGGCCTCGGACTCGGAGAGGCGTCCCGACTTGACCACAGCAACAGCCACCTGCTTGTTCTTGTCGCGCAGCAGGAGCTTTCTTGCCTCGGCGTTGCCCAGAAAGGCCAGCTTGATCTTTGCACCTGTGGTCATCGTAGAGATTTGCTGGGCGATGCTCAGCTTCTCTTCGGGCGCCAGGTCCTCGTCGGTGACCATCGAGGAGGAGAACTGGTCTGCATCGTCTTGGAAGGAGAAGGTGAACGTGGCGTCTACGGACCCCTCTTCTCCCGCCGGCTGCTCCGCGACGAGGATCTCCAATCGGCTGGCGATGTGGGGATTGGTGAAGGGGCTGGGCAGGTCCATCAAGGCCGCCATGACCTCGGCTTCGATGCTCATCTCCGTGAGCTCCGAGACCTTCACCTTCTTGAGCTTCGGCGCCGTTGGTGTGGGCGAGCTTCCCTGCGTCTTAGCCTGAGGCTGAACCTGCGCTTCGCTTGGCTCCTCTGGCAGCGAGTTCTGCATGCGCAGGAAGCTGTGCACCCGCTCGAGCTGCGCTTGCGTGATCTCAGGATTGTCTCGCAGGGAGAGGTAGACCTGGGGTGTCATCAGCAGCCGAGATTGGTTTCGGCAGATGACGTTGACCAGGTCTCCGCGGGCGGCGTTGGCGATCAGGCAGGCTGTGCGGTCGTTGGTGTTGGGCAGGGAGAAGACCCGCTCCATGAAGTCCTGGTCGGAAGTTCGGAACTCCGTCAGGTACTCCAGAACCTTGGGATGGGTGCGCGGGGAGATGGCCCGCAGCGTGACCTCGGAGTCCAGCTCCTGGAGGGTCTTGGCGGCGGCCTTGCGGATGCCCTTCTCTTTGTGGCCCATCAGCACATAGACGGCCGAGACCTGAACGTCCGGAGGCAGCGGCAGCATGCCCTTTGCGATGGCCAGACGTGCCCGAGCAGGAGCCTCGGGAGAGAGCTTGTCCCGGTGTTCTGTTGGGATGCCCAGGCGGTCGAAGGGGATGTTCACTTGTTGCGCTCGTAGAGCAGGCGCAGGCCCTGCAGGGTCAGGTTGGGCTCGATGTGCTCAATCTCCTCGCAGGCTCGGCCCACCAGGTTGGATAGGCCGCCGGTGGCAACGCAGGTGGCCTTGCCACCCAGCTCTTCCCTACAGCCCCGTACCAAGCGCTCCACCAGGCCGACATAGCCCCAGAACACGCCAGACTGCATGCAGGCGGTGGTGTTGGTGCCGATGAAGCGCTGGGGCTTCCGGATGCTGATGTGTGGCAGCTTGGAGGTACGCTGAAACAGGGCCTCGGTGGAGATCTGCAAGCCCGGCGCAATGGCACCACCGACGTAGTCGCCGTCGGCGTTGACGCAGTCGAAGGTGGTCGCAGTGCCAAAGTCCACGACGACCAGCGGAGCTCCCCAGCGCTCGACGGCGGCCACCGAGTTGACGATCCGGTCGCTGCCGACCTCTCGCGGGTTGTCGGTGCGAACGCGCATCCCCGTCTTGATTCCGCGCCCGACAATCAGGGGTTCACAGCCCAGGTAGCGCCGGCTCGCCTTCTCCAGTGCGTAGAGCACCTCAGGGACCACACAGCTGACGATCACGCCGGTGACTTGGTCCTGGTGGTGGCCCTTGAGCGCCAAGAGCTGGGTGAGCTGAAGGCCCACCTCGTCGGTGGTAGAGAAGGCGCTTGAGACGCGCCAAGTGGTGTGAACCAGCTCGCCTTCTAGCAGGGCCAGTACGGTGTTGGTGTTCCCAACGTCAATGACAAGAAGCATGGCGGGATTCTACACCCGGCTTTGGGCTGCCACGATTGAGGGCTGAGTCCGCGGGGCCGCAAGAGGCGTGATCAAGCGCCTTGGGCGAGGCGGTCCACGCTCAGAACACCCTTGATCTTCATCAAGTTGCGGATGAGCTTGCGCAGCTCGTTGACGTTCTCCACGCCGATCTCCAAGTCGCACTCGGCCCGCTCATCCCCAACAGCGCGCATGCTCAAGGCGGAGATGTTGACCCCTGACTCGGTGCAGGTCTTGGTGATCTTGGCGGCCATGCCCGGGTTGTCTCTGCAGATGACCTTGATCCCGCCGGTGTGCTGGCCCTTGAACTGCCCGTCCCACTCCACGGGAATGCGCCGTTCGGGCTCCAAGGCAAGGAGCTGGGCGCAGTCGCGCCGGTGCACCGAAATCCCACGGCCGCGGGTGATGAACCCGGCGACCTCGTCCCCGGGAATGGGGTTGCAGCAGCGCGCGAAGGTCACCAGTACGTCGTCTTCCCCGGAGATGAGCACAGGCGAGACGCTGCGCTCCCGAATCCGGGCGATGAGCTTGTCCAGCGCGCTGGTGTCTTCTCCGTCCTGACTGGACCAGTCCTTGTCGGGCAGCAGCTCCCGCACGATTACGCCGGGCTGGAGGTGGCCTTGGCCGAGGGCCAGGACCAAGCTGTCCACGTTCGGCAGCTTGCGCTCCTTGCACACCTTCTTGAGCATGCCGCTCTTGACCACGTCTTTGAGCCCCGAGCCATTGCGTTTGAGCTCGTTCTCGAGGACCGTCGTGCCCATGCGAATGCCAGTGGCCCGCTCCTCCTCCCGCAGGAAGCGGCGGATCTTGGAGATGGCTCTGGAGGTCTTGACGAACTCCAGCCAGTCCCGCCGTGGGTGCTGGTCTTTGCGGGTGAGCACTTCGACATGGTCCCCGCTGCGCAGGGGGTAGCGGATGGGCACCATGCGGCCCTCGACGCGTGCACCCACGCACTTGTTGCCTACATCCGTGTGGATTGAATAGGCAAAATCCAGGGCAGAAGCCCCTTTTGGGAAGCCGCGAATATCTCCCGCTGGGGTGAAGACGAAGACCTCGTCATGGTAGAGGTCGATCTTGACCGCCTCCATGAACTCGTCGGGATCTGCGACCTCGCGGGCGGTCTCGAAGACCTCACGCAGGCCGTGGATGCTGTTGACCTGCTCTTTGGAGAGGGCCAGGTGGCCCTCCTTGTATTGCCAGTGAGCGGCCACGCCGCGCTCGCTGACGTTGTGCATGTCTTGGGTGCGGATCTGCACTTCGATGCGCCGGCCTTGGGGGCCCATCAAGGTGGTGTGCAAGCTCTGGTAGCCGTTGGACTTGGGCATCGCGATGTAGTCTTTGATGCGGTCGGGCACAGGGTTGTAGAAGCTGTGCAGGTAGCCCAAGGCGGCGTAGCAGCTGGGCAGATCCGGGACCAGAACCCGGAAGGCCAGCAAGTCGTGCACCTCTTCAAAGGGCACACCGCTGCTCTCCATCTTTCGCCAGATGCTCGTCAGGTGCTTGGCTCGGCCGGAGACCGTGCACTCCAGCTGCTTCTCTTGGAGCTTGCCGGAGAGCAAGGCGCTGGTCTCGGCGATGTACTCGAGGCGCTCACCGCGCGTCTCGGCCATCGCCTGCTGCAAGTCGGTGAAGGCTTGGGGGTGCAGGTTCCGCAGGCACTCGTCTTCCAGCTCTACCCGCCACGAGGTCAGGCCGAGTCGGTTGGCCAGGGGGCAGTAGATGTCCGAGGTCTCTTGAGCGATACGCCGCCGCTTGTCCTCGCGCATGGAGCCGAGGGTTCGCATGTTGTGCATGCGGTCCGCCAGCTTGACCAGGATGACGCGAATGTCGGCGGTCATGGCCAACATCATCTTGCGGAAGTTCTCGGCGGCGGCTTCCTGCTTGGAGCGGAACTCCAGCTTGCCGATCTTCGTCACGCCATCGACGAGCTCGCCGATGATGGGAGAGAAGGTCTCTTCGATCTCCTCCCGAGTGACCATCGTATCTTCGATCACGTCGTGCAGCAGGGCAGTCGCCACCGTGTCCACGTCCATCTGCTGCTGGACCAGGATGAAGGCCACAGCCAGCGGATGGGTGAAGTAGGCCTCGCCAGACTTTCGGCTCTGCATCTTGTGGGCGTTCGCCGCGAAGAAGTAGGCCCGCATGACCAAGTCTAGGTCTGCGTCCGGTGCGTACTCGGAGATCCGCTTGAGGAGTGTGTCTAGGTCTGCCACGATTCACCTGCGGACACGATGCCGCCCCCGAATCTTATCACCCATCGAGCCGCGTCAGCCCCTGGACCACACTCTGGCGCCGATGCACACGCTGAAGCTCAGCGACAAATACCGCCTGTAGGCAATCGTGCGCGCACGAGAGCACGTCGTTTACCACCACGTACTCAAAGTCTCCGCTGCCATTGAGCTGCTCTTGTACCTGGGCCATACGGAGGGTGATGGTGTCTTCGGCCTCCGTTCCGCGGGCGCGAAGACGCTGCTCCAGAACTTCGATGGACGTGGGGGCCAAGAAAATCCCGATGCCGTCGGGCAGTGATTTTCTCACCTGGCGCGCGCCCTGAATGTCGATGTCCAAGACGACGCTGACGCCCTGGGCCAAGGCCTGCAATACGGGGGCGCGCAGGGTGCCGTAGCGGTTGCCATAGACCTGTGCGTACTCCAGAAAGTCGCCAGCATCGACGTGCTTCTGGAACTGCGTGTGGTCCATGAAGCGGTAGTCCACCCCTTCGGTCTCCCCCACTCTGGCTGGCCGGGTGGTCGCTGAGACCGAGAAGCTCAGGTAGGGGACATGCCGAAGGGCTTCGCGCAACAAGGTGGTCTTGCCCGTGCCGCTGGCGCCGGAGACGACAAAGAGGGCGCCCTGGTCAGGGCGGGTCCAGCTACTCAAGTTCAGGCTCACGGCGGGACTCTCAGCTCAGGTGCTTGGGGCGAAGTTCACGTCGCTACTCGACGTTTGCGATCTGCTCGCGGACCCGCTCAAGGGTGCTCTTCATCTCAACGACCAGGCCGGAGACGGCGTGCTCGGAGGCTTTGGAGCCGATGGTGTTGATCTCTCGGTTCATCTCTTGGGCCAAGAAGTCCAGGCGTCGACCAATGGGCTCCCGGCGCTCCATGGCCAAGCGAAACTGCTTGTTGTGGCTGGCCAAGCGGGTCAGCTCTTCGGTGACGTCCGCCTTGTCCGCCAGGAGAGCGGCTTCCTGAGCCAGGCGCTCCGGATCTACCCGGTCCGAGACCAAGCGACTGATGCGGTCCATCAACTTGATGCGCAGGCGGGCGTTGAGCCCCTCGGACTCCATCTCCACCTTCTGTCGGTGGTCACCCAGGTCGACGACCAGCTCGGTCAGAGCGTCGTACAGGGCGGCGCCCTCTCGGGTGCGCATCTCGGCCAGATGGGATGCGGCAGCGGCGACAGCGGTCTCTACGACAGCCCACTCCCCGCCCACGTCGACCTCTTGCTCCACGGTGCTCATCACGCCGGGCATCTCGGCCAAGCGGCCAAGGGTGACGTCGTTGCTGACGCCGGGGAGCGCTTCGCCTAGCTTGAGGAGGCTGCTGTAGTAGCTGCGTGCAAGCTGGGTATCGACGACGATGCCCACGCCGCCGGCCTGGTTGACCCGGCGAACGAAGATGTCCAGGCGCCCGCGGGAGAACATCGGCTTGAGCATGTTCTTGATGCGGGACTCAAAGGCCATGTATTCGCGCGGGACGCGCAGCTGCAGGTCCAAGAAGCGGTTGTTCACCGACTTCATTTCTACGACCACGCTCACGCCGCTACCAGCCGCCTCGCCGCGACCAAAGCCCGTCATGGACTGCATGCCCTTCTTTGGGGTGTTGCGCTTGAGGCCCATCAGAGCGCCGGCTCAGCGGGGCAGTCGTCCACGCCATCGCAGTCCCATGCGCAGTTGTTCCAGTCCGAGAAGCTGCCGTTGCACTGGTTCCCGTTCTCTAGGACGACCAAGCCGCTGCCTTGGCCGGTGACGGTGCGCTCGGCGTTCCAGCCGCCGATGACGGCGTCCGTTCCGCTGGCGTAGTAGGTCATCTCCTCGACGCTGCCGCCGGAGAACTCCCTTCGCCCCTCATAGACGTAGTCGTAGCCGCCGTTCCCGCTGACCGAGCCGCTGGCTTGGACCGCGAGCGCTCCCCCGACCTTGCGCTCCTGCGCCCGATCGTAGCTCAAGCTGCCGCTGGCGTAGTTCCAGGCCTCGCTCTGCCGCCCGTCGCTGTGAAACTCACCGATCCCGTATTCCAGGGTGTTGTCCGGCAGCAGGTTGGTGCCTTCCCAGGTGATCTTGTCATCGGAGACGATGGTGTAGTTGAGCACCTTCTGCGGGTCCCGCGGAATCACGCCGTTGGCTTGCTCGATGCGGAAGCGGATGGTGCCCTCGCATCCGGTGCGTTGGTCGCGCCGGATGTAGGACTGCGTGCGATCAAGGGCGTCGGTGCGCACGTACTTGCCGCGCACATCGATGTTGCCGTTCCTGAAGATGGTCCCGTAGGACTCGTAGCCATCGTCGGTGGCCAAGTTCTTCAGGTAGTAGCCAGAAGCGTAGTTTGTACGCCAGCTAAAGTTGCCGTTGGCTTGGTTGTAGCTGCCGACGATGAGCTGCTTGTAGGCCAGCTCGGGCTCAAAGCGAAACGCCAAGTTGTTTGGACTTCCGCTCTCGCCCTCACCGCGGTCAGCGGCGTAGGCCACGTCCATGTCCCACCAGTCCAGGACCTGATACTCGCAGGACTGTTCGGGGTTGAGGTAGTTGCCGCCAGGCCCACAGGCCAAAAGGGACAGGAAGAGGGCCATCACGTCTCCGCGCTCGGGGCCTTTTCATACAGCCCCATCCCCGCCCCCGCAAGGTCAGCCCTCAGGGGGAGCCTCTGCCCGGCGTCCAGATCGACTCGACGGCGTCGACTTGCTGGGCCAGGGTGAAGTCCTGGTGGATTCTGGAGCGGCCGGCCTGGCCTCGACGGTGGAGGGCTTGTGGCGACTGGAGAGCGCGGGCGATCTGTGCCGCCAGTGCCTTGGGGTCCCCGGGGGCGACGGTCCATCCCACCGCGTCATCCACCAGGTCCTCCAGACCCGGCAAGGTCGTGGTGAGCACCGGCATTCCGCTGGCCATCGCCTCCATCAGAGCGACGGGGAGCCCATCACGGTCCCCATCTGGCGCGCGCTGGCAGGGGAGCACCATCAGGCTGCAGTCCTGCATCTGCTCCACGATCTCTGGCTGGGAGCGGGGCCCCAAGTACTGCACTCTGCCCCCAAGATCTGGGCCCGCCTCTACGCCGATGACCTTGAGGTGAAGGCTCTCAGGAAGGAGGGAGAGGGCGCGTATGAGCGTGGACAAGCCCTTCTTGGGCACGTCCCGGCCGACGAAGAGCAAGGGGCCACTGGCATTCAGGCGCGCCCGAGGCCAGGCTGCCGCATCGACGCCGCAGGCTTGGACCTGGGCCTCTACGCCAAGCTCCCCCAAGAGCTCGACCTGGTGTCGGCTCACGGTGCGCACCGCCTTGGCCCCAAGGAGCACCTCCCTGAGCGACGCCCTGGGCTTGTACAAGTCGGCGGCGTGCACCATCACGCTGTATTCGGCGCCCACGGCCAGCTTGGCAGCGTGTGCCCACTCGGCGCTCTCTCCTGCGAAGTGGCAGTGAATCCCCTCCCCCTCCTGGAGCGTGCTCGCAGCCCAGAGGGCCTTGGCGACTTGTTTGCCGGCTTGGTGTTGGGCGAGCCAGCTCCGTGCCTGACGGCCCCCACGTGTGCTCAGAATGCGGGCGGCGGCCGCCAGCACTTGGCCGTAGTCCGGGGGGTACTGAAGGCTCCAGGTGGGGAGCTGAGCGCCGGCCTCTCGGGCGCCAATCGCTAGGGCCCGAATGTCGTGGCCGCGGTCGATGAGCCCTTGAGCTTCCCGGTACACAAAGGTCTCGCTGAGCGTGGGGCAATAGCGCAGCCAGTAGGCCAACTTCACAGGGCGACGGCGGCCTCGAGCACCGGGAGCAGCTCGAGGGCCCGGGTGCGCCAGGATCTCAGGCTGCGCTTCTTGGCTCTGCTTGGCGGCCCCAGGCTGTTGTGGATGGCCTGGGCCAGCGCCTTGGGATCACCGGGCGGGTACCACTGGGCCTGCTGGGGCGCGATGACTTCGTGTAGGGAGCCAACATCGGCCGCGATGAGCGGCAGTCCGACGGCGCGGTAGTCCCACAACTTCAGAGGGTTACAGAGCTTCTCGCCGAAGAGGTCCGAGTCCAGCGGCAAGAGCGCGGCGTGCCAGCGCTGCAGGATGTCGGGCACCTTGTGGTAGGCCACGGGACCGGCCCAGCGCACGTTCTGAGGCAAGGGACCGAGGGCCTTGAGCTCCTCTTGGGTGCCCCCAATGAGCTCGATCTCGACCCCTGGGCCCAGGTACTTGGCGGCCTCCAGCACCGTGGAGAGGCCCTTGTAGGTCTTCAAGGAGCCGGCGTAGCCCACGACGTGGTGCGCTCCCGGCCGATGCTGTCGGACCCGTCTGGGGTTCGTCGCGTTGTAGACCACCTTGCGGTTGGCGACCATCAAGCCCGGGTGTCCGGCCTCCAGGCCCTCCAGGGTGCCCGCAGTGTTGGTCACCACCCCTTCGGCGACCTTGAGCAGTCGCGCTTCTACTCTGGCAAAGGCGGCGGCGTTGTCTCCGCGCTCTCTGGCCAGGGCCGAGTCGACCTCGTGCGCTTCCAGGACCAGCGGCGGGCCAAAGGGGATGCTCATCACCTCGTCGGCGTAGCCCTTGGAGCGCGCCAAGATCACGCTTCGCTCCGGCTGGTAGACGACACTCTGGTAGAGCCAACGCAGCACCTGCCACCGAAACCAGAGCCCGGAGAGGGTCTTGTGTTCCGCTTTGGGCAGCTTCAGGTCCAGGTTTGGCGTATCGCTGAGTTGGTAGAAGTTCAGGACCTCCCGCCGCTGGTGGCCCCGACCGGTCTCAGGGACGTCCGCGATCAGGGTCACGCGGCAGCCCAGCTCAGCCAGAGCGTGCGCTGTGCCCAGCACCTGGATGGACTGTGCCCGGGCCGAGGGCAGCTTGGGTCGGTAGAGAACCAAGACCCGCAGAGGCACTTTTCCGAGAATGAGGGACTGTGGGGTGCTCATGTCAGCGCCTCCAGCAGTGCGCGTGCACAGAGTATCGGGCTGTGGTGCGCGCGTACCCACTGCTGTGCTCTGTCACCCGCTCCAGAGTCATTCAAGAACGCCCGGATTCGGCTGAGATCCAGCTTCTCCATGTCGTGGAGAATCAGGCCCGCCTGTGCGGCTTCCGGCAAGCCGCCCGTGGCGCTGGCGATCACTGGACAGCCTCTGGCTTGGGCTTCCAGAAGGACCAGTCCCAGGCCCTCTGCTCCCTGTCCATCGGGGGCCGCCCTGGACAGCAGCACTGTGGCAGCAGCGCGATTCATGGCCTGGCCAACCCGCTCCCGGGAAACCCGCCCTTCAAAGGCCACCCTTGGCCCTGCGGCCTCCAGGGCGGAACGCTCAGGACCATCTCCCAGCACCCGCAGCGGACGGCCAAGGGCTCGGGAGAGACCAATGGCCCGGTCCACTCCCTTCAGTGCGGTCAAGCGTGCCACGACAAGCAGCTCCTCACCGCTCTCCTTCCGCATTGGGGCTTGGGCCAAGGGCATTGGAAGCACACGCGCGTCAACCCCCAGGGATGCCGCCAAGTGCCGGAGGTAGTGCGAGACCGCGAAGACTTGGTCCACCTTGTTGCAGGTGGCCAAAAAGCGTGCATCGTCCGGGCCCAGGGCGCTCAGGTCGGAGCCGTGTATGGCGAGAGCCTGGGGCACCTGAACGCGCTCGGCGCTGTGCTCGGCCAGGCGCCACGTACTGTAGAGAACTGCGTCGCCGACCTGGATGTGTCTTGGAAGCTGCAGGCGAACCCAGCGACCTTGATGGCGGCCCCAGCTGCGCCCCCACATGCGCTTGACGGAGAAGGGCATGGTGCTGTCCCAGGCCTGGCTCTCGCGAGCGTTTGGCGCGTGCAAGCAGACCGCTTGGCCTTGTGCCTGCAGGGCCAAGGCGGTGTCCTCGACCCAGCTGGCGATCCCGCCCGTACGCTGTGGGGGCGCATCCAGGGTGACCAAGTGGATCATCGGCGGGCCTGGATTTCAGCCAAGACCTGTTGCACGCTCAGATCCTGCATGCAGGCAAAGTCCCCAAAGACGCAGCGCTCGCCGCCGTGCTTTGAGCATGGACTGCAGGGCAGACCCAGGTGCAGAGGCGCATCGGGGTGTGACCAGAATCCATCTTCTGGATGGGTTGGCCCAAAGAGGGCTAGGGTTGGAACCCCGCACGCTGCGGCGAGGTGCATCAGCCCGGTGTCTCCCCCGATGGCCAAATCGCAGCGCTGAAGTGCCTGGAGGGTCTGCTCGACACCGGCCTCGTGCACGCAACGATCTTCAGGCTGGGCCAGTGCTTGGATGCGCTGGACATCGCCCGGTCCTCCAAGCCAGATCACAGGCTCCTTGAGCGTCCTCCGCAGGGCGGCGAAGTGCGGCCAACGCTTGGTGGCGTGCGCGGCCCCAGGGATGAGCGCCAGAGCTCCCCCCTCTCGCGCAATGGGAATCCATGGCAGCGGACTTGGCGCCACACCAGCGGCACTGCCGTAGCGGGAGAGCACGCTGGGGACGGCGTTCTGGGCCTTGAGCCAGACCCTTGCCAGGCGCTGAACGCGGTGAGCCTGTACGCGCTTGGCCGGTGTCCCCGAGAGCAGGCGCCGAGACCGGGGGGAGCGTTGCAGATCCACAACTTGATCTACTTGGGGCAGGGCGTCCCCAGGAGCGAGCACGGAGACCACCCCTGGAAAGGTGCGCACCAGGGAGTGCCAGCGCGGCTGGGTCAGAAAATGGACCTCCCCCAAGACCCCGGTCACTCCAGCGGTCAGGACCACGTCCCCCATGCTCGAGAGGCGACAGAGCAGCGTGCTCATTGGGCCCCATCCAGGGCGGCCTGAACCTGCTCGACGGTGATGTCCAGGCACGGCACGCCAGTCACTGCGCACGCTTTGGCGTAGCAAGGGGCGCAGGGCGGCGGCGGGTCTCGAAGCACGGGAAGGCTGCCGATTGCGCCGGTCTTGCTGGGCACAGTGCTCCCGTGGACCACCACAGTGGGAACGCCCAAGGCTCTGGCGAAGTGAGAGTAGCCACTGTCGTTGACGACAAGCACCCGCGCTCGGCGCAGCTCTGCAGCGACCAACATCAAGGACCTCTCCTGCATGCGAGGCCAGGTTGGCTGCGCGGGCCAGTGCTCGCCGGGGCCGAGGTAGACCACCGGATCTGGGTACTCCCTGCCAAGGGCCTCAAAGCCGCCCCACATCACGGGCACGCCGCTGGGGCTCAAGGGCGCCAGAGCCAGGTGTCCCTTGGGCAGCAGCCCCGCAGGCAGCGCCCAGTCCAAGCTTGGAGGGCCTTGGGCACGCACCTGCGCCAGCGCCGCGACAGCCGCATAGGTCTGGCTGCGGTGAGCACTTGGGCTGGGGTCGTGGCAGGCGGTGAGCAGCATGCGGCGCCCTTGCCCGCTGACGCCGAAACGCGAGGGGATGTGACGCAGTCGCCAGGCGGAGGAGAAGCTGGGCGGCAGGATGATCGCCATCTCGGCCTTGGGGCGTGCCTCTGGTGCCATGAAGGTAGCGTTCAGGCCCTGGTAGAGCTCCGGGGCCCACCGTGGACCCAAGATGGTCAAGTCCCCAAGCTTGGCCAAGGCCTTTGCCACAGGGAGGGCCATTACGCCGTCCCCCAGGTGGTTCGGCGCGCGCAGCACGAGTCGCTGTTTCACCTAATCGACCAGATCCCCGAGGTGAGGCCCCGAGGCCCCAATGGCCTCTGCAGGAGGCAGTCTCAGTGCAGTGAGCTGCTCGGCGCTCAAACGCAGGTTCAAGGCCCACCAGAGCAGCGCGCCTCCGGCCAAGCTCAACAGAGACGTACAGATGGCGACAACACAGCCCAACACGAAGCCATGCACCAAGAACAGGCCAGCGCAGAGGAGCGCGAAGAAGCTGAGTAGGGCCAAGCCAGCGAAGGCCCAGCTACGCAGCCGAAGCCCCCACACCCATGAGTCCAGCTCGTGGAGGCGGTGGTTTCGCCCTGCTGCCGCAAGGGGGCCCTGGGCGGCGAGGAGTCTGCCTTGGCGTAGGGCGATGATGCCCTTGAGGAGCTCCGCTTGGGGTAGCCTCTGTCTCGGCGGGCATAAGTCCAGCGAGAGGCGAGCCTGGCTCAGCTCCCCTCCTCTGACTTGTGCCAAAGCAAGCTGATAGCGAAGAGACGGATCTTTGGGGAAGGCGTTCAGGCCGATTCTGGCCGCACTCTCGGCGCTGTGGTGCTCGCCGAGCATGTCGGCGATGGTGCAGCAGGCCACGGCGATGCGTCTTGCGAAGGGGCGCTGGAGTTGTGCCTCCTCAAAGCTAGCCAGGGCGGAGCTCAAGTCCTCTTCTGCAAGGGCGCGCAAGCCTTCGGCCCAAGGCCCGGCTCGGCTGACCTCATCGAGGAGCTCCGGGATGTCCTCGCCCAGGGAGACCTCTGCATGTGCACCCTGGCATGTGAGCACCAGGCCGCAGTCTCCGCTGTGATGAAAGGCCACCAGTGCCTCAACCTGCTGTCCACGCGCGACGCGCAGCACCCTGAGCGTCTCAAAGAAGGCCTCTCGGCCCGAGCAGGCACCGTAGTGCTCGAAGGGGTAGAGGCTGAGCAGATAGGCCACGCCCGTCTCTGGTTGCTCCAGGTACCAAGCCTGCCCCCATTGCTGATCTTCCAGAGGTTGAAGGCTGAGGACGCTGGCCTGGGCGCCGAAACAACGCCGAAGGAAGGCGGTCACCTCCCCTGCCAGGTCCCCCAGTCCCTGCGCGTGCGCTCCCAGGTCGCTGAAGCCATGGCGACGCAAGTAGCTCGCACGCAGCTGCTTGATTCGGTGTCTGCAGTGATCGACCTCGGCCTGAACCAAGTCTGAGTCGCCGTAGCGACCGGGTGCTGAGGCGATCCTTCGCTGGTACAGGCGCACGGATGACTCAAAGCTGTAGCGGCGCACGACCCCATCTCTGCCGACGATCTCAACCGGAAAGTTGACCACCTGAGAGTAGTCTTTGCGCTGATAACGCTTGAGCTTTCGAGTCTTGTCCATGCCGGACGCCGTGTCTGTGGCTAAAAGAGTAGCATCCCCCCCTGGGCTTTGGTGATTTCCTGAGATCCCATGAAATATCCGGCCTGGGGGCCCGTATTCTTTCGCGAACCCCAGCCCACAGCAGGAACCTAAACTGGCCCTACGACTGCTCGAACGCGAAAGCTACGACGAGGTTGAGCGCGTGCTCTCAGCCCGCGAGGGCGACCCCACCGCCCGCGCTTGGATCGTCGAACGCTACACTCCTGCGGTCTACCGCTTCTGCATGCGCTTCCTGCGCAATGAAGAGGACGCTCGGGATGTGACCCAAGAAACACTGATCAAGGTGATGCGAAACCTTCATCGTTTCGATGAGACCCGTCGTTTCAGCACATGGGTCTTCTCCATCGCTCGCAACACAGCGATCGATGAGCAGCGCCGACGCAAGCGCCTGGCGCCGGAGCCCAAGAAGGAGCCAGCCTGGGACGGGCCCTCTCCCATGGAAGAGAGCAGTCGCAGTCGACGTGCGGATCGCCTGCACGTCGCCCTGGCTGAGTTGCCACCCAAGTACCGTGAGGTGCTCGTGCTCTACCACTTTGAGCACTTGAAGTACCAAGAGATCGCCGACACACTGGAGATCCCGATTGGTACCGTCATGAACCGGATCTTCCGTGCACGCCGTCGACTGCGTGATGCCTACGGAGCGGACGAGTACAACCTCGCATGATGCAGCACCCGCCAGAGAGCCTGATCAAGCGCTTCGCTGAGGGAGAGCTCTCCGAGTCCCTGGCCGTCGACTTGGCCATGCACTTGGATGAGTGCTCGGCTTGCGCGACCCAAGCCGCGACGCTCGAGCCTTTGGCGCTGGCCTTTGCCAGCTCGGATGACCCTGTGTTGCCCGACGACTTGATGGTCGAGATCTTGGAGGCTGTCTCCGAGCTCCAGATTCAACCGGCCTTGCCCCCTACCCTGCCCAAGGCCATGCCCATTGGCCCCAGGGCGGAGCTCTTGGCTGGAGCCAGTCTCTTCAGCGTCGCCGCGACGCTCTTCTTCCTGCTGGGCGACCCGGGTCTCTTTGCAGCCGACCTAGCGGTTGGTGCGCATGCAGCGGCCACGGCCGCCAGCATCGGGGCCTCCTCGCTGGAGGCCATCCACAGCGCTTGGCCTGCGATGCTGGCGGCGCTGGCATTCGTGGGCTGTTTGGTGTTGGGCTCTGCGTTGCAGCCCCAGTCCTACGCCCGCCGAAGCAGGGGCTAGGGTGCTCACCGGCGTCCTGAGCCTGGTCCTTCCCCTGGCCATGGCAGAACCGGAACCCACTCAAGCGCGGGATCCCGTCTTGGAGAGGCTGGAAGTGCTCGAGGCGGAGCGCGCCCGTGACAAGGCGCTGATGCTTCAGTACGAAGCGCGTCTTCGTGAGATGGAGGCCAACGGCGGTGGAACGGTCAGCCCGCTTCCCGAGCCCATCGTGGCAGAGCCTGTGCTTGTCGGTGTTGGGGAGCAGGTCAACGAGATTGTCTCCTGGGGCCCAGTGAGCGTTCGCGGCCAAGTGCAGGGTCGAGCGGTCTCTTTCGGCGGCGATGTCCGGGTCTTTGAAGGAGGCCAAGTGCGTGGGGATGCTGTCAGCTTTGGCGGCCAAGTGCGCGTAGACCCAGGCGCCATCGTGCAGGGTGACCGCATCTCCTATGCGAGCACCACCCAGGCCCCCACTGCACCACAGGGCCCGCTCGCCAAGAGCGGGAACTGGATTCGACACATCACGCGCAAGCTGGTGCTCATTCTGAGCTTGGCCGGTGCTGGTGTGGTCATGACCGGGCTCTTCCCCTCTCAGGTGGAGCGGGTCTCGGAGACCCTTCAAGAGCGTCCCTTGAGTCACTTGGCTTGGGGGGGCCTCGCTGTGACCCTGGGCGTCTTGTTGATGGTGGCGTTGAGCGCGACCATCATCGGAATTCCCGTCGCGGCTCTGATTCCCATCGTCCTGGGTATCGCCTGGCTCTTGGGCATCGTGGCCATGTGCCAGCTGGTTGGGGACACTCTGCCCTTCAAGGGGGCCAAGAGCCGGCGCTGGGCTGGCTTCTTGTCTGGGGTTGCCTTGGTCAGCCTGATTGGGCTTCTGCCTTGGATCGGCCAGCTCATCATCGCCTGCGTGAGTTTGGCTGGCATTGGCGCTGCGTTGCGAAGCCGAATGGGCACCCAAGACATCTAGGGATGCGGCTCCGTCGAGCGCGTCCGGCCCAATGGCCGACCCTCGCTCGCTTCGGTCGTCCAGAGCAACAAGGCCCCGATGCCGAAGCATCGAGGCCCTGAGTTCAACTCGGTCTGCTTAGAAGCTCTGCAGCATCGTGTTCAAGCGCTTGGCGATCTCGGCGTGCTCGCTGATCTCGATGCCCTCGACTGCGGCCTTGACCGACTCGTCTTCCTGGGCGGAGGCGAAGGCCTGAGTGGCCAGTGCAGAATCACCGGTGGCTTGAGCGGCCACAGCCTTGACCAGACGAAGCTTCGCCTTGGTCGCGCTGTCCTCTGCCTCTACGGCAAGGCCACGCTCTGCGAGAGAGGCCGCCGAGGCAAAGTCCTCGCGACGCACGGCCAGCTCACCCAAGCGCAGCAGGGCTTGAAGCTGGCCAGGGTCGAAGGTCAACGACTTCTCGTAGTGCTGAGCGGCCTTGTCAGCCAAGTTCATGTGTACGTCGAGCACGAAGCCCTTCGTGAGGTAGGCCTCAATGACGTAGCCAGGCTTCTTGGCGTGGTAGATGATGTTGTTGTAGTGGTTGAGCAGAGTCGACCATTCTTCCCGTTGGAAAAGGACTTGTGCAGCGCCGCGGAGTGCGCGTACGTCGTTCTCCTGGATCTCCAAGGCCTTGTTGAAGCGCTTCTTGGCCTTCTCGGTTTTGCCGAGGGCGAGCTCCACTTCACCCAAGCAGGTGTAGGCCTCGCTCAAAGAAGCACTGTTGCCAGAGCCGCCGATGAGCTGCAGGATCTGGCGGTAGACGTCTTGTGCCTTGTGCCATTCCTTGATGTCCATCCAGAGAGGACCGATGGCCCGCAAGCTGGGAAGGTGCGATGGATTGAGCTCCAGAGCGCGCTCAAGCTTGCCGCGGCCTTCTCCGGTGCGCCCCAGCCGCAAGAGCGCGTTGGCGTACTGGAAGTAGAACTGCGCGACCTCGACCTTCTCGTCAAAGTCATCCAAGTCCCAGTCGTCGCTCTTCTTCTCCAGCTCCGCGAAGTAAGCGACCGCGCCGTCCAGGTCTTCGGTCCGGTAGGCATAGTCTGCGAGAAAGCGCAGTGACTCGTCGTGACCGGGCTCCAAGGCCTGTGCCTTGCCGAAGCTCTCGGCAGCCGCTGGCTTGTCCTGCATGCTGTCCCGCTGAATGCGGGCAGCCCGAACCCAAGCGCTCACGGCATCCGCGCCCTCGGACGCGGCCGCCTGACGATGCAGTGCGGTGACAACACCTTCCCACTCTCCGCGCGCACCGCGGAGTTGTTCCAGCATGCGCGCGGCGTCCAGGTCGATGTGCTCCGGAGAGCTGGCGCGCTCCAAGAGCACCAGTGCCCGGTCCTCGTTGCGAAGCTGCTGCAACCAAGCCTTGCCTGCCTTGCCCTCGAGGGCGGCCTGCTCGGAGCCTTCGAGCTGATCAGCGAGCTGCTCAGCGTGGGTGACGTAGTCGCTCCAGGCGCCGCTGGCCTCGCTCAGGTGAAGCAGACGCTCCAGGCTCTCGCGGTGTGTGGGCTCCATCTCCAAGACTTTGCGCCAGGCGTCGCCTGCGACGGCGTCCTCGCCCAGCTTGTCTTGCCAAGTGCGGGCGATCTCCGCGTATGTGGCGACCTGCTCGTCTCCTTCCTGGAGGCTGGCCTCTCGGGCCAACACGCCGACCATGGCCTGCCAGTCTTCGCTGGCCTCGGCCACGCCACGAAGCCCAGTGAGTGCCTCTTGGTCCTTGGGGTTGTGGTCCAGTGCAGCGAGGTACGCAGCGCGTGCTTCCTCATGCTTTCCATTGGCTGCTTGAGCCTCTGCAATGCGGCGCTGTACGCGGCCTGCGTCCTCTGAAGAGGTCAGGGTGCCTGCAAGCTGACCCAGGTACTGAAGGCTGAGGTCCAGCTCTCCTCGGGCACCGGCGATGCGGGCCAAGGCTTCCAAGACCTCGGGATCGTTGGGGTGCTCCTCATGGAGCTGCCGGTAGAAGTCCCAGGCCTCATCGGTCTCGGCCAACTTCTCGGCCAGGATCCAGCGTTGCTTGGAGAGCGCTGCGGACTGCTGCTCTGGGTCCTTCAGCAGAGATGCGCGGGCTGTGAGGGTCTGGAAAGTCGCCAGCCAGTCTTCGGCTTGCTCCAGAGACAGTTCCCGGCGAGAAAGGCTCACCAGATCCGCTCCGTCAGCGAGGACAGCGGCGGCGCGCTCGGCGTCACCTGCCTCTTCCAGAGACTCGGCCAGAGCCAGGTTGTCACCCTGCTCCAGGCCATCGAAGTGGACCACCAGTGCGTCCAGCTCACCCTTCTCCAAGAGGAGGCGGCGCACGCCTTCGAAGGCCTTGCCGGCCGCCGGCCGCGCGGCGAAAGCGTCTTGGTAGGCCTCGAGTGCCTGGTCCTTCTCACCCAGCCCCTCGAAGAGGTGTCCGGCGAGCACACTGTGCACCACGCGGACGGGGGTGTCTTCGCTGGCCTGTGCAACACGCCAGTGCGCCTTGGCCAGACCAGCCCGGTTGCCTGCCTTGCGCTCCAGGCGGGCTGTGCCGAAGATTGCGCCCAAGTTGTCGGGGTCCGCCTCGAGCACCTCACGGTAGCCCTCAAGGGCCTCCGCTGGGGTCTCCAGGTAGTCCTCCTGAAGGCGTGCTGCCTCGTAGGCGTTGCCGCCTGCGACGGCGGCCCGGTGGGCCTCCTCCCAGTAGTTCAGTCCCTCACACAGTCGGGAGAGCGCCAGCAAGGGGCGGCCCTCCGCGTCGCTGTGCACGATCTCGCCCACGGCTTGGATAGTGCCCATGGTATCACCGCTCTCGCGGAGCTGGTCAGCCAGAGCCAAGGTGATCCGGCTGCGCTCGCCCTCGTCCTCGGAGGCTGCTGCGGCATCGCGGTAGAGGGCCACCAGCGCACGGCTGTCGCCCTGTCGCAGGTAGATCTCCTCGAGCACCGCGAGTGCGCCGGGGTGCCGGGGCTCAGATTCGAGGACCTGACGCGCGCCCCAGGCAGGGTCTGCCTCGTTGAGGCTCTCTGCCATTGCGCTGGCGGAGAGGTACTGCCAAGCCTTCCGGTCCAGATCGGTCTCACCCTGGGCTTCAGCGACCTGAAGCTGGTAGAGCCCAGCGAGGTCTTCGCTGTGCCCCTTGAGCTCCTTGAGCAGGTAGTGCGCGCCCAAGAAGCCTGGAGAGAGCTCCAAGCAGCGCTCAACGCAAGCGATGGCGGCGCTGTGATCCTGGACCTTGTCGGCCAGGATACGGCCGGCTCGATAGAAGAAGCTGACCTGCTGACTCCCCTCTTGGGAGGCGTCACCAGCAGCCTGAAGGATTTGGGCTAGCCCGGCCCAGTCTCCGTCCAACTCGAGGATGCGTACGACGGCGTCCAAGCTGGGAGAGAAGTCTGCCTGGTGCTCAAGCGCGCGCTGGTAGAAGCCCTTTGCGCGCTCAAGGTCATCCATGCGCAGCTCGCACACGGCGCCTGCTCTGTGCAGCTGCAGGGCGATGGCGCCTGGCTCTTCGTTCAGAATGGCCCGCTGCTCGTAGACAGCAGCCAATCGCTCCCAGTCGCTCAGGCGGGTGTAGACACGCTCCAAGCCTTCCAGAGCTGGAAGGTAGGCTGGTGCGATGTCCAAGACGGCCTCGAAGTTCTCGCGAGCGCCCTGCTGGTCGTTCAGCGGTCCCTCTGCGATCTCGCCCATTCGGTAGGCCAGCGTGACCTTGAGGTTGGGGTCGTCCAAGAGCTCGGTGCGTGCAGCCCAGAAGTCGCGCAAGGCAGCAAAGTCGCCCTTCTTACGCAGAATACGGGCGACGCCTTCGGCGGCCGGCACGGCTGCAGGCTCCTTTGCGACCTCGCGGAAGAGCTCTAGGGCGCCCTCCAGGTCCTCGGTTTGGGTCTCCAGCAAGGTGGCCAGACGGAAGCGCATGCTGTCTGCAGCCTCGGGGCCGGCGCTGGCGATGGCTTGGCGCAGAGACTGGGCCAGATCCTCGAAGCGTCCCTGCTCTGCAAGCAGGGCTTCCAGTTCATGGCGGACCTCTGGGCCTGCGCCCAGAGAGAGCGCCATGCCGTAGGCCTGCTCGGCTTTGTCTCCCTCGAAGAGGCGGGAGCGATACACCCGGCCGGCGCGTGTAGCGAAGAAGGCACCGTCTGCGCCACCGACGCGCTCGGCCTCGTTCAGGTAGAGCTCAGCGAGCACTGCCCAGGCCTGGTTCCCCTCGAGGGCACGCTCCAGGGCCACAAAAGCAGGGCCGTAGGAGGGGTCGGCGCCGTGCGCTTGTGCGAATGCACTCTGCGCGGCCTCGTTGTCGGAGAGCTGCTCAGCAAAGACTCTTCCGCGCTCGTACTGCAGGCGTGCTGCCTGCACGCCGGAGCTGAGCCCAGCCATGCTGTTCAGGGTCTGAACGATTCCGGTCCAGTCCCCACCCACCAACTGCACGTCGCGGAGCAACTGCAGAGAGAAGAAGTCGTTGGGGTTGCGCTTGACCGACTCCTGTAGCAGGCGAACGGCCTGATCGTCTTGCCCCAGACGTCGCCGAGCCAACAGTGCTGCGTCTTGGAGGATCTCAGAGGCAGCGACGTCGTCCTTCTCAAGGCCCGCCAAGGCTTCCATCGCGCCACGCAGCTCTTCGAAGCGCTGGTTGCGGTTCAGCGCGCGCTCTAGCTCACGCCAAGCGGCGACCGAGCTCTCGTCCGCGGAGACAGCCGCGCGCGCCAGGCGCTCGGCGTTGTCCAGGTCACCCAAACGGGTGCGCGCGACGCGGGCGGCTTCTGCCAGCAGCGGTGTGGGCTCGGGAGACTGGGTGGCCTCGGCTTCCAACATCGCGACCAGGTCGCGCCATCGTCCGGCCTGATCTTCCGCAGGCGTGTAGGGCGCGTGGGTCTTGGTCTGCAGGGCCTCGTCTACGGAAGACTCTTGCAGGGGGGGGCCGTCTAAGGAGTCCAGGCCCGCTGGCGCAGCTTCGGTTGGGTCGTCTTCGACGTCCACAACACTGGGCGATGCGGCGACGGGCTCGTCAACCACCTCGGCCTCGGCCTGTTCGGTCACTGGCATGAGGATGCGTGGCTGCTCCCCGGTCGCTGGATCAAGGTCCAGATCTTCTGTCCCGGTCTCGGCCAGGTCTGCGTCTTCCTGAGCAGCAAGGCGCGCGGCCTCGGCGGCCAAGCGTGTCTCCTCTTCCTGACGAGAGGTCTCCGCTTCGCGCTCAGCGCGGGCGGCCGCCATGGCGGCTGCCTCCACTTTCGCGGCTTCTGCATCGGCAGTGGCTTGGGCGTCAGCTGCAGCTTGGGCCTCGGCGGCCTGTGCTTCAGCGGCCGCGCTTGCCTCAGCGGCGGCCTGTGCTTCTGCCGCAGCTTCAGCGGCGGCCTGTGCTTCGGCAGCAGCTTGAGCAGCGGCGGCTTCAGCGGCGGCTTGGGCCTCAGCTGCGGCGGCGGCCTTCGCCTCTTCTGCAGCCTGTGCCTCGGCAGCCTGTGCCTCGGCGGCAACGCGGGCCTCTTCCTCGGCCCGTGCGGCGGCCTCTTGGGCGGCCTTCTTGGCGGCGGCCTCGGGGTCCGAGACCGCTTTGGCGTCCGCCGTTTGGCTTGCCAGTTCAGCCGCCTTGGCCTGTGCGACCTTGGCTTCTGCGGCCTCTGCTTCGAGGCGCTTGGCCTCCTCCTCTTCCCAGGACAGGTCGCCTGCTTCTCCCTCAGAGAAGAAGTCGCTCTCCCAATCCTCGAAACCGTCGCTCTTCTTACTGCTCACGTGCGCTCCGGAGGGCGGCCATCCACGCTGCGCGCGGATCCCTGCCTATGTGCCAATAGAGCGCAAGTCGTACCACCCACGGCCCGCGGGTTCAACCGGGGCCGGAGTTGAGCAAGGCTTCCCTCCCCTAGTGTCGGCGGGGCACGCGCCCTGAGAGACCCGTCAAGATCTCGTAGACGATGGTCCCGGCGTGCGCCGCAAGCTCCTCAGCGGGGATTTGGTCGCCCATCAACTCGACTCGGTCACCGGGCCGAACGGCTCGGGGCAAGTCCGTGACATCGACCAGGCAGAGGTCCATGCACACCGTGCCGCGAACGGGGCAGCGGTGCCCATGGATGCTCACCTCTGCCTTGTTGCTCAGGGCCCGGGAGTAGCCGTCGGCGTAGCCAACCGGGAGGGTGGCCAAGCGCGTGGGCCGCTCGCTCACCCATCGAAGCCCGTAGGAGACGCCGTAGTTGGCGGGAATTTCCTTTACGAAGAGCACCTCGGTGCTGACCTGCATCACGGGGCGCAAGCCTTTCACCTGGGGCGCAGGCGCGTGCCCGTACAGGGCCAAGCCGGGGCGAACCATGCTAAAGGCCAAGTCCTCGTACAAGGTGGCGCCGGCACTGTTGGAGGCGTGCACCACGCTCGGCTCGATGCCGTGAGACTGCAGGATCCGCTTTGCGTCTCGAAAGCGCCTTGCTTGCTGTTGGGTGAAGGCAGGGTCCTCTTCAGCGGAAGCAAAGTGTGTGGCCAGACCCTGCACTTCCAGAGAGTCCAGCCCGGTGATGCCTTGGATGAAGGCATCCCAGTGGTCCAGAGTCACGCCGAGCCGGCCCATACCGGTGTCCACTTTCAGGTGAATCTTGACGAGTTGACCTTGGGCGCGGGCGGCTTGATTCAAAGCCCGCGCAGAGTCCATGTCGAAGACCATGGGCGTGAGCTGGTGGTCCAAGGCCTGCTCGGCCGCCTTGAGCTTCCCACCAATTCCACTCAAACAGAGGATGGGCGTCTGCACACCCGCTGCCCGGAGCAGCTTCCCCTCCTCAAGCAAGGCCACGCCGAACCAGTCCGCCCCAGCTTTCTCCAAGGTCAAACCGCACTCGACCAGACCGTGGCCGTAGGCGTTGGCCTTCACCGCGCAGAGAATCTTGGTCCCTTCCGGCTGCATTGCCCGCACGAGACCCAGGTTGTGGACCAAGCGGTCCAGGTCGATGTGTACGGTAGTGGGGCGGATCTGGGACATACACCCACCTTGTAAAGCACCGCCTCCAGACTGCCCACCTGCCCAGGAGGGGGTTAGGGTGTGTGTCAACCATGAGGAGACAAGATGCGCGTTCTGGTGACCGGCGGTGCTGGATTTGTGGGCTCTCACCTCTGTGAGCGGCTGATCAACGACGGGCACGAGGTGATCGCCTTGGACAGTCTGGTCACGGGGAAGCTCTCCAACCTCGACCACTTGATCGACAACCCGCGCATGTCCTTCGTGCAGGCTGACGCATCCAAAGAGCTTCCGGTCGACGGCAAGCTGGACCGCATCTTCCACCTGGCCAGCCCGGCCAGCCCGATCGACTATGTCGAGATCCCCTTCGTGACGCTCTACGCTGGCTCGGACGCCACACGTCTCTGCTTGGAGCGCGCGGAGAAGGATGGTGCGCGCTTCTTCTTGGCCAGCACCTCCGAGGTCTACGGCGACCCGGCCGTTCATCCCCAGGTGGAGAGCTATTGGGGCAACGTGAACCCTATCGGTCCTCGCTCGGTCTACGACGAGGCCAAGCGCTACGCCGAAGCCCTGACCATGGCCTTCCATCGCTACAAGGGCGTGAAGACCCGCATCGTGCGCATCTTCAACACCTACGGCCCCCGCATGCGCGTAGATGACGGGCGGGTGGTGCCAGCCTTCATCTCGCAGGCCCTGCGCGGCGAGCCCCTCAGCATCTTTGGCGAGGGCACGCAGACCCGCTCCTTTTGCTACGTCAGCGACTTGGTCAGCGGCTTCTTGCTCCTGATGGAGTCCGACTTGGCTGAGCCCTGCAACATCGGCAATCCCAGCGAGCGGGACATGCTGCAGCTTGCATCGCACATCAACAAGGTCACGGGGAACAGCGCCGGGCTGATCTACAAGCCCCTCCCCAAGGACGACCCTACCCGCCGCAAGCCCGACATCACCCGCGCGCAGACCGAGCTGGGTTGGGCACCGGAGGTTCAGTTTGAGGAAGGCATGGAGCGCACCATCGCCTGGTTCAAGACAGTGGTTGAGCACTGAGAACGGTCAGAGTTTCAGGCTTGTGGGCCTGAAGCTCTCTGCTCCCCGGGACTGAAGCCCGCCAGCTTCAGAACTTGAAGCCGATTCCACCCGTCAAGCGGAGCACGCTGTCGACGTGCAGGTTGGGCTCTGGCTCGTTGACCATCATCGAGGAGTTCTGGCGGAAGGCCTCGGCCCCCGAGATGAACTGGGTGTAGGGGGCCTCGAAGAAGATGACGAACTCCGGCGTCACGTCCAAGGCGACGCCAACGCCCCCGCCCACGCCGATGACCTGTAGACCCGGGCGTCCTGGCTGGTAGCTCACCTTCTCGGTGTCCTGGAGCGCGTAGGAGTCATAGAAGCGCACGTTTCCGTGCACCATGAAGTAGGGCTTGAAGACACCGGTCGCCTTGGGGAAAAAGCGCAGTCGGGGCTCAACAAAGGGGACGGCTGCCGCGGCGGGTTCTGGTTCGCTGCGCGTCTGGTCTACCAGCCCGCCATCGTCCACCTGCTCCCAGCCCGTCACCAGGTATTTGTTGGCGTAACCAAGGCCCACCAAGGCACCCAAGTCCCAACGGGGAGACAGACCCGCGTAGAGGGCCAGGGACCCCTGCCCTTGCACGCCGCCTAGGAGCACGTCCTCCTCGTAGCGGTCCAGCTCTACAAAGTCGTCGTCTTGGTCCTGCTGGAGCACCAGGCGCACGGTCACAGTTCGGTCCACGGAGCCCATGGAGACGCCACCGCCGACTTCCAGGTTCACCTTTGAGGTGCGAACCCGCTCCTGCCTCAGCCAGTCCTGTGGGTCGGGGTTGCCGGAGGAGATGAACTTCTCGTACAAGCCCTTGGAGATCCCCATCTCCTTGCGCTCTTTCTCAGACCAAGGATCGGCGTCCGTTCCCGAGGGCAGACTGGGGCCTGCGCCCTCCGGCACGAAGGGATCTGGATCGGGGTCCGTGATGGGGTCTGGGATCGGCTCCGGCTCCGGCTCCGGCTCCGGGTCCACCGCTTCCGTCCCTGTGGGGACAAATCCATTTCGGGCCACCATCAAGGCCACGGTGGTGTCCGCCAGGTCCTTGACGAAGTCTTCCTCGGAGCCCGGGCCCAAGGTCTCGTTGACGATCTTGAAGGGATCATCTCGACCCGGCTCGTAGAAGTAGATGGTGACATCCAAGCCCAGCTCGGTGCCCTCGACTTGGCCGACCAGGCTGATCTGCGCGTCGAAGACGCCCCAGAGATTTCCGGGACACGCGGTGCTGTCGGCGCAGTCCATCGCGGCGTCGCCGACTGCCGTTGAGAGCTCCGCGGCTCCAATGGGTGCGGCCCCGCGGGCGCTCAGCTCCTGAATCAGGAGCTCGTAGATCAGGAACCCTTCGCTCATGTCCGAGACCGAGGCTGCGGTGAGCTCGGGCACGATGACCTGACTTGCGGCCGGCGGCTGAGTGGTCTCTTGGGCAGCGCTGATCGAGCTGAGAAGCAGCAACATGGCGTGCATAGGGTCTCCAGGGTCGCCCGCATAACGAGTAGCGAGGCGATCGGGAAACACAATGCGTACCAAGCAGGTCTTGACGCCGCCCCCTGGACGGTTAGCAGCCATGCCGCGTGCCACCGTAGCTCAGTCGGTAGAGCAACTGATTCGTAATCAGTAGGTCAGCGGTTCAATTCCGCTCGGTGGCTCCATACAGACCCCTTCAGTTCTGCTGAAGGGGTTCTGTGTTTCTGGGACCTTGGCGGCTAGTCCAGGGTGCTGCTGTCCTCGATGGCCATGTCGCAGAAGCTGGGCTGCACCCCCAACTTGCCAGCGAGCTCGCGGATCACAAAGCGCTCTCGGTTGTCCACGCCGCCGTCGGCCTTGGCAATCAGAGTCAAATCGCGAATCAACTGCACCCGCTTGGGTTCACTCACCAAGTCGATGACGCGTTTGATGCGCTCAGGCATGACCTCGGCCAAACGCTCGGGGTTCAAGGTGCGCGGCACCCTGCCCTCTCCCAACAGGCTTGCCAAGGCAGCGATCTCCAATGCAGAGACCTCACCGTCCGCGCCTGCAACGACCGCGCCGGCAGCGAAGAGCAAACGGCGCATGGCCTCGGCTCCGGGGCTGTCTTCCTCCAAGTAGCCGGGCTCCATCAGGCCCATGGCGCCCTGAACCTTGGCCTCGGTGGACTCCATGCTCAGCTCACCCCCCATCGCTTGGCTCTCAGAGAAGGCCTTGAGGGCGCGGATGCGCACGGGGCTGAAGGGGTGGGTGGAGAGCCAATCCATCTGGAAGCCCTTGCGCTCCTTCTCGGAGTCTTCCCGGTAAAGCTCAGCGCTCTGCTCCATGTACGCAGCGACCTGTTCTGGGCCTGGGGCCTGGCGCATGCCGGAGGAGAGCTTGAAGAAGCTGCGAACGGCCCCGTCCAGGCCTGTGTCTTGGCCCTCGGAGCAGCACAGGAGGCCTGCGCGGTCCGCGGAGAGCTCGGCTTGACGCAGCCAAGCGTGACCCTGAAGGATGGTGCGGGGGGCCACTCCTTTCTGCTGGGCCAGTGCCTGCAGGGGGATCTCGTGGTGCTCGTAGATGTGATGACCCAGCTCATGGCCTAGAACGAAGGTCAGCTCTGGGGTGTCGAAGGCCTCCAGCAAGCTGGCGGTGAGGAGCACGAAGACGCGGCCATTCTCTGGACTGGTGCAGCCGGCGTTGAACTGCGGGGCGGCGTAGACGTAGACCTCCAGCTCGGTCTCTACATCGAGCCGTTCAACGCAGCGGTCAATGATCTTGTGCAGGTCTGGGGCGACCTGTGGGGTCAGACGCAGCGCCTGGGCCAAGAGAGAACGTCGGGTGTTGCCCCCCTGCCCTTGCATGGCTTCCTGCATCGCTTGGACCTGTGGGTCCTTGGCAAGCACCGATGCCATGCGGCGGTCTACTGGGTTCCGTACTTCTTGGGCTTTCATGCTCACTCCATCGGGGGCGTCAGTGTAGCCGCGGCGGGGCAGGATTTTGCGGGTGGCCCCCTTGGGGCAAGGCCGGATATCCGGGGCGAATCGGAGCCTACATGCCCACATTGTCCGACCGCACCGCCTCTCTGAGTGAGAGCGCCATCCGCAAGCTCGACGCCTTGGTTGCGGCGCGTCAAAACGTCAGCTTCTACCGAGTGAACATTGGGCAGCCCGATGTGGCCACTCCCGCGCCGATGTTGCAAGCCATTCGGGAATTTCAGGCCGAGGTCCTGCGCTATGGTCCCGCCTCAGGCCTGCCTGCTTGCAGACAAGCAGCGGCCCGCTACCACAGCGCCTGGTCGGCAGGCTTGGGTCCGGAGCATGTCGCCGTGACGACCGGTGGGAGCGAGGCGCTCATCTATGCCTTCGCCGTGGCCTGCGACCCAGGCGATGAGATCCTGGCCCCTGAGCCCTTCTACACGAACTACCAGGGCTTTGCGTGCACAGTCGGTGCCAAGGTCGTACCGGTGCCCACCTCGCTGCAGGACGGATTCGCCCTGCCCTCGGACGCGGTCTTGGAGGCCTCGCTGACGCCACGCACCCGGGCGGTGGTCTTCGCCAACCCAGGCAACCCCACCGGCGCTGTCTATCCCCGCGCGGATCTGGAGCGTCTGACCGCCTTCTGCCAAAAGCATGGCCTGTTGATCATCTCCGATGAGGTGTACCGACGCATCTATTTCCAGGACCCACCGGCCTCGATCCTGGAGATTCCAGAGGCCCGGCAGCGCAGCATCTGCATCGACTCCATGTCCAAGACCTGGTCGGCCTGTGGTCTGCGCTTGGGCTTCCTGATCTCCCACAACCTGGAGATCATGCAGGCCGTAGAGCGCTTGGGTCAGTCCCGGCTGGGCCCCCAACCCTTGGCTCAAGCGGCCGCCATCGCGGCCTTGGAGCTTGGAGACGCGCACTACGTTGAGACCCGCGCCCTGTACAAAGAGCGCATTGACACGCTCCTCGAGGCGCTCTCGGAGATTCCAGGCCTCTCCGTTCACCGCCCCGCCGGCGCCTTCTACCTGATGGTGCAGCTGCCCGTACCGGACACCGAGGCCTTCGCCCGCTTCCTCGCTCAGGACTTCGCCCATGAGGGGGAGTCCATCGTGGTCGCGCCCGGAGGTGGATTCTTCACCGACCCGGAGCGCGGCAAGGACCTCATCCGCCTGGCCGCTGTTCTGGAGCCCGCCAAACTGCGTCGGGCTGCGGAGCTGTTGAAGTTGGGTTTGGAGGCCTACCGCGCTCGCATTGAGTAGAGTCTCCCCATGTTCTGGCTCCTCTTCTCCCCCCTATGGGCATCTCATGTTCTCGAGGTCAGCGATCAGCTGCCTCTGGGGCAGAAGGGCACCTTTGCTCGTCCATTTCTGGATGAAGGCAGCTGGTACCTCGGTTTTGGCGCTGGGCAGGGCTTCTGGATCAGCCCCCTGTTGGAAGACCCCTGGGCCTTGCCACCTCGGGATGATGCCTGGCGCTTGACCCCTGAGAGCCAGCCGATGCGGGACTTTGCCTTGCGCCGCTGCGATGACGGCGAGTGGCTGCTCCTGGGAAGCGCCGACACGGACGAGGCAGACGACTCGGCCTACGCCTTCACCTTCTCATCGGACTGGACCCCCACGGGACAGTCCACCGTGGCCGAAGGCGTTGGCGAGCGCTCCCACAACGACATGACCACCGTGTGTGCGGGCCCCCTGCGGGGAAGCTTCTTTCCCTCGGACGAGGGGTTGCCCCGGAACTGGTTTGTACACCTGGACGCGCAGGGTGCCCCGACCTCGGAGACCGAGGTGGCTGAAGAGCCGCGTATGACGGGCGCTGGTGCCGCCTGGGATGAGGAGCGGCAGCAGCTGGTGGCCTTGGGCTTTGCGCGAGAGGAAGCCCTACAAGTGGTGGTCTACGATGCCGACTTGGCGCCCGTTGATGGCCACGAGATCGTGATCTCCGATGCGCCGGAGCGGGCCTACTGGCCTCAGGGCGTTCTCTTGATCGAAGACACCTGGGTGGTCGCCTACATGCTCAGAGATGAGGCGACCTGGGCCGAGGGCGATGAGGGTGACCTGTCCCTGGCCTTCTTCGACCGCGACTGGCAGCTCAAGGAACGCGTGCGTCTGACCAACAACCCGCTGGACGGGGGCGGACAGCGGCCCTGGATGGCCTTGGACGGAGATGAACTCCTGGTCGCCTACGACCGGCAACAGGAGCTCACGCTGATCCCTGTGACCCTGGACCTGAGCCAGTTCTCCCAGGTCCAAGACACCGGACCTGGAGAGACGGACACGGGAGACACCGGGCTTGGGCCTGGAGAGCCGTGCGGCTGCCACACAAGCACCAACCTGGCCTCGTCTGCGGGACTCTGGCTACTCGGGCTGGGGCTGCTCTTGCTCAGGCGCCGGCAGGACTGACTCGGTGGAAGGCTCCCCTTCCATGTCCCCGACTGCATCTCGGGCCAGCTCTTGCAGCTTGCGCAGCTCGCCTTCCAGGTCCTTGAGCGCCAGGCCGTATCCGGCCCAGTCTCCGGCCTGCTGCATCTCGAGGGCCTTGAGGTAGGAGGCGTTGGCGTCGTCCGCCAGGCTGGCCCAGGTTCCGAGAACCACGGGGATAGCGACACCGTCAGCGTCCATCGTGGGGGGCGGGGCCGAGGCACCGAAGACCACGGCCAGGCTCTCCTCCAGGGTACGCTCCATGGCGATGCGGTTCTCGTAGGTGACCAGCACACGCTTGAGCTCCGGCAGCTTGGAGCTGGCCGCTTCCAGGTACAGCGGCATCACGTAGACCAGCGAGTCCTCGATCGGAATGACCAGCAGGTCGCCTCGGGTGACGGTCGAGCCGCTCTGGTTCCAGAGGGTCATCTCCTTGGAGATCTCCGGGTCCTGGTTGATGCGGGCCTCGATCTGCTCTGGGCCGAAGATGAGCTTCTGCTTGGGGAACTGGTACAGGATCATCTCCCCGTGGTCCTCGCCATCGGAGCGGGCGGCCAGCCAAGCAATCATGTTCTGCTTGTCCTTGGGCACGAAGGGCACCAGGAGCACGAACTCGGCGGCGTCCTCGCCGGGAAGCTTCATGATCAAGTAGTTGGGCTTGTTCTTGACGGAGTCCCGCTCGGGCAGGGCCCAGAGGTCCTCGGCGTTGTAGAACACGCCCACGTTGTTCATGTGGTAGCGGGCGTAGACCTGGGCCTGGCGCTCGAAGAAGTCCACGGGGTAGCGCAGGTGCTCCAGCAGACCCGCGGGCAGCTCCTCCATCGGGGAGAAGACCTCTGGGAAGATAGAGGCGTAGACCTGGATGATGGGGTCATCGGGGTCGGCGATGTAGTAGTGCAAGCTCCCGTCGTAGGCGTCGATGACCACCTTGACCGCGTTCCGCACGTAGTTCGTGCCGTTGCGCATGTTGGGTTCGCTGTAGGGGTAGTTTCGCGTGGTGGTGTAGGCGTCCACGACCCAGACCAAGCGCCCATCCAACACCACCATGTAGGGGTCTTGGTCCAGGGACAAGAAGGGGGTGACGGTGTCCACCCGCTCGCGCACTTGGCGGCGGAAGTGAACCTTGCTCTCGTCGGTCAGGTAGTTGGAGAGCAGGATGTCCAGGCTGGAGAAGTGCAGCGCGAAGACCGCCTTTCGCCCGAAGCTTCCAGCCGGCACGCCGCCGGTACCCGAGTAGCGGTTGTACTGGTTCTCGTCCCCATCTGGGTAGTCGAACTCATCGGTGGTGGTGTTGGTGAACACGTAGGAGCTGGTCAGCTCGCCGTAGTAGATCTCCGGCCGGGTCACGATCAAGTCCGTGTTGGAGACCGGGGGGATGTCCTGGATGAAGAGCTCTGGCAGACCGCGGTCGGTCACAGCGTTCACCGGGCTCATGGCCAGGCCGTGACCGTGGGTGTACTGGAAGTGCTCGTTGACCCAGCTCTTGTTCTCCACCGCGCTGTAGTTCAGCTCACGGGAGCTGAGCATGACCTGGCGAAGGGCCCCGTTGATCACGTAGCGGTCCACGTCGACGTCAACGAAGTCGTAGTAGGGCCGGATCTCCTGGATCTGGGCGTAGGTGTCCAGCAAGGGCCGGTCATCCCAGACCCGGATGTTGTCGATGGTCAGGGGGTTGGCGTCGATCTCAGCGATCTTCAGGTTGGTGTTCGCTTCGAAGGCGCGCACCTCGATGCGGTCCAGAGCGTAGGCCTCGCGGGTGGCCTTGATGTTGTCGGCGATGAAGGGCGCCTCGACATCCAGCTCATTGGGAGAGACGTAGTAGTTCTGCAGGACACCGGGCCAGACACCCTCCAGCAGCACCCAGCAGAGGCCATAGAGACCGGCGGCACCCAGTGGGATGCGCCAGTTCCGACGGCGGGTGGAGACCACCAAGCCCACTGCGGTCAAGACGCTGACGCCGGCCATGATCCACCGGGCCGGCAGAGAGCCGTTCAGATCGGCGTAGCCCATGCCCCAGACCACGCCGTGGCGCTCAAAGAGCAGCTCGTAGGTGTCCAGGTACCAGCCAAAGCCCAAGACCAAGAAGAACACGGCGCCCAGGGAGAGCAAGTGCATGCGGGCGCGGTCGCTCAGGCCGTTGCGCTGCCCGACGAAGACGTCGCGCATGAAGTAGAAGGCCATCAGTGGCAGGATCGTGATGGCGACCAAGGCTGCCAGCAAGTCCTGAGAGTCCGCCAGGAGCGGCAGCTTGAAGACGTAGAAGCCGATGTCCCGGTTGAAGACCGGGTCGGTCACCCCAAAGGGCTTGGCGTGTAGCCAGCTGAGCACCTGCAGCCAGAGGCTTGCGAAGGTGGTGCCGAAGAGCAGGCCTGGCAGGGCGAGCCAGGCACCAACGGCGACCCGGAAGACCCCTTGCAGCTGCTTGCCCGTGAGCCCGCGGTCCAGGACCAGGCGTGCTGCCCGCCGGAAGTCGATCGGTGCCTCGCGCGTAGCGACGGCGAGGTTCACGCCGATGAAGACGGAGCTGAGGGCGGCGCCCATGAACCACAGGCCCAGCTTTGCGCTGAGGATGGTCGTAAAGACACCCTTAAAGCCCAGGGCGTCGAACCAAAAGTAGTCCACCAAGGCGCTGACGATGTTTCCCTGGACGAGCCAGATGACAACGAGGACGCCAAGAGCGATCTGAAAGATGCGAGTACGGCTGTTCATATGGGCTGCTTAGCCCCTTGTAGGCGTGCGTGTTGCGATGCGTGGCTCGAGGGGCGCCTTCGGGCGGTCATCAACCCCCTTTATGCACGCTTTGACCACAGGGGATAGGCCAATGCCCTTGTTGGAGGGTCCATGACGGCCTTGTTCTTGCTGCTGTCCTGCACATCAGAGCCCATCCCTGAGCCAGCGCCCGCAGAGCCCGTCAAGGCGGAGTTCTCGGGCCACTGGAAGCGGCTGGACAACCTGAATTTTGGCCACGCCGGCATGGTCATCGGAGCCGTCGCTGACCAAGTCCTGATCTTCGGTGGCTACTCCCCCACTGCTGAGCGCCTGGATCTGCTCTCGGGAAAGGTCTTGCCCCAAGACCCCGCCCCTTTCGCGTTGCAGAACGCCACCGCAGTCTCCCTGACCGAGGGGGTCCTGATCCAGGGCGGCACTCTGCCCGATGAGAGCCTCAGCACCCAGGGATTGCTCTGGACGCCGGCGGGCTTCAAGGCGGTCGCCGGTCTGACGGAGCCTAGGAGCCATGCCTCCGCAGCGGAGATGCAGGGCGCCGCTCTGGTCTGCGGTGGACAGGGCAAAGCGGGTCCTCTGGCCACATGCGAGGTCAGCACGTCCTCATCCAGCCTCCCCGCACCCAAGCTGCCTGCCACGCGCGTAGGAGCCCACATGTTGACCCTTGGCGGCAAAGCCTTGCTCGTCGGTGGCCAGGGCCCAGACAACGACGAGATCTGGGTTCTGGAGGGCCAGGAGTGGAAGGTCTGGGCCACCTTGGAGACCGCGCGCTGGGAGCACGCAGTGGTCGTGGATGGGGCCCGGATCCTCGTCTTGGGCGGTCGGGACGAAGAAGGCGCTCTGAGCAGCGTAGAGATCTGCGATGCCCAAGGCTGCGAGGCTGGCCCCTCCTTGAACGAAGCCCGCTCGGGATTGAGCGCCGGCTGGGTTGGAGGCGGCGCCATGGCGGATCAGCCAGGCGGTGCGCGGCGTCTGGTGGTCTTCGGTGGCCTGGACGTCCCTGACAGCCCCGACGCTCTGTCCTCGCGCACGGTCGAGCTGCTCTTGCCCGACCTCTCCCAGTGGGAGATGGCCGAGCGCAGCGGCCAAGCACGCCGAGGCGCAACGGTCCATGCCCCTGGAGATGGCACCTTGGTGGTGATCGGTGGTGAAAACCGCGGCAAGCTGGCCACCGCGGTCAGCCGCTATTCGCCCTTGAACAAGCCGCCAAGGGTCGTTGAGGAGGAGCCAGAGGTGGAGCCGGGCCTCGAGTTGGCTCCTGAAGAGCCGACCCCAGTGCCCGAAGGTCCCGACCAAGGCAAGCCTGAGCAAGAGGGCCCCAATGCGCCTTGATGACTTTGAGAGCGTCTTTCGCAGCGCGCTCAAGCCCAGCTTTGTGCGGGAGCGCGTTCTCTTGGAGCAGGTGGTCCACATCAGTGACGGGGGTCCCAAGGAGCGAGACGCCGAAGCCCAGCGGGTGCGGCAGTTTCTCTCGGCCCTGGATGATGGGGACCATGGCGCGATGCTCAGCCTGGGACGCAGTGACTGGAGCAGCGCCCAGGACTTGATCGACAAGATCAAGGCCTTGAGTCCGCAGCTCATCGTCTGCCAGCGCCACCTGGGTGACCCCGACAGCGACCTGGCGTACACCTTGGGCTCTGTGGTGGACATTCTGACCCAAGCCACCTCCGTCCCAGTGTTGCTCCTGCCCACGCCAACGAGCCCATTGAGCACCTCAGAGCGCACCATGGTGGTCACCGACCACTTGACCCAAGACGCTCACCTGGTCAGTTGGGGCGTACACATGACCCCGGACCACGGGGTGCTGTTCTTGGCCCACATCGAGGATGAAGAGCGCTTTGAACACTTCGCCCATGCTCTGCGCAGAGTGCCCGGCGTGGACACAGACTCCACCCTGGCGCGCCTCAAGGACAAGCTGCTGACCCTTCCCACGGACTACGTACACGCCGTGCAGAAGACCCTGCAGGAGGAGAGCGTCCAGGAGACGGTTGTGCCGGTGGTGCACTTCGGCGACCCAGTAAAGCTCTACCCCAAGCTCGTTGAGGACCATCAGGTTGGTCTGTTGATCTGCAACACCAAGGACCCGGGTCAGAGCGCCATGGCCGGCTTCGCCCACGCCTTGGCGGTCTCGATGCGCACCCTCCCCTTGCTGCTGGTCTGAGTCATGCACGCCGTCCCCCTCAGCACCACGCTCATCTTCGCCGGGCTGCTCGGCCTGATGGTTCTGGCTCTGGCGCTCGAAGAGCGCATCCACGCCAAGAAGTCCGTGATCACCGGCGTTGCGGCCATCGTGGCCCTGGGTTTGGGCGCGGCCATGCACGTGCTGCCCTTTGGGGCCGTGGCCCTGCCCAACGGCCACCACGTAGAGATGCCGGTCTACATCCCCAGTGTCGACTGGGGAGTCATCGCCATCATCTTGGGCAGCTCGCTCTTCATCGATGTGGTCAGCCGCTCCGGCATCTTCTCGTGGACGGCCATCCGCCTCACGCGCACCTCTGGGGGCGACCCGCTGCGGCTGCTCATCTTCTACGCGCTGCTCACCGTGGTCTTCTCCGCGCTTCTGAACAACGTGACCGCGATGATCATCGTGGGCAGCCTGACCTCGGTCTCGCTCAAGAAGCTCAACAGGCGCGACCTGCTCCTTGGCTTCTTGCTCACGGAGGGCTTGCTGACGAACATCGGTGGCCTCCTGACCCTGATCTCCAGCGTCCCGAACATCATCTTGGGGAACGCCGCGGGCATCCCCTTCGTGAAGTTCTTCCTGATCGCGGGACCTTACGCTGCCGTGGCCACGGTCCTGACGGTCGCCATGGCGAGCTGGCGCTTCGGCATTCGTCGCATCGAAGGGGTACCTGAGCAGCGGCAGGCGCGCGCACTTGTAGAGGGCTTTGACGCCAGCGACGGCATCGAGTCCAAGGGCTTCTTCGCCCTGAGCTGGGGCTTGCTCATCGCCTTCATCGTGGGCATCGCCACCACCTCGGTCATTCCAGGTGTCTCGGAGCTCGGCATGGGCTTTGTGGCCATGTCCTTCGCTGTGATTGCCGCCCTTCGCTACAAGAACCAGATCGACGAGCGCTTCGCGGCCTTGGACTGGGACCTGCTCTTCTTCTTCATCTTCCTCTTCGTCGTCATCGGCGTGATGGAGCATGCCGGCGTTCTCGACCTCTTGGGCCAAGGCATCGGCGCGCTCTTGGGACTGGGGGACATGGCCGGGGCTGCCGGTCTGTTGGTGAGCTCCGCTCTGGCAAGCTCCGTGACCGACAACGTGCCGCTGGCCGCGGTGATGGCCAAGATCTTGGAAGGCCTCGAGGTCCCTGGAGACTCCCATCTCTGGTGGGCGACCATCTTCGGGACCAACCTGGGCGGCAACTTCACGCCCATTGGCAGCGCGAGCACGGTGGTCGCTGTGGCCATCATCGCCAAACAGGGCTTGGACCTGAGCTTCATCGCGTTTGTGAAGAAGGCTCTGCCCTTCGCAATCGCCCATGTGATTCTGGCCTTGTTCTACGTGCTCCTCTTTCTGACCTGAACCTCAAACAAGGCCACCATGCGCATCCCCGAACAGAGCGCCGAGCAAGTCGCCGCCCGCCTCCAGGCCGGAGAAGAACTGACCATCTTGGACTGCCGCGAGTCCTTCGAGCTGCGCCTGGCCAGCATCGAGCAGCCGGTGCTGCACGTCCCCCTGGGCATGCTGGAAGACCACGCCGAGGAGCTCCCAAAGGACAAGCCTGTGGTGGTCATGTGCCATCACGGGGTGCGCTCCATGCACGGCGCGAGCATTCTGATTCAGGCGGGCCTGACCCAGGTCTGCAGCATGAGCGGCGGCATTGACCGCTGGTCGATCAAGGTGGACCCCAAGGTGCCCCGCTACTGAGCAGCCGAGCCACCAGAGGCATTGAGCCAGTTCTTGAGCTGGCTGGCTTCGATTGTGAGGCTCTCCCCTGGCCCACTTGGGTTGAGCACGACGGAGTTTCCAACGTTCCGGCCCAGGGCCTCAAAGAGTGTCCCGCCGCTGAACTTGAGCAGCCGCAGCTTGGATTGGTCCAAGCCATGCGCTTCAATGAAGTGGTAGGGCGCATCGGGCACAACAAAGAGCGCGACCCCGTGCTTGCGCGGCTCCTTTGAGCGCAGCCAGCGGGTCTGCTCCCCCTTCCCTTCCGCCAAGACCCAAAAGGCTGGGTGTTCCACAATTTGGCGCACGACCCAGGGCTCGTTTCCTTTGTGGCGAAGCAAGCGTTCAATCCAGGCCCCCCTTCCCCACTCCTCCAGGTGGGCCAGCTGGCCCTTCTTGAAGTGAATGGCCCCCGGCGAGGCCGGATCGATGGCTACCCCCGTTCGGGCACGCAAGTGCAGGGCGAAGGGCTCAAAACCGGACATGGGTTGGGTCTTGATGCGCTCAGGGCTCTGGGCTTGAGCCAAGGCAAGGTCTTCTTTAGAAGAGAAGAGTGTCACCCACGTGTTCTGGGGTGAGCGCAGATGAAAGGGGCCAAAACGACCGATGTAGACCAGCCACTGGGGATGACTCACCAGGCGCCGGTACAGGGCACGCTGTTCTTGGGCGCTCAGGGGGATCTCAGACATCGGCTCTCGTGCTCGCTTGCTCGGATGCGTTCAGCCAGTGCCCGAACTGGAGCGCCTGGATGTAGGTGGCAGGACCGGGTCCTGCTGCGTTGAGCACCACAGCTCTGGGCTGTCCCTCGGGCCCCAAGGACCTGAAGAGCTTTCTGCCGGAGAACTTGAGCACGCGGACCTGCTCTTGTCTCTCACTAGAATGCAGAGCCAAGTAGCGGTGCAGCGCATCTTCAAGGGTAAAAAGGGCCATGCCAGTGCGGCCGTAAGCGTCTTCGCCGCCCATGTAGCGGGTCGCGCTTCCTTGGCCTGTTACCGGGACCAGGTAGGGCGAGAAGTCCAGCAAGGGCTGCCACACCCAGGCCTCGGAGATTTGAGCTCGAAGCAAGCGCTCCACCCAGGCTCCCCTTCCCCACTCCTGCAAGTGGGCCAGCTGGTGCTCCTTGAAGTGGATGGCACCAGGCGAGGCCGGATCGATACACAAGCCAGCCCGAGCACCCAAGTGCAGGGCAAAGGGCTCAAAGCCGCTCATCGCAGCCGTCCGAATCCGCTCATCACTCTCGGCTTGGGCAAGCGCCAGGTCCTCCTTGGAGGAGAAGAGCGTGACCCACCCGTTCTGGGGAGAGCGAAGATGGAAAGGTCCAAAACGCCCGACGTAGCTCAGCCACTGTGGGTGGCTGACCAAGCGTCGATAGAGTGCCCGCTGCTCTCCGAGGGAGAGCGGGACTTCACTCACTGTCTTTGGACTCTTCCAGGCGCTGGTTCAACATGATCTTGAGCACTTCCCAGGCCTCGGTCTTTGCATTGGCGTCGAAGCGCCAGTTGGAGAACAAGACCTCGCCCTCGCCGTCACTAAAGCCAACGGTCATCGGGCCCTTGTGGGAGCTGACCGTCGTGCCCATGCGCATCTGCTGCTCACCGCGCAGGTAGATGGTGGTCTCGTCGCTCACGCCGCTGATCAAGGGGTAGGTGCTCAAGTCGTAGCGAACGTCGACGATGTCTGTTCCGACTTTGCCTGCCAAGTCGGAGTCCGCGACCTGGCCCACGTAGGTGCCAGGTTCGCCGCGCTGGGCTTCGTCCGGCCGCAGGTCGTCTCCGTAGAACTCAACCTTGTCCGGCCAAGCGCCCTCGATCACATCGTAGGACCAGTCGGTCGCGATGATGAGTCCGCCCTGCTGCACGTAGGTTCGCAGGGACGAGAGCACGGTGTCCACCTGGATCTGCTGACCGCTGTTGTCCGAGTCGAAGAACACGTCCTCTTCGACGTGACCGCCGGAGAAGAGGATGGCATCGTAGACACCCAGGTTCTCTGGATTGGAGAGGAAAGCGGCGAGCTGTGCGCTGTTCTGACCGTCCACCGGCTCGTAGCCGGGGTAGCCCAAGCCCTCGAGCACCCGGCCCAGGTCGTCGTAGTTTCCGCTGACCACGGCCAGACGTCCGGTCCCGCCGCTGCAAGCAGGCTCGTCCATGGCCACGCCGCCGGTTGGGGGAACATAGACCTCGAGCTGCTCGAGGATCTCATTCCCGAACTGCACGTAGACCATGTACATCTGGTCGGGGGGCAAGTCCGTCAGGTTCCAGTTTCCGTCCACGTCCGAGACCGCCCTGCGGGTGTCGTAGAGCTCGCCCTCCCGAAAGAGGTGGGTGTAGACCGTGGCGCCCTCGAGCCAATTGCTGGTTGCCGGATCGCACACTCGGCCCAGAATGCCGTCGATGTCGCCGTTGCCGTTGTCGTTGATGACCGAGAGGTTGTTGTCGGACTCACAAGCCAGCATCGCAAGAAGAACAATCATTGGGGCCTCCCAGGGACAACCACGTAAATATCCAAGGTGTCGAGCAGCACCGTTCCGTCTCCCAGAACGTTGAGGGTGAGTTTGTAGATCTCATCCTCCTCGCCGGCCGGGATGGCGCCCAAGAAGTCCAGGGTGAACTGAATGATTTGGCCGTTCGGAGCGCCGGAGAGGCTGTAGCTGCTGGGGCTGACGCCCGTCACAAAGCCATAGGGGTCATCGACCTGCAGCTCCACCGTGCTGAACTGCACGGACTCGACCAGGTCCGTGATGGCGCTGACAATGGTGCTGCGCAGGGTGCTGGACGAGCCGCTCCACTGGAAGACCAGCAGGTCGTCCGCAGCGCCGTCGCCGTCCGTGTCCGCCATCGAACCCGTCTTGGTGGCCAAGTCCCGCATCTGCGGAAGTGGGGTCCCGGAGTTGGCTCCAATGCCAATCAGGTAGCCGCCCAGCGCGTTGGTCGCGGTGACCACGTCTGCACCGGTGGCGTCGCCAGGACAGCCGCCTGGGGCACCGTAGCCAGCGCTGGGGTCCCGCATGTAGTTGTCCGTGGCGTAGACCACGATGGGCAAGGCGTAGGGCCGGAAGCCGTAGCCACCCTCGCTGCCGCCGCCGGCGCTGGAGCTGTTGTAGAACTCTCCGCCGCCGCCATTGAAGGGGTCGCTGCTGCTGGCGAGGAAGGGTTTGACGTCGTCCGCGGAGCTGTAGCTTCCGTTGCAGTCTTGGTCGTAGCCCTCGCCGGTGAGGCTCTGGTAGAGCCCCTCCATGCCGGACTCGGGGCCATCGTTTCCGTAGTGCAGCGGGATGCTGGAGAGGCTGCTCTGGACGCGGCTGATGTCCGAGGTGATCTGCTGACGCAGCTCGAAGGGCTTGTCGGAGCCTGAGCCGTAGCCGCCGTAGTTGTAGTCATCGAAGGTGGCCACGCCGTACTGGGCGTCGGGCAGAATGCCACTGAGCTGGGAGACGATGGAGGAGAACTCCGAGGTCATTCCGTTGATGGTCCCGCTCATGGAGCCGGTGGTGTCGATGAGGAAGGCCACATCGCCCATCTGAACGTTCAGGGTGAAGTCGAAGCGCTCCTCGAGGTTGGCCCGCTCATCGACCGTGACGTAGATGCCTTCGATCTGCGAGCTGGCGTCCTTGGGGTTGGTGCCAGCGGAGACTTCCGCGCCATCGGAGAAGCCGTCCCCGTCCGTGTCGTTGGCGTAGGGGGAGGTCCCATACACGTCCCGCTCATCTGCATCGGTCAGCCCGTCGCCGTCCGAGTCAATGTCCGCGAAGTCGTAGATGCCATCCCCATCCGTGTCCACAGGCTCGTTCTCAGGGCCCTTGCTGCGTCCTTCGGCTTGGTCAGGGAAGCCATCGCCGTCGCTGTCCAGGTCCAGGTAGTCCGGGGTTCCGTCGCCATCGCTGTCGGCGGGCTCAGAGTCCCAAGCGCTGGTGCCAGCCTCCCACTTGTCCCCGATTCCATCGCCATCACTGTCGATGTCCTGGTAGTCCGCGGTGCCGTCGCCATCGCTGTCCACACGGGCACAGTCCAGGCCGATCTCGATGGAGTCCAGGATGCCGTCTCCGTCATCGTCCAGATCTGCGACGGCCAGGATGCCGTCTCCGTCCAGGTCGGTGCCACCTTCTTCGGCATCTGGAATGCAGTTCTCATCCGAGTCCAGGTCGCGGAAGTCCTCGATTCCATCGCCGTCGCTGTCGAA
The DNA here is from genome assembly GCA_913060515.1 of uncultured Pseudomonadota bacterium. GTDB lineage: Bacteria > Myxococcota_A > UBA796 > UBA796 > CAJQPC01 > CAJQPC01. Next base: position 3,768 of record CAJXRZ010000008.1, on the reverse strand, counting down.
GGGCAGCGTGAGCAAGTCTGCGTCGCCAGCCTCGTCCGCATCGGAGATGCCGTCGTTGTCGGAGTCCAGATCGAGGTGGTCCGGCTCGCCGTCTTGATCGGTGTCCGCCTCGCTCCCTTGGGTCTCCCCATCTTCGGAGTCGGCGTCCACCCAGATGCCTTCGTGGATGTCGATGATGGTGTCGCCATCACTGTCGACAAGCGTGATCTCAGCGCCATCGCTGCTGTTGCCAAGGCCGCCGCCGGTGCACGCCAGCGCGAGGAGGAGTGAAGGCAAAATCATTCAGGTTCCCTGCTTGAGTCTTAGGGTAGCCGTTGACGCTGTGTTTGCAAGTCCTGTGACACGAAGTTCCTGCGACGGCGCATTTTCTTGTTGTCAGTAATTACTGTTAGCTTTACAGTAACGGCATGACTCTCCACGACTACCGAGACCAGACATTCGATCTTGCCGCGCTCTGCAGCGCCGCAGCCGAACTGCTCAAAGGGGCGCCACGGCCGGCTGACAAGCGGGTGAACCCCTTTCCAGACGCGCGCTTGGTTCGCTACTACCAGAGCGCCAACCTGGTGGACCGACCCTCCCAGTACCAAGGGCGAAAAGCGGTCTACGGCTACCGGCACCTCCTTCAAGCTTGCGCTGTGAAATTGCTCCAAGGTGCTGGCCGAAGCTTGGATGAGATCCAGCGGGGCTTGGCGGGTCGAAGCAACCTCGAGCTGGAAGCCGTCCTGGCGCCGGCTTTGGGGCTGAGCGCCAACCTGGCCTCGCTTGAGCCAGCTCCTTCTCCCTCCCCACGACCCTGGCAGAGCGTCGAGCTCGTGCCTGGGGTCCTGCTCAGCATCGATCCCACCCAACACCCCAACACGGAGCAGCTCATAGCCCGCCTCCATGCCGCCCTTTCCCCCTCCAAGGAGTCCGAATGACCCAGCTCGTCCCCACCTTCCCAGCTCCCACTCCCTCTTCCCACTTGGGTGGTCTTCTCGCCCTCCTGGACGGCGGTCCCAAGGCCTTGCCCCTGCGCAAGGTTCAGGTGCGCGCCGAGCTGATGGGGCCCATCGCCCAGTGCCGCATTGAGCAGGTCTACCAGAACGACTTGGACCAGATTCTCGAGCTGGAGCACATCCTGCCGCTGCCACCGGATGCGGCGGTGCACGCCTTCTCCCTGAAGGCCGGGGACCTGGAGATTCATGGGCTGTGCAAGGAGCGCGTTGAGGCGCAGGCGGACTACGAGCAGGCCAAGAGCAGCGGTCATCGCACGGCCATCATCGAGCAGGAGCGGGAAGACGTACACCGCATTCGGGTGGCCAACATTCCGCCCGGGTCGGAGGTGCGGGTCGTGCTCGAGCTGACCTGGCCCTTGGTCTGGGAGGGCGGTGTGCAGCGCTTCTCCTTCCCCACCGCCATCGCTGAGCGCTACCTGCCTGGCACGGCGACCGGCCACAGCGGCGGCGGCATTCTGCCAGACACGGACCGGGTCCCCGATGCCTCCAAGTTGCAGCCTCCAGTGCTCTTGGGAGGTGGGGCGGCGCTGGATCTGCAGGTCCGGATCAAGGGCGTGCCCAGCCTCTTGGAGGTGGCCCAGCACAGCGTGTCCATGAAGCTGGACGATGGCGTGACCCTCAAGCCCAGCGGCGCTGCTCTGGACCGAGACTTTGTCTTGCGCTTCTCACTGGCGGCGGCCCAGAAGCCTGAGCTCCAAGCGTGGACAGACGGGAGCTTCACCTTGGTCCAGATCGCCCCACCCAGCGAGAGCTTCCCGGAGCCTTTGCCTCGAGACGCCAGCTTCATCGTAGATATCTCTGGGTCCATGCGAGGCCAGAAGATGCACGCCGCCAAGCTGGCGCTGCGCACGGCCCTCCGTGGTTTGGACGTCCAAGACCGCTTCAGAATCCTGGCCTTTGACGACCGCCTTGAGCCATACGCCCAAGGCGCCTTTCTGCCCATCACTGAGCAGGCCCTGGCACAGGCCGAGGCCTGGATCGAAGGTCTACAGGCCCGCGGTGGCACCGAGATGCTGCCCGCTCTCAAGATGGGCTTGGCGCCCCCTGCGGAGCCCGGACGCCTGCACACCGTCCTGTTCGTCACGGACGGCCAGGCCTGGAACACACAGGAGCTGAGCGCGGCGGTGCACCATCGGCGCGGGCAGGCTCGGCTCTTCACTTTGGGCATTGACACGGCCGTGAACGAAGCGCTCCTGCAGCAGCTCGCCCGGTTGGGCGGCGGAACCTGCACCTTGTGCGCCCCGCGCGAGGACATCGAGGCCAAGGTCGCCGACCTGGAGGCGCGCTTTGGTGCCCCTTTGCTCTCCGAGCTCAGAGCGGCGGGCAGCCTTGGAGCCAGCGAGCTCTTCGGTGACCAGCCCGCCATGCTGTGGATCGACGGTGCGCCAGAGACGCTGGACGTTCAGGGCGTCAGCCCCAGCGGCCCACTGAAGCTGAGCGCCAAGCCCATGCAGGTCGCTGATTTGGGACCTGCATTTGCCAAGGCTCAGATCCGGCGCCTGGAGGACCGTCTGGTCGCCTACCCCCATGAGGAGGAGGCGCTCAAGCCCGCCATCCTCAAGCTGAGCTTGGCCCACGGCGTGCTCTGCAGCCAGAGCGCCTTTGTGCTGGTTGACCCCAGCCTCCAAGTCGTCGGCCCCAAGACACACATCCAGCAGCCCGCCATGCCCGAACTGGAAGAGGCCTTTGCCGGCGGAGGGGCCTTGCCGATGTCGGCGCCCATGGCCATGCCCCGTGGTGTGGCCAAAGGACGTCCAGGCCCGAGCGCCCCTCCCAAAGCCAAGAAGGCACAGCCAAAGCGTGTCGGACTGCGTCGCCAGCGCTCAAGGGCTCTGCCTCCTGGTTTGGGCGCTCCTCCTCCGATGGCGCCGGCCCCCGTCTCTGCCTCCATGGTGGACTCGGAGGCCGCAGAGTTGGCCTCGCCAGAGCGCATTGGTCTGACCCCGCTCGTCGCCTTGGTTCAGTCTCAGCACGTGGATGGGAGCTGGGGCAGCATCGAGTCCACCCTCGCCGCCTTCTTGGCCTTGTTGCTCTTGGGCCACACCCGAAGGAGCGGCACCCGGCGTCGCGCGGTGGTCAAAGCAGCGAAGTGGCTCTCCAGACAGTCCGATGCGCGGGCCCTTCAGGCCTTGGCGTGGCTCGCCCAGGCGGAGGGGGCTGGACTGACCGCCCAGGCGGAGATGAAGGACTGGGTCGTGCCCGGTGCGGAAGGTGACTTCCTGAAGATCCAGCTGGCCCAGATCAGCTGATGGATTCTTGACTGAAGTGTAAGGAACCGCCGGGTGGGCCCGTTGTCCAGACGAGCAACCCCGGAGGTGTCCCATGAAGACCATTCTCGCCATCAGCCTTGTCAGCATGTCCCTGTTCTCTTCTGCCGCCAGCGCCTGCGGCATGCCGCCCGCCCGCGGCATGAGCTTGGCCAAGGCCATGGAGCAGGTCGAAGCCGCTCCCGTGGTGCTTGAAGAGGCCGAAGCACTCGAAGTGGCCGAGGCTCCTGAAGTGGTCGAGGTGGAGGCCATCGAGGTGGAGGGCATCGTTCCAACCTTGGCCGAGGTCGAGGAGCCCGCCCCGTTGCTGCTCCAGCCCCAGGTCGATGAAGACGCCCCTGCCGAAGCCCCCGCTGAGGCGCAGGCCACCCAGCCCAACAGCTGAGCCCACCAACGCGCACCCAGGCTCTACACTGTGCCCATGTTCACCTCCATGTCATGGGCGCTGCTCGGAGCCTGTCTCTTATACACATCTCCGAGCCCACGAGACAGGCAGAAATCTCGTA